>NZ_JAVLBQ010000010.1:0-85003 GCF_031581265.1 Gracilimonas sp.
AATCATAACTTATATCACATATTGCTTAAACGACTCAGAGACGATCCGCTTTGACTCGTTTGCTTCATAAGACCCTTTTTTAATATTGTCAATTTAATTTTAATTAAATCTTCTTTTTTAGTAAGGACTTTTTGTTTTATACAAGTACGTAACTCATTTATACGCGGATTGCATTGAGAGGTAAAATTTGAAATCCACAACCATTTTCCAAATAAATATTTACATCGGATCAACTTCGCCGTTAATTGGAGTCAATATTATTTCATCTGCAACACTTCTTGGACTTAATTTAGTAAGAGATACAATCAGCCTTCCTACATCTTCAGGGTCTATAAGTTCATTAGGATCAATATCTACTTCTTTCCAGGAAGTTGAGTAGGTTTGCCCAAGATTTATGGCGGTAACCGCAATGTTCGTACCCATCAATTCTTTTCTCAATGACCTCGTGTACCCCAACAAAGCATGCTTTGACATTGAGTAAGCACCGCTGTCTTTTAAGCCTTTGAGCGCGCCTACGGAGCAAATATTAACAATTAATGCCCGGTTACTCTTTCTTAATTCAGGTAATAATTGTTTTGTGAGATTAAAAGCTCCTTCCGTATTTATTTTAAACTGTACTCTAAATTCCTCTGTGGTAGTTTCTTTAAGATTTTTAAACAAAAAAGAACCGGCGTTGTTAATCAAAATCCCAATTTTCAAAGAAGAAAAATCGATTTCAGAAAGTGCAGAAGAGTCTGTTATGTCAGCAGAAATAGTATGTACCTCCACCGCTCCCTCATTCAAACAAAATTTTTTGGCCTTCGCGAGTTCATTTTCATTTCTCGCCAATAAAATTATAGGGCGTTCAGTCTCCCGCGAGAAAACTTTAGCTATTGTCAAACCTATTCCTTTACTACCCCCTGTTATCATAACTGATGAATATTGAAATGCCATAAAAATAATCTGTTTTTAAGAATTCAAAAGTGGAATACTATCAATCTAAAGTTCATATAACAAAACCGCTTTATTAAAACTCATTTTAAATGTGGATAATGAATTATACTAAACTGATAACAAACGAGCTCAATTACAAGCTTTAGTTCAACCCCGTTGGGGTTGCAGATTTAGATGCGATCCAGGCTCCGGGTTTCGCAAGCTACACCCGGAGTTATTCAAGTACCATCCCTTCAGGATGCGCGAAGCAAAACCCCGAACGGGGTTTCATATGAATAACCACGGGTGCAGTGGACGTAGTCTACGGAACCCGTGGGTTCTAACGTGGTACAGGCCGAACCCTGTAGGGGTTCAACAAGAAGATCAAAACAAATACCGTTCATTGAACTCAATCTCATGCTCTTTTAGTAAAGCAATGTATTCTTCCCTAAATGATACCTCTTTATGATGTTCTTCCTGATTCTTTACATACTCAATAAGTCGATCTTTGGCTTTAATACTATAACTAAAAGCACCATAACCATCCTGCCAGTTTGTAAAATCCGAGAATAATTGCTTCTCTTTGATATATCGGCTACTTGATGTTTTTAAATCTTTTATCAATGAGGAAATACCAATCGTTGGATGGATGTGAGTGATAATATGTAAATGATTTTCTACTCCATTTATCCGATATAAATGACAGTTTTTATTTTTAAGGATACCCCAAAGATATTTATAAAGCTCTTTTCGATTCGGTTTTGTAAGAGCCGGTTTGCGCTCTTTGGTGCTGAAATCTAATTGATATAAAAGTTGTGTATAGGTACTCATATTTATCCCCAATTATTATTTTACAATATGAGCCTTTGAAACATGTAGTTCAACCCCCTCCAGAGTTTCATAAATTTGGGAGCTTTTTCTGCTCTGGGTTTCATTTCGTAGTGTTGCTGTGTTGCTTTGTTAGGTGCGCAAACTACAACCGGAGTTATTCATGTAGCATACCTTCAGGAAGAGAATGCTATACAAGCAATCCCTCTAACGATTTTTTCTTTGTTCATTAAATTCAATATCCTAAATTATCTACACACTACATGTATTTACGGCACCTTCAAAAATTTATGCGTCTGCAAGCTAATGCCCCATTCCGGATTTTCTTTCACATAACCGACAATTAAATCAACAGACGTGGGCGTTTCCCATTCTGGTTGCAGCAATAATTTAGTGCCCTCCGGACATTTAGCTGCATTTTCTTCAGCCCATTTTAAATCTTTGTTTGTAAGCACTACAACTTTAAGTTCATCAACATATGAAAAAACTTCTTCGGTAGGTTTTTTAAATCTTTTTGGGGAAAGTGTTATCCAATCCAACTGGCCTGAAAGCGGAGATGAGCCACTTGTTTCAATATGCACCTTGAGTCCGGCTGATTTCAGACCAAGTGTCAAAGGCAGAAGATCATGCAGTAAAGGTTCTCCACCTGTAATTACGACGAATGGTGCATTACTATCCTTGGCATGTTTTACTAATTCTCGAACTGTTAACTTTGGATGACCTTCTTCTTCCCAACTTTCTTTAACATCACACCACCAACAATTGACATCACACCCGGCTGTTCGTATAAAATAGGAAGCTCTTCCGGTGTGTGCTCCTTCTCCCTGAATGGTATAAAAGTGTTCCATTATAGGATATTCAACATCCCAAATATCTTTTTCTAAAATTAGATCTGCTTTTTGCTCGGTTTTAAACATTTTTAATCCGTGTATTCCACCCAACTGTTTTCCGTTTCCCAAACCTTTACGGTAAGTTCAATTCCCTCAGGGATTCTGCTTTTGGTTTCTTTATGGATATATTCTGCAATCCGCTCAGCCGTGGTATTTTCGGTAATCAGCTCATTTAAAAACCCATGATCCAGCCCACCTTTTTCTGAGTCTTTAGCAGCCCACTTCAATTCCTTGAAATCACAAACCATATCCGGGGTATCAAGATATTGAGAGGGATTTAGTTTATGAGACTTGGCCGTCATTTTTACTTTGTAAGAGTGGCCATGCATGCGCCCGCATTTTCCATCATATCCATCAATGAAATGAGCAGCATCAAATTTAAATTGAGTATGTAAAGTCCAGGTTGGCATTCTTCGATAAAGTTGTTTGGGCATTTAAAAATCAAAATCACCATTCAATAAAAAAGCCACGATCTTGGCGTGGCTTAAAACTACGGGTTTTTAATGAAAATTACTCATTTCGCTTGATACTGCATCCAACTACATTTGTACTCTTTGTAGAAATTTCCTCACCATTTACCAGCTGATTGATAGCATTGTCCAAGTAGTTGGAATCGACCCCGCTTAAACTATTGGCATCATCATCAATAGCTCCATGATATACCAACGTGAGATTTTCATTGAACAGAAAAACTTCCGGGGTTTGTGTAGCCCCAAATGCATCTGCTAAGTTATGATTCTCGTCCAACCCATATGGAAAAGAATAGTTCATTTTTTGAGCTCTTCTTCTCATATCCTCCATCGACTCTCCCCGCTCCCGAATTCGTTGATTGGAATTTAGGGCAATAACCCCAATATTATTTTGGCTGGCTATACCGGAGATTGCATTATATCGATCTTCCGATTTGGCAACCCAGGGACAAGTATTGGACGAAAAAATAACCATTAACCCACCATCATCAGCTATTTCATTAAGTGATAATGTACGACCCGATGTATCCAAAAATTCCAAATCAACCGATGGGGCCTGATCTCCAATATTTAGTGCCGGTCCGGGTTGAGCGGTCACCCAAGCGGGCAACAGAAGAGTCATAAAGAAAACGAATGAATAAAAATAAACGCGCATTTCATTTATTTGATTTAAAACAATCATCACAATATATCTAAAACTAATAATACTTATGGCATTTCATATTTTACTTCACTTCAAAAAAGAAACAGTAAAATTTATTTACTTATTAACCAGTGCGAATGGATCCCAAAAGTGCTTATCCATATCCACGGTGTATTTTTCTTTGAATGTAAGGCCTTCCTGTTGAAGTCGTTCTCGCATCGTGTCTCCTTCAAAATAAGCGCGCCCTGTAAGTTGCCCCAACCTATTTAAAACCCGATGGGCAGGTATATCAAAATCCAGATCATAGCTTTTGTAGTTATTCAAAGCGTAGCCAACCGTTCGGGCTCCGGACTCAACTCCCAAAAACCGGGCAATAGCCCCATATGAAGTTACTTTTCCATGTGGAATTTGTGCTACTACTTCATAAACCTTCTCATAAAAATCGCTCGAATCCACAGCACTCATTTTAAAAGCTCTTTTATTTGATCTAAAGCCCCTGATTCTCCGTTTCTTTGTTCAGCAATTTTAACTGCCTCTCTTCCAAAAATTTTATAAAGACTGAGTACTTCCCCCTCTCTACCCAATTTCTCAATATGTTCTTTTATTGTTGATACATCACCTCTTGAAATAGGACCGGTGAGTGAACCTTCAACTCCAAATTCCTGAATATTTTCCAGGGTATTTTCCATCAATGGAGCAAGCGCTTTGATCGCTGTTTCTTCCGGGATATTTCCCATAGAGGAAATTTTCGTAAACAAGTCAGCCAAAACGACCAGGTAATTGGAAGCTACAACTGCCGATGCATGAAGCAGAGGTTTTGCTTCCGGCTCAACCCGAAAAGAGTTTGCACCTAATGTTTCTGCTAAATCCTCAAGCATTTTCAGAAGTTCTTCATCTCCTTCCATATCAAACCAACAATCTTTGAACGAATCCGTGTTGGGCGTAATAGCTTTTATTGGATGGAAAGAAGCTGTTTTAAATCCCCTTGATTTTAGGGGGGAAAGTGAATCAGAAGTATGGGTTCCAGAACAATGTATGGCAAATGAATTTTCAGTCTCAGTCAAATTGCTTGCAATAGTATGAGATACTTCGGCTATTGCATCATCGGATACCGTTACTATCAGAAAACTTCCTTCAGTATGAGAATCATCTGGAATTCCTTTTTTGAATTCCGTTTTTGGGAATTCTTTCTGAAAAGATGAGTCTATCGAAGATTTATTAAAAGCAGAAACAACACGGTATCCCTGTTTCGATAAAACTCTTAAAAATGCTTTACCTACTTGTCCCAAACCAATAATTGTGATTGGGATATCTTTCTTCATGTTATGCCATTTGAGGTTGAGTTCGTTTGGCGTACCCGCAAATATTTGAAGCAGTTTCTATGTAATCTAATAACTCAATTTCGTATCCCCATGAACGGGCTACTAAAATTCCACTCATAAAAGCCCGGGCTCCGTTCACGGTTTTTTCATTACTATTGAGATAATGCATGAGTCCTGATTCATTATTATCTACGACAAGAGAGCGTAATTTTTTGAGCTCTTCGGGATTACTTGCCGGCACATCACAACAAAAAACAATGAGTGCATTTTTATAGAGTAATAATTCATCAAGAGTGAAAGCAAGTTCCCGAATTATAGCCGGGTCGTAGTCCCCTATTTGCAGGCTTACCACATCAAAGTCATCAAAAGATGCCTGTAAAATTGGAAGCTGTGTATATAAGCTCATATCCTTGCTATATCCTTCATCAGCTATGAAGAAATCATCTTCCTCATCACAAAATTCATTTCGTAGGTAGTCATTAACAGCCACTTCTCCAAATCGGGTTTCAAACATTTTATTAGACGGCATAGCCAGTTTTTTTTGAAGATGCCCCGTATACGATTCAATAACTACAACCGTATCAAATTTTTGATTAACAACGGTTTTATACGTGGCACATAGCTCACTAAAATTATCCTCATCGATATTATTTGGCACAAAAAGCATCCTAACATGTTCTGAGTTGGTGTTTAGATGTTTTGCATTTTTGATATGCTCTTTAATCTCTTGGCTGGAAAGTTCTTCTACGTTCATTGTGCTGATTGATGATATATGGCTTATGTATAAAAAAAGCTCGAAGACACCTTTCCTGTATCTAAAGAAATGGCTTCTTCGAGCTTTCGATGTTGGTATCAAATATGTTTGCTTTGATAAGCTAATGCTATTTGATGATCTGATTGCCTAAAACTACAAATTTCAATCAACTTATCATCGTTAAATCTTACGGAATATCGGTTTTTTTTAGTTTTTACAATTGTATGATCATCCATGTGAGTGCCCAAACCTGTTCCTAGAAATTTTACCGCTGCTTCTTTTATGGTCCATACAACAATAGGATCAATATTATGGAGACTTTCTCTTTCACTTTTATTCAAAATACGGTTTAATACTCTTGGCTTTACTTTTCTGCTAACCACCTCAGAGTCTAATCCAAGTTCTATCTCTTTTGAAATAGCACAAAATACCTTTTCCGGTGTATGCGTGAAGCTTACATACATATGATTTTCACCACAAATGCCGTATGGTTTACCGCCATTATATTTTAAGAGTTGAGCTGAGTCAGGATCAGCACCTAATTCAGCCAATAGAAATCTGAAAAGCTTTCGAGAATTCAGATACTCTGCTTTTCTCCCTTCACTTTTAAAACTATGAAATTTTTTGCGCTCCTTTTCGGATAGTACTTCAATCCCTTCAACATCATTCATTTCGTTATAAGCCAAAAGAACATGTTCGGGCCAATTTGGAATATGTGAAGTATCGATTAGTTCCATGTTGAGAAATTAACCATTTTTTTGGGGAATGGAATTATCGATTTAGAGGAGCAAAAATGCGGAGAGGGAGGGATTCGAACCCTCGGTACCCCGTAAGGGGCACACTCGCTTTCCAGGCGAGCCCGTTCGACCGCTCTGGCACCTCTCCGTTTTTGTAGATGAATAGCCCGTCGAAGGGCGCCTAAGATAGAGGTATTTCAAACTTATATCAAAGATATTAAAAGCCAACATTAAAATTATCTTCTACATAGGTTTTTACTCGCCTTCCGTCATCTGTGGCTGACCTGAATTTCCATTTAAAGGCAGCCTCCAGTGTGGCTTCCATTAAACCGTATCCAATTTGATCTACAACTTCGTAGGAATCACCCTCATATAATCGAATCTCTGAGATAAAAGCGTCTTCCACATTTCCATCTGTACCCACTAAAAATTTTACAATTATCCAAGCTTTAATATTTGCTCTTTTTGCAGCATCAGGCACTGTTGGTTCTACAATTCGTACTAATCCCGGGGGATTTTCGGGGCTTCCCACCACCTCACCTTCTCCCTCTACACTTGATTTTCCTAACTCCCCGGTGGCATCAATTTTTGCAAACACATCCTCAAACTCAGGAAAGTCAATCTCCTCTTCAATTATTTCATCATTAGGCACCGGTACAGGAACCTGGGGCTTTGGTGGTGCAGCCGGAGCTGTACTTTGACGGGTCACAATTGCATTTTCTATGAAAGTAACCTCATCTCTCTCAAAACTGAGTTCATTGTTTTGATCAATACTTTGAGAAGGCCAAAAGTAAATAAAGGATAATAATAGCAACTCAATAAAAACTACCGAAAGCATAAAGCGGTGCTCATGCTTAAATTCATCGTAGTAGATATCTCTTATTTTTTTGATCAAGTATGTCTCAATTCTTTTAACTGAGCTATCATTAAAGACCTGACATGCTGTTTTATTTCAGTCAAGCTTTCAAAACTATCGGGTTGTATAGCATCTAAAACTTTTAGCTTGAAGGTAACATTCGGATTTAATTTACCTGAACCGGGGGGCATCGCAGAATGTCCGCCGTCAATAACCATGGGTTGAATATTAAAACCATGTTCCATAGCTAAAAGGAATGCTCCGTTTTTAAACGGTTTAATCTCCCCGTCCATTGTCCTTGTCCCTTCCGGAAATATCATCACCGGAACAAGATCCTTAAGTGGCTGCACTAAATTATCCAATTTCTTGAGCGCGGTTCTACTCTTTCTATTAATGGTTATATGTCCCGTCAGCCACACCAACCAACCCATCACCGGAATGTATGTTAAACTCTTCTTTGATACCCATTTCATTTTCCAGGGCAGCTGATAAATGACGGGCATATCTAAAAAACTTTGATGATTACATACAAAAATTGTTGGCTCAGACGAATCAAATTTTTCGGTGCCTTCAATTTCAATTTTCCACCATGGACTTGCCATCATCATACATTTCGCCATTAGTGACAACGTGTAATTTGGTGCCTTGCGATACTTATCAAAAGGAAAAGTCACCAGGAAAACTGCTGAGATTAGGAAGAAGAAAAGCAGAAACAAAAAACTAAAATATATAAATACGAAAATACCAAACAGTGTTCTCATCACAATTCATGTAAACTTAAAAGTGCCTTTCGCACAAACCCGTTGTTTTCTTTTAACAGGTTTCGTGCTTGTTCAACGTCTAAATTGCCCAAAGCCATCATCAAAGCCGTTTTTACATGTCCTTCAGATGTAGAAAGATATTCCTCTGCCTGTTCATAATTAATACCTGTAAATATCATTAGAATTCGTTTCGCACGCTCTTTCAACTTCTCATTTGAAAGCATCAGGTCAACCATTACATTTTCATAGATTTTTCCCTGTCGAATCATGGCACCGGTTGTAATCATATTTAAAACCATTTTTTGAGCCGTTCCGCTTTTCATTCGGGTGCTTCCCATAATGACTTCAGGTCCTACCTGAACATCAACCAGGTAGTCGACCTCTACATCAATCTGAGCTGAAGGAACGGTAGTAACTAATACAGTTTTGCATCCTCTCTTTGTGGCTTCTTTTAAAGCTCCATGTACATAGGGAGTTCGGCCGCTGGCAGCAAGCCCACAAACCACATCCGGTGGAGCTGTTTGAGCGTCATCAACAGCTTCAGCCCCAACCTCCTCAGAATCCTCTGCCCCTTCCTGTGCTACGAACATCGCCTCTTTACCACCGGCAATAAATCCCTGTACCTTTTCAGGAGGAACACCAAAAGTTGGAGGACATTCGGCCGCATCAAGTACACCAAGCCTGCCACTTGTTCCTGCTCCAAAATACAACAATCTCCCTCCCAGCTGAAATGCGTCACTTACCAATTCGATAATATCAGCTATTACCGGAAGCTTTCTTTCTACCTCAGTAGCTACTTTTTTATCTTCTTCATTGATGAGTTGTGCAATTTCAAGAGGTGAAGCTAAATCTATTTCCAGCGTATTTTGATTCCGTCCCTCCGTAGTAAGAGATTCCAGCTTGCTGAATAACTTTTTTTTATAAGCTTGTGATTTCAAAATGATTTACTCCCTCCGGTTTTTCCACCACATACTTTCAGATGAACCATCCAATTGCAGTGCCGGACCTCCGGAATTTTCATCGATCCCTTTCAGAAGTACCGCCGCCAGAGCTACATCATCTTGATCTTGTTCAGGCTGCATCTTTTCCGGGGTGAAATGATCAGGCACAAAGTGAGTATCATATTTTGCCTCTATAAAGGCCGGATGATTTAGCGTAAATTCACAAAACGGTATGGTAGTTTTGCAACCTGCAATTTCGTATTCATCAAGCGCTCGAAGCATTCTTTTTCGTGCTATTTCTCGATTAGGGCCATGCACACTTAATTTTGAAATCATTGGGTCGTAATTGATGGTAATCTTCTGCCCTTCCTCTACTCCGGAATCAACCCGAATTCCTGAGCCTGTAGGCACGCGATGCTTCTTCAATAATCCGGTACTTGGTAAAAAGTTATCAGCAGGATCTTCCGCATAAATACGGCACTCAATCGCATGACCATTAATTTTCAGATCCTCTTGTTTAAAAGGAAGCTCTTTACCTTCTGCCACTAATATTTGCATCGCCACTAAATCAACCCCGGAAATCATTTCTGTTACAGGATGTTCTACCTGCAAACGGGTATTCATCTCCAGGAAATAGAAATTGAGATGTTTATCAACCAAAAACTCAATGGTTCCGGCCCCAATGTAATCACAAGCTTCAGCTGCTTTTATAGCAGCCTTGGCCATTTCCTCCCGTAATTCTGGCGTTAATAATGCACAAGGTGCTTCTTCAATCACTTTTTGATGGCGCCGCTGCACAGAACATTCCCTGTCAAAAACATGGAAGGTATTACCATGGGTATCCGCTATAATCTGAAATTCAACATGGCGGGGTTCTTCGAGATATTTTTCTATATAAATTCGGTCGTCACCAAATGCATTTTTGGCTTCAGATTTAGCAGATTTAATACTCGTCTCAAATTCTTCTTTTTTGTGGACGATTCTCATTCCCTTACCACCACCGCCGGCAGCAGCTTTCACTAAAATAGGATACCCTATTTCATCAGCTACACTGCGGGCTTCTTCAATATCTTTCAGCTCACTTTTAAGTCCCGGAGGCGTTGGAACATTGTGCTGACTCATCAACTCCCGAGCTTCTGTCTTATCTCCCATCAGCCTAATTGCTTTGGGCTCAGGACCAATAAATATGATACCCTCTTCCTTACATCGCTCCGCAAAAGCTGCGTTCTCACTCAAAAATCCATATCCGGGGTGAACAGCATCGGCACCGGTTTTTTTAACCGCGTCAACAATCTTATCCATCACCAAATAACTTTCTGAAGAAGCGGCCTCCCCAATAAACACAGATTCATCCGCATGGAGTACGTGCGGCGAGTGTGCATCCGGCCTGGAATACACTGCTACTGTTTTAATTCCGAGTTCTTTGCAGGTATGTATTACTCTAAGAGCAATTTCACCGCGATTTGCTACCAATATTTTTTTAATCTCAGCCATAAAATCCTGTTTTGTTTTTGTCTAATGATAGGACTTTACGCCAAGATTCTCCAAGCTAATTAAAGATTTTAACTCCCGGTTTTTAAATCAATAAAAACCTTGGGCAGCATGAACAATTTTTCGGTGTAATTAAGGTAAGCGCGATTATCAAAAACGTTATAATTGTTTTCTTCAATCTTATTGAGAATACGACTATAGTTATGCCGGGCTAAATAAACCGGTAAACGACTATCACTTGAGAGCATTGGGATACCCAAGTCAGCTTTGAAGTAATACTCTCTGGCTCTCTGAATCTGAAATTCCATCAGAGCTTTGAATTTATCACTAACAGTTTCAGTGAATAACTCATCTTCGCTAATATTAAATGCAATTAAGTCTTCTTGGGGAATATAAATTCTTCCTCTTCTGAGATCTTCCCCAACATCCCTTAATATGTTCGTTAACTGCATGGCTATTCCTAAATCAATCGCATGTTCAATGGCCTCATTATTAACATAACCAAACACTTCACTGGTCATTAGGCCAACAACTGAGGCCACCTTGTAGGAATAATCATATACCTCATCAAAGGTTTCAAACCGGTCTTTTATGAGATCTGTTCGAACTCCTTCTAAGAGTAGAAATGGAAGTTCAATTGAAATCTGGTATTTCTTCAGCGTATCAGCAAAGGCAGTTAGGATAGGATCTTCAGCTATTTTTCCGTCATAAACATCCACCAACCTTTGCTTGAAAAGTTTAAGCTTTTCATCTACCTGATCTACGGTAATTTTTTTGTCGGTGATCAAATCTTCAGCTTCATCAACCAAATCATCGAGATATCTGCACAAGCCATAGATGGCAAAGATCCCACGTTGTTTTTCATTGGGTAAAAAACGGGTAGCCATGTAAAACGTCTTCGCATGTTTTCTCGTAATAAACCGACAATGCGAATATGCATTCTTTAATCCATCATCATTGAGATCTTCTATCACAGATTTGTGAAACGAAGTTTTCTCGTATAATGGGCGTATTAAATGATATGGTATGTGAAAAATGTTTGTCATCTGAAATTTTTTACTCTCTTGCTAAAGCTTATTTTTCTTAGAAAAAGTTCCCGAGAACTTTAATTAAATTTAAATTGATCTTTCACTGAATATTGTTGACCAAGATATTTATACTTGAAGATTCTAAATGGTTATATTTACTTAATACATTTTAATTAGGTTATTAGTTATAATAACTGAAATATTTAAATAAATCAGGCAAAATGAGTAAAAAAGTCACAATTTATGAGGTTGCAAAAAAAGCAGAAGTGGCCATCTCAACTGTATCAAGAGTTCTTAATGGGTCAGAAAATGTATCAAAAGCAACGAAAATTAAGGTTGATGATGCGATTAAGGAATTAAACTTCCGTCCCCAGGTAAATGCCCGAAAGCTTGCCAGTAAGCAACCTCAAATGCTGGCCATTGCTGTTCCCTCTTTCACCACGCCATTTTTTAATGAAGTATTAAAAGGCGTCAAAGATGAAATTAAAAAAATGGATCTTGATATCATGCTGTACAATACCGGTTCAAAGAATCCTGAAGAAGGCGTGCAAAATTTCTTTGACCGTGGTACCGCTGATGCTGTGATTCTTTTATCTATTGATGTAAGTGACCAAGTTCATGAGCTTATACAAGCCACTCAAACTCCGGCTGTCTTAGTAAACTCGGCTCATTCCTCTTATAATTACTTTATGCTCAATGATTATAAAGGAGGATATTTAGCCGGCGAACATTTGGTTAAGCAGGGCTTTGAAAGCATCGGTATGATCACCAGTATTGTTGAATCTCATGCCTCAACTGAACGTAAAAGAGGATTTAAAGATGCTCTTAAAAATTTCAAAATGAATATTGATAAGGATTTTTTCCAAAGTGGAGACACCACTAAACATGGGGGGTTCACGGAAGAAGCAGGCTTTGAAGCCATTTATAAATATGATAAACAATGCAAATTCCCGGAAGCTATCTTTTGCTCAAACGATACCCAGGCTGTAGGTGCTATTTACGCCTTATCTAAACTTGGCTTAAAAGTTCCCGAAGATATCGCAATTATGGGTTACGACAATATTAAGTTGAGTAAGTATCTGGATCTGACTACTATTGACCAAAAGATGTACACTATTGGTGTACAAGCCACTAAAAGATTAGCCGAAATCATTCAAAAACCGGAAGATGAACTTTATCAAACTACCATTAATCCTGTATTAGTAAAACGCGGCTCAACCGAAAATAAACAGTAACGTGAATACCAATTTTACCACTCAAGAAGCACTTGAAAATTGTATAACTGAAACCAATCTGCCTAATTTCTCCCCTCCGTATAAAGGTAAGGTCCGGGAAGTCTATGATTTGGGTGACAATAAACTTGGGATCGTTGTAACAGATCGTATCTCGGCTTTCGATTTTATCATGAAGCAGGCTATACCTTTCAAAGGACAAATCCTGAATCAACTTGCAGCTTTTTCTTTTGACAAAGTTAATGATATTGTGCCAACACATGTAATTGATGTGCCCCACCCGAACGTCACCATCGCCAAAAAGTGTGAGACTATTCCCATAGAGGTGGTAATGCGAGGATACCTTACAGGACATGCCTGGAGAGTTTATAAGTCCGGTAAACGGGAACTTTGCGGAGTTGCCCTGCCTGAAGGACTTAAAGAGCATGATAAATTCCCAACCCCCATCCTCACTCCTGCTACCAAAGCCGAAGAAGGTCACGATCAAGATATCTCTGAAGAAGAAATCATTTCCAATAAGATTGTTAAACCGGCTTTATGGAATAAGATTAAA
Organism: Gracilimonas sp.; assembly: GCF_031581265.1. Classification (GTDB taxonomy): domain Bacteria; phylum Bacteroidota; class Rhodothermia; order Balneolales; family Balneolaceae; genus Gracilimonas. The sequence goes on from NZ_JAVLBQ010000010.1 coordinate 13,419, forward strand.
GAAGTAGCATTTAAAATATTTGAACGAGGTACTAAAGTTGCCGCTGAACAAGGGCTTATTTTAGTGGATACCAAATATGAATTTGGCCTTTATAACGGAGAACTAACTCTTATAGATGAAGTTCACACCACCGATTCATCCCGCTATTTTTACTTGGATGGTTATCAAGAGCGACAGGAGAAAGAGGAACCGCAAAAACAGCTTTCGAAAGAGTTTTTAAGGGAATGGCTGATGGAACACAATTTTCAGGGGTTAGAAGGACAAACTCTCCCCGATCTTCCCGATGAATTTCGTATGGAAGTTTTTGAGCGATATGCTGAATTGTTTGAGATGCTTACAGGCCAAGAATTTAAACCTGTTTCAGTAAAAGATTTTGACCAAGAGCTAACTGACATTTTAAATAAGCATTCTAATTAACTATGAAAAATGATCCAAAACAGATCATAACCCCATATGCTTTTGAAATCGATCCAGAATTACTTGGCCTTCCTCTTGCTACTCCTAAAAGGCGTCTTCTAGCTCTTTTAATTGATCTTTTCATAGCGGCCATACTTTCTTCTCTTGGGAATGTAACTCTCGCATTGGCTTCTGCCGGTGTGTTTGTATGGATTGCAATACGTACCAAAAATGATGTACGCTGGCAAAATATATTAAGATATACCGGAGCAGCCTTTGCCAGTATCTTTGTATTCTTAGCTTCAATAGGCTTATTGGAAGGAACCGATAATGAAAAACCGACACTCAGTGACAACATTGTTGTGCCTGAAGGAGTTGAATGGGATGACTTTTCAGAAAAAATGGCTAGTACAGATTTTACGAATCAAAATGATATTGCTGCATTAGAAGCCTATGCAGAACAACTGGGAGATGACCTTTCAACTATTGATTCCGTTCGGACAAAAAAATACGACTCACTTTCTCGAGCTCAATTACTTTCATTTGTCCAGGCAATAGATATGGGAGATTCTGCCTTAACAGACAGCCTTAGAGTTCTTATTGCAGGAAATATTGCGGCCCCTGAAATATCTGAGCTTCAAGCCCGAAATAAAATTTTTACTGACCGTATTGATGATCTTGAAGATGAAAATGAAGATCTAAGAGATGAAATTGAAAACCCCGGATTTATAAAATCTGCCAGAGCAGCCGGAGAAGATTTCGGCCTCACCTTTGGATGGATGGGATTATACTTTATTCTTTCCCTCGCACTTTTTAACGGACATACCGCCGGGAAAAAACTGCTTGGGTTAAAAGTAGTAAGGCTCAACAATGAACCTATTGGTATTTGGTATTCCTTCGAGAGATTTGGAGGATATGCCGCCGGATTAGCAACCGGTCTGCTTGGTTTTTTCCAAGTATATTGGGATGCAAATCGGCAAGGCATTCATGATAAAATAGCCGGTACAGTTGTCATTGATACAAGAATTAAAAAAATAAATAAATACAAAGACCTCACAAGTAAAGTACTTAGAAAAGAAAACCTTCTTGAGGAGAATGAGCAAAACAGTGATGAACCCTGATCCTAAAAGAATTATAACTAAATTCGAACTCTTCGATGAATATTGGACACATAAAATTATAGCTGAATTTAATAACCAATATGTAAAGCTCGCCAAGCTCAAAGGAAAATTTATTTGGCATGCTCATGAGCACGAAGATGAACTCTTTTATATTGTGAAAGGGTCACTTATGCTAAAATTCAGGGATAGAAACGATGTAAACTTAACTGAAGGTGAAATGTATATAGTACCGGCAGGTGTTGATCATTTGCCAGTTGCTAAAGAAGAATGTTGGGTAATGCTAATTGAGCCTAAATCAACATTCCATACGGGTTCAACCCAAACTGGCAGAAGTGTAAAAACTGAAGATCAGGAATGGATTTAAAAGGGAATTAATGCCACCATGTACGAATTCCACAAAGATAAAGACCGCTACTTCAACATGCAGTACAAGACCTCAAAAGAGTATATTGTACCGTTTGTTAAGGAGTTTATGCCCAATAAAAAACCTTTACGAATCCTTGAAATTGGATGTGCTGAAGCTGGTGTGTTAAAAGCATTCACTGAATTAGGACATCAGTGTGTGGGAATAGAGCTATCAGGAAGCCGTGTTGAGTTAGCTCGAAATTTTATGCAAAAAGAGATTCAAGATGGGCAGATTAGGTTCATTATTGAAGATATTTATGACATCGATCCAGCCAAAGAATTTGATGAGCTTTTTGACTTGGTTATCCTGAAAGATGTGATCGAACACATCCATAATCAGGAACGATTTATGGGTGAGCTTAAGAAACTCATCAAACCTGATGGATATGTCTTTTTTGCTTTCCCACCGTGGTATATGCCTTTTGGTGGACATCAACAATTGGCCAATAACAAAGTGCTTAATAAACTACCCTATTATCATATTCTACCGGATGGATTTTATCGGCTTATCCTGAAAGCGGGAAAAGAAACGGATCAAAAAATTGAAGGCTTATTGGAGATAAAAAGTACAGGAATTACTATTGAGCAATTTCAAAAAATTGCAGTAGAAAATGATTGGGTGATCAACAAAAAGAAATATTGGTTGTTCAATCCCATTTATCAATGGAAATTTGGGGTTAAGCCAAAAGGACTTTATCCAGCATTTCAGAAAATACCATTCTTGAGAAATTTTTGGACCACAGCTGCTTATTTTTTGATTTCAGTCAAGAAAAGAAAGTAATACCTATTCATGGATGATCATATACACTTCAAGCGAATACGACCTCGCATTTATGTCGAAACAGAGCTCAGTAAAAAAGAAATTAATGAGCGTATTAAAAAGCATTTGAAAGAAGCTGAATGTAGCTGTTCCGGGAAGTCCACAGAAGGCTATGCTACTTTTTGTCCACCTGAAAATGAACAGCATTTTTGGTCCCCTCAGCTTACCATTACTTTAGATACCGAAGACGAAAAAACATATATACGTGGCCTGTATGGACCAAAACCCTCCGTGTGGACCTTGTTTGTATTTTTCTACGCCACTATCGCATTTGCAGCTCTTATAGTTACCATGATTGGATTATCCTTTTGGACACTGAATAAACCCATTACAATTTTATGGCTTGTACCTGTTTTAGTTATAGTCTTCCTTAGCCTCTATCTGGTTGCCTACTTTGGACAGAAACTTGGCCACAAACAAATGACTAATTTGCACCGAACTCTCGAAAAATGTCTCGGCAAAGAAATTGATCCGGTTTAAAAAGCACACCCCAAACCTCCGGCGATCAAAGCTTACGCCTGAATTATTTTGATCGTAAAGCAGAAATCCCTTAATAACACCAATCTGTGATCAAAACAACTCCTTAGCCACCTCATAAACCGAAGCTGATTTCCCCATCGAATAGTAATGCAGGCTCGGAACTCCAAATTCCATCAATTCCTTAGATTGCTGAATGGTCCATTCAATCCCAACCTGGCGAACCTGATCCCTGTTCTTGCACTTCTCTACCTCTTTGGTAAGCTCCATTGGAAGATCCACATAAAAAAGCTGAGGCAATATGGTTAACTGTTTACTGGATGTGATGGGTTTCAATCCCGGTACAATAGGCAAAGTGATGTCGAATTCCCGACACTTCTTCACAAAATCAAAATAATGCTGGTTATCGAAGAACATTTGAGTAACAATGTAATCTGCACCCAGGTCTTGTTTCAGCTTTAAATATTTGAGATCCGTTTGCATATTGGGAGCAGCGAAGTGCTTTTCAGGATATCCGGCCACCCCAATACAAAAATCAGACGGGGTCGCATTTTCCAACTCATCATCCAGATAAATACCATTATTAAGGTCCACAACTTGCTCAATCAGATCAGAAGCATGTGCATGTCCATCGGGTTCGGGGACAAATTCTCGCTCCGGCTTCCTCGTATCACCTTGAATAAGCAACACGTTATCGATTCCTAAAAAATTAAGATCAATGAGGGCATTTTCGGTGTCTTCCCGTGAAAATCCTCCACAGATAATATGCGGCAAGGCATCCACTTTATAGTGGTTTTGAATGGCCGCACAAATACCCACAGTACCGGGACGTTTACGAACCGTCTTGCGCTCCAATAGTCCGTTTTCTCGCTTTTTATATACAAATTCCTCCCTGTGGTAGGTCACATCTACAAAAGGTGGGTTGAACTCCATGAGCGGATCCATGTGGTCAAAAAGAGAGCGAATATTTTGTCCTTTAAGCGGAGGTAAAACTTCAAATGAAAACAAGGTTCCGCCGTTAGCTTTTTCAATGTGTTCGGTTACTTTCATGATGATTTTGGGTCGTAGTCTAAATTAGGAGAAAGCCATTTTTCCACTTCCTCTTTTGTAGATGATTTTCTTTGTGCGTAGTCGATAATCTGATCTTCACCGAGGTTTCCTACACGGAAATACTTCGACTCAGGATGGGAAAAATAGATTCCACTCACTGAAGAAGCAGGATACATCGCAAAGGATTCAGTCAGCTTAATATTCGCATTATTCTCCACATCCAACAGATCAAATAAAATGCGTTTTTCGGTATGATCGGGACAGGCGGGATAACCCGGAGCCGGACGAATACCTGAATATTTTTCAGCTATCAGTTCTTCATTGCTGAAATTCTCCTCATCAGAATAGCCCCAAAATTCTTTTCTGACTCGTTCGTGCATGCGTTCGGCAAAAGCTTCGGCCAATCGGTCGGCCACGGCCTTCACTAATATCACATTGTAGTCATCATTCTCGGTTTCATATTTTTCGATGATCTTTTCTATCCCAATTCCAGCTGTCACGGCAAAGAATCCGATGTAATCGGTAATGCCGGTTTCCCTTGGTGCGATGTAATCCGACAAACTCGAATTCGGCTGACCAGAACGCTTTTTTGTTTGCTGCCTTAGAAAGTGAAATTTAGTTTTTTCTTTGGAAAGATCTTCATCCTCAAAAAGCTGAATATCTTCTTCATCCGCCACCGCCGGATAGAATCCAATCACTGCCTTTGCTTCCAATAAATCGTTTTCAACAATTTCATCCAGCAGCTGCTGTGCATCATCAAAAAGGGATTGTGCCTGTTCTCCCACTTCCTCATCCTCCAGAATATCCGGATACTTTCCGGTCAGCATCCACGTGCGGAAAAAGGGTGACCAGTCGATATAATTTCGAAGTTCGGAGATCTTATAATCATCAAATACTTTATTCCCTAAAAACGAAGGCTTTGGAGGTTTATACCCCTCCCACTCAATATTCGTTTTATTGACAACCGCTTCTTCAAACGGTAGTAATTTTTTCTTACTCTGCCGACTTTCATGTTGCTTGCGAAGCTCTTCATATTCTTTCTTCACTTCCAAACGGACGCCATTCTTGCGCTGCTTGCTAATCACATCTCCCGCAATGGAAACCGCCCGCGAAGCATCGAGTACATGAATGATGGAGCCATCATATTCCGGGTCAATTTTAACCGCAGTATGAAGTCTTGAAGTCGTCGCCCCACCGATCAAAAGAGGCAGATCCATATTTCGTTTTTTCATCTCGCGGGCCACGTGGATCATTTCATCCAGCGAAGGTGTAATCAATCCGCTAAGACCAATGGCATCGACGTTATGCTTTTCGGCTTCATCAAGGATCTTATCGGCAGGAACCATCACTCCAAGATCAACCACATCGTAATTATTACAGGCCAGCACCACGCTGACGATGTTTTTTCCGATGTCATGAACGTCCCCTTTTACGGTTGCTAAAAGTACTTTGGGTTGTTCACTTGTATCTTTATTCTGCTTCTTTTCTTCTTCCAGAAATGGAGTGAGGTACGCCACAGCCTGCTTCATCACTCGGGCACTTTTCACCACCTGCGGCAAAAACATCTTTCCGGCTCCAAAAAGATCACCCACCACATTCATCCCGTCCATCAACGGACCTTCGATCACTTCCAGCGGACTTCCGATCTTCTGCCGAGCTTCCTCTGTGTCGTCTTCCACGAACTCGTTGATGCCTTTTACCAGCGAATGTTTCAGGCGTTCCTCCACCGGTTTTTTGCGCCATTCATCATCCTGTTTCTTTTTGATAGAAGAACCTTCGCCTTTGTATTCTTCGGCGATCTCGAGCAGTCGTTCAGTGGCATCATTCCGGCGGTCAAACAGCACGTCTTCTACTCTTTCCAAAAGGTCTTCGGGAATGTCATCATATACTTCCAACTGCGTTGGATTCACGATGCCCATATCCATTCCATGCGAAATGGCGTGATACAAAAATGCGGAGTGAATGGCTTCTCGAACCCTATTATTTCCCCGGAAAGAAAAAGAGACATTACTCACTCCACCGATCACATGTGCTCCCGGAAGGTTTTCACGAATCCATTTCGCCGCTAAAAAGAAATCGAGTGCATTTCGGCGATGTTCTTCCATACCCGTGGCTACCGGAAAGATGTTAGGGTCAAGAATGATATCGGATGGATGAAATCCGGCTTCTTCGGTGAGGATTTTATACGCCCGGCCACAAATTTCTTTTCGTCGCTGAAGGGTATCGGCCTGACCGTCTTCATCAAAGGCCATGCACACCACAGCGGCCCCAAATCGGCGAATCATCTTGGCTCGTCGCAGGAACTCCTCTTCCCCATCTTTCAGGCTGATGGAATTAACCACACCTTTGCCCTGCATACATTTAAGTCCGGCCAAAATCACTTCCCACTTAGAAGAATCCACCATAATCGGGATCTTGGCGATATCGGGGTCGGAAGCGATGAGGTTGAGGAAGTGCGTCATTTCCTCAGCACTATCCAGCATGCCTTCGTCCATATTCACGTCCAGGATCTGCGCCCCACCCTGCACCTGATCGAGCGCTATTTTCAGGGCCTGATCATAATTTTTTTCTTTGATGGTGTTCAGGAATCTTTTGGAGCCGGTCACATTGGTCCGCTCTCCCACATTCACAAAGTTGGAGTCTTCGGTGATAATGAGCGGTTCAAGTCCACTAAGCGTAAGAGGTAAAGTCTTCATTTAATTACTACAATATTTTGAATTCCAACTCTTCGTCTGACGGCTCAATGCCCGTCTGACGATTTGCAGCCACGAGCTTTGTCCTGTAAATCCATCAGACGATTCTCGCTCTTGATTCATATTACTAATCCTATCTTCAGCCGTCAGATGGAGTTTGAGATAGTTTTCATTCACTTTCATATCAACACTCCCTTTGCGTCTTGGCCGTCAAGTTTCCGTGGTTTGTAATTCCGAGCCAGTTCGGCCATTTTGGTGATGTGTGCAGGAGTAGTCCCACAACAACCACCAAGAATATTCACCAAGCCATCTTCCAGGTATTCTTTGACCTGACTCCCCATTTCATCCGGACCTTCATCATATTCCCCAAATTCATTCGGCAATCCCGCATTGGGATACGCACTGATGTAGAAAGGTGAGCGATCAGACAAATTTTGCAAATACGGCTTGAGCTGCTTGGCTCCCAGCGCACAATTAAATCCCACACTCAGGATCGGTGCATGAGAAACAGAAATCAGAAAAGCTTCTACCGTCTGACCGGATAGCGTGCGACCAGAAGCATCAGTGATCGTTCCAGAAACCATAATGGGAAGTTCCTCTCCCCGCTCATCAAATAACTCCTGGATCGCAAAAAGGGCAGCTTTGGCGTTCAGCGTATCAAAAATCGTTTCTACCAGCAATACATCGACACCGCCGTCCATCAGTCCGCTAGCCTGTTCTTTGTAGGCCTCAGCAAGTTCATCAAACGTAACGGCGCGGTAGCCGGGATCGGTAACTTCCGGCGAGATGGAGGCCGTTTTATTCGTAGGACCCATAGAGCCGGCTACAAATCGGGGTTTATCCGGATTTTTTTGGGTGAATTTGTCCGTGGCTTTTTTGGCGATCTCAGCCGACTGCTTGTTCAATTCATACACAATATGCTCCAAACCATAATCGGCCTGAGCGATGCTGTTTCCGCTAAAGGTATTGGTTTCCACAATATCGGCTCCGGCCTGCAAGTATTCTTCGTGAATAGCCTGAATAATATCCGGTCTGGTTAAGCTAAGCAGGTCATTGTTTCCTTTTAGGTCATCGGGGTGGTCTTTGAATTGTTTACCACGAAAGTCAGATTCTTCCAGTGTATAACGCTGAATCATAGTGCCCATGGCGCCATCAAGGATCAAAATGCGGTCTTGTAAAACGTCTTTGATGTTCACTTTCTATATCTGTTTAAAATGAAGTATTTAAAATAAGAAGTAGCAACCTCGCAGCGACCGTAGGTCCTGCGAGCGTTGTGGGTATTCGGCAACATTACCTTAAATCCGAACGCTGCGAGGATCTGCGAACGCTCACAGGTTCTACTAATTAGGTTGATTTAACTAACTCTTCTTATCAAAGATTGGCTTATACAGAAAGAGTCGGTGAGGGATCAGCTCGCTTATCTTTCACCGCATGATGCGATGTGGGATTTGGCACCTGCCTCCTTTTCAGAAGTGGTTGCCAAGACGTCATCGGGCCCATCCCTCGGTCTTTCTTTATAAGCATTCAATAAATTATTTAGGTTAAATATAAAGTACTTTATGCCACTGAGCAACTTGTTATGGTGCTTAATTATACTTTAGGAATAGAACCCCGACAAGTTTATACGGGACAGGCACGGATTTGGCGGATTGAGCGGATCATCACAGAAGAAGAAGAGTAATTCGGCCTTAGAAAAAAGAGCGTTAAGAAGATGACGGAATGAAGCGTTAAGAAATAAACTGTTCCGCTGAATAGAAAAGAAGCGAAATCTGACAGTCAAGGAGCTTCAGTTTATTTTAGCGTAATGGAGTCAACTTTAGCTCTTTTTTCGCAGCCGAGAGTTTTTGGTTCTTTTGTCGGTACAAAAGAACATGGAAAGGTTTAACGCTTGGGGGCCTAGACTACCCTTCTGAAGTTTGAGGCTGAGCCTCCATATGGCATTCCTGGGTAGAGCACCGGAACGAGGTTAAAAAAATCAAAAATTAAAACTGATTGATAAGCTCTTCATAATCATCATGCGAGCCGACCCAAAACCAAATAATTTCATTGCCTTCTAAAACACCAAGTGCACGATATTCTATTGAAATCCTGACAGAATATACTTTAGGATCATCATTTACTTTCTTGAACCGTAGACTGGGATGAGCCGGATTTTCTTCAAAATATTGATAGGCTTTTTTGGCCTTTTCTTTAACGTTTTCAGGAAGGCGTTCGTAATATTTCCAAAACTTATCGGTTGTTCTGGAGATCATAATTTATCTTGGTCAAGCTTTTTGGTCTTGCCCGATTTGTATTCAGTTAGAGCCTCATTCGCTAAATTAGTAAGTACTGAACCTGATTTTTTGAATAACTCAGACCACCTCTCTTCACTTTCAAGTTCTTCCAATACGAAAGCGGCAAAGGATTCCCGCTCTTCTTTGGGAAGCTCCTCCAACTTATTGACAACTTCTTTGACTTTGTTATTCATTACAGTTGAGTTAATTAATGTTTTAAAATAATAAAAATGGATGATAGTGATGAGTTTAGTTTGAGGCTGAGGCTCCATAAGGCATTCCAGCGAGGTTAACAATATCCAATCATGAATATTCAATAGCCAATATCCATCTCCTTAACTTGGATATTCATTATTCCTTGTTGGTTATTGGATATTCACTTCCTTCGGCCTTATAAAAGGGAGGCTTATCTATCAATCACAACTCTGCCCTTATCCCAAAATGCACCTTCCCATTCGCAATACTTTCCTCCGGAGAGATCGCATAGGTAAATTTCAGTCGGCCGAGGCGGGTTTGGTAGCTCAATCCAAATCCTGTCGAGTACAGAGTATTGGTTATTTGGAATTGGTTATTGGTTTCGGTGAGTAGCTTGGGTCGGTGGTAGCGGCCCACGGCTCCAAACAAAAACAAGTAAGACTGACGATCGAGTAGGAAACGGTATTCCAGGTCTCCCCAGAGTAACTGTCCGGCACGGAATTGTTCTTCGGCGTAGCCTCGAAAGGAATTAGCGCCCCCAAAGCGTACCAAGTCGTTGAGGGTCACCCGGTCGGCTTCCAGTAAAAACCCCTTCACCGACAGAGCAATCACGCTCCGTTCAAACAGCGGTATATACTGCCGGGCTTCCAGTTCCAGCACATTCTGTACGAATGACCCGGTCGAGTCTTCTTGTAAATTCTTATTGGCGATCCCGTAACTCAAAGACAGTTGGTTACCTGAAGTTGGTACATCAAAACGATCGAGATTGGTGTATTCGAAACCAAGCCGAGCGGTACGCTTGCTGCCATCCGGCTCCACAACCATTGGCACATTTCCTCCCGATACCGAAGACTGAAACTCGATACCTCCGGTAAGTTTAAAGCCACCAGAAACCCGATAACTTCCCCCCAAATTAAACTGCCGCGACTGATAAGTGGTATCATTCTGGTAAAACTGAAATCCTGCCGACAACCCTATAGGTACCTCCCCGATCCAATCCTGGGAAACGCTCACTTCCAATTCACTGGTTTCCGGTCGAAGGCGCTGGTAGTGCAAATTTAGTCCATTGCCCTGTATCAGTACATTCCAGAGTGACAGCTCCACATCACCCACAATCTGTCCATTTCCGGCAGCATTCGGCACGTAGCCAAGCACTCCATCAAACTGATTCAGTGATCGCTCCTGCACTTCAAATACTATCACCGGCTCGCCTTCACGAATCAAGATTTGTCCCTCTCCCACAAAATTGAACAGCTCACTGGCATTCAAATTGGACTGTAAGAACCTCAGATAATTTGGCGTAATCAACTCTCCCGGCCGAAACCGTGAAACCTTCCGCAAATACTCTCGGTTACTCGTTTCCGTTCCCGAAAAATAGATATCTGAAGCTTTAGCCTTTTCTGCAGTTTCAGTAGTTATTACAATGTCCATCGAACAATCTTCATACTTCGGGGTGAACCGGGTAATCTCTGCCTCTGCAAATGGATATCCTTGTCTAAGCAGTTCAGATAAATGAAGCTCAATTGTACGAGTGAGCCATTGTTGCGAATAGTGTTCATCTGGAGAAACATTATAGGTTGAATCTATATCACCAGAATAAGTTATCTGGAAATTCTCAACTTCAAATGGGCAATATCGGGTAATATATGCCCTATCAGAATAGACCGAGTCAACTGTAGCACTCAGGTAGCCATCAGCCGTAAGCCACTGCAGCAAAATATTCTTAGGCGGTTCAACTTGGTTGATTAATTTTACTTTTACTGAATCCGGCAGTATAATTTCAGCATCGCTTCCATAAACACGAAAATCGGTCTCTTGTGCCCGAAGTAATCCCGTTGCCAGAGACATCAAAACCATAAGGAAGCCACAAATTCTATTGTACATGCCTTAAATCTACACTCTTTTTTGTTCTCGTGCAGGTGGAATGAATCTCCTTACTCATTATGATTTGAGTAAATTTGGACATTCATTATTCCGTGTTGAATATTGAATATTTAAAAATATTTGCCCTCAGAAAAAATATTCACACCTATATCAATCAATTGCAATTAACTCGTATATTTCTATTCTTTTTAACTCACTATTCATTTAATTTTTTTTGATCTTTACACTGCCTAATGAAAAATAATTATTTTGATCTCATCGACCAGACGTACCATTTTCCTCAAAATGGGTTTAAGTTGGTTGATGGCACGCTTCATTTCAATGATGTTGATCTGCATGGGCTAATTCAGAAGTATGGCACTCCATTTAAAATCTCCTACTTGCCAAAAATCTGGGAGAAAATTCGCCTGTCACGTCAATATTTTAACAAAGCTATAAAAGAAAATAACTACTCGGGCCAATACGAGTTCTGTTATTGTACCAAATGCTGTCACTTCAATCATGTAGTACGTACGGCTCTCAAAGAAAACGTCTCACTCGAAACATCCTCTTCATTTGATATTGACCTGATTGAAAAGCTACATCAAAAGGAAGTTTTTAATATAGATAAGACCATCGTTCATAACGGTTATAAAACTGAAGATTACATTAAAAAAATTGGGCGATTAATAAATAAAGGATTTTCAAATTCCATAACCGTATTGGATAATGTTGGTGAACTTGATAAGCTAATGGAGCTTGATACCAAGGAACCTATTAAAATTGGATTAAGACTTTCCATTGAAGAAGATCCACAGGCGGCCTACTACACCTCGAGACTTGGCATAAATAAACGTGAGGTTGTAGATTTTGTGAAGGAAAAAATTTCAGACAATGACCGCGTTGAACTTGTAATGGTGCATTTCTTTGTGGACTCGGGAGTCAGCGATACCATGTATTACTGGAATGAATTTAAAAAAGCTCTTTCTCAGTTCACGAAAATCAAAAAAGCAGTTCCATCGGTTCGAGCCATTAATATTGGAGGTGGATTTCCCATTCAGAATAGTCTCAATTTTGATTTTGATTATGAGTATATCACCGGTGAAATTGTCCGGAATATTCAGGAAGCTTGTAAAGAAGACGGTGTAGAAGAACCGGATATCTATACCGAATTTGGGAAATATACGGTAGGTGAAAGTGGTGCTGTGATCTTCCAGGTGTTGGAACAAAAACAGCAAAACGATGCTGAACTTTGGTACCTCATCGACAATAGCCTGATGAATACTATCCCCGATGCCTGGTCCATCAATGAGAAATTTATTCTATTGCCACTCAACAAATGGCAAAACCAGTATAAGCGAGTCAATATTGGAGGAATAAGCTGCGATCATTCCGATTATTACAATTCAGAAGAACTAAATCAGCAGGTTATGTTACCGGCTTATTCGAATGATGAAGATGAACCGTTGTACATTGGCTTTTTCCACACAGGTGCATACCAGGATTCTATTAGCGGATATGGCGGAATTAAACACTGCCTGATTCCCTCTCCAAAACATATTGTGGTAGATGAAGACGAAAACGGCAATCTTTTTGATTACGTTTATCGTGATGAACAGACTGTGGACAACATGCTAAATATTTTAGGATACAATGACTGATAATAACCCCATTTATGCCGGAATTGAAGGTGAGCATAATCTATATGATAATGCAGCCATTCTGTTGCAATCAATCCCATATGACGGTACCAGTACCTGGGGCAAAGGTGCCGACGAAGGTTTTGGCGCTTTTCTGGATGCTACACAGAATATGGAGATTTATGACATTGAAACGGACAGCGAAGTCTATAAAAAAGGTGTTCATATCATTGAACCCATTTTGGAAGATGAATCCCCGGAAGCGATGTTTGAGGCAGTTTATAAAAACACTAAGGAACTACTTAAAACCAATAAATTTCTCACCTTTTTTGGTGGTGAACACTCCATAAGCATAGGTATCATTAAAGCGTTTTATGAGGCTCATCCCGATATCACTATCCTACAAATTGATGCCCATACCGATCTTCGTCCCGAGTACCACGGTTCTCCCTATAACCATGCTTGTGCCGTATATGATGCATCCCAAAATGCAAATCTCATTCAGGTAGGTATCCGAAGTATGGATTCCGGTGAACTTGATTATTTAGATCGTGATAAGTGTTTTTTTGCTGAAGACATGTATGGTCACACAAACTGGATGAAAGAATCTATCAGTAAAATGACGGATAATGTTTACATCACCTTTGATCTGGATGCTTTTGATCCCTCAATAATGCCCGCTACCGGAACAACTGAACCCGGTGGCCTACTTTGGAATTCCACCATCCAATACCTCAAAAATGTATTTCAACAAAAAAATGTATTGGGATTTGATATCGTTGAACTCGCCCCCATCGATGGATTGACAGCACCTCAATTTTTGGCCGCCAAACTCTACTATAAAATGCTAAGCTATAAATTTGCTAACTCATGAGTAACAAAGGACCTGTTTCAGATTTCTTAACCCACCATTTTCGACATTTCAATGCTGCTTCATTGGTTGATGCTGCAAAGGCTTACGAAGATCAGCTGAATTCCGGGGCAAATATGATGATCACCCTGGCCGGGGCCATGAGTTCCGGGGAACTGGGGCTGTCGCTGGCTGAAATGATTCGTCAGGATAAGGTACATATTATCACCTGTACCGGAGCCAATTTGGAAGAGGATATTTTCAACCTGGTAGCTCATAATCACTACAAACGCATTCCCAATTACCGGGATCTGAGTCCGCAGGATGAGCAGGAATTACTTGATCAACATTTCAATCGCGTAACGGACACCTGTATTCCTGAAGAAGAAGCTATGCGTCGTATTGAAGGCCATTTGGTGAAACGATGGGTGAAAGCAAGCAAGGATAATGAACGACATCTCCCGCATGAGTATTTTTATGATATGCTCTTAAGTGGTGACATGGAAGATGACTATCAAATAGACCCAAAAGATTCATGGTTATTGGCAGCAGCAGAGAAAAACCTTCCGATTATTGTGCCCGGGTGGGAAGATTCCACCTGCGGTAATTTCTTTGCCTCTCACTGCATTGAAGGACGTACAAAACCTTCAGCCGTAAAATCCGGCATTGAATACATGATGTTTCTTACGGATTGGTATAAAAATAATGCAGAAAACGGAGTCGGTTTTTTCCAAATTGGCGGTGGAATTGCCGGCGACTTCCCAATATGCGTAGTACCCATGATGGAGCAAGACCTTGGTCTGAAAGACACTCCTTTGTGGTCTTACTTTTGCCAAATTAGCGATTCAACCACCAGTTATGGCTCGTACTCAGGAGCCGTCCCAAATGAAAAAATTACCTGGGGTAAATTGGGGATAGAAACTCCAAAATTCATTATAGAATCTGATGCTACTATTGTAGCTCCGCTAATTTTTGCTTATCTGTTGGACTGGTAACATTTAACCAAACGAAAGCAGCGTGGCTATTACCGATAAAAACATTTCAAAAGAGCGAGCACTTCACATTTATAAAAGCCTGTTACTGCCTCGGCGAATTGAAGAACGAATGCTCAAGCTCTTGAGACAAAATAAAATCAGTAAATGGTTTTCAGGAATTGGTCAGGAAGCGGTTGGGGTTGGGGTTACGCTCTCGGCTGAACCCGAAGATTACATTTTACCCATGCATCGCAACCTCGGGGTATTTACCTCCCGGGAGGTCCCACTCTATCCCCTCTTTTGTCAGCTTTTTGGGAAGGCACATGGCTTCACTGAAGGTCGGGATCGCTCTTTTCACTTTGGAATTCCAGAATACAAAATCATTGGGATGATCTCTCACCTTGCGGCCATGATGCCGGTTGCCGACGGACTTGCTCTTGCAAAGAAATTAAAAGGAGAAGACGCCGTCGCTTTTTCTTTTTGCGGAGATGGCGCTACCAGTGAAGGTGATTTTCATGAAGCTCTGAATCTGGCAGCTGTTTGGGAATTACCGGTGGTCTTTATCATCGAGAATAACGGGTACGGACTCTCAACCCCTACTTCCGAACAGTTCGCTTGTGAGCATCTCGCCGATCGTGCTAAGGGATATGGAATGCACGGTTTTAACATTGACGGGAACAATATCTTTGAAGTAATGGAAACCGTGGAGAAAGCCCGTAAACTTGCTCTAAAAGGTGAACCGGTTCTGATAGAAGCCAAAACTTTTCGCATGCGCGGACATGAGGAAGCTTCAGGTACCCATTATGTACCTGACGTACTGTTTGAAAATTGGGCTGAAAAAGATCCGATTTTAAGAGTTGAAAATTTCATGGAATCTGAGGGCTTCTATACCAAAGATGATTTCAAAAAATTTACTAAAGAAATTGATGAATCCTTCAAAAAAAAGTTGGATAAGGCATTGAATGCTTCCGACCCAACTTTTCATGAAGAACGGGAATTATCAAAAGTGTATGCTCCCGAGCCCAGTGAATTCCCTCCACAAAAAGAAGGAAATGAAACTGAAATGAGGTTTGTAGATGCTATTCAAGCCTCCTTAAAACAAGCATTCGAAGAGGATGATCAATTTCTGATTATGGGACAGGATGTGGCTGAATACGGAGGAGTGTTCAAGATCACGGAAGGGTTTCTTGATCAATTTGGTAAGGAGCGTGTTCGCAATACACCAATTATTGAATCCGGGGCTTTGGGAGCTGCTATGGGTTTGGCTTTGGAAGGATTTAAGCCGGTGGTCGAAATGCAGTTTGCTGATTTCATTTCCTGCGGATTTAACCAGATTGTGAATAATCTGGCTAAATCTCACTACCGCTGGGCACCTCCGCTGAATGTTACCATTCGCGCACCCCATGGAGGCGGTGTGGGAGCCGGACCGTTTCATTCCCAATCTGTGGAAGGCTGGTTTATGCAAATTCCCGGGTTAAAAGTGGTTATTCCTGGTACCGTGGAAGATGCTATGAATCTGCTGTACAGCTCCTTACATGATCCTAATCCGGTTCTTTTCTTTGAGCACAAAAAGCTCTACCGGAGCCTGAAAGCTACTATTCCTGATAAATCAAACTACGAACCTTTAGGTAAAGCTAAAGTCAGGAAAGATGGAACTGATGCAACTATTATTACCTATGGAATGGGTGTGCAGTGGGCACTTGAAATAGCTTCAGAATATGAGAAAAAAGACATTTCACTGGAAATTTTGGATCTCCGAACCCTACTCCCCTTAGATAAAGATGCCATCCGAAAAACGGTGCAAAAAACAGGGAAAGTGTTGCTGCTACAGGAACCTTCACTTACATTAGGTCCTCTTAGCGAAATTTCAGCCATTATATCCGAAGAATGCTTTGAGTGGTTAGATGCCCCGGTTATGCGTTGTGCTTCTATGGATACCCCCATTCCGCATGATAAAAACCTCGAGAATGGATTTATGGCTGATGCTAAACTTCAGAAACAGTTACAAAAATTATTAGACTATTGAGTTTCACTAATTTTGATACAAAGCCATTTGTTTCAATTTTATTGAAACTTCGTTTCTCTGTTAATTCCAATTTTAATGGTGTTTAAGAGAAAATTAGGCTCAGATACATCTAATCACTTATCAGATGAAATTGATGTCAGCAACTGATTTAAAAATCCTTCTTTAGCTTTTATTTCCTGATACTGTTCGAGCAGCTTTTTTCCAGCTTTCGCAGAAAATGCCAACTCACGGAGATCATCATCGTGAACCAGCACTTCCTCGAAAGTGGCTCTATCAACCAAGTCCATATTTCCTTCTACGTAATCAAAGATGAAATCTTCAATTACCGGGTGGTATTCTTTATCTAAATAATTGGGCATTTGGGGAGTTTGTTAAATTAATCCTTCACTCTCCTTTTAGTTCATTCTTCAGGCATTTGTTCCCAACTGAACGTAATCTTTTATAAGGGCTTGAATTTGAGCTCTCCCGCGATTAATTCTGGATTTTACAGTACCCATTGGGGTATCGGTGATCTCAGAAATTTCTTCGTAGGTCAGTTGTTGAAGGTCTCTGAGAATGACCACTTCCCGAAAATCTTCCGGCAATTCCATCAGGGCCTGTTCGAGTTTCTCCATACTTAGTTTCTCATGAAGAGCATCATCCTGAAGGATAGTTGAATCCTCCAGGAGAAGCTCTCGATCATCGGGGTCAGATTCATCTTTATGAATCGGCACTTTATACATCCGTTGCTTCTTTTTGTATAAACTCTTGGCAAGATTCAAAGCAATGGTGTACATCCAGGTAGAAAATTTGGCGATACGCTCGTAAGTGTGCTTGCTTTTATGAACTCTGAGAAAGGTTTCTTGCACCAGATCTTCGCAATCCTGATGGTTGTGGGTGTAGCGATACAGAAAGTTGTGCAGGCGATTCTGATAGCGATAAACCAACTCATTAAAGGCCATCTCTTTTCCATTTTGGAAATATTCCATTAGGTCTTCATCGCTATAGTTCTTGACAGATGCAGCTTGAAAAGCATTCATAACTAAACTCCAATTGTTTGATTTCGATTCTATTGGGCGCGAATCGTCTTACCCGATGATTCGCTTGACCAGGAAGAATAAAATCGAAGTGGAGTCTAATGTGCTAAAGCCTTTGATGGCGCGATCGGCGTCCAAAAGGGCTTCAAAAATCCGAGGCATTTCCGCATAGCGGAAATTTGAGGCATCATCCCAAAGTTTATTGAAGTACCAATTATTCTTGATACCCAACTCGCTCTGGACCTGACTTTTACTTACTCCCTTTTCGGAGAGCCTCAAAATCTGCCAGACATTTACAAACACACTGTTAAAGAACCCCACGGTTCGAATCAATTCTCCCGTGTCTGATTTAGTGTGTTGCAACATCTGTTCCGAGATGTAAAGAGCTTGTTCTAAATTTCGCGCTATGATGGCGTCTTTGAGCTCTATAGCCCCATATTCGCGATATGAACCGATTATTTTTTTTACGTCAGCTTCTGAGACAGTATCTGAAGTGTCCACAAAAGTGCACACTTTATCTATTTCTGTGGACAGTAACTGCAGATTATTACCCACAAATTGTGCCAGCAACTGAGCTGCTGCCGGCTCTATATTTTTGGAGTGATGGCTTCTTACCCAATCAATCACCCAATCCGGGATCAGGTAATCGGGCATGCGTTCAAATTGATGAAAGCCTACATTCTTATTTTTTTTGAAGGCTTTCCCAACATTCGTGTTGCCGGGTGGCTTTTTTTCATCAATACAAACCAGAAGTGTAGTGGGATTGGGACTTTCAATATATTGGATAAAATCATTTATATGTCCTCCGGGCGTACCATCATCTCCTCCCCCTTTTTTAAGCTGAAGAAAATTTCGGATAATAAGAACCCGCATTTCGGCCATCATGGGGAAACTCCGCGCAATAGATAGGGCTTGAGCCGGAGTAACGTCCTGACCATACAGCAAATCAAAATTGAAGTCTTTCTGATCGGGGGGAATGACTTTCGAAAACAAATCAAGCAATCGGTCGAGGTAGAATTCTTCTTCCCCAAACAGATAGTAAATAGGCTTTAGGTTGCCGGAGTTTAATTCCCCAACTACCTGCTGATAAATCTGATTGCTGTTTTGCTTTCGTGCCATGGCTGGCAAAGATAAGGAAAGTCAGGTTGAATGAAATAAGGAATTTGAATTGCTTGAAACCCAACCCTTCCAGAGTTTGGAGTGTTTAGTTTGGTTCAACCTACATTGCTTGAATCCTGGAAGGATTTGCAGCGTCTCTACAAAGAAACCAATTCCACTAACTCCGACCTCCTCTGTCTCCTCCTTCAACAAGGAGGAGGACTCTTTTTAGATTCCGTACCCTTGAGTAAATTTTTCAGTTTCAAACTAACTAGTGAAGTCCTCTCCTTGCTGAAGGAGAGGATTTAGGTAAGTCGATTATGGCTTTGAATGAAGCGTATACATCATTGAATTAAGCAATATCACCTTGTACATAGTAAGCGAAATGATGGACTTGATAATTGAAATTTGATAATTCCAAAATTACGGTGTAAGGCGTCCCATCATTCTTGGGAATGGAATGGTTTCGCGGACGTGCGAAAGGCCACAGATCCAAGAAACGGTGCGTTCCAGACCAAGTCCGTAACCGGAGTGTGGTACCGTTCCAAAGCGACGCAGATCTAAGTACCATTCAAATACCTCTTTATCGAGACCTTCTTCGGCAATTCTTTCTTCAAGCACTTCCAGACTGTCTTCGCGCTGTGAGCCCCCAACAATTTCGCCATAGCCCTCAGGAGCTAAAATATCCATCCCTAAAGCGAGTTTATCTGTTTCATCACGCTTCATATAGAAGGCTTTGATTTCAGCCGGCCAGTGGGTTACAATCAACGGTACGTCGAACTGCATCATTAATACAGTTTCATCACTTCCGCCAAAATCATTGCCCCACTCAAAGTTTCGAGCCGATTCTTTCCAGCTTGGTATGTTTCGCAGGTCTTCTTCAATTTGGTCTACCCGTGCAGAAATCTCTTTGATACGTTGATCAATTTGGGCTTTTCGCCATTTCTTGGCCTGCCCTTTTTCTTTTTTGATCTCTTCTTCCTCTTTCTCCAAATCAAGCTTTTCCTGTCGGCGAGATTCAGCCATTTCGTCCAACATATTCGCGGTATCATCGCTGGTCAGGATATCGACGGCTTCGGTATAAGTCATTCGTTCGAATGGCTTTTCTGCTATTTTTTCTAAGGCTGAAATATCACGTTCCAGAATCTCTAATTCATTCTGGCACTTTTCTAATACCTGGGAGACTATGGCTTTTATCATATCCTCAGCCAAGTCCATATTCATGTCCAGATCATAGTAAGCCATTTCCGGCTCGATCATCCAGAATTCTGTTAGGTGACGACGTGTTTTGGATTTTTCAGCACGAAAAGTTGGACCAAAAGTATAAATCTGTCCGTGTGCCATAGCCATAGCCTCACCGTATAACTGACCGGTTTGTGCCAGATACGCTTTATCCTCGAAATAGTCAGTTTCAAATAAGGTCGTACTTCCCTCGGCTGCATTTCCGGTGAAGATTGGGGAATCCATTTGCACGAATCCGCGTCCCTGGAAAAAGGTGTGAATGGCAAAAATAATCTCATTCCGTACCCGCATGGCTGCCCACTGTCGCTGACTTCGAAGCCATAAGTGTCGGTTATTCATCAAAAACTCAACACCGTGCTCTTTTGGAGTAATCGGATAGTTCTCGGCCACTTGAATTACTTTAACATCTGAAACATGAACCTCATGTCCACCAATACTACGCTCATCTGCTTTAACGGTACCGGTTATTTCAAGCGAACTCTCCTGCTTTAGAGAATTTGCCCCTTCCCATGCATCTTCTGAGACATCATCTTTAGCAACTACACACTGGGTAAGTCCCGTTCCGTCTCTCATCTCAATAAAGACAAGGCTACCGCTACTACGGTAATTATATACCCAGCCTTTAAGGGTTACTTCTTTATCGACGTGATCAGAAAGATTTTTGATGTAGGTCATTTGGATTTTTGGATTGATGATTTTGGATTGATGATTTGAATAGGTTCAAGGTTTTAGGTTCAAGGTGCAAGTTGTTTTCTTATTCCTTGTACCTTGAGCCTTGCGCCTACAAACTTGTGCCTAATTTTCCGGTAACAGTATGGCTTCCATGAAGTTTTCTTCGTTGAAGAATTCCTGTACAAAAGATTGAATTTGTTCGGCCGTAACCGCATCAATATTATCAACCAGCTCATCTAAAGTTACGAAACGTCCGAAATATAATTCACTTTTGGCGAGTCGGGTCATGCGATTACTGGTACTTTCCTGTGAGAGCAGAAGTTTTCCTTTTAATTGGGCTTTGGCTTCTTCGAGTTCTTTTTCAGGAACCGGGTCATCCTGCATTTTCTTTAGTTCTTTTTTGATGAGTTCACGAACGTGGTCAACATAATCTTTATCGGTTCCCACATAAATTCCCCATAAACCGGTATCAGTATAAGATTGGTTGAACGTCTGAATAGAGTAGCAGTATCCATACTTCTCACGAACGTTCTGATGTAGCCGTGAACTCATTCCGCCACCGAGTACGATATTAGCCATGAGTAATAAATACTTATCATCGTGATCAAAATTCAGCGCTCTTCGACCGTAGATGTAATGCGTTTGCTCAATCGGTTTTGTGAGGGTTATGTCCTCATTTTTAAATTCAGGAAGAGGCTGTTCTTTTTCTTCAACATTTTTAGCCTCCAATTGCTCAAAATACTCCTTAACGGCCTCCACAACACGATCATGATCAACATTCCCGGCTACCGAAATTAATAAGTTGCCGGGGTAATATCGGTCGCTCATGTAGTCATACAAATCCTGTCGTGAAAAATCGGAAACCGTTTTCTCAAACCCAAGCACAGGGCGACCAAGTTCATGTCCTTCAAAAATCTTGGCATTAAATTCCTCAAAAAGATAATCATCCGGAGAATCACGATACATCTTCATCTCCTCGATCACCACCTTTTTTTCCTTTTCAACTTCCTCTTCCGGGAAGGATGGATGTAACACCATATCAGAAAGAACATCCAAGGCTCGATCAAGCTGGGTGTTCACGCATCGAGCATAATAGCAGGTATATTCAGATGAGGTAAATGCATTCAAATAACCACCGACTGATTCCATACTCAGCGCAATGTCGTAAGAAGATCTGGAATCGGTGCCTTTGAAAAGCATATGTTCCAGGAAATGCGTTATTCCTGCCTGTTCTTCGGTTTCGTTACGCCCACCTGTTTTAACCCAAATTCCAACGGATACGCTTTTAACGCTGTCAATATGCTCTGTTACAATGCGGAGTCCGTTGTCCAAAGTACTCTTATTAATAAAATCGATTTCTTGTGCTTCTGACATATTCCTTTAAATCTTATTTGATATTCGATCCATCCATATTAGAAAATAGATCGGTTTACCATTCAAAAAAATGGCGCTCTTCCTAAAAGAAAGAGCGCCAAATATACTAAGCTTTTCGAGTAAAGACTTACTCTTCCTCGTCTTTATCTAACAGAACTTTTCTGGACAGACGAAGTTTATTGCCCGGTTCAATTTTGAGCAATTTAACTTCAATTTCGTCACCAACACTCATGTAATCATTTACGTTCTTAACATGTTCGTGTGCTACTTCCGAAATATGAAGTAATCCGTCTCTACCGGGAGCAATCTCTACAAAGGCACCGAAATCTTTAATAGACTTCACTTCACCTTTATAAACAGCTCCTTCTTCTAACTGCCCGGTAATTGCTTTAATGCGTTCTTGCGCATCTTTCGCTTTATCGAGGCTGTCTGCAGAAATAGTGATCTTACCTTTTCCGGTATCGTCATCTTCTTCGATCCAGATTTCGGTATCGGTTTCTTTCTGAAGAGTTTGAATTACTTTTCCACCTGGCCCAATAACAGCACCAATCATATCGCCATCAATTTCCATATTGATAAACTGTGGTGCGTATTCAGATAGTTGCTCTCTCGGGGTTGAAAGGGTCTCTGCCATTTTGCCTAGAATGTGCATTCTTCCAGTATGTGCTTGTTTGAGGGCTTCTTCCATAACATCAAATGAAATACCTTGTACTTTCATATCCATCTGGCAGGCAGTAATACCATCCGCAGTACCGGCTGTTTTGAAGTCCATGTCGCCCATGAAATCTTCTTCACCACGAATATCTGAAAGAACAACCGAGTTATTTTCACCCACAATCATACCCATTGCAATACCTGCAACCGGTTTTTTGAGGGGAACACCGGCATCCATCAATGCCATAGAGCCACCACAAACGGAAGCCATGGAAGATGAACCGTTGGATTCAGTAATGTCAGAAATTACACGGATTACATAACCGAAATCATCAAAAGATGGCATCATCATTCTAAGCGCTCGTTCGGCAAGGTGTCCGTGGCCAATTTCTCGTCGGCCGGGACCTCTTAAAAATCCGGCTTCTCCAACTGAATATGGAGGAAAGTTATAATGCAGATAGAATTTCTTCTCTTCCTCATCAAACAAGGTGTCAACAGCCTGGGCATCTTTTTTCGTACCTAATGTAACGGAAACCAGTGCCTGTGTTTCACCACGGGTAAATACTGCTGATCCGTGTGTTCGAGCGAGGTATCCGACTTGTGTCCAGATATCACGAACATCTTCAGGAGCACGGCCGTCAATTCTGCGTTTTTTCTCCAGAATCATGTTTCGGAGTTCTTCCTTCTCTACAGAACTCAGGATATCCTTGACAATATCCATTTCTTCTTCAAACTCTTCTTCAAGCTCAGCAATAACGCTGTCTTTGGCTTCCTGAAGCTTTTCGGAATATTCTTCTTTTCCAAGTCCGATGTTAACTACATCTTTGATTTTGTCGGTAGCTAATTCGCGAACTTTATTTTCAATTTCTTCGGGATTAGATTCTGGAACAAATTCTCTTTTATCGTTACCGTACTCTTCTCGAAGTTCTTCCTGGAATTCACATAAAGTAATAATTGAGGCGTGAGCTGCTTTAATCGCACCCAGCATTTCATCTTCTGAAATTTCATCCATCTCTCCTTCCATCATCAAAACAGAATCAGCAGTACCACCCACAATCATGTCGATATCGCTTTTTTCCAATTCTGAAAGTGTTGGGTTGATAACAAATTCGCCGTCAACACGACCTACACGAACTTCGGCCATAGGGCCTTCAAATGGTACGTCTGAGATATGCAAAGCAGCTGAGGCTCCAAATCCACCTAATACATCCCCATCATTTTCTCCATCTGAAGAAAGAACGCTTGAGATGATTTGGGTTTCACATAAATATCCTTTGGGAAATAAAGGACGTAAACTGCGGTCAATTAAACGACTCGCTAAAATTTCTTTTTCGGAAGGACGTCCTTCACGCTTCATAAATCCACCGGGGAAACGTCCGCCGGCTGAAAAACTTTCTCTGTGATCAACTACTAATGGGAAAAAGTTCTGTCCCGGTTTTGGTTCTTTAGCACTTACGGCGGTACATAATACCTGGGTATCTCCCATTCGAACCACTACAGCGCCATCGGCTTGCTTAGCAATCCTGCCTGTTTCTACTGAAAGCACCTTTCCCGGTGCAAATTCTACACTTCTTATTTCTTCTTTCATTGTCTTTTTTGTCTTTATTGATTTGCGAACCCTGCCAACAACAGATAAGAAATAATAGCGGCAGGATAAATTAAAAAAGGCTCCACAATGGAGCCTTTATACGATATATAATTACTTACGGATACCGAGCTCTTTGATGAGTTCTCTGTACTTCTCGATATCGTTCTTCATAAGGTAGTTTAACAACCTTCTTCTTTTTCCAACCATTTTCAATAATCCACGTCGAGATGCGTGATCTAATTTATTGTCTTTCAGGTGTTCGGTTAGGTCATTAATTCTTTTGGTGAGAAGGGCAATTTGTCCTTCAGTGGAACCCGTATCGGTTTCACTTTTTCCAAACTTCTTAAAGATTTCTTTTTTTTCTTCTGCGGTTATGGTCATTGCAATGTTTAGTTATAACTTATATAAATCGATTTATAGTTTTCAAAGATAGGGGTTTTTAGTGTAATGGACAATAACTTGATCAATGATTTCCACCTTAGCCTAAAATCTTTCTACTGCTTTGCTTATCTTTTTTTAGTTGTTGCTTCAGCGCTTCAATACCCTCAAATTTTTGTTCATCCCGAATACGATCTATAAAACGAACTTGAATGGTATCCCCATAAATCTCTTCATCAAAATCGAAGATATTGACTTCTATTGTTCGTTCATCTTCCCCAAATGTCGGGCGAAGACCGATATTCATCATTCCCCCAGACCATTCACCTGCTACGCGCACTTTCACCGCATATACCCCGTTTTTTGGAATGACTTTATTTTTATGCTCAGGTTTAAGGTTTGCAGTTGGATAGCCAATCTTACGCCCTCGCTCATCTCCATGCATCACTATCCCATTCAGCAGGTATTCACGGCCAAGGTATTCTGCGGCTTTCTTCACGTTACCCTCCACAGCCAGCGTTTTTCGGGTCACGGTACTACTTATGGTTACATCTCCCATTTCCTGCTTGGAAACCACATAGGAATCAAAACCTAACTTTTGTCCCAGTTTTTTGATGGTATCTATAGTGCCTTCGCGATCTTTGCCAAAATGATGGTCATAGCCAATTACAAATTCACTTACTCCTATTTTTTTATGAATAATATCTCGGACAAATTCTTCCGAGCTAAGCAGGGAAAAGTCACGATCAAAGGGAATCACCAATAGCACATCAATCCCCAAATCCTCTAAAATTTCACAGCGTTCTTTTAAGGTAGTCAGCATTTTTATGCCGTCTTCCCCGGGATTGATAATTTCACGTGGGTGCGGATCGAATGTAACGACTAAACTTCTGGCGTTACGTTCATTAGCTTTTTCCACTACCGTTTCCATGAGTTTACGATGCCCGATGTGAACCCCGTCGAATGTTCCAACGGTGACCACCGTATTAGGATTTCGCTCAATATTTTTTAACTCAATTAACTTTCCCATAACTCTTTTAATTGGTCTGCCAGGTCGTGAGGGTGTAATGCCTCATCCACTGAATAATGTCCGATTGCAGTTCGTTCTAATCCACTTAGAAAGGCTTTTGATTCAAGCGCTTCCCCAAGATCTCTTGCCAAAGAACGAATATATGTTCCTTTACTGCAATCTGTTTTCAGTTTCAATTTAGGAGTATCAAAATTTAAAATTTCATGGCGATGTAACGTGATTTGTCTCGGCGGACGGTCAACTTCTTTTCCTTCCCGGGCTAATTCATACAATTTCTTTCCACCGTACTTTAAAGCAGAATACATGGGTGGTACCTGATTGATAGTGCCGGTAAATTCTTGTTTTAAAACTTCAACAATATTTTTTCCGGTGATATGTGCCCATTCCCTTTCTTCAACCACCTCTCCTTCAGCATCGTAGGTTGAGGTGGCCTTGCCGAAAGTAATTTCTGCCAAATAGGTTTTAGGAAGTTCCTGAATCATGGAGATAGATTTAGTGGCCTTGCCACAACATAAGATCAAAAGACCGGTTGCCAGAGGATCAAGGGTTCCTGCATGACCCGTTTTCTTCACCCGTATGCGTTTTCTCAAAAACTTTACCACATCAAAACTGGACCATTCCAACGGTTTATCAATCAGAAATATGGCCCCTGCTTTAAAATCTGTTTCTTTGGTGGGAAGCTGGTTTTTACCAAATACAGGGAGCTGATCTAATGGTATTGCTTGCGCCATCAGTTGTTGTCTTGCGTATCGGAATCCTTTTCCGGAATATTCACTTTCTTGAAAAGCTGTTCGATCTTGTTGACGTATTCGGCGGTGTCATCCTGGTAAAAGTGAAGCTCAGGAATTTTACGAACCTGATTTTTTATTTTTGAAGCCAGCTCGTATCTGATTTCGTCAATATGTTCGTTAATGAATTGATAGACCGGCAATTCATCCCGACCGGGTGCAAAAACACTTAGATATATTCTTGCAATAGACAAGTCATCTGTCATTCTCACATTGGTAACCGTCACGAAAGTACCGTCGGGCTGGTAAGATTGTTGAATAATGTGACCGATATCCTTTTTTATAACTGCTGCTAATCGCTCTGGTCTGAAACCCATGATTCAATAATTTGAGATGTTCAAAATTCTAAACCCGGTTTTCAAATGCAGATAAATGCTTTCAGGAAACCGGGGCTTTCAATAAACCTTAACCGGCTGAGTCTTCGAGCGTACGTTTCTCTTCTACTACTTTATAACTCTCTATTTGGTCACCGACTTTGATATCATTATAACCCTGTATACTGATACCGCACTCATATCCGGAGGATACTTCTTTGACGTCATCTTTGAAACGTTTTAGGGCATCGATTTCACCGTCATAGATTACAACTCCATCACGAACAAGTCTGATCGGGTTATTTCGTTCAACTTTACCTTCTGTTACATAACAACCGGCAATGGTTCCAACCTTGGATACTTTGAAAGTCTCACGGACTTCTACGACACCCATCATCTGTTCTTTGATTTCAGGTGACAGAAGACCTTCAAGAGCATCACGTACTTCATCAACAGCATCATAAATAACACTGAATAGACGGACATCAATCTCTTCTTCTTCGGCAAGCTTACGGGCTTGTGAAGTTGGTCTAACCTGGAAACCAATAATAATGGCATCAGAAGCAGATGCGAGCAATACATCGGATTCAGAAATTGCTCCTGCCCCGGTGTGTATTATATTTACAGCAACTTCATCAGTACTTAATTTCTGAAGTGAACCGGAAAGCGCCTCAATAGAACCATCCACGTCGGCTTTTACAATTACATTCAGTTCAGATACTTCACCCAGAGCAAGTCGTCTTGAAATATCGTCGAGGGTCATATGCTTGGTTTTGCGTATCGACTGTTCCCGACGAATTTGCATACGCTCGTTGGCTACTTCTTTAGCAGTTTTCTCATCTTCCGCTACAACCAGTTTGTCACCGGCCTGGGGCATATCATCAAAACCCATTAACTGAACCGGTGTTGACGGTCCTGCTTTTTCTACTCTTTGTCCATGCTCGTTTTCCATAGCACGTACGCGACCAAAACAAGGTCCTGCCACAAACGGATCGCCAACTTTAAGCGTACCACCCTGCACCAGGATATTTGCTACAATACCCTTTCCTTTATCAAGTCGTGCTTCAAGAACAACACCATCTGCTCTTCGGTCTGCATTGGCTTTAAGTTCAAGTAATTCGGATTCAATCAATAGTTTTTCAAGCAGGTCTTCAATTCCCTGTCCTGTGTGGGCTGAAACCTCTGCATACTGAACCTGACCTCCGTATTCCTCAACAATAACATCATGCTCGGCCAATTCGGATTTAATTCTATCCGGATTTACACCCTCCAGATCCATCTTATTGATTGCTACAACTATAGGTACTCCCGCTGCTTTGGCGTGATTGATAGCCTCAATAGTTTGGGGCATCACAGAGTCATCAGCTGCAACTACCAGAATAACAATATCGGTAGCTTGCGCACCACGAGAACGCATTGCGGTAAAGGCCTCGTGACCCGGTGTATCTAAGAAAGTAATTTCATTCTCATTATGTACGACTTGGTAAGCACCAACGTGCTGCGTAATACCACCGGCCTCGCCTGCTGCAACTTTCTCTTCCCTGATATAGTCAAGCAACGAAGTTTTACCGTGATCAACGTGCCCCATGACAGTAATGATAGGTGCACGGGGATTAAGGTCTTCTTCATCATCCTCGGGAATGGTAAGTTCCTCATCCATTTCCTCGGCTTCAATAAACTTAACTTCTTTACCGTATTCCTCGGCAACCAATTCTATGGTTCCTGCATCAAGCCTTTGGTTGATGGTGATCATCAAACCAATTGACATACAGATGGAAATAATATCATTAACCCCTACATCCAGGAGGTCAGCAAGTTCGTTTGCAGTGATGAATTCTGTTGTTTCTATAACATCAGACTCCTGTTCTTCACGTTCTGCTTGCTTTTGCAGTTCCTCCTCGCGCTCCTCTTTTCTTTCTCGCCGGCGTTTTTGTCGCTTACTCCCTACAGTTTTAGATGCTTTCATCTTCTGCATGGTTTCGCGCATCATTTTATCTACATCCGTTTCATCAATTTCACTCTTACGCTTTCTCTTCTTCTTTTTCTTACTGGTAGATTTTTTCTTCTTAGTGCCTGAATCATCATCGTCTTTTCGATCTTTACGACGTTTTCTCTTCTTGCGCCGTTTCTTGTCGGCAACATCGCTGGTGAAAGATGCTTTACCTAATACCTTAGTTCCCTTAAGCTTACCTGCCGCCCCACGGATTACATCTTCATCCTCTTCTTCTTCGGCGTCACTCTTATCCTCTTCCTTCTCTGCTTTGTCTTCTGTTTCTTTATCAGATTTGGCTTCTTTCTTCTCTTCTTCTTTCTGATCTGAAGACTCTTTCTTAGCCTCTACTTTCTGTTCTTCTTTTTCTTCGTCGTCAGTTTTTTCAGTCTTTTCAGGTTTTCTCTCTTCTGCAGCTTCTTCCTTTTTTTCCTCGTCTTTTGCTTTAGTCTGCTCTTCTTCCTCAGGTTTCTCTTCTGCTACACCTTCTTCTTTAACTTCGTCTTCAGCTTTTTCTTCCTTTTTCTCAGGTTCATCTTCCGGCTGATCTTTTTCTTTTTCTACCTCTTCCTGTGGTTCTGCTTCAAGATCATCCTCTTCTTCTTCATCCTCCGGTTCGGGCTCTAAATCCAGTGTCTCTTCTTCTGGTTCTAAATCAGGCGTATCCTCTTCAGGCTCCAAACCGATACTATCTTCAATGGGCTCCAGCACATTATCGATAGTCACACTCTCATTTCGCTGGTTCATCATTTGGTTTCGACGGCTTTCGTACTCCTCACGAGCTTTTTCGTGATCTGCGCTCTTAGCTTTGTCCTCACCGTACTCTTGATCCAGGATGGTATACATCTCTGGTGTAACTTTGTAGTTTGGACGGTTGGATGCATCAAAACCTTTATCATTTAATGTATCTACAATAGTCTGTGTAGTTACATTAAATTCGGATGCAACTTTGAATAATGGTTTGGGTCTTTTAGACGTCATAAATGAGTTTTAAATGTGAGCTTATTAAACTAAGAATTTTTGAGTGGAATTGCCGACTTATGACTCGTCCTCAAATTCGTAGGCAATTACATCCATAATCTTCTCAGCGAGCTCGGGATCTATTTCTTCGTTCGTTCTGCTAACTAATTCTTCAGCATTTAATTCAAGTACTGCACGGGCGGTGTCACAACCTATATCGTGAAGCATTTGAATTACATCTTCACCGAAATCTACGGCAAATTCATCAATATCAATATCATCTTCTTCTTCAACTTCGCGATATACGTCAATTTCAACACCGGCAAGCTTTGAAGCAAGGCGAATATTAACTCCACCCTTACCAATTGCTTTAGAAACTTCATCAGCCGGTACCAATACATTGGCCTGTTTATTTTCTTCGTTCAATTCCACTTTTAACACTTCAGCAGGCTGCAAGGCACGCTTTATAAATTCGTGTTTATCAGGAGTGAAGTTAATTACGTCGATATTTTCATTTTGAAGTTCTCGTACAATAGCATGAATCCTGATTCCTTTCATGCCCACACAGGCACCAACAGGATCTACCCGTTCATCGTGCGATAAAACGGCTACTTTGGAACGATCTCCCGGAGACCGGGCTATACGTACCAATTCGATGATGCCATCAAAAACTTCAGGAATCTCATTTTCAAAAAGTCGTTCTAAAAATAACTCTGATGTTCTTGAAATGATTACCGTCGGATTACCATTCCGCATGCGCACCTCAGTTACTACAGCACGAATGGTATCACCTTTACGATACCGATCTTTGTAAATCTGCTCACTTTTGGGCAAAAGGAGCTCAACACCATTGTGGTTGACAAGAATATCTTTATTCTGGCGCACCTGATACACATCGCCAAGAATAATTTCTCCTACCCGATCCGAATAATCTTCGTAAATATTGTCTTTTTCAATTTCTCGGATACGCTGTGCCAACTGCTGGCGAGCCATGGTAACTGCCCGACGGCCAAAGTCTGTGATTTGGATTTCCTGGGCTAATTCATCATATAACTCGATGTCAGGGTCTATTTTCTGAGCATCTTCCAACGATATTTCTGCTACTTCATCTGTAAGTTCGTCTTCAGGAACAACTTCCTGAACATGTAAAATCTGAATTTCTCCCCGGTCAGCGTTTAAAATAACCTCAAAAGACTCATCGGACTCATATTTTTTACGAATCATGGTTCGAAATACATCTTCCAAAATGGAAAGAAGCATATCGCGATCAATGCCTTTCTCATGAGCAATTTCAGCAAATGAGGAGATAATTTGTTTTGATAATTCGTTCTGCATCAGTTTAGCTTAATTAAATTACGGGGATAATTTTGGTTTCAACAATGGAATCAAATGGTATCTCAATTTCTACTTCGTCTTCATCGGTTATAGCAATAATGTTTTCGTGAACACCGGTAATTACACCATCAATTTTCTGGTATTCTCCAGAACTATTTTTGAATTTGACCGCTGCTACACGTCCTTCATTTTTCTTGTATTGACGTTTATCACTTAGTGGTCTGCTCAATCCCGGCGACGAAACATTCAACCTGTACTTACTGTCAAATAACTCGTGCGCTTCAACTAAAAAACCGAGTTCTCTGCTAATTTCAGCACAATGATCAATGTTCACACCACCGGCTTCACTGTCAAGCAATATCCAGACTTCGGCAATTCCGCTTCCGGTTTTGATCTCAACATCTACAACAAAGAGGTTGTGCTCTTCTGCAAGAGGAGTTGCTAAGTCTTTAATATTTTTTATGATACCTAATTGCATTTACACCAAATTTTGAAACAAAAAAAAGCGAGTGCCTTTCGGCGCTCACTGCCTTCCTAAGGTAGCTCTATTTCGGCTAAATTTCAATGAATCAAACGGATTGAGTATAGATTCATTTTTTGATAACAATGTTTTGAGTTAATTTGTAAATGATTCTATAATTTAATGTCCGGCAATATTCACAATCTAATATTTTCTAATGAAATCACATTTAAAGCCCCTGTTCACTTACATCATTTTGTTCAATTTTATTATTTCCTGTGGAAGTAAAGAGCAGAAAACAGAAAATACTACTCCAACCGGGAGACAATTAGACTTTACCAATGAAGTTACTTTTTTAAATACGGAAGGTGATGAAATTTCGACAATAAGAGCGGCCGTTGCAGACGAGGGCCCGGAGAGAAATCAAGGGTTAATGGATGTCAATGACTTGCCAAATGATGCAGGCATGATTTTTATCTTTCCTGATGAAGCCGAACGCAGTTTTTACATGGCAAATACCCCCCTTCCTCTTGACATTATGTTTGTGAACCAAGACAGTGTCATTATTCGAATTCACCATAATACCACCCCATTTAACAGTGAACAATTACCTTCTGACGGTCCTGCAAAATTTGTGGTAGAAACGAACGCCGGGTATGCTGTATCTAATGATATTCAAGAAGGAATGAAGATCAGGTTTTAGAACTATTTACTCTATTCTTGCTCTACGGCTTCATGTTTCTCTAAAAACTCCATCACTTTTTGCACATTCTTTTTGGAGCCAATATAGATGGGCGTTTGCTGATGAATGGCGTTTGGCTCTAATTCCATAATGCGCTTTTTACCATCTGTTGCCATTCCACCGGCTTGTTCAATAATAAAACTCAAAGGATTGCACTCGTACATGAGGCGTAGTTTACCACTTGGATATTTTTTACTATGAGGATAAATAAAAATTCCCCCTTTAATTAACGTACGATGTATATCTGCTACCATTGAACCGATATACCTCGCTGAATATGGTCGGCCTGTTTCAGCATCCTCATCTTGACAATATTTAATATATTTTTTTAACCCCGGATCCCAGGAGTTATAACTTCCTTCATTGATGCTGTAAATCCCCCCGTGTTCAGGCATCTTAATTTTCTTTTCGCTTAATATGAATTCACCAATACTTGGATCTAAGGTAAATACGGAAACACCTAATCCAGTGGTATAGGCCAAAATGGTACTTGACCCATAGAGAACATATCCCGCGGCCACTTGTCTTACTCCCGGCTGCAGTGCGTCAGATTCGCGCAGGGTAGAATCAAAACGGGGCTCTCTCATATAAACCGAAAAAATACTCCCAATAGATACATTTACATCAATGTTAGAAGATCCGTCAAGTGGATCCAGGAACACAATGTATTTCCCCCCTTTGCTGCTCAACTTAACAATGCCGTCATTTTCTTCAGAAATAACCATACATGTTATCATGGAGCGGTTCAGTGCAGAAATAAGCTGTTGATCTGCAAAAAGATCCAATTTTTTTACTGCTTCTCCATGTATGTTTTTGGATCCGTCAAATCCCAAAATATTGGTAATCCCGGCTTTATTTACTTCACGCGAAATAATCTTTGCTGCCAGCCCGATGTCCCTCAACAGCTGTGAGAGCTCCCCTGTGGCCCCCGGAAACTTATTTTGAGATTGAATGATGTATTCTTCTAAGGTTTCTAATCTTGAATTATCTTTATCTACCATTTTTGCTTTTACTATTTATGGAAGCGCTTTTCTGCAATATAAAAATCTTTTGGCGACAAATTCTCATTGCTTGCGCAAAATTCAAACTTGTGTTTCAATCTCTTCGAGAATCCGTCTGGCTTTTTCCTTCAATTCACTAATGCTCCCGTCATTAACAACAACATAATCTGCAAGGTGCGTTAAATTCTCAAAATCAGGCTGTTTTGCCATTCGTTCTTCCACAGAGTTTTTGGTTGCTTCGTCTCTTTCCAACGTTCTTTCTATTCTTTTTTGCTTGTCGGCAAGTATTATTATTACATAGTCTAATCCTTCCGGGCGACCATTGTTCAGCAGAATAGCAGCCTCTTTTGCAAATACCTTCGTTCCTTTTTGTTCCTCTTGCTCAGCTATACCTTCAACCTCTTCCCACAACACCGGATGAACAAGATCATTAAGCTCTTCCACCCGTCCCTTTTCGAAAGCTTCCTTGGCTAAAAATGCTCGGTTTAACTCCCCTTGTTCGTTATAAGCTTGTTCCCCAAAAGTCTGTTTAATTTGATTCTTTAGCTTCTGATTTTCAAGCATCAGTTGTTTTGCAAAATCATCGGCATAGAGTACGGTGGCTCCCAGTTTTTCCCATTCTTTGCAAAAGGTGGTTTTTCCGGAACCGATTCCTCCTGTTATGCCAACCTTAATCATGATTTAATCACCGTTTTTAGTTTTTCAGTGTTTCTTTCCGGGTAATTTGTATTGTAATGCAATCCCCTGCTCTCCTTTTTTGCATCGCAGAACGAACAATCAAATATCCTAAACAAACCAAATTACGAAGTTCACACAGAGAAACATTCACTTTAGTGCGTTGATAGAATTCTTCTGTTTCTCTGTAGAGTAATTCTATTCTTCGTAATGCTCTTTCAAGCCTAAAATCACTTCTGACAATACCGACATAATTCCACATCACTTTCTTTAATTCCTGTCGGTTATGTGAAACCAAAATCCATTCCTCGGTATTTACGGTACCCGATTCATTCCATTCCGGAATATCATCTCTAAACTCATATTCAGTAAAATCATCTTTAGCCTTATTAAAAGCCTGATCAGAAAATACAATAGATTCAAGTAAACTATTAGAAGCCAATCGATTGGCACCATGAAGGCCGGTACATGCAACTTCCCCACAAGCAAACAACCTTTCTATGCTGGTTTGCCCATTCAAGTCAGTTGCAACACCACCACATGTATAATGGGTGGCCGGAACTACGGGTATTAAGTCTTTTGTGATATCAATTCCATAATTGAGACAGGTCTCATATATGGTTGGGAACTCCGCTTTAATTTCTTTTGAGTCGAGATGTGTTATATCCAAATAAACATGATCTTCTCCACTTTTCTTCAACTGATCGTCAATAGCCCTGGCTACAATATCTCTCGGAGCTAATTTTTTACGCTCATCATAATGAATCATAAACGCTTCTCCGGTGTGATTTCGGAGTATTCCCCCAAAACCACGGACGGCTTCTGAAATTAAAAAAGACTCTGCATCCGGGACGGCCAAACTCGTGGGGTGAAATTGGACAAACTCCATGTTCTCAATCCTTGCTTTAGCTCGATAGGCCATTGCAATACCATCTCCTGTTGCGACCGAGGGATTCGTTGTATGCTGATACACCTCTCCGGCTCCACCTGAAGCCAATAAAGTTACCTTCGCTAACATCCGAAGCACTTCATCCTCGTTTTCATCAAGTACATAAGCTCCAAAACAATGTATTTGACTCGTCTCATCTACATTTCCACCAAGGTGGTGTTCAGTGAGGAGTTCCATCGCAAAATGGTGCTCAAAAATATCAATATTCGGATGATTCTTAGCATTACTTACAAGAACAGACCCAATCTCAAACCCAGTAGCATCTGCAGCGTGCAAGATTCTGTTTTCGGAATGCCCTCCTTCCCGGCCTAAATCAAGTTCCCCATTCTTTTTAGTGAATTGAACTCCAAGATCGACTAATTCCCGAATCATTTCGGGGCCTTTTGTTACTACCAATTCTACGGCATCCCGATTGCATAGCCCGGCTCCGGCCTCGAGGGTGTCCTCAATGTGTTTCTCGAAAGAATCATGTTTTGCCGTTACCCCTGCAATTCCGCCTTGAGCGTATGAGGTATTGGATTCCATCATTTCTTTTTTAGTCACTATAGCAACCGTTCCATGCTCCGCGGCTTTGAGCGCAAAGGTCAGCCCTGCTATTCCACTTCCAATGACTAAAAAATCGTAGTTAAGCTTCGACATCTTGCAGCAAATAGGATTTGATAAACTCATCGAGATCGCCATCCATTACACCGCTTACATCACTTGTTTCATAATTTGTACGGTGATCTTTCACACGCTGATCATCAAAAACATAACTGCGAATTTGTGATCCCCACTCGTTTTTACTTTTTGAACCCTCAAGTTTGGCTTTTTCAGCCTCACGGATTTCTTTCTCTAATTCATAAATCCGGGATTTTAAAAGCACCATAGCCTTTTCACGATTCTGAAGCTGTGAACGCTCCTGCTGACATTCAGCAACTACTCGTTCTGTGCTTCCATCAGAGAGCTCTCCTTCCCATATCAAACGAACACCGGTTTCAACCTTATTCACATTTTGGCCACCGGCACCACTAGAATGGAATCGCTGTAATTCAACTTCACTCTCATTGATATCAACCTCGATTGTGTCATCAATTAACGGAGATACAAAGACTGAACAAAAGGAAGTATGTCTGCGGGCATTACTATCGAATGGAGAAACACGTACCAAACGATGTACCCCACTTTCAGCTTTAAGAAAGCCGTATGCATTATCTCCTTTCACTTCAATAGTTGCACTTTTCAGGCCAGCTACATCACCATCTTGATAATCCACTACCGAAACTTTAAAACCGGACTTCTCTGCCCATCTTGTGTACATTCGATACAGCATTTCCGCCCAATCCTGACTTTCTGTGCCACCGGCTCCCGGGTTGAAATTGACAATCGCATCGCGGTGATCATCTTCACCGGATAACATATTTTTGAGCTCCATTGTCTCGAGCGATTTCTCCAGTTTTTTAACTTCTGCTTCGAGTTCAGCATCTACATTCTCGCCCATTTCCTGGAACTCAAGGTATACATTAATACTGTCTCTGAGTTCATTGAGATGATCCCATCCTTCTACCAGGCTTTTCTCATGATCCAATTCCTTCATAATTGATTGAGCCTTGGAAGGATCATTCCAAAAATTTGGGTCCTGGGTTTGTTCGGTAAGTTCTATTATTCGGACTTTTCGTTTTTCGTAGTCAAAGGAACCTCCTGAGCGCATCAACACGCTCAAAAAGTTCATTTAAGTGATCTGTGTTTACTGCCATCTGATATTTTTGTAATAATTATTTCCTGGTAAGAATTGCACCTACAACCAATCCTGCCACAAATGCTATACCCAATCCTTGCTCAGGGTGGGCACGTACATAGCGACGAGCATTTCTGTACTCATGCTTTAATTCACGTTCAAGACCGTCACGCTCATATTTCAGGCGATCTAATAAGGCATCATAGGTTGCTTCTGCCTTTTCTTGAAGAGCCTCTGTGGTATCATAGATTGTTTCTTCTATATCTTGTTTTGCTTTCGAATTTTTCTTGGAAGATGCCATAACTATACCTCGTTATTTGGTTTAGTTAAAAATACAAATTCGTGTGCTAAAAATTTACTGTTATCTATACTTAAAAAGAGAGATATATTAAATGAACCTATTCAGATTACTTACTCTAAATCCCGGTTCCTATGCTATTAACTGGTCTTTGTACTGTAACTCATACAGCTTTTTATAAATTCCATTCTCTTGTAAGATGAGCTCTTGATGCGTCCCGGATTCCCTGATTACCCCTTTATGCATCACCAGTATTTTGTTTGCATGCTGTATGGTTGAAAGCCGATGTGCAATAACTATTGAAGTCCGTCCTTCCATCATTAATTTACTCGATTCTGTTACCAAAGCTTCCGTTTCCGAATCTACACTGGAAGTTGCTTCATCAAGGATTAAAATCTCGGGATTATAAACCAAAGCCCTCACAAAACAAATAAGCTGCCTTTGCCCCATGGAGAGTGAGGCCCCTCTCTCTTGTAATACATAATCATAGGTCTCCGGTAGTTTTTCAATAAATCGGTGGGCTTCTACTTTATGAGCGGCATCAATCACTTCTTGTCTGCTAATATCGGGATTTCCTAATGTAATGTTATCGAGTATTGATCCTGAAAAAAGGGCATTATCTTGCAATACCAACCCAAAGTGAGACCGAAGACCATGAAGACTGAGGTCTCGTATGTCAACACCATCAATTTTAATTGTGCCTTTTTCTATATCATAGAAGCGCATCAAAATATTAATGATGGTCGTTTTACCTGCCCCGGTAGCTCCAACTATGGCTATATCTTCACCGGGTTCTGCAGTAAAACTGACATCCTTTAAAACATAATCCTCTTCTTCGTTGTATTTAAACCATACATTTTCGAACTCAATTTTTCCTTGTGGATTGGAAATAGTTTGTGGATCGTCGGTGTCCTCCACTTGTGTATCTGTATCTAATACACCGAATATTCTTTCTGAGGAAGCCAGCGCAGACTGCAAGGTATTAAACTTTTCCGATAGTCCCTGAATAGGCCTAAAGAACTGCCGGGCATACTGAATAAAGGCCAATAGTACACCGAATGTAACCCCGTCCATTAATGCCCTGGCGCCACCATACCACACAATGAGAGCCATTGCCAAACTTGCCGTCATTTCTACCGTTGGCCAAAAAATGGCAAAATAGAAGATGGTTTTAATGTATGCATCCCGGTGACCTGCATTTATTTCTTCAAATTTCTCTTGCTGCTTTTCTTCCCTGTTAAAAAGTTGTACCACATCCATACCGTTGATGTGTTCCTGCACAAATGAATTTAGCTGGGCAATTTTATCCCTGACTTCCAAAAACGTTACCCTCACTTTTGCCTTGAACCAGAAAGTAGCATAAAAGAGTATGGGCAGAACCATTAGCGTGACAATACTCAACTCCCAATTCATGCTAAACATGAAGTATAGTATGAAGATAATGCGAAACATATCCCCAACAATGGCTACAACACCGTCTGAAAGAAGTTCACTCAGTGCCTCAATATCACTGGTGGTTCTGGTTATTAATCTGCCAATGGGATTTTTGTCAAAAAACTGAACATTCAGCGTTTGAATCTTTTTGAATACTGTGTTTCGAAGAGAATAGAGAGCATTTTGCCCAAACCATCGGGTGATATAGGTATTGAAAACCAACAAAATAAATTCACCCAACAAAGCACCTGCAAGTAGTGTCACTATCCACCAAAGGCCTTCAAAATCTTGAACCGCTATATATTCATCAACTGCAATTTGGGTAAGCTTGGGACGAATGGTTCCCAAGTAAGAGGCAGCCAAGGTTAAACCAATGGCTAATAGTACAAACCAGCGATATGGCTTAAGGAAAAAATAAAGCCTTCGAATTAAAGTAGTATCGACGGCTTCTGATTTTGTTTTTTTACTCACGTTCTAAGCTTAGAATCTGTCAAAGTCATCGTAAGATGATCGTGGAGTAATCTTACGAGGTGAACTTGAGTCAGAATCTTCTTTTGAATCTTTAATATTAGCGCTATAGGTACTGCTTCCGTAGGTTTTACGTTTGTACTTGTCTTTACTGCTACGTTTGCTTGACCCACCCGAGGAATTACTCTTTCCTCTGTTCGAACTGCCTTTTCGGCTTCGGAATTTCTTTTTACTTCCTCCGCTTTTGTGGTTTTTTCGTCCTTTATAGTTTTTGTTTCCGGACTTTTTATTCAGCTCCTTAATTTCAACTTTTGGAGTAATAATTCCACGTTCGTGCATTGGGTCCGTAAAAATAGGACGCAATTCGTTAGCTATCCAAGCGGGATAAAATCCTTCGCGTGCTTCTTTCAACAAGTCATGCTCATTGGTGTAGCGCGCTGAGAAGTGTCCAATCACCAACAATTTGGTTTGTGCTTCTGTAGCTACACGGGCGGCATCCGCTGTAGATGAGTGACCGGTTTCTCTGGCTTTGTCTTCCAAATCTTTACCGAAGGTTGCCTCGTGATACAGGATATTGGTGTTCATTGCCAACTTAACGGCATTAGGGGTGTATTCGGTATCAGTTACGTAAGCAAAACTATCTCCGGGTCGTGGGTGTCCTACAATATCAGTAGACCTTACAACTGTTCCGTCTTCCAGAGTAACATCATTTCCGGCTTTCAATTCTTTGTATTGAGCATCTTCGGATATTCCCATCTTTTGAGCTTTGTCGGCATCAACTTTGCCGGGCTTATCCTTTTCCTGAAACCGAAAACCTACACAAAACTTATTGTGTTTCAGAGGTCTTGCCTCTACATAATATTCATCAGCATCATGAACTACCTCTGATTCAATATCATCAGCAATTTCATGAAAATTGATCTCGTATGTTGGCTGGATATCAGCAAATTTAAGATTGTATTCTACAAATTCTTTTAGTCCTTCCGGACCAATAATGGCTAATGGTTTTTCTCGTCTTTGAAGTTGCAGAGTAGCTACAAGCCCAAGTAAACCTGAAAAATGGTCTACATCAAAATGAGATATAAATATAGCCTCTATTTTTGATCTCTTGATGCCGGCTTGCAGCATACGCATTTGTGCATTTTCACCACAGTCAAAAAGGAAAACACTTCCTTCTCTCCATAAAGCTACTGATGGTAAGTGACGTACTGCTGTTGGTGTTGCCGATGCTACTCCTAATGGTACTACGATCATTGTTCTATCTCCCGTTATGTATGTTTGGTAGAGGCGTTGCTTTCATACAATTGGCCTCAGGTTGTTTATTTTAAAGTTCTGCTAATTCTTGTTCTAGCATTTGTTTGTTATACATGGCTTTATATCTGCCATCTTTTGACAACAGGTCTTCGTGGGTGCCTGTTTCTTTAATTTGTCCTTCTTCTAAATAGTAAATTTTGTCTGCGTCCTTAATAGTCGAAATTCGATGACTAATCATGATGGTAGTTCTACCGCTTAGCTCTTGCCTTAAATGTTTTAAAATAGCCTCTTCCGTTTTCGTGTCAACTGCACTAAGTGAATCATCGAATATTAAAATCTTCGGGTCTTTTATTAACGCTCTTGCAATAGCCGTCCTTTGTTTTTGACCACCGGATAACGTAATACCCCGCTCTCCAAGCATGGTCTGAAATTTATTTTCAAAATCCAAAATATTGTCTTTTACCTGAGCTTTCTCTGCTGCTTCTTCGATAAGCTCATCAGAAGGGTCATCTATTCCAAAAGCGATGTTGTTCCCTATCGTCTCTGAAAATAAGAAGGTTTCTTGAGGAACGAAACCTATAGCTTCTCTTACTATTGCTAACGACCAATTTTTAAGGTTATTACCATCCAACAAAATTTTTCCTTCAACCGGGTCGAACAACCGGGGTATCAATTGTACCAAACTGGTTTTGCCGGCTCCAGTTCGACCAACAATAGCGATATTTTCTCCGGGCTTTATCTCAAATGAAACATCCTTGAGCACCCATTCATCAGAACCGGGATATTTAAAGCCAACGTTTTTAAATTCTAAATGTCCCTTAACCTCGCTTTCAATTTTATCTTCGGTATCTTCAATTTCTATAGGTTCATTCATGAGTTCTTCAATTCTGTTCCATGAGGCCAGAGAGCGTTGAAACCTATTCGTGGTATATCCCAAAGCAGCTACGGGCCATGTCAGGTAGGCTACATAAATCAAAAACTCTGCAATATTACCTACCGTTATAGTCCCTTCAATTACCATCTCCCCACCTTTCCAAATCACAATCAACAGCGATAAACCAATCAAAAAATTTAGAGCGGGGTGAAACAAGGATTCGATCATATCCAGTCTAAGTTTCTTTTTTCGGTAGTCTTCACTTTCATTTTCAAAAAGTTCTTGCTCGTGATCGATTCTATTATAGGCTTTAATTAACCTGATAGCCGAGAAGGTTTCTTTTGCTCTTCCTGCCATCGTGGAATATTGTTCCTGGATGATAGTGGAATGTTCATGGATAAAACCGGTAATCCAATATGCAAATACTGATATAAATGGAAGAGGGATAAGCGCCCAAAGGGTTAATTCAGGGTTTACCAAAAACATCATAGTTAGCACAAAACCGGCTCTTGTGACTGTATTAATGCTGTACATAATAACCGGGCCGTAGTAGTCTCGCACTTTACCCACATCTTCTGTGGCTCTCACATACGTTTCTCCGGAGGAATTCTCAGCAAAATAGCGCTGGGGTAGCCTCATTAGTTTATTTACGATATCATTTCTGATATCAAATTCAACTTTACGTGAGGTCACGATTAATGTCTGTCGGGTAGCAAATAATAACACCCCATATAAAGCCACAGTACCAATCAACATTAAAGAGTTGGTAGCCAGTATTTTTGAAGCTTCAGTAGTAAAGAGGGTATCTATAATGCTGGAAGGAACTTCAAACCCTTGCTCTCCAAGTGACTCAACCTTATCCATTGTTCGTCGGATGAAAACAGGAATCCAGATCAAGAAAAAATTAGAAGCCGTCAAAAACAAGGCACCTAATATCATGGTGCACTTGTATTTCTTTAAATATTTATTGAGTTCTTTTATTGCGCCCAAACCTTATCCGGTTAATTGGCTTCGAGTATTAATTATTTGCCAGAAAATTGTTCAGCCCAATGTTGACCAAGTTTCAATCCTGAAAGGTAGGCATCTTCTACCCTGTTGCCTTTCATATATGAACCAACCAATGCTAATGGAGTGTCGTTTCCTCGGATTTCCATGTAGTCGTGAGGCAGCGGATTGATGGCCCGGCTGTATTTCCAAAAATGAAGTTGATCCCATTCCGGCATT
Organism: Gracilimonas sp.; assembly: GCF_031581265.1. Lineage (GTDB taxonomy): Bacteria > Bacteroidota > Rhodothermia > Balneolales > Balneolaceae > Gracilimonas. The sequence continues at coordinate 55,737 of NZ_JAVLBQ010000010.1, forward strand.
GCAGCCCATCCACCTAATAATTCCGTCAATCGATCTGAAATTAAGCTATGAACTTCATCCCGGTCTGCATGCATGTACTTTTTAGCAAACTCATTGGTGGTATGTACCACAAAAATTTTAGCCAGACCTTCTCTTTTTGTTGATTCATTTGAAATCCAGGCAATGATGTCATCTTCACATTCCAATGCACTCCATTCCGGCATCTCTACATCGCTATATCCGGCTAAATAGGAAAACTGGGATTCATAGTTAACCTCATCAATTTCCCTGACCATTTTTAGCGTTTCAATTTCGTCGATGGTGGTATTTAATATTGCATATGCTTGCCGCGCCGGCGCTGCAATAACAACAGCATCTGCACTTTCGGTGAGTGCTGTCGGGAAATTAAGCATCCAGCTTCTTTTTTTACGCCGATTTTCGCCGATATGTGTGAGCCCACCTACTTTGTAATTGAATCGAATATCTAAATTTCTTCCAAGGTATTTGCCAACAGAGTTCATTCCATCTTTGGCTATATAGTACGGGGTTTCATTCTCCTTAAAAGTAATCTCACCCTCAGCATCCCGATGTGCAAAGTTGCCCTCCCATGTAGTGAGAGTATCTTTTGAATATAGATCTTCAAGTAAGGATTTAAATTCTTTTGTTTGAGCCGTAAAGAAAGGTACGCCATGATCTATTTTTTGATTTTTATCATCGCCTGCATACCGGGTAGCTAATCTTCCGCCGTAACCACCACTTTTTTCAAAAACCAATACTTCATGACCGGCATGAACTAATTCCCTTGCTGCTGCCAATCCTGAAATTCCTGCTCCAATAACCGCAATTTTCATCTTTCTGTATACATTTTGCCGGAATATTTTATATCCGGCGGTTAATATTATTCAATTTCAAATAAGGTGACTCTCGTCTCAACGGCTTTCTTATCCAATAATGCAGGCCAATAAGCGACTACATCACTGGCTTTTGGCCGCCCGCCGGCAAAACCGGTAACCCCGCTCGGGCCCGTCAAAATAAGAGGTGCAATTTCCATCCCAAAGCGATTTAGATGTTTTTTATTACTGCCGGATACGGCAACCCTCATCTGAATCTCATCATATTCTCTTTGGAGAGCCTCTTCGGTAATCGGTTGCTCCGTGTTTCCATTAAAACCAATATACTCTTTATGAAATTCATCAAACTCCAATCCTAATGCTTCAGCTCGTTTTTCTAAGATATCGGCTCCTCTTACAGCCTTCTTGAGTGCATCAGGCCAGCAATAGACCAATGTAGCAAATAATTTATACCCATCGTTATAACTGGCTGATACTTTGTAAGTGGGTGTCTCGGGATGACCTTTAATGCCGGTGACTTTCACTTTGTTCTTTGAAGTCTCTTCAACCTTAATAGACGTAAAATCTGCGATAACATCCGGAGTGATATACTCTGAAGGATCACCAATTTCATAAAGAAGTTGTTCTTTAACCGTCATTTCACTTACCAATCCCCCGGTTCCCTCGTGTTTAGTTACAAAAAAGTCTCCGTTTGGATAGGCCTGAACAATGGGGAAACCGATGTCCACAAAATCCTCTACTTTTTCCCAGTCAGTAAAATTACCGCCAGATGACTGAGCTCCACATTCAAGAATATGACCTGCAATTGTTCCAACGGCCATTTTATCATAATCATCGTAATCCCAGCCAAATTCGTAGATCATTGGGGCTAATGTTAAACCTGTATCGGTAACCCTTCCGGTAATGATAACATCAGCTTCTTTTTCGAGAGCTTCTACAATTGGCCGACATCCGAAATATACATTTGCGCTAAGCAGTTTGTCTTTAACAGTTGATATGGGCTGGCCGTCATCCATGTTTTTCAATTCATGGCCATCAGCTATTAACTCATCAATTTGATCGAGTATATCATCACCATCAACGACCGCAACTTTTAATCCGGTGTATCCATTTTCTTTGGCTACTTTCAAAATTTCATCTTTACATGCCATCGGATTTACCCCACCGGCATTACTGATTACTTTGATACCATCATTTTTAATTTCAGGAAGTACTTGCTCTACTACATTCACAAAATCGCGGGCATAGCCCCAGTCCGGGTTTCGCATTCGTTGCTTTTGCATAATCGACATAGTTACCTCAGCTAAATAATCCATGACGAGGTAATCAATCTGACCTTTTTTAGCCTGATTAACCGGAGCATTTGGCAGATCTCCCCAAAAGCCCTGACCGGAAGCAATACGAATAAAATCTTTCATAAAAACTGGTTATTTAACACAAATGAAATTCGGGCTGAATATCGTGATATTTTCACTGCTTTGAAATAAAAAAACCCTGCTTTTGGTGAAAAGCAGGGTTTGTCTAAAGATTAGTTACAAGAGTGGGTTACTCTACCGCATCTCTGTCTAAAAACTCATCAAATAACTGAACATGTCTGCTCACCATCGGGATCTTATACCCTTTGATGAATACTTGTTCAATCTTTGTCATTGGTTCCAGTGGGTCACCATCAGAAAAAAACAGGTTCGCCTGTTTCCCTTCTTCCAATGAGCCAAGTTTATCATCCACTCCAAACATTTCAGCCGGGTTAATGGTGATTGCTTTAATAGCCTCATCAGTTCCCATTCCATAAGCAGCGGCATAGCCGGCTTCAAATGGAGTGTTTCGGGAATTTTCTGTGTCATTTGAAACAATAGCTACCTTAACACCGGCTTCCATCATTATTCCAGGATTTTGATACGGACGCTGATAATTGTCATAGTCTCTGGAAGGAGTGTACAGTGTAGTCGTTAACACCGGTATTCCGGCTTCAGCTATTTCTTCTGCAACACGCCATCCTTCACGAACACCTGAAAATATAAAACGCATATCTTCGTGTTCTTTAGTCCATTCAATGGCATCCAAAATGGCATCTTCATCATTTACGGAGATAACCACCGGTACTTCACCTGATAATACTTCACGCATAGCAGCCATTCTTGGGTCATGATCCGGCTTGGTTTTGCCGGAAGGGTTGGCTTCATAAGCATTCATCATTTCATCATAAAAGCGAGCTTTATCGAGAAAATCATTAATCTCTTTGATGTCTTCTTTGTAGGCTCGTTCTATTTGGGCATCGCTTCGGTTATCCCACCATCCGCCTCCTTTTGAAGGAAGGTTCATGATTAGGGCACCGCTTTTTCGAACCGCCATGGAATCGGGTGAATATCCCCATAAATCCATAACTGCTGCTTTACCGGAAATGTTACCGGAGCTTGGTCTTGATAATACCGTTGTAACTCCACTTACCCGAGTCACAGGTACTGCTGCACTGTGTGGATTGAACGCGGTAAAAGCGTACATGTGTGGGTTGAACTGACCAATTTCAGCATTATCAACCGTTACGGGTACTGCTGATATTTCCGTTAATCCTAATCCTGTCCATCCGTCAATGAAACCAGGATAAACATGTTTTCCTGTTGCATCAATGGTGGTGTAATCGCTGGTTATTCTGGCATTTTGACCAACAAATTCAATATCGTTTCCATTGATCAAAATTACGCCGCCTTCGATGGTGCCGTTAGTTACGGTGTGTATGGTTGCATTGGTAATTGCAAACTTACCGAAGCCGGGTTTCTCTGTTATCTGTGCTTCCGCTGTGGCAAACATTCCAAACAGCAGAGCAAAAACTACTATATAATTTTTTAGTTTTTTCATTATTCAGTCTCCTGTTTAGTTGTGTGCGTGTGATTGTTCTTCCAGTAGTATGAAAGCATCCTGAAGGCAAGCATTTTCATCTCTGCGAGTAACGATTTCACGGAAATTGGCTCCGTCTTCATAATCGGTTCCGGGATTAATTTGAATCCGCATATCGTCCGGATCGTTTTCGAGGTCAAAGTATTTGGTTCCATCTACAAAAGTCATTTCAGCTTTGCTGTAGATACTAAGCGGGTGTCCGCTCCATACTACCACATCACCGTCTTTACCTTCTTCAATGCTGCCAACGCGATCATCAATACCCAACTGAATAGCCGGATATAAGGTGATCATTTTGATGGCGTCGTTCACAGACGTATTCCCATATCGCACTACTTTGGCTGCCTCGTGATTCAGCGTTCTTAGCAACTGATCATTATCACTGTTGATACTATTTACAACACCATTGGCATTCAATATAGATGCATTGTAGGCGGTTGAATAGTACACTTCAAATTTATACGCCCACCAGTCAGAGAATACAGAGGTCATGGCTCCATTTTCTCTCAATTCGTTGGCTACTTTGAAGGCCTCATTGGCATGCTGAAAGGTGTAGTTCTCAACTCCGTAATCATTGAAAACTCTCATCAGCATCAAAATCTCATCAGCACGGTAAGAGTGACAGTGAACATAGATTTCACCTTCAATGATATCGTTCAGCACTTCATACCGAAGATTTTCAGCAACAGGAACCGGGGGAGTTCCGCGGCCTCTGCGATCATACTCAGCTTTAGCCTCTAAATAAGCTTCGCGTTTGCGCTTATAGTCTAAGGCTTCGTTAAAGTGATTTCTGATTACTTGCTCAACACCCATTCGGGTTCTGGGTTGAATGCCATTCCCTTGTCCGTGGACACGAGTCGGGTTTTCACCCAAAGCAAACTTGATGGTTCGCTTGGCTCCTTCAAACTTCATCTCTTCCTGAGATACACCATAGCGTAGTTTCAAAGTTTCACCTTGCCCACCAATAACGTTGGCAGAACCGTGCATCAGGTGAATACTGGTAGCCCCACCTGCAAGTGCGTGGTAGATTCCCACTTCATTCGGGTCAACCGATTCTTCCATGGTAACCTCAGCTGTTACGGGATTTCTCCCCTCGTTGATGTCAACACCATTAAGGTGTGAGTGAGCATCAATGATTCCAGGCATAACGTATTTTCCAGTGGCATCTACGACTTCAACTCCTCGTGGAGCATTTAAGTCTTGTCCTATTTCGCGGATGACCCCATTTTGAATAAGTACATCCGTGTCTTCCAAATCACCATTTGTTACGGTGATTACCGTTGCGTTTTGAATTAAGACTGAGCCCTTTTCCTGTGCTTGTACAGTAACTGCGAAGGCTACAATCATACATAGTGTGATAAGTTTCTTCATAATATCAGTTTCCATTAAATTCGTGAATTGTACCATTCGAAATGCTGTGAAGCACCTTGGCTTTATCTTCAGACATTGCTTTATCGAACACAGAGAAGCTGGCATTTTTTCCGGTCTCTAAACTTCCATGCGTTTGTGATAATCCAAGAATATTGGCGGTATTGGTAGTCATTAAAGCCACAACATCACTTTCAGAAAGTCCGCCTTCATCCAATAGGATTTCCAGTTTGTCGGACAGGTCACCAAGATCTAATCCTGCTGAGGAATATCCAACTTGAACACCGGCATCCATCAGGGTTTTGATGTTGCTGACTTCAGCTTTCCAGGCCTCAATTTGTTTATCACGATAAGCCTGTTCTTCTTCTGAAATTTCCTCCTCTGAGTCTTCAGAATCTTCATCCTCTTTCTTCATTTCGGTATACCATTCCGGGGCTTCTGTAAAATCAATACTGGCCAAAACCGGAATGTTTCTTCTTTTAAGTTCTTCAGCCTGACCGTAAGCTTCCCGTCCTGATACAATAACCGCATCAAAACCAAATTCATCCTGAAGTTTAAAGAGTCGTTCCATGTGTTCTTTGGAATCAACTTCAAAAAAGAACGGGGTTTCCTGGTTCACCAGTGGAAACATGGCTTCAAGTACAATGCTTCGGTTTGGTGCAGGCATCTCCGGATTTTGATTATAGTATTTGATGTGTTGCTGAAGTGCAGTGGCATCAAACATCACCTGGCGGAATTTTGCCATCACTCCCATCATGGTTGAAGGATAAGCTCCGCTGCTCCATCCTCCGGGTGCTGTTTCAAAAGAACCGGCTAAACCCATTGATTCTCTTATCAACCCAACATCTTCGTGGTTATCAGATAAATAGAAAGTTTCCACTTGCCCCGGTAACATATTGCCATTTGGATATAAAGCAGCAGCAGTAAAACCTGCTTTTATTGCGGTTTCAAAATTATCGTCTTCCGTTAAGAGTTCAGATGGTTTACGTTCCGGCTGTACTCCTGCACGGTGGTAAGGAGGATCTCCGGGATTATCCAAACTTGGTAAGTCCTGTGGACGAGGTAAGTCCGGGCTGCCCCAGGTTGAAAATCCATCGATAAACCCTGGATATACATGCAGGCTGTCGCCCCCATCTATTTCAAAAGCATCGAATGGAATATTAATGTTAGTTCCAATGGCTTCGATAACACCGTCTCTCCATAAAATAGTAGCAGATTCGGCAGTTGAGCCATCAGCATGGTGTATAGTCACATTCTTGAGCGCGTTAGCGGGAGTGGTTTGAGCAAAGATACCTTGCAACCCTAATCCCAAAAACAACAACGCTGTCAATAGTAATTGTTTTCTCATATCAGATGATCTGGTTATAGTTTATAATCATCGTAATAACCGCATTAATTTTCTATTTATAAAGTTGGGCTAATCTAAATTATGTAAATGTTGTAACTGAAATTACCTCAATAAATTTATAGAATACATATATGCATTGGGGGATACTACAAGGCAATTTAAAATACCAGAATTACTTTAGTCGAAACCCAAAATCATTTTCTATAAAAAAAGGGATTAATTGTATTTCAAAGTTTAATTTCAGTTCTTTGACGAGCCTTAATAATTTCAACTATATGTCAGCATGAAAAAATCAGCTATTATATTTCCGGTACTTACTGCCCTCTTCTTAATATTATTCTTACCCTATCATTTATCCAACGATGCATACCATGTTTCTGAGGAAGAGTTAAACACTCGCCAACAAAAGCAAGAACTTGCACAATTTGTTCCCGGTTCAGAAGAATATGAAGCTTTTTTACATTTTATTGAGGAAAGTTCGGAAGATGAAAAAGACCCACTGTTAGCTGAAAATCCAGGTGCTTTTTGGGAAGCGTTGGCCGCTTTGAAAACTTCCAAAGATGGACGTACCTACCCTTTAAATTATAAAATTAATGCAGTTGAACTTGCTGAAAAAACAAGATTCAAAACATCTCAGTCCCCACTCAATTGGAAATCAAGAGGACCTTATAACATAAGTGGAAGAACCCGTGCTATTTTGGTTGATAATAATGATGAAAGTGGAGATACATGGTTAATCGGGGCTGTAGGCGGGGGCATCTGGAAAACAACAGACGCCGGCTCGAACTGGGAGCCAAAAGGAGACGAACTCGAAAGCCTGTCAGTTACAACACTTGCAATGTCAAAAGATGTAATATATGCCGGTACAGGAATGGGGTATGGTCGTATACTTGATCTTACCGGAGCCGGTGTCTGGAAATCGACGGATAGAGGTGAAACTTGGAGTCAGTTATTATCAACCGCAAATGGGGAACTTTTACAGGCTATTAACAGGATCGTTGTTGACCCCAATAATCCTGACAGAGTAGTTCTTTGCAGTAATGATTCCTACAGCTGGAATAGTCCGAAAGGGGGAGAAAGGAAATCGGGTATTTTTTTATCAGAAGACGGAGGTGAAAGCTGGACTCAAACTTTCTTTCCTGATGAATATTTCGGCACTGAAACCGACAATAGAGTTCAACAGATTGTTGCAAATCCTGAAAACTGGGATAATTTGTTTGCTACAGTAAATGAAGTTGGGGTCATTGAATCTAATGACGGAGGTAAAACATGGAGTACATCCTCCACTTCAATGGCTGATCCCAACAGTATTGGCAAAAATGATAATACCTACGCCGGCATAAGTACCCGTATTGAAATGGCCATCGCTCCATCTGATCCGAACCGGTTATACGCGGCGGCAGAACGCCCATTTGGTAAAGGACAGCTTTTCATGTCAACAAATGGAGGCAGCAGCTGGATTCAACTTGTGGAAACACATCCTGACAACAGGAACTGGTTTGGGGCCTATGGAAGATCAGGAGATCAAGGCTATACAGCCGGTTGGTTTGATAATACGATTATTGTCGATCCATTCGACGAAAATAAAGTTTATCTGGGAGGTGTTGAGCTTTACAAAACTGAAATTAATCCTCAGACCCGAACAATGTACACTGATATCATTGCTTCCCAATATGAACCTTATTTAGGTCTTTCACGTGTTCATCCGGATCATCATTTCTTTGCAATTACAAACCTGAATGAATCGGAACAAACCTATAGAGTTTTAAATGCTAATGACGGTGGAATCGCTATTTCTGATGACAAAGGGGATACTTGGACCCATGTAGAGGGAACCATTACCACTCAATTTTATGGTGTTGATAAAGCACCTGATGCTGATATATATATAGGCGGTATGCAGGATAACGGGACTGCTGTCTCCCCTGCGAATCCCACAGAGGGGTCAGATTGGACCCCAATCTTAGGAGGCGACGGAGTAGAAGTTGCATGGAATAAAATAGATGCTAATTTAATGCTGGCCGGTACTCAGTATGGTAATATTTATCGATCTACGAATGGTGGATATAACTGGACAAATATAGCCTCACAAGCCAAAGCCGGCACCTATGGTCCTTTTATAAGCAAACTGGCAACTTCCGTTCAGGATCCTGACTTGGTTTTTACAGTAGGTGATGCAGGAGTAAAACGTACTGATGACTTTGGTGAATCATGGACCTTAACCCCTATTACTTCAAATTGGCATGGGTATAGAGCTTTTGATAATGTTGAGATCTCGAAAGCCAGTCCCCAAGTAGTTTGGATAAGTTCTCGTTTACAGGAAGAACCTTTAAATAAGATCGAAGGGGGCATTCATGTTTCTAAAGACGGGGGCCTCAGCTTTACAAACATTTCAGAAAATATACCAGCTGATTTGGTAGAGGCCTCAGGTATTGGCTCTCATCCAACGGATCCTAACACTGCATATCTATTATTTGCAACCCCTAATCAACCTAAGATTCTAAAAACTGAAGACCTCGGCCAAAGTTGGACTGATATTTCAGGATTCGAAAACGAAGGATCAGTTAGCTCCAATGGATTTCCTAATGTGGCTGTTTTTAGCTTATTAGTGATGCCACACAATGAAGATATCATTTGGGCAGGTACCGAAGTGGGTCTTTTTATTTCTGAAGATGGAGGAAATTCCTGGGCCTTAAGCTCAGATGAACTTCCAAATGTCAGCATATTTGAGATCAACTTAATTGATGGACAAGCTATACTTGCTACCCATGGCCGCGGAATTTGGACGGCAAATATTCCTGAACTTGAAGGATATAATCCTCCACTTGCCACACTAAGCCCCAGAATTCAGGAGCCTATTTTAACTCCAAGTGGATTTGTTAGAATAGAGGCAGATTTACGTTCCCCATACGACTCTACCGTAATTTTTAGAGATGACATGCGTATCAAAAGTATTGATGGCAACGAATCTGCTACTTCAATCAGTGAGTCTTTAGTGGTTACCGAAAGTGCAACTGTCAGTTACTCTATCACATCTTACAAAGATGGACAAAGTTTTAGCTCACCCAAGAGATCAGTAGAAGTTTATGTAGCTGAGGCATTAGATCGCTATGTGAGTAATGAGAATGGGACCATTAATGGCGAAGATTTTGACGGAAAAGGACTTCAAATTACCACTACCGGTGGGCTATCCGGTGAAATGGTTCACTCACCGCATCCTTACAAAACCTCAAATGATTACATCACGATACTTAAAAACCCAATTCGTGTAGCTTCAGATAATGCGATTTTATCCTATGAGGATATAGCAATTATTGAAACCGGGAATCCGGGGACAGAATTTGGTGATACTCAGTTTTGGGATTATGTAATTGTGGAAGCCACAAAAGATGGAAGCAATTGGGTTCCTCTCGCTGACGGGTATGATGCATCGTATAATTCAAGTTGGAACCAAATGTACAGGAATGGCGGAGTTCCTTCAGAAGATATGTTTGTTTCCCATTCCATTAATTTGTTAGACACATTTGAAGAAGGGGAGATCATTCGTGTTCGGTTCCGGTTATACTCTGATGCAGGGGCGACTGGCTGGGGATGGGCACTCAAAAATCTACGTATTCAACCTGACGTAAAAACGGATATTCAGGAAACGGAGTTTCCAAATACTTTTACCTTAAAACAAAATTATCCTAACCCCTTTAATCCATCCACAAATATTGAATACTATCTTCCCCACGCATCAGAAGTGACTATGAAAATATATAATTCTACAGGCAAATTAGTGCAGACTTTAATTGATGGATATAGAAATCAGGGTACACATACAGTACGTTGGGATGCCAGAAACATCAGCTCCGGTATCTACTTTTACACGATTGAGGCAGATAACTTTTCTCAATCCAAAAAAGCATTACTGATCAAATAAGTAAGTAACTGAGGATAGCAAAAAACTAAAAAGCCTAAAGAATTCTTTTCGGCTTTTGTTTTAATTTAAAAATGATGTTCTACTGAATTTTTGCGACTATTTGAGAGCTTTAATAAATAATTCTGAATTCGCTATCAATTCCCAATAACGGCTCTCCCCTTCGAACCCAGACTCTAACAAATTGAACAGCTGTTCTTTTGACAGAGTAACCTGACTATATCCTCTGTAATATTCTCCATTCTCAAATTTTGCGAAGGTCTCTGAAGTCGTTGTATTTTCTTCAACCTTGCCGTGCGCAATTCTTAGTTGAATAATAAATGCAGTTTCAGAAGCTTCCGACTCAACTTCTTCCATATCTTCACGAGCATCTTCCAGGAGCTCGGCAATATGATCTTCGAGCACTGCGTTAGCCTGTAATTTGGCATTAGCAATGGCTATCACGGAATCAGATGAAATCGCGGTTCCAAATGCGTGGTAGGAAAGAGAGTCAGATAAAAACCCGCTGCTATTGTACCAGCCCGGATATTTTTGAGAAGTCGGGGCTTCGGCAACAGACTCATCTAACGTTACAGTTTCAGTGGGTGCGCAGGCAGAAATAGTAATTAATGTTGAAATTGCGATTAGAGAAATAGCTTTTGTAAAGTAAGGCATTTAATTCTTTTTCAGTTCGATGAATCCTCGGGCATTATCTTCATTTACAACCTCTAAGATTACCGACCCATTTTGTTCTAAATTTCGACCAATAAGTTCTTCTAATCCTTCGAGATCTTCAACTTTTTCTTCTCCTATTTTTAAAATTTGATGGGTTGATCTCAAACCACGGTTCCATGCCTCGGAATATTTATAAACCTGATCTATATAAAATTTATAATTCTCAGAATCTTCAGGCTGAGCTAAAGCCATAACCCTAAACCCAAGGTCAAATTCCTTATACATCACACCTTCAGTCTCTCCTTCAGGAATTTCATTAGGAGATATGGGCGACTCATTTGAACTGACTTCAGGCAGTGGCTCCGGCTCATACATATGCAGAGATACATTTTTTTCCATGATCTCTCCTTCACGAAGTATTTGCAACTCAACCTCCTCTCCGGGACTTAAAATTGCTACCTGCTGCTGTAATTGATTTGCTTCATTTACCTCCACACCATTCACTTTCAGTACCACATCACCGGACCTGATTCCTGCCTCTGATGCAGCTCCCTCTCGTGTCACTGACATAATTTCAACGCCACGAACCGTCTCCATACCTTTTTCAACAGCCCTGTTATAATCAACACCTGCTATGGTAACTCCCAATAATGGGCGCCGGACATCCCCATATTCAATTAAATCCTTAGCTACTTTAATGGCGAGGTTACTTGGAACTGCAAATCCATACCCTTGATAAGTCCCTGTTTGTGATGCAATAGCAGTATTGATACCTACCAATTGTCCACTGGTATTTACAAGGGCTCCTCCACTGTTGCCTCTATTAATAGCTGCATCGGTTTGAATGAAGCTTTCAATCCGCATTTGGTCGTCAATAATCTGAACGTCCCGGCTTAGCGCACTTACAATTCCAGCCGTTACCGTAGAACGGAGACGAAATGGATTGCCAATAGCTAAAACCCACTCTCCAACTTCAACCGTCTGCGAATCACCGACAGTTATTTTTGGTAAGTCATTGCTATTAATTTTTATGACAGCGAGATCAGTACTTGAATCAACTCCGATTACTTCTGCCCGGTATTCTCTTTTATCGCTTAAAACAACCGTCAATCCATTATCAACAGCACCATCAATTACATGTTTATTGGTTAGTATGTAGCCATCTGATGCAATAAGTACCCCGGAGCCAACCGTGCGAGCCTGTCGTGGGGAAAAACGATCCCAAAAACTTTCACTGTCTTCTTCATCCAATTCGTGATTTTCATCGTCCGGTATCCTTCCTTCAAGTGGAACTATGGCTTCGATATACACAACGGTTGGGGTAACTTCTTCGGCAATTTTCTTGAACAGAAAACGAGCATCGGAACCTTCAAGAGCTTCATCCGTTATAAAAGGTTCACTGCTTCGGGAGATTTCGGTCGTACGAACTTCTGAGAGCGGAGCTAACTCTTCGTTTATGGAATACAAGGCAATCAACGTACCAACCGTGATGCCGATCGTAAGCAGTAACGCACCTGTTAATAATAAATCTTTTCTTTTCATTGTTTCACCTTAGCATCTGTTCAAAAATGGAATCGGACCTGCGTTCTTTGTAACCATCTATGTGATATGTAAAATACACATCCAAGTGATGAACAAGTTGTTTTAGCTCAGCATTCTCAAATGGAACCTGAAATATATTTTTACTTCTTCCGGACATAGCAAAAACTAAAAATTCGGTTTGATTTTTCGTCAATTTATACGACAAATCATCCTCTGAGTTTTCAGAAATATTACCGCTGCTGATATTCAAAAAAGCATAAGCCGGCATTTTTTGTAATGCACTTACCAGCCCAATACCGGTAATTTCAGCTAAACGCACCTGAACGTACGCAAATACCTGCGGATAAGTTTCCTCTGCTTCTCCCAACCATTGTATAAATTTGATAGCAAAATCAAAAACCGGCGTATTCACTTCATGCTCATGCACCAGCTGACCAATGAGTTCCAGGGAAGCATATAAGACAGAGGCGCGTTCGAAATCTTCTCTGAATTTTGGGGTGGAATAATCAATCGAAGCTTCCGTAAGAGTCTGCACTCCTCTGGATGCTTTGTAATAATAAACCACGTCCAGAATAACGCCAATTTCGAGTATACCCGAGAGCTTACTTTTTGGCTTTTTAGCCCCTTTGGCAATGAGGGCGATTTTACCATGTTCGGCTGTAAAGGCCGTCAAAATCTTGCTTGATTCCTGGTAATCAACGACCCTAAGTATTATGGCTTTGGTGTGAACGATCATATCTGATAACGTAGCTCACAAATTATTAAAATGAAACCGTATCTAATCATTCTTCAATATCTAAAAATTCAATCCTGAATTTAAAATATAGATCCAATTCTTCTTTAAGCTCATTATACAACTCGTACAACTCATCCAGCTCTTCTTCATCAGATTTGACAAGTCTCAGGTAGCCATTGTCTGTCATGATATCCAGTGTAAACCATTCTTTGGGCTTCATCCCTTTACTGAAAAGTGCTTGTCCGCTTTCAAAGTTAGATAACAAGAATTCATCCACCTCGCCAAAACCAATAGTTTGCGTTCGAAACCGAAAGTACTTAAAAAACCGGTAGTACCTGGTTAGAGTGTATTCATCGGTATCAAATTCAAATTCATACCGGGAAAAAATCTTCTGAATTACGGCGATGGCAAAAATCAGGAAGAATAGTGCAAATACGAACCCTAATAAAAAACTCGCAAAAAAGAGCAGAAAGTCAATCAGCGTAAAACTGGCTTCTACTCCTAAAAAAATGACGTTGTAGTTTTTGTTTATTTCGTAGTGCAAAGTCTTGGTTTGAATAGGATCTGTACTAATCTGATGAGATAGTACAAACAGCAGTATTGCATTGCAATGTTGTTTTTCAGGGATGAAGGTCCGCACTCAAGTTATGTATGAACTTGGCAACTCAAACGCCTTTTTTAAAAAAGCTTTTGAAGTGGAATGCATACATCAATGACAATGCTGATGCGACTGCGACCACGTTGTTCCTGTAGGACAATCGGGGTTTCCATCACCTGCAGAGAAATTGGATGCCAGGAACCATATTCCCAATAACACCACGACGATAAGTCCGGCTACTCCCAGGTTTGATGATAGCTTGGATTCGTCTTTTTCTATGCAGCAATTTTTGTATTTCCTTCCGCTTCCGCAGTGGCAGGGATCGTTTCTTTTGGGAGAGTCAGCCATGATTTTCGAATTAGGTATTCTTGTAATAGTTACGAACTTCTGTAAGCATATTTCTTATTGATGAGATTTCAAAGTCTCTTATCCATTTTTTACTTATTGGTGGATTTTTCCCCAATAGTAACAATGGAATTGAACGCAGATGAGGCGGATTGGGCGAATGGTCGCTGAGGAAAATTTTTATAATGGGAAATATAATAGCTGGAATTGGGTCATCCCTGCAGTATTTTATCCCTTCTTGGTCTCTCTACCCCTGACTGAAGTCAGGGGCTACGTTCGGTCGTCCTTACAGGACTGTAACCGAGGATATCCATTATCCTCGTTGCTAAGCTCCGGCTTAGCAATGCAGTCCGTGAAGCTCCAGCTTCCTGTGCTACGCAGAATACTGCCTCCCACTATGAAAAGCTGGTGTTTCTGGGAGAGCTTTATAACGCGGATAAAGTCCCGTAGGGATGACCGAAGGTAGCCACGGATTTTGATCCGTGGTAAAATAGTTCACCAACACCAAGTCCCGGAGGGACGTACAAAAAAAGCCCGGCAAGAATTATGAACTCTTGCCGAGCTTTTAATATAATTTACTAACCTACGAACAAGCGGTTCAGGCGAACCGCTTTACGTTTGCATTACACCGGTTTTAAATTCGGGGATCTCGGGGTTTAGGTTGGCGCAGGTGATGGCTTTGGAAATTCGATCACGTGTTTCTAATGGATTTATAATTCCATCTACCCACAAACGGGAAGCCGCATACCGAACATCGGTTTGGGTATCGTAGCGATCACTGATTTTCTTCATGATCTTCTCTTGCTCTTCTTCACTGACTTCCTCTCCTTTTTTCTTCAAGGCCGCTACTTGTATTTGCATGAGTGTTTTAGAGGCCGAAGCTCCACTCATAACAGCAATCTTGGCGGTTGGCCAGGCGTACATAAATCGTGGATCATAGGCTCGCCCACACATGGCATAGTTTCCGGCTCCGTAGCTGTTACCAACTACAATCGTGATCTTGGGCACGGTACTGTTGCTCATGGCATTTACCATCTTGGCTCCGTCTTTGATGATGCCTCCATGTTCGCTGCGCTTGCCGATCATAAATCCGCTTACATCCTGGAAGAAGATAATTGGGATCTTCTTTTGGTTGCAGTTCATGATAAATCGGGCTGCTTTATCGGCACTGTCGGAATAGATAACTCCGCCAATCTGCATTTCCCCCTTCTTGGTGCGGCTTACCGTACGCTGATTAGCCACAATTCCAACGCTCCAGCCGTCAATTCGGGCAAAGCCGGTAATCAGTGTTTGTCCATATCCTTTTTTGAATTCAGTGAAGCTGTCCTCATCGATTATGCATTCTAAAATATCGTGCATATCATACGGACTGGTTCGCGCCTCAGGCAAAATATCGAAGATATCGCTTGCCGGACGCTTGGGTTCTTTGGCATCCTTTCGGTTAAACCCGGCCGTATCGTAAGGTCCTAATTTATCAACAAGGTCTCTGATGGTTTCAAGGCATTCGTCGTCATCTTCCATCTTGTAATCAGTAACCCCGGAAATCTCGGTATGGGTGGTGGCACCACCTAAGGTCTCATTATCTACATCCTCTCCTATCGCCGCTTTCACCAAGTAACTTCCGGCTAAAAATACACTTCCGGTTCCGTCCACTATCAATGCCTCATCGCTCATAATAGGCAGATAAGCACCACCGGCAACACAACTTCCCATAATAGCCGCAATCTGTGGAATACCTTTTGCTGAAATCACTGCATTATTCCTGAAAATTCGTCCAAAATGTTCTTTATCAGGGAAAATTTCATCCTGCATGGGAAGATAAACACCGGCTGAATCTACCAAGTAAATCAGTGGGATGTGATTTTCGATCGCAATTTCCTGTGCTCTTAAATTCTTTTTTGCAGTGATGGGAAACCAAGCGCCGGCTTTTACGGTAGCATCGTTAGCTACAATCATACATTCTCTTCCGCTGATCTCACCAATTCCGGTTACCACTCCGCCCGAGGGACATCCCCCGTGCTCTTCGTACATTTCGTATCCGGCCCAAAGTCCCAGTTCATGAAAGCTGGAGTCCTCATCAATGAGTTTCTCAACCCGCTCCCTTGCTGTTAATTTGCCTTTACCGTGATGTTTATCAATACGTTTTTGTCCACCACCCAGCTTAATTTCACTTTCTATTTCACCAAATTCTTCAATTAGATCGTGTAACCAATTCTTGGTAGCGCTTTCGGATGTAGTACTCATAGATCTTTTTTGTTTATCTTAATACTGTTTAACGAAATGATGCGTTGAAAATAGGGATTATATTTAATGTGTAAACCCCGATATTCAATTAATTCTTACAAAAATCCGTTCTTCATGAGCAAGTATTTTTCAGTTCTTCTACTTTTACTACTCTTTTCCACTTCCTTATTTGCCCAGCGTGTTTCCTATCCGCAGTTGGTGATGCAATCTGAGAGGCCTTCTATTTTTATTGATGATCTCATTTTACCGGGTGAAAATGGAAAAACAACCCTGGCTTTTATTTTTCGATTTAATAATGATTTCATGCCGTTCAAAAAATTACCGGTTAATAATAATTTTAGCGCTCCAGACAGTGAGAACTTTTATACCACCATGCGTTTGAGCAGTGAAATTTTTGAAGGTAAGTTAAATCGGGGTGATGCTTTAGCTGGTAACTCTGCTTCTCGTGATATATGGACCGATACGTTGTTCACCCCCACTTTTGAAGACACCAAATCTGCTGAGAAATTTGCTTCGGGTGCTCTTGTTACCCCGCTTGCGCCCGGTTCATACCATTACATTTTACAGCTTTCTATGATGCAGGAAATAAGTGAGAGAAACACCCAGAAGAGAAACATCAAAGTTCCTGACCTCTCAACCAAAGAAACCGGTGAAATCTATTTATTGAAGGATCGCCAAATTGAAGGTTCCGATAATGTTTTTACGCTTATGAGCCTGGAAAGCAATGTACCCTTTGGTAAAAACTTTAAAGCCATGGTACGACTTCCTAATTACACTGAAGAGTCCGATTACTCCGTCCATGTTACCAATACTAAAGTAGCTTCCGAAGATACTTCCACAACGAACGATATTTTCAGAGCTGAACTTTCAAGCGGACAGATTTTTACGAATGCTTCCGTACAACTTCTAAAAAACGAAGAGCCGACACTTCAAATTACTGAAGGCCCATATACCTACTCCGTACTCTCTATTCCTTCGGCTGAATTTGATAATGCCCTCTACTCTCTTTCTATACAAAAAAATGAAGAAACTGTAGCCAGTCGCTTTTTCAGGTCCTATTGGCCGGATATGCCCGCAAGCTTGTATAATCTCCAAATTGCTATAGATCATCTCAGTTATATAGTACCGGAAAGTGAAATCGAACGTATAAAAAAGGGCAATAAGGCTGAAAGAGAGCGAAAGTTCAGGGAATTCTGGGAATCAAAAGATCCTACCCCTAACACTGTTTATAATGAGTTGATGGCAGAGTATTACCGAAGAATTGACTATGCTTTTAAAGAGTTTGGTTCCCAGGAAAACCCCATGGGACACGAAAGTGATCAGGGGGAAATTTATATCAAGTTTGGTCCTCCAAATAATAAGGAACGAGTTTTTCCTCCTGAAGGAAATACCCGGGAGATTTGGACGTATCCCAACCGAACTTTTGTCTTTGAAGCTACTACCGGTTTTGGTGATTATGTGTTAGTGGGAACCCGATAGTTTTATGTATTACATGCAATAAGCAGTAATTTACCCGCGTAATGCAAAACATGAGCAAACCCCGTATAGCTATCTCAATTGGTGATTTCAATGGGATTGGTCCGGAAATTATTTTAAAGACACTTTCTGCTGCAGATCTTGGGAAATCTACACCTGTTATTATGTCACCCAAAAAAGTGATTGATCATGCTTTAGCTTCTTTAGGTGATATTCCCGTTCATTTTGCTAAAGATATTTCTGATGTAAGTGATGAGATCATTAATGTACTTCCGGTGGAAAATAATGAGGTGGAATTATCGCCCGGAGTTCAATCTATTGAGAGTGGTAAAGTGGCCATGCAATCTATTGAGAAGTGTATCGACCTTTGTGTAAGTGGTGAGACCCAAGCCATGGTCACGGCTCCTATTTCCAAAGAATCTGTGAATCTTGCCGGGTACAAAATTCCGGGACACACTGAATTTCTTGCCTCCCAAACCCAAACCGATGAGGTTTTGATGATGCTGGTGAGTGGCAACTTGAGAGTCGCTTTGGTTACTACTCATATTCCGGTTAGTGACGTTTCGAAAGCAATTACTTCAGAGGCAATGCAAACTAAACTCGAAATTTTGATAAACACCCTTAAACATGATTTTGGAATTGAGCACCCGAAGATTGCCGTTTTTGGGTTAAATCCCCATGCCGGTGATGGCGGTGTTATTGGAAAGGAGGAAATTGATACCATTGATCCGGTTATAAAATCAATGCAAGAATCTCATAAAGATATAACCCTGAATGGCCCCTTCCCGGCCGATGGTTTTTTTGGTCAAAAAATGCACCAAAAACATGACGCTATCCTCGCTATGTATCACGATCAGGGATTAGCGCCTTTTAAATTGCTTTCATTTGGTAAAGGGGTGAATTTTACGGCCGGACTTCCCATCATCCGGACTTCGCCCGATCATGGAACAGCATTTGATATTGCAGGAAAAGGAATCGCAAATCCATCTTCATTTAAAGAGGCCTATGAATTAGCCGTAGAACTGGCAAACAAAAGAACCCTTGAAAACTAAAGAGACTGAGATTTATACTGCCCTTGCTAACATCTATGACACCCTCATGGAGGATGTGGATTATGTAATGTGGGCTGACTTCATTGATGAAATTATTCAAACCCATCACCCTAACCCGGAAGATATTTTAGAACTGGCTTGTGGAACCGGGGCTGTTTCACTGGTATTATCCCAATTTGATGAATATACCATCACAGCCACCGACAAATCAGCCGCTATGATCGAGAAGGCACGCCAAAAGGCAGCTGAGCAAGAAGCCAATGTGCAATTCGATACTATTGACTTCAGCGATATCAAAAGTTCTACCTCTTATGATATCATATTTTCGGTGTTCGACAGCGTTAATTATTTACATAGTGAGGCAGACATTTTGGCCATGTTGGATGGATGTAAACGTATTTTAAAGCCGGGCGGATTATTAATTTTTGATTTTTCCACTCCTCAAAATTCCCTTGAAGCCGTTGATTATCTTAATAATGAAGAGGGTAATTATGGTAATTTCAGATACTTTAGACAGAGTCGTTATGAGCCCAATGAAAAGCATCACTACAATGAATTTGAGCTAGAGGAGTTGGCAGAAGATGGAAAAACGGTAATTAACCGCTTTAGTGAGATTCATAAACAGCGAATTTATTCCTTAAAGGAAATGCTGTCAATTTTGGAACAAACATCCTATTATCAGGTGGCCAAATACAAAGATTTTGAATTGGTTGATGCAGACGAAAACAGTTCACGTGTAACCATGGTACTTCGATGTCAGATACAACAGTAATTGAACTTAAAAATGTCACCCTTTCTTTCGATAACTCCCGCGTGCTTGATGATGTAAACTTCAAGTTGCATAATGGGGAGTTTGCCTACCTTATAGGTCCTACCGGTGTGGGCAAAAGCTCTTTTTTGAAATTACTTTATCGGGATGTGCTTCCTGATCATGGTACGGTACGAGTTACTGAATACCCTGTAAATCGAATCAGTGAACGTGAAGTACCGATGCTCCGAAGACGACTTGGCATTGTATTTCAGGATTTTCAATTGCTCCAGGATCGAAATGTGCACGACAATGTCGCATTTTCGCTACAGGTAACCGGAGAGAAACCCAAGTTCATAAAACAACGGGTTCTTGAAGTATTGACGATGGTTGGACTAAGTCACCGCCGAAAACATATGCCTAAAGATTTATCCGGGGGTGAACAACAGCGGGTAGTAATAGCCCGTGCCCTTGCTAATGAGCC
The DNA here is from genome assembly GCF_031581265.1 of Gracilimonas sp. Taxonomy (GTDB): domain Bacteria; phylum Bacteroidota; class Rhodothermia; order Balneolales; family Balneolaceae; genus Gracilimonas. The sequence continues at coordinate 75,976 of NZ_JAVLBQ010000010.1, forward strand.
TCGTATTCTCCTGGCTGATGAACCCACGGGTAACCTTGACCCAAAAGCCACAAAGGAAATTATGGAGCTTCTGAGAACTATCAATAACCGGGGTATGGCTGTGCTGATGGTTACTCATGATTATGCCGTTGTGAAAAAGTATAAAGCCAGAACCATCCGCTTGGTGAAAGGCCAAACGCAGGATTTAGTTTGGAAGGGTGAAAAGCTGGTTCCGAGTAAATAACTGCTTTTCAGAAATTAAAAATGAAAGATTTAAAATTTAAAATTGTTTTGGGTCAATTTTAAATTTTTCATTTTGAATTTTAAATTCTAAGCTAACATGCTTCAACAACAAAAAGTAACCGAACAAATTCGCACTCATGCCCTGAAATTAGGGTTTGATGCTTGTGGCTTTGCTAAAGCACAATACCTTCCTGATGAAGCCCGAAGACTTGAAGAATGGCTAAATCAAAACCGGCAAGGGACTATGGGCTGGATGGAAAATCACTTTGATAAAAGAGTAGACCCTACCCTTCTTGTTCCCGGCTCTAAAACGGTTGTTTCTGTACTGGCGAGTTATTATCACCCTCAACATAAGGAGCAAATCGGAGTCAAAGACCAGCCTTTAATCTCAAAATATGCCCAAGGGCGTGATTATCATAAAGTCCTTAAGAAGAAACTTAAACACCTTTTCCAGTTTACGGAAGAACTTGTAGGAAGTCTCGAAGGACGCATATTCACCGATTCAGCGCCGGTTTTGGATAAAGTATGGGCACAACGTGCAGGACTTGGTTGGATCGGCAAAAACTCTAATCTTCTCAATAAAGACATTGGCTCATTTTTCTTTATTGGGGAAATGATTATTGATGCCGAATTAAGCTATGACACTCCCGTAACCGACCACTGCGGCTCCTGCACCCGATGTATTGAGGCTTGTCCCACTGATGCTATCTACGAGCCTTATCGGGTTGATGCCACCAAATGTATATCGTATCTGACCATCGAACTCAAAGAAGAAATTGATAAGCAATATCAAACCGATATTGAGAACTGGATTTACGGTTGTGATATCTGTCAGGATGTGTGCCCGTGGAACAGCAAATCGGTCTTGGCACAATTTGAGGATCTCCATCCCAGGGATTATGTGGCTGATCGTGATCTTGACTTCTGGGAGAACCTAACCAAAGAGCAGTACGATAAAACTTTTCGGGGAAGTGCCATTCGGCGTGCCAAATATGATAAGTTCAAATCAAATGTTGCAGTAGTTTCTTCCAATATTACTGAACCATAAAAAAACCGACTTCTCAGCCGGCTTTCATTATTATTGAAGTAAACTCAATTGCAAAGTAAAACTTAGTAGCCTACCGTTGAGCAATCAACGTCAATAAAGTCATCATTCCAGCAATACATGTTAGCGGAGTCGGTTCCTTGCTGATAATATCCGGTTCCTGAAGAAGTATTCCAGTGGACGTAGATATTATTGTCACTGTTGCTGCTACTGTATGTAACATCAAAGACATCTCCATCTTGAGTATAGGTGTAGGTTTCAACTCCAGTACCTTCCCCAAAAAACTCTGTTGTGGATTCATAATTATCGTCTCCTGATCACGTCCAGTTAGTTTCCATAAATGGTTCTTCTTGATTACTATCAGGATTAAGACTATTGAAAGTCCATGAACCAGAAGAGCCATCCTTGGCTGTTGAGCCTTCAATCATAGTATAATCTTCAAAAGAGTTACCTTGTCCATCATCAAAAGACCAAGTCATTTCCCAAAGTATATTGTCACCAACCTCTCGTGAAGTAAGAACAATAGAAACGGATTCCCCTTCATAGCTATATGAATATTCCCATCTCCATTCTCCGTCGTTGAACTCCGCTTCACTTTGATTGGCAGAACTAAAGAAGGAGGTATAGAACAATCCTGATGCGGTTACAGCAGAAAGTCCGGTTGCATAGAAATAGGCTTCAGAAAAATTAGCCGTATTCTCTTGATTAAGAGACTGACTATTATTCTCAAAATAGGACAGATCAGCTTCAATATTTTCGAATTCCGGAAATTGAGGTGGATCTCCATCATCTGTGGATGCAGGATCATCTCCCCCACAAGCATTTAATAGAAGTGACAGTACAATTAATAATGATAGTAGTTTAGCCGTTTTCATGTAACCCACATTTTTGATTTAATTTGTTTACGGTTCTTTAAAAATAAAAGAACTACCGTATTTAAAAAACTTAAAATTTATCTTTCTTATCCTTTAGTGCCTTATAAAGCAATTCCCTTGCTCTGAAAATATGGGCTTTTACAGTACCCAGTGGCAGGTCAAGAACATCAGCAATTTCCTGATACGATTTTTCTTCCATGTGCCGCATTTCTATGACGGCTTTATATTTTTCGGGAAGATTTTGAATTGCATGTTGAACAATCTGCTTTCGTTCTTTTTTGATAACCGGCTTATCGGTTGAAAAGCTTTCATCAGGAAGCTGAATTTCCATTTCGCCATCTTTGGTTTTGTATGGCTCATTAATGGAGAGCGTTTTCAGCTTTTTCTTTCTTAAATAGTCAATGGTGTGATTGGTGGCAATCCTATACAACCATGTGGAGAAGGCGTACTCATTACTGTAGGTAGAAAGGTTATGAAAAGCTTTCATAAAAACTTCTTGTACCAGATCTTCAACCAGCTCCACTTCCTTTATCATTTTTCGAATATGGAAATAGAGTGGCTTTTGGTACTTATCTACTAATTTCTTGTACGATTCTTCTTTACCTGCCAAAGCTTCAGCTACAAACTTGTCGTCTTCCAGACTGCTGGCTGAAGCATTGGGCCTCGGTGAGTTATTTTTAATTTCTGAACTTTCTTCTGACATATCGTGAATTATTCAGCCCTTAAAATACAAAGCCTGCGACAAATGAAAATGCCTTTTTTGAAGGAATTTTTTTTTGTTTATTATATGGAGTGATTAAAGGTGTACACTTAACACAAATAATAACAAGAAGAAAAACAACTACCATAATTACTTACTACAGCACTTGTTTTAATGTTTTCGGTTTTAGCTTTCCAAAATTCACAAGCTCAATTTGTGAAAGCCGGAGTCGGTTTAATGTACGGTACAGAAATAGAACAACCCGGTATTCGGGTAGATGGTGTTTACCAAATAAATGAAGAAATCCGAGCAGTTGCTGATTTTGGATTCTATCTACCGGATGAAACAGAAAGCAGTGGTGGCGGAGTTACTTCTACTACTACCTCAACTTACTGGGAACTCAACCTTAATGGGAATTATATCTTTAGTTCTGATACAGAAAGTGGCATGACTGCTTATGCATTGGCTGGTCTTAACTATCTTAATTTTAATGTTGATAGTGAAGCGTCTGGCGGTGGTTTTACCGGATCCACAAGTTTCTCTGATTCTGAAGTTGGACTTAACGTTGGTGCAGGCATCGAATATGCCTTAGATTTTGGTGACCTCTTTGGAGAAGCCAAATACGTTATTGGAGATTTTGACCAATTAAACATTGGAGCAGGGCTTCGATTTAACTTCTAAGCTAAACCTTATTCAAAATTTTAAGCGTCATTCGAATTTCGGATGACGCTTTTTTTATGCCTTCAATATGGCACCGTGACGAATACCACCTGTTGATACCTCAATTTCCGATACCTCAAATTTTTTCATAAACCCTTCCAAAATCAGCAAACCGGCCATAAAAATATCTGCCCTACCCTTTAGATATAACGGATGCTTCTCTAGCATTACTTCATAGGTGTGAGCCTTAAACTGTTTGATAGCATGCTCAATAATTTCATCCGTTATACTGAAGCCATTAATTTTTTCAGGCTCGTAGGAGCTTAGATTAAGAGCCATACCTGCGAGTGTGGTTAGGGTTCCTGCCACACCCACTGCTTTCACACTCTCAGAATATTCAAAAGTATGAGAGTCATAAAGATTACTGACTGCTTCCCTGCAAACCTCAATTTCCGGAACAGTTGGAGGATTCGAGCTTAAAAACCTTTCCGTAAATCGGACAGATCCCATATCAAAAGAATATCCATCTGTAATTCTCCCATCCTGTAGATGAGCCACTTCCGTGCTGCCTCCCCCAATATCCAGAATCATTACTCTTTTTTCATCAGAAATGGGAAGTACTGACAATGCGCCGGCGGCAGTCCATTCCGCTTCTTCCCTGCCCGACAATAACCTGATGTCGAAACAGGTCTCAACTTTTACCACCTGTATAAAATCTTCACAATTATTGGCATCCCGAACGGCACTGGTGGCGGTCACAATGGCATCTTTAACCCCAGGATATTCGTCGTCTAAAATCTGCCTGTAATCTTTTAAAGCCTGAACAACTCTTTCTGTTGCTTCCTTATTGATATTTCTATCACCATCTACCCCTTGACCAAGCCGAGGTGAGCGATGTTCTTCCCGAATAACTCTTATTTGTCCTGCCTCTATTTCAGCAATTAACAGAAGAACAGTGTTGGTACCAATGTCTATCGCTGCTTTCATGCTTCAAATAACATCCCAATCCACTCTTTGAGCTGACGGGTTTCTTTATGGGTTAGATCCTGTAAAGCGGATTGCTTCAAAATGGTTGATTCATCTTCCTCTAATAAACCGGATAAAACCAATTTTCCGTTTTTCTTCAAATGTGAAATTAAATCCGGCACCAAATCAATAAGCGCATTTCGGTTGATGTTGGCTACAATCACATCGTAGGTTTTATTTGGAGGAATAACCTCTACAGAACCTAATTTAACCTCAAAACCCTCCACCGCATTTAGCAAAATATTTTCTTCTGCATTGGTTTTGCTCCACTCATCTACATCAAAGCCAAAAGCGGATTTAGCTCCCAATTTAAGTGCTGCAATGGCTAAGATACCTGTTCCAGTTCCGGCATCTAAAACGGTATCTCCTTCTTCCACAACCTCAGGTAGCCATTCAAGCATAATCCGGGTGGTTGCATGATACCCGGTTCCAAAGGCCATCTTGGGATCTATCATAAGCTCAATTTTATCTCCCAAATCTCCCTCAAAAGTTGACCAAGTCGGATGAACGTAAAACCGTCCTATGGTCTGGGGCTGTATGGTACGCTCCCATTCCTCATTCCAGTTTTTCTCTGAAATCACTTGTTCTTTCAGAATAGACGCTTCCCAGCCAAAGCCCATAAGCTTTTGTTCAATTTCTTCTCTCTTAGAATCATCAAAACGATTGGAGGGAATACTTGCTAAAAGGATATCATCAAGCTGTTCAAACCCTTCAAAATCCAGATCAAACATTTCGGCAATCAATAACTCTTGCAGCTCATCTTTGATTGATATCCTCAGCTCTATGTATTCCATCACAAACGGTTATAGATGAGTTCTGCCATGACATCTCCCACGGCTTGAAGCGTTGCCCTGCTTATGATGTCCATGTTGTCGGAATGGGTATGCCAGTATGCACCAAATTGTGCATTACCCTGCTCAGTTCTTGAGTGATTTATAACATTGATAATAGGGATACCGGCTTGTTCATTTACGATCATGTGATCATCTGCAACGGCTGCACCTTCTTCATTCAGAAAATAATTATCGTATCCTTTCTCACCGGCAATATTCCAGACTTCTTCTACCAAATTAGGCGCATAACTCAACGAATATCTTTCCTTGGGAAATTGAGCATTTTCTGCCCCAACCATATCCAACAAAATACCAAATCGGGGACTGTAACCCGGAACGGGAGGATTGTTTGACCAATACCGTGATCCCAAAAAGTATTTCTCCAAACTACCTGATTTGCCATAATCTTCCCCATCAAAAAGTACAATATCTACTCCAATTGGTGGCGGATTTTCACTAAATATCCGAGCCAGTTCCAACAATACAGCTACTCCACTTCCACCGTCATCAGCACCGACTATTCCTTCTTCTTTTCGTGTTGAATCCATATCTGCACGGGGGCGGCTATCCCAATGTGCTGACAGCATGATTCGATCTGTAGCTGAAGTGTTAAAGGCTGCTATCACATTGGCAAGTTCCAAAGTTTCCTCATAACCCTCTGCTTCAAATCGCTGGATGAATACCGAATTTTGTCCTGCATATTCTTTGAATTTATTCTCAAAATATTGAAGAGCTTCACGGTGCGCTTCTGTTTTGGGAACACGCGGACCAAAATCAACTTGTTCTTGCACAAATTGATAGGCTGAGTCAGCATTAAAGGATGGAACTTCTCTACCCTTTTCAGTGAATTTCAGACCGGGTTCATCCCCGGAACAATTGATGAGCAGGAATATTGATAACAGAACTAAAAGTTTATTCATCTCGGTGTACCATAGTAGCTGAAGATTGGGATACCGGGTAAATAATAGTATCCATTATGTTAACATGAGCTGGCCGGTTGGCTACAAAAACAATGATTTCAGCAATATCTTCGGGGGTGAGTGGCTTCATTCCTTCGTACACTTTGGCTGCTTTTTCTTTATCTCCACGAAATCGAACTTCACTGAATTCTGTTTCTACCAATCCGGGAGAAATCATGCTCACTCGCACATCGGTTCCGTGAAGATCTTTCTTAGTAGCTTCTGTAATTGCTTTAACGGCATGTTTGGTAGCACTATAAACCACACCACCGGCATAAGATTCATGTCCGGCTGTGGAGCCAATATTAATAATATGCCCGGTATTGCGCTCCCTCATTTGTGGTGAAATTAATCTTGAGAGATATAAAAGACCCTTCATGTTTGTATCAATCATCGTATTCCAGTCATCAAAAGAAGCACCGTACACAGGGTCAGTTCCTTTGGCAAGCCCGGCATTGTTGATTAAGATATCAACTGGGGTTGAAAGAGATTCCACAAAAGAGCGGCAAGCTTCAGCATCCTGTACATCAAAAGAAGCTACATCTACAGTGGTATTATACTGTTCAGTTAACTGATTTTTTATTTCTTGGAGCCGTTTTTCCCTTCGGCCTGTCAGTATAAGTTTTACCCCTTCAACAGCCATAAGTTCGGCTGTCTTATATCCAATACCTGCTGTAGCGCCGGTAATAATTGCCGTTTTACCTTCAATTCTATTCATAACAAAAAGGTGTTTATGAAACTTTCATTTCCACAAGTCGACCGGCATTCAGTACTTTTGTTTCTTCAAAGCTATCTGCTACAAATTGGATACCGTAAGGCAATCCATTGCTGTGCGTTCCGGCTGGGACACTAATCCCACAAATTCCGGCTAAGTTTGCGCTGATGGTATATACATCATTTAAATACATCTGAACCGGGTCATCGAGTTTAGAACCGATGTCAAAAGCAGTTGTCGGTGCAGTAGGACTTACGATAACATCTACCTTCTTAAACGCTTCTTTATAATCGTTTTGGATCAGTCGGCGTACTTTTTGAGCTTTTCCATAGTATGCGTCATAATAACCGGCACTCAGTACATAGGTACCCAGCATAATTCGGCGCTTTACTTCCGGACCAAAACCCTCAGTACGCGATTTTTTATACAAGCGAACCAAGGCTGAATCTAATTTTGTTAATTCTTCCTGTACGGCAATTTTATCTTCACCCTCAGCAAGCTCAAACTGCTCTTTAAGTGCTATTTCTTCTTTCTTGAGCTCATCAAGCATTTCATCTTTATCAGCCCGATGGCCATATCGAATACCATCATACCGGGCGAGATTACTGGATGCCTCTGCCGTAGCAAGAATATAATAAGTAGCTATTCCATACTTCACATGAGGCAATTCCACCGGTACTAATTCCGCACCATCCGCCTCAAGCTCATTCAATATAGATTCGATACCCTTTTTAATCTCTTCATCGAGTCCCTCCCCAAAAAAGGCTTCCGGAACTCCAATTTTAATTTTTTTATTTGGGGATTGGGCTGCCTCTATATAATCATCTTTTTCTTTTTGGGATGAGGTATTATCTCGCTCATCAAAACCGGCTATTACATCCAGTACGCGTGCGGCATCTTCCACAGAATGCGCCAGAGGTCCTATACAATCAAAAGAAGAAGCAAACGCGACCAGCCCGTATCGAGATACACGACCGTAAGTTGGTTTCAACCCCACCACTCCACAATAGGAAGCCGGCTGACGAATAGAGCCTCCGGTATCAGATCCCAATGTAGTCATGGCCATATCTGCTGCTACAGCAGCAGCACTTCCCCCCGATGATCCTCCGGGTACTTTGTCATGGTCATGGGGATTTTTAACCGGGCCAAAATTACTGAACTCATTGGCTGAACCCATTGCAAATTCATCCATATTTAAACGCCCAATCAGAATAGCATCTTCGGCTCGGAGACGTTCAATTACAGTAGCATCATATACACTTTCAAAGTTTTCAAGTATTTTTGACGCACAGGTAAGTTTCTTTCCTCGCTCAGAAATTACATCTTTTATACCCATAGCCACACCGGCTAATTTCCCGGCCGTGCCATTATCGATCTTTTTTTGCACCTCTTCGGCGCGACTCAAAGCAGCATCAAAATCCGTATTTACATACGCATTGATGTCCACATTTTTTGATTCGATTTGGGTGATATAATGTTCTACAATTTCACGAAGACTTAACTCTCCTGATAAGACTTTATCTCGAGTCTCTGAAATAGTCATAAAATTTAATTTCTGCTTTTAATTGCTTTTAGAGGAGGTTTCTTCGTGATTTGCAGCATCCTTGATATCTCTGGAGCTGTCCTCAATTTCCTTTTTAATATCTTTGGAAGCCTGGCGAAATTCCTTCATTCCCTGGCCTAAACCACGGGCTAATTCTGGAATTCTTTTAGCTCCAAACAGCAATAAAATTGCAAGTCCAATTAATAAAACTTCCGGGGCACCTAGTCCACTAAACATAAAATAATACTCTTAGGATTTAGTTGATGTATTTGTGCGAAGATAACAATATTTTCGGCACGAATTTGGAACAAAAATTTTATTTATTCACTTGTGTTTTAATGACACTTGTGTTTATTACACTCATTCACTTTTAAAATAATTAATGTACTATGATTTGGACTGTAGAATTAGCCGCAGCTTTAGATGATGCCCCATTCCCGGCAACCCGAG
>NZ_JAVLBQ010000011.1:0-78891 GCF_031581265.1 Gracilimonas sp.
TTAGCAGTTAGCAGTTAGCAGTTAGCAGTTAGCAGTTAGCAGTTAGCAGTTAGCAGTTAGCAGTTAGCAGTTAGCAGAAGCTGCTCGATTTGAGTTCAGTAGTCAAATTAAAAAACCAAAACTGTTCACTGTTTACTGATCACTGATAACTGTCCACTGATAATTTTTTGGGTTGAAGTGGTTTCTGTTTGTTTACTGCTTTATTTTCATTCTGAATTTCAAATCAAAAAACCCTTTTTATCATGAGCGACATTCAACCATTTCACCTTGCCTTTCCTGTAAAAGATCTTGACGAAGCCTATCAATTTTATCATGATTTACTTGGGTGTGAAACCGGCCGAAGTTCTGATTCCTGGATTGATTTCAACATGTGGGGGCATCAGGTTGTGGCGCATTTGAGTCCTAAAGAAGCCAAGGAATCTGCCATGAATACCGTTGATGGAAAAGGAGTGCCGGTCCGTCACTTTGGAGTAATTTTAGAAATGGACGAGTGGAAAGAGCTGGCTGATAAACTGGAAACTGAAGGTATCGATTTTGTGATTGAGCCTTACATTCGGTTTGAAGGTGAGCCCGGCGAACAGGCGACCATGTTCTTTCTCGATCCAAGCGGAAATGCACTCGAGTTCAAAGCGTTTGCCAATAAAGAACAAATTTTTGCCACATAAAAAAATGGGCAACCTTAAGAAGCTTTAGAAATCGAGATCTGCCTTACTTTGTAAAATTCTAAAAATCAAACGTGTAGCGCTTCACCTGATCAAAAAAAGCTCTTGAATTATACTGCTTAATATAAACGTAGCCATTTTTGACCACTTCTATTTCCAAATCCCGTGGCAGCACAAAGGTTGCCAGCGGCTCCCCCGAAGGCTCCATGACGTACCAGCGATACGTGTTCAGATCATTTACAATTGTAGCCACCCAAAGCCGGTCTTCATCATCAATTAAGATCTTAGATAAAGCCGGCCATTTTTCCGGAAGGTCCGCTCGTCTTATTGCTCTGCGTTGAAAGGTGTCTGTGAACAACTCAATAGCATCACTCCTGATTAAATTCTGTTTCACAAATGGATAATACCTATCCTCCATATGCTCTCCCTTTGAATTTCTTATTTCAATCAGAAATTGTTCGCTGAATGCAGAGTAGAGATTACTCTGCGAATCCGTGGCAAACAACGTTTCCGGTTCATAGGGTAACATCATAATCAGGGGAGGATTTTTTGTTTCATCCACATATAAGTTCCTGTTTTTGAATGAAAGCAATTGATCTGATATGAATTCTCCCTCCAAATTCACCCGATACATAAACAATTGTCGGTTTTCCGGTGCATATACTTTCTGAAATACAGCCAGATAGTTTTCATCCTCCATTATTCGTATAGAAAATGGCTGTGCGTCTTTTAGTGAATCTGTCTCTATAGATTGGACCACGCTTCTAAAATAGGTCGTATTACGCAAATCATAAGCAGATAACGAATATTGATATCCCCTGTTCAAGCTATTGTCGTATGCGTATAAATGATTTCCAACAACTTGCAGATACACCGGTTTTTGAAAATCTCCGGGGTCACTGCCCGGCTTGCCTATATTGGTTACTTTTTCGCCTCCAGGACCAAAAACTTCAATTCGCTTCTTATGGTTATTCACCAAATACAAGTTCCCGGCTTCATCAACTGCTATATCACCAATATTATTTACGGTTTCGCCTGACCCAACAGAATAGTTTGTATCCTCAGTCAGGTAAGCAGAATTAGCTTTCGTTAAATCAAATTGTTCTGCAGCATTGATTCTTTGAGAAAGCTCGTCCTCTCCACGGCACCCGGTAATAAAGATCACCAAAACGATAAATAACTTGGCTAATTTCATGTATATAAAACTACGCAAACTGAAAGATATTTTATGGAATCAGTTCAATAAATTTCAAACTATTTTCTGGCAGGCTGAAACAAAAAAAGCTCTTCGGAATAAACCGAAAAGCTTGTAGTGGTGGGCGGTGAGGGACTCGAACCCCCGACCCCCTCGGTGTAAACGAGGTGCTCTAAACCAACTGAGCTAACCGCCCGACTTGTTCGAAGGGCGACAAATATAAGAACATTTATAACTCCGACAAAAAAAAATAATCAACCTTCTTGATTTATTGGTTAACACTGTTAACTTACGGGTATAACTAAAGACCATATTTATGAAATCAAGCTCACAAAATTCTAAGGCAGCCGTTCTTGTAGATGGATGCCGAATTCCATTTCAACGATCCGGAACGAACTATAATGATCTAATGGCTTATGATTTAGGTCGCATGGCAATTGAGGGTTTATTGGCCCGAAATCCTGTTGATCCTGCCGATATTGATCGCGTCATCATGGGTACGGTTATACAAGAGGTCAAAACCAGCAACGTCGCCCGCGAAAGTGCTTTGGGAGCCGGAATTCCTGACACCGTTCCTTCCTTCACAACTACCATGGCGTGTATATCTTCTAATCAAGCCATCACCAGCGGCGTAGACCTGATACGCTCGGGACAGGCTAAAATTATTTTGGCGGGGGGAACCGAAACCATGTCCGACATCCCGGTACGGTTCAAAAAGAAATTCCGGCAAAAAGTACTTGAAGCCCGAAAGTATAAGTCTCCACTCGATTTTCTGAAGTTTTTTAAAGGACTGGGAATCAAAGATTTTTTACCCGAACTGCCTGCCATTGCTGAGTTCTCCACCGGAGAAGTGATGGGGGAAAGTGCTGACCGTATGGCTGCCCGTTTTGGGGTGAGCCGGGAAGATCAGGATGAATATGCACTTCGTTCCCACCAGCTGGCCGCCAAGGCAACCAAGGAAGGATTACTGGATGATGAAGTTATTCCAGCTAAAATTCCTCCTAAATTTGAAGTGGTTGAGCATGACAATGGGTTTCGGGAAGATACTTCTATGGAGAAATTAGCGAAACTGCGTCCGGCTTTTATTAAACCACATGGAACCGTCACCGCAGGGAATTCTTCCTTTTTGACGGATGGAGCATCAGCCAGTTTTATTATGGAAGAACAAACAGCTCTTGATTTGGGGCTGACGCCTAAAGCCTATATCCGGGAATACAACTTTGTATCACAAGATCCTGGTGAGGAGCTTCTTCTCGGTCCGGCTTATGCCATCCCAAAAGTTTTAGATGCTATGGAGCTTTCATTAAGTGATATGGATGTTATTGAATTGCACGAGGCTTTTGCAGGTCAGGTATTGTCGGTTTTAGCTGCTTTAGACTCCGATTCCTTCGCCAAAAAATCTCTCGGAAGAGATAAAAAAGTCGGGCATATTCCTATTGATAAGCTGAACACACTCGGTGGCTCCCTTTCTTTAGGGCATCCATTTGGAGCCACCGGTGTTCGGTTAGTAACCACCGCTGCTAACCGTTTGATTCGTGAAAGTGGAAGATTTGCGTTGGTTTCTGCTTGTGCAGCGGGCGGACAGGGACATGCGGTAGTTTTGGAGAGGTATGGAGGCTAAAGTAAAAACTATGGGCTTTTACTTCCGAACTCTTTTGTTTTCTCCTTCACCAAGGAGAAAAACGCGTTGATAATGTTAATTAATATGATTCAATCTCTGAAATATTACAAGATTAGAATAAGTCCTCTCCTTGTTGAAGGAGAGGATTTAGGTGAGGTCGAAGTATAGACCTCGAAATACTGAACTAACTCAACATTCATTTCAAGCTATAACACCATGAGCTACCTCATTACCTCCCAAAAAGAGAACGTCGCCATTATCACCCTCGACCTACCCGGTGAAAAGGTGAATAAACTGAATGAATCTTTGATGGATGAATTTTCTGATTTTTTAGATGAACTTGAGTCCAGTGATGATCTTATAGGAGCTGTTCTGATTTCGGGTAAGGAAGATAATTTTATTGCCGGGGCCGATATCGATATGTTCCAGGAGCGAGATACGGCAGAGGAAATTGAGCAGCTCAGTAAAGACGGTCATAAAATTTTGAACAGGATTGCAGACTTTTCAAAGCCGATTGCAGTAGCTATTCATGGTAGCTGTATGGGAGGGGGATTGGAGCTTTCATTGGCTTGTCATTATCGAGTTTGCTCAGATAGCTCAGATACGGTTTTTGCTTTGCCGGAAGTGAAGTTAGGCTTGCTGCCCGGAACCGGAGGTACCCAACGGCTCCCAAGAACCATCAGCCTGCAAAAAGCACTCACCTACATGCTTACCGGTAAAAATATCTACACCCGTCAGGCAAAAAGAATGGGACTGGTAGATGAAGTTACACATAAAGATGCAATCGAAACGGCAGCCATCAAAGGCGTACATAAAATTGCAGCTGGAAAGTTTGATCGCAAAGATAAACGGTCATTTTTTGAGAAATTGTTGGAAGGAAATCCGATCGGACGTAAAGTTATTTTCTCCCAAGCCCGCAAAAAGACGGCCGGTCAAACAAAAGGAAACTATCCGGCTCCACCACAAATCATTGATGCGGTTGAATACGGTCTCAAAAAAGGTATTCAAAAAGGACTTGAAAATGAATCTCGGTTATTCGGGGAATTAGGAGCAACGCAGGAATCCCGAAACTTAGTGAATTTATTCTTTGGGATGAACGCCTCCAAGAAAGTACCAAATCCTGATATTGCAAAGTCCGTCAAAAGAATAGGAGTTCTCGGTGCGGGATTAATGGGCTCAGGTATTGCCGATGTAAGTATGAATAAAGGAGATTACCGCGTGCTTCTCAAAGATCAAACCATTGATCAGGCTGCCAAAGGAGAAAAAGAAATCTGGAAAGAACTCGATAAGAAAGTCAGCAAAAAAATCATCTCTTCTTTTGAGCGAGACAAAGCCATGAGTAAAGTAACCGGCGTTGATTCCTACGATGGATTTGGCTCGGTAGACCTCGTTATCGAAGCAGTATTTGAAGACCTGGATCTGAAACGAAATATTGTAGAAGAAGTAGAAGCAGCTACCGGCGAACAATGCATTTTTGCCTCCAATACTTCCTCCCTGCCGATTTCTGAAATTGCCAAAGGAGCAAGTCGGCCCGAAAATATTATTGGTATGCATTACTTCTCCCCAGTACAAAAAATGCCGTTGTTGGAAATCATCACCACCGAACAAACTGCAGACTGGGTAACCCAGACAGCCATTCAGGTAGGAGTGAATCAGGGTAAAAATGTAATCGTAGTTAAAGATGGTCCCGGTTTTTATACCACCCGAATCTTGGCTCCTTACATGAATGAAGCCTTAAAACTGCTGGAAGAAGGAGCCTCCATCGAATTCCTCGACAAGATCATGAAAGACTGGGGCCTCCCTGTCGGACCAATGGCTCTGTTTGATGAAGTGGGAATTGATGTGGGGGCACATGTAGCCGAAACAATGTCGCCCATGTTTACTGAGCGAGGTGTGGATACCACCAATCGCGCCCAGGAATTACTGGATGCCGGCTACAAGGGACGCAAAAACGGCAGGGGTATGTATGTCTATTCTGATGACAGCGACAAGAAAGTAAATACGGAAATCTACAAGCACTTTGGCGGACAAAACCGTACAAACCCCGATAAAGAAACAGCACAGCTTCGTATGGCCTTGACCATGATTAATGAAGCTGCGTGGTGCTTACAGGAAGACATTATCAAAAACCCAACTGATGGTGATCTGGGAGCTATTTTAGGCTTAGGTTTTCCTCCATTTCTTGGAGGCCCTTTCCGCTATATTGATCAAACCGGAGTGGATAAGGTGATAGATAAGCTAAAGGAGTTTGAAAATGAGTTTGGGGCACGATTTAAGTCAGCCGGGATTTTGCAGGATTATGTTAGTAAAGGAATTAACATCTATTGAGCCACCTTCTTATCCCATTTTTATCTAAACATGACAAAATTTGAAACTCACCGTCATTTTGTGTAGGCTTAAGGGAATTATTTAGCGCTGTATATCTTTCATATTAACAGTTATTTCAACAAATAATCGATTTTGATTTTTTGTTTTGCAACCACATTGTAGTATAAATGAATGAAAAAGGTGAGTAGACACGATGTTATGGTTGGTACAAATCAGTTATTGGGCTTAAAAATAGTTTATTCTCGGGACAGTTCTATCCCTTTGTTTATGCAATCCATGTACAAAGCTGAAGTTTCAATTTGGTTAATTCTAACTTTTTAAACTTTACAAAATGGCAATTCGTGGAGATGAAGAAAAACCCGGTAAAAAGACGGGTATAAACAAATACTTTGATATCCATAAACCGGTATTTTGGCCTTCGGTGATACTTATTACAGCGATGATTGCTGGAACACTACTTCTTGGTGATCAGGCCGAATCACTTTTCAATACCGTTCAAACCTCCATTACTGATACCGGAGGTTGGTTCTTCGTGATCGCAGTTAATGTATTTATCGTTTTTTCACTTTTTATTGCCTTTAGCAGGTTTGGCAGTATTAGGCTGGGAGGACAAGATGCCGAACCGGATTTCAGTACATTGGCTTGGTTTGCCATGTTATTCAGTGCTGGAATGGGAATTGGGATTATGTTTTGGTCGGTGGCCGAGCCCATTTTTCATTATTTATCGCCCCCTATGGCTGACCCAGAATCTGTAGCTGCGGCTCAGGAAGCAATGAATCTTACCTATCTTCACTGGGGATTTCATGCTTGGGCCATTTATGCTGTTGTAGGACTTTCTTTAGGTTTTTTTGCTTTCAACCGGAATTTACCGCTTTCCTTCCGATCAGTTTTCTACCCACTTATAGGGGACCGGATAAAAGGCTGGATGGGCGATGTGATTGATGTTCTGGCTGTTTTAGCAACCCTTTTTGGACTGGCAACCTCACTGGGCCTTGGTGTTTTACAAGTCAGTGCTGGATTAGATCAGGTGTTCGGGCTTCCCGATAATATCTACATGCAAGTCGGTATTATTGTAGTCATAACCATGGTGGCTACCGGCTCTGTTGTGTTGGGTATTGACAAAGGGGTTCGGGTGTTGAGTGAATTAAATGTCCGGATTGCAGCTTTATTTCTATTGTTTGTAGTACTAGTAGGACCCACCATTTTTATATTTGATTCTTTCGTACAAAACTTTGGGGGATATATTAGCTCTGTCGCTACCTTTAGTTTCTGGACAGAATCTTATGCCGGCACTAACTGGCAGGGTTCCTGGACTATTTTCTACTGGGCCTGGTGGATTTCATGGTCTCCATATGTGGGAATGTTTATCGCCCGAATTTCTAAAGGTCGGTCGGTTAAAGAGTTTGTCTTAGGGGTACTGATTGTCCCAAGTATTATTACTTTTTTCTGGATGTCTGCTTTTGGGGGCTCCGCTATCAACCTGGCCATGTCGGGCGTGGATACGATCAGTTCTGCCGTAAATGAAAATGTGGCTACTGCACTTTTTGTATTTCTTGAACAGTTTCCTTTGGGAATGGTTACATCCGTAATTGCAATTGCGCTCATACTCAGCTTTTTCGTTACCTCTTCTGACTCCGGCTCTTTAGTTATAGACGGACTTACAAGTGGCGGTAAACTGGATGCTCCGGTTGGTCAGCGTATTTTCTGGGCGCAAACAGAGGGATTAGTCGCCGCTATACTATTAGTTGGTGGTGGATTGGGGGCATTGCAAACAGCTTCCATAAGTACCGGGCTTCCCTTTGCATTAATACTTCTGGTCATGTGTTTCAGTTTACACAGAGGATTAAAGCGCGAGTACAAAGAAAATCAGCAGAAGGTCAAAGACAAAGAACGAGATTCATATAAAACACTCGTCAAGGACGCCATTAAAAATCAACAAAAAGAAGAAGAGAACGAATAAGGAGTCTTACTATGAAAAATTTCGAACACTGGTTTGTATGCACAGATTTATCCAAAATGGATGACATTCTTATTGGATATACTCACTTTTTAACTTCCGTAATAAAACCCAAAACCATTTCATTTCTGCATGTGGTGGAATCAGGCTCAGTAGCCCAGGAAATGGTAGAGCTTTTTCCTGACCTTGAGAACAAAGATGATTTCGAGGATGCCATACGCAAAGAGTTAACCAAGAAGGTCAATTCAGAATTTGAGGATTCCGATGTGGAAACAAGGATTATCATCAAAAAAGGGCGTCCTACAGATGAAATCATTGAAATGATGAATACCATGGATCCGGATCTGCTGGTAATGGGTAAAAAAACGGGATATGTGGGAGAAGGCGTGATTGCCCGCCGTATCGTAAAATATGTTCCGGCCTCTATCTTGTTTGTTCCTGAAAACAGCCGCTATTCTATTGATACCATATTAACCCCGGTGGATTTCTCTGAGCAGTCGGCCAAAGCGGTTCAGGTGGCTTCAAAAATGATGAAATCAAATAATGGCTCTGTACGGGCACAACACATTTTTAAGTATCCCACACACTTTTTCCCATATATGCCCACCGACGAGGAAAAGAAGAAGATAAATGAACATATCGAAGAGCAGAAGGAAGACTTCATTTCTGATTATAGTATTCCTGATGATGTCAACTTCACACTTACCCTGCACAAAGAAGGGCGCATGGGGGATGAGGTGTATGATGAAGCGGTCCGAAATCAGGCCGATTTAATAATGGTGGGAGCCAAATCTTCGAAGAAAATCACCAGCATATTGAGGGATGATTTTACAGATAAGATGACTTACTACTCGTTCGGTATCCCGCTTTTAATCCTCAAGAACAAAGAGAAACATCAGAAGTTTTTTAAGTCGTTGTTTAGTTGAAAATGGATTGTTAACACTGGATAAGATTCATTTATTTGAATTAAAATCTTACACCCTCCGCCAGACTTCGTATCCGCTCAGTCCGACACCTCCCTCAAGGGAGGACTTTACCGTATTATTTGAAAAAATACTAAAGTTGTCTTCGAATTATCTAACATCTTTAAAGCTGAGGGTACACCAGAAGTATGCTCAGAAAGACCCTTTTGGGTAATAATACCATAACTGCTTTTCTACCTATAAATAGACAATCGTCTTTCAGTATAGGAATTTGTATCTTTTGCCCGCTTAAATACAATCGAACTATAAATTACAGCTATGCAATTTTTACCTTTATTTTTTATGGGAGCTCCCGGTGATGAAAGCGCCGGTATTATCAACCTGGTGTTTCTTGGAGCCATTTTCCTGGTCTTTTACCTTTTTATCATTCGTCCGCAAAGCAAGCGTCAGAAAGAAATTCAACAGAAAGTTTCTGAAATGAAAAAGGGTGACAAAATTGTTACTTCATCAGGAATCATTGGTATTGTAGACAAAATCGAAGAAAATGAACTGCTCGTTGATGTTGACAGCGGTACCAAGATTCGCATGTTGAAGTCTGCAATTACGGATGTAAATCCTAATAAACAGGATAAATAATACAAGCCTTTTAGATACTAAGGGTGTCATCCTGAGCGCTTAAATAGAGGATTAAATATCTGACGCGAAGGACCCGACTATCGGCGAGATCTCAAAGTCAGATATATCTTCTTAAATAAACTTTGAAACCCTTCGCGAAATACAACTGAAGCACACAAAATTAAATACCGCTCAGGGTGACAACATTTGAGGTTCTTTCTTACAGAGTCTTCTTAAAACTATACATATTTTTATGAATCAGGAATTCACTTTTAACACTATTCCGGAAGCCATTGAGGATATTAGAAATGGCAAAATGGTCATTGTCATAGATGACGAAGACCGCGAAAACGAAGGCGATTTCCTGATGGCTGCAGAGAAGGTTACTACCGAAGCCATCAATCTGATGGTGACGCATGGCCGCGGACTTGTTTGTGCTCCCATCACCAAAGAAAAAGCTGATAAATTAAAGCTTCAACACATGGTTCAAGAGGGAGCAGATCCTGATGAAGCTAACTTCACCATTTCTATTGACCACAAAAGATTAACAACTACTGGGATTTCTGCTGCGGATCGGGCCAACACTATTCGGGAACTTGCCAGTGATGATTCCAAACCCGTTGATTTTCGTCGCCCCGGACATGTTTTTCCCCTTCTTGCTGTAGAAGGTGGGGTGCTGAGAAGAGCCGGTCATACGGAAGCTGCTATTGATTTGGCACGCCTTGCCGGACTTAAACCCGTTGGAATCATATGCGAGATTATGAAGGAAGATGGCGAGATGGCTCGTGTTCCTGAACTCATCCAAATGTCTGAAGAATTTGAGATGAAGATTATCACGATCAAAGACCTCATTGCATACCGAAATGAAAATGAGACTTTGGTGAGTGAAGTCATGGACGTGAACATGCCCACCATGTATGGCGATTTCAGCCTTCGTGCTTTTGAAGAGAAACTAACCGGCGATATCCACCTGGCCCTGACCAAAGGAAATTGGACAAAAGAAGAACCAGTACTAACCCGGGTTCACTCCTCGGATTTAATTGGAGATATTTTTGGTGCCCGCAATAAAGATACGAGCGAGCAACTTCACCAAGCGATGTTGCAGGTAGAGCGCGAAGGTAAGGGCGTGGTTTTATATATGAACCGAAATCAGCGGGGCTCAGTTTTAGTCAATCAGCTAAAAACATTAAAAGCTCTACAACAAGGTAAAATCAACGACAGTGAAGAAGATATCAGTCCCCGCGGAGATACTCGTGATTATGGGGTTGGAGCTCAGATCTTGCGCTCACTGAGTATCAGAAAATTAAAGCTGATGACCAATAATCCCGTCAAAAGAATTGGGATCAAAAGCTTTGGACTGGAAATCGTTGATCAGGTGCCCATCGAACACAACTTTGACTTTTCAACCCAGCGCTATCCCTTTGAGGGACAAGAAAAAGAGTAGTTAAATATTTTTTTATTTCGGAGATTCTACCGATCCTAAATTCTGATCGGTGTCTGCTATACTCGCTGCTTCAGCCTCATCCACTTCTTCTTCCGGGTTGATGAAAAAACGTTTATTAAATAAGATTAGAATAATCAGGGATACAGAGATTGCGATATCAGCTACGTTAAAGATATAGGGGAATACAGTCCAGTCATTGATTTGAAGAGAAAAGTAAATAAAGTCAACTACATGCCCCTCTAAAACTCCGCCATAATCCATGATCAATCCCATAAAAAGGCGATCCGAAATATTTCCTAAAGCCCCTCCCACTATCAGGCCCATACAGATTAGATATCCTACAGAAGCCTCTTGGGCATTTTTAATAATGTACACCAGTATTCCTGTTACCGCCAGGATGGCAATCACACTAACAACGGGGGTTGAAAGGATATCAATACCCAATGCCATACCGGGATTTTTGGTAAAATAGAATTGCAGCCACCCTTCAATAATCGTTTTATTTTGAAGCTCGGGCGTAGTTCTGACCATCCACTTCGTGATTTGGTCTAAAACCAGCACGGCAACGGCTGGAATAAAAATGGCCTTCAGTTTTTTAGGAGTCAAATCAGCTCTTACCTGCGTTTCAGTTTTGCATCAATACTAAGCTGTGTATGAGGCACGGCTTCAAGACGTCCTTTGGAAATCTTTTTCCCGGTTACTTTACATACACCGTATGTTTTATTATCGATGCGTTGCAAAGCATCATCCAGGTACTTCAAGAATTTCTTTGTTCTGTTGAAGAGCATGTATGTTTTTTCACGCTCTTGGGCATCTGTTCCGGCATCAGCCATGTGATAAGAATAGGCAGATTCGTCCGAAGCATTTTCCATACTTTCACGCAGCGTGTTTTGCAGAGCGTTCATTTCTTCTTCTGCATCTTCCATTTTTTTGATAATAATATCACGGAAATATTCCAGCTCTTCATCACTATATGGAGATACTCTTTCTTCTGATTTTGATTCTTCTTTAGCCATAGCTGCTTAGTTATGAATTAATATTTCTTCGGATTGAAATGGTGCATTCTTCCTCACCAATTTCCCAGGTTTTAGTAAAATCCGAGATTTCCAATTCCGATATTTGAATTTCTTCTGCCAATGTTTCCTTCTTAATATACTCACTCATAGAAACAACGGCTTCTTTAACCTTGTCAGATCCTGTAAAGCCAATTGCTATTCGGTCGGTTACATCAAAATTTGCCTCTTTACGCATATTTTGAACCCGGTTCACAAATTCCCGGGCTATACCTTCCTGAATTAAGGCTTCACTTAAATCGGTATCTACAGCAACACTTAAGCCGCCTTCAGTTTCTACCGTCCAGCCTTCCAGTCCGGTTCTGATTATTTCAAGTCCTTCTGAATCAATGCGTATGGTTTCATCATCTACTTCCAGATCAATATACCCTTCTTTTTCAAATTGGGTAATTTCTTCGGTCGATAATTCACCCACTTTAGCTGCAACAGCTTTCATTTTTGGTCCCAATCGTTTCCCTAAAACGGGATAATTAGGTTTCGCTGATTTGCGAACAATACCGGAATCATCATCCACAAATTGTATGTCTTTAACGTTAACTTCCTCTAAAATTATATCCCGAACCGACTCAATGGCCTGTCGCTCACTTTCATCTTTTATAGGGAGTATGATACGCGCCAATGGCTGACGAACATTCATCTCAATTTGGTTACGAACCCGCAGCACGATATAGGAAATAAGGCGAGCCATTTCCATTTTATGCTCAAGGGCCTTATTGATAGCCGTTTCTTCAACGGTTGGGAAGAAGGAAAGATGTACGGATTCTTCATCTTGTCCGGTAACATCATTCAGTTTTTGATATAGCCATTCACCCACAAACGGAGCAATAGGACTTATCAATTTACTAATACTCAACAGGCATTCGTACAACGTTTGATAGGCAGCCGTTTTATCCAGTGTGTTTCCTTCTTTCCAGAAACGTCGTCGATTTCGGCGCACATACCAGTTACTTAATTCCTCCACAAATTCTTCGAGCTGTCTTGCAGCTTTGGTAGGCTCATAATCTTCCAGATGTTCTTCAACCAGTTTAACGGTAGTATTCAATCTCGAAATCACCCACTTATCGATTTCGGGTCGATCTGCGATTGGGATGGCCGTTCCTGAAAAGGTAAATTCATCGATATTGGCATACATCGCAAAGAATGAATAGGTATTTACGATGGTGTTGAAAAACTTGCGCTGAACTTCTTTAAGTCCGTCGTGACTGAATTTGAGATTTTCCCAAGGGGAGGAGTTACTCATCATATACCATCGCACGATATCCGCCCCAAATTCCTGAATCACTTCAAAAGGATCTACGGTATTTCCTTTTGATTTACTCATTTTCTCGCCATTTTCATCGAGCACCAGGCCGTTTGAAACTACATTTTTATAAGCTTCTTCATCAAAAAGCATAGTCCCTAATGCATGAAGTGTATAGAACCAGCCACGGGTTTGATCGACCCCTTCCGCAATAAAATCGGCGGGATAGTTCACTTCAAAATCATGATCGTGCTCAAATGGATAATGCCATTGTGCAAAAGGCATTGCGCCGGAATCAAACCAAACATCCAGCAGATCCGGAATACGGCGCATGGTTCCACTGTCAGGTGCTTCCCACGTAATTTCATCAATTACCGGACGGTGCAGATCAATCTCTTCATCTTCATCAAGACCTGCCTTTTCCCGCAATTCTTCTACGCTACCGATACATTCTACATATTCAGGATCTTTATCGCTTACCCAAATTGGAATAGGAGTTCCCCAATAACGTTGACGAGAAACGGCCCAATCTACATTGTTTTCGAGCCAGGTTCCGAAACGACCGCTTCCGGTACTTTCCGGTTTCCAGTTAATCTTCTTATTTAGCTCAACCATCCGGTTTTTCACTTTGGTCGTCTCAATAAACCAGGATTCTACCGGGTACGACATCAATGGCGTTCCTTTGCGCCAGTCAAACGGGTAGTTGTGTTCCATGGTTTCGTGCTTGTACATCAAATTTTTCTCTTTGATGGCGCGCGAAATATCTTTGTCAGCTTCTTTAAACCACTGCCCTTCAAAATCAGGAGCCTGATCTGTAAACTTTCCATCCCGATCTATGGGGTTAAACATTGGGATGTCCGCTTTTTGGCAGGAAGTATAATCATCAGCACCAAAAGCAGGAGCGGTGTGAACTACACCCGTACCGTCTTCAGTAGTCACATAATCGGCAGGAATCACTCTCCATGCCTCGGCCTTGTCATATTCTTCAAAGGCAAATTCAAACACCGGCTGATAGGTTTTTCCCAATAATGTTGAGCCCTTAAATTCGTCAAGAATGGTATAATCCTCACCCAATGAATCCTCTATACAGTCTTTTGCAAGTATGTACTTTTCGCCCTCGTGTTCAACTTTGGCATAATTCAAATTTGGATTTACCGCGAGCGCCATATTGGAAACAATGGTCCACGGAGTAGTCGTCCAGGCAAGGAAGTACACATCTTCATCATCCAGCTTAAATTTCACATAAATGGAAGGATCTTGCGTTTCTTTATAACCAAGACTCACTTCATGCGATGAAAGTACCGTTCCACTTCCCGGTGAATACCACTGAATTTTATACCCTTTGTAAACCAATCCTTTTTCGAAAAGCTTGTTAAAAGCCCACCAAACTGATTCTATATAATTATTCTCAAAAGTGATATAAGGCTCATCCTGATCTACCCAGTAGCCCATTCGTGAGGTCAGCTCATCCCACAGGTCTTTATACTTAAGTACACTTTGGCGGCACTCCGCATTGTATTTTTCAATGCCATATTCTTCTACCTGGGCACGCCCCTCGAGTCCCAATGCTTTTTCAACCTCAATTTCTACGGGCAATCCGTGCGTATCCCAACCGGCCTTTCGCTCAACTCTGAATCCTTTCAGGGTTTTGTAGCGGCAGAACATATCCTTCACGGTCCGGGCCATCACGTGGTGGATACCCGGTTTCCCGTTTGCGGTGGGCGGACCCTCATAAAAAGTATAGGGAATCCCGTCTTCTCGCGTTTCGAGGCTTTTTTTGAAAATTTTGTGTTCCTTCCACCAATTCAGAGTTTCTACTTCTGATTTCGGGAAGCTTAATTGTTTTATTTCTTCGAATTTTTTTGCCATAAAAAACTTAGTTCCGGCGAATCATTTTAAGCCTCAAATATACAAATTCTCATGGAAAACCATGTATTGAGTTCCATCAAAAAAATTTACTGCTTACCCATAAAAGCTTATGGAGTGTTATCAATATCATATATGTTTGTGAGGATTGTATGAAATGCACATCAGTAAGCCCTAACTTTCAGAAAAATTAATATCTCAAACATTATTTATGTCTGAACCATATTTACGCCCCATTGACCTTAAAACCCCTTATAAACTTGTTTTTGTCTGCTTAGGGAATATCTGCCGAAGCCCCACAGCCGAAGGCATCTTCCTTCATAAAGTTAAAGAGGAAGGATTGGAGAATTACTTTTATATCGATTCCGCAGGCACGGCGGCCTATCATGTTGGAGAATCAGCAAATAGCAAAAGTCAGGCTACGGCGAATAAGCATGGCATTCACCTTCCTTCAAAAGCCCGGAAATTTGAGTATGCCGATTTGGAAGAATTTGACCTTATTTTAGCGATGGATTCTGAAAATTTTTCCAATATTAATGCGCTTGATCGTAAGTCACGGTTCGAGAATAAAATCAAAATGATGAGAGACTTTGATCCTGAACCTGGAAATGGTGAAGTGCCCGATCCATACTACGGCGGAATGCAGGGATTTGAAAATGTATTCCGAGTTTTAGAAAGAAGTAGTGAAGCTTTACTTGAGGAACTTAAACCCTATATCAAAAGCTAATGTTACCCGCATCTATTCAAGAGGCCATTCAAAACTTTTTTAAAGAAACCGTCACACAAGTAGATAGTGTGCATGGCGGAGATATTAATGAGGGTGCTAAAATTAAGCTGGAATCCGGGGATACGCTATTTGTGAAATGGAACACTGACGCTCCCGATTCCATGTTTGAGGTGGAAGCAAAAGGATTATCCTTGTTAAGTGATGCTAACACGGACTTAGTCATCCCAAATGTAAAGCTGCAAAAATCGAGTTTCTTAGTCCTGGACTGGATTCAGGAAGGAGGAGGCAAGCCCAATTCTGCCTATAATTTTGGGGTTTATTTGGCCAAATTTCATCAACATTCATCTGACTCTTTTGGCTTGGATCATGATAATTTCATTGGCAGGCTTCCACAGAGTAATAACCGGCACAGCAACTGGCCCGATTTCTTTACAATAGAGCGTATTGAGCCCCAAGTTAAAATGGGCGTTGAATCGGGCAAACTCACCAGTTCCATTTTACGAGATGTTCAAAAATTGTACGGTAAAGTTGGCTCCATTTTTCCCACTGAGAAACCTGCTTTGCTTCATGGTGATTTATGGAGCGGTAATTATATGCTTACTAAAACAGGCGGTGCCGCTATTTATGATCCGGCGGTTTATTATGGTCACCGTGAAATGGAGCTTGCAATGACACGTCTTTTTGGGGGATTTTCAGCCAACTTCTATGAAGGCTATAATGCTGAGTTCCCTCTTGAACCTGGCTTTAATGAACGCGTGAATATTTGTAACCTATACCCCATATTGGTTCATGCCAATTTATTTGGTGGCAGTTATTCCCGACAAGCCGAAAATATCATAAAAAGATATGCCTGATTTACCTTATCAAAAAATTGTATGTCTTGTTCCAAGCCTCACCGAATTACTGTTTGACCTGGGGCTGGAAGGCCAGGTTATAGGTCGAACCCGCTTCTGCATTCACCCCGAAAATAAAGTAAAAGAAGTTGAAATTGTGGGCGGGACCAAAAATCCCCGGCTGGAGAAAATTATTGAAATGCAGCCGGACATAATCATTGCCAATAAAGAAGAAAATCGGAAAGAGGACATCGAAATTCTCCGCAAATACTCAAAGGTACATGTAACTGAAATTGATACTATTCAGGATGCCTTACTTACCATCGCCAACTTAGGCCAATTACTTGGAGTTGAACATAAAGCCCAAAATCTTGTTGAGAAAATTGACTATCTACTTTCCAAAAAGCCGGAAGCGCCTGAATTATTTGTATCTTACTTTATCTGGAAAGATCCCTGGATGACTATTGGCAAAGATACCTACATTCACGACGTATTGGATGCCTATAATCTAAAAAATGTTTTTCGAAACCTAATCCGTTATCCCAAAACCACATTAGAAGAACTGAGCTCACTTAATCCGGATGTTATTCTATTAAGCAGTGAACCTTATCCCTTCAAAGAAAAACACGAAGCCGAAATAAGAGAAGTTTGTCCTGCCTCTAAGATTGAACTTGTAAATGGAGAATGGTTCAGTTGGTACGGATCTCGTATGATTGAAGCTTTCACTGCATTAAACAGTTGGAGAAAATCTTTGACTAAAAGCTGACTTTGATATTGCCTTAGATTATTTTGGACTTAAAATTACTTTAGCATCAAAAAATGTCCAAAGTTTTAGACTTTATTGATAGTCATAATGGCAACCAGCGAGAGGTGATGTACTATTTCCATAATTTGCTAACCTCATTCCCTACCGTGACATCCTCTATCAAATACCGGATTCCTTTCTACGATCAAAAAACATGGGTTTGTTATTTGAATCCTTTAAAAAACGGAAAAGTATCGTTGTGTTTTATTCGAGGATATGAACTTTCTAATGAGCAAGGGCTTCTGGAGAGTAAGGGCGGGAAACAGGTACTTAGTGTAGATTTTGGAAGTGTAGCTGAAATCCCGGAAAGAGCAATACGGGAAGTAATCAATGAGGCGTTGTTTTTAGATGAAAATATTCCCTATAAGCCAAAAGGGAGAAAAATACAGGAATAAAAACTGTTAGCAGATTTCTCCATCTTTTGGATCAATATAGCATCCATCGCCACTCAGGGAGCGCTGCCAGTTTAGCTCACCTCTCAATTTTTGCAGCCAATCTTTAATCTCATCTGTTTCCTTATAAAAGGCTACATCTTCTTCTATATATGGCAGGTCAGAATCATCTTTTTCAGGGTGAATTTCTTTTTCATAAGCGATAACCAACTCATCCAGCGCTTGTTCTAATTCGCTTGACGGCTTATGCGATTCTTTTTTGTGAAGGATAATCATAGGGTAAAGTTTTAGTGACTTCGTACACATTAATGACAGCTATAAAACAAATAAAATTTAATTCTCTTGGTAACATTAAAAAATTCTAATATATTAATATTAGAAAATTTTAATATTCATCTCGGTGTTATGGACACTCTAAAAAAAGTAATGATAGTTGAAGACGATCCGCTTCTCTCCATCGTGGAAGAAAAGATGGTTAAGAGGTTGGGATATGAAGTCGTTGGGAAAGCAAAAAGCGGGGAAGAAACCCTGGATATGATCAAGGAATTTAACCCCGAAATTCTATTGTTGGATATGCAGCTTGCCGGATCTTTAAATGGTATTCAAACCGCTGAAGAACTTAAAAAATGTCATAAGAACATCCCGGTGATCTTTTTGTCTGGAGATAATTCTGAGTCTGTACTTAAACAAGCAAAAGATGTGAACTATGTTGATTTCTTGCTCAAACCTGTTTCCCCCAAAGCACTTTCTGACTCCTTGACTAAAGCTTCAAAATACTCATCCCCGCTTTCACAAAATGCGGCTTAATTTTTCCTTTTTGAAATGTAGTTAGATCAAACAAATACCCATAACATCCTATAAAGTAGTTTGACCGCTGCTTTATGACTATCTGAAAAGCCCGCTGTTTCCCCTAACAGTGGGCTTTTCTATTTTTCAAATTAGTGGCATACAGTCCAGATTTTAAATTTGCAATTATACGTATATATGTGTAAATAAACGTTAAACATATAATGAAACATATTGTTATGAAGAAAGCATTGTTATTTTTAATATCACCTGCTTGTGTTCTATTGTACCATCACAAGCTCAAACACAAGAATGGGATTATATTTGCACCGGCTATGACCCAGTAGCAGGTGATTTTTATACAGCTGCCTGGAATGACACGGGAGGTGGGGCGTGTGGACCAACTTCGGATGCTATATTTTGTTACTTCGGAGAATTACTTTGTTCCGGAACAATTACAAACGGAGGGCAATCTACAATGGCTAGCCCTTCTGCACTACCCTGCGACTGTTCAATCCAACCCGTTTAGTTAATATAAAAATTAGGAGAAGCCTTATGAGACATTTAAAAATAGCAACTTATATCATTTCGCTTATCATACTAACCGCCTGTCAGGGACAAAATCAAAATGACTTTCAACCAGAAGATGCTCCACTCATAAATGAAATTACATTCAGTGATTCTTTTTCAGGTAAAAGCGCCAACAGTTCATTCTTTAATCCAAACCAATCAGATCAAAACAGCTATAATATTGTGCTGAAAGAAGATTTTATTAATTCAAAGGATCAATGGAAAAACATCATGAAAGAGGTTCAGCCTCATATTGATATAATTAATACTATTTATTTTGATGACAATAAAAGTTTGCAACAAAAGGATGATGAGATCAGTGAATTACTAAATGAGGATGAAATCACCTCTTACCAAAAATCTATCTTAGAACAGGTTGCAGCCTGCAGAATGCTCCCCTTACTAATTAAATCTGATGAAAAGTTTTATAAAGAGGCTTCTGATTACGCTGAACTTCTTTTAAAGAACCAAAACTCAACTTTTGATTTACAAATCAACACCTTAGATCACTTAAAAAATTATTGGAGTGAAGATAGAATTGCCACCGCTAAACAAGAACTTTTAGAAACCGCTAAATCTCAACTTTCCGAAAGTGAATCTTATTTAGCATATCAATCTAAATCAAAACAAGAGTTGGAAAAATTGTCAGTTACTTACAATCAAATTGAAAAAAAGGCATTACAACTTGAAGAAGTTATTAATGAAATTGAAAAGCTTTAACTTTTAAGAAGTTTCGTGCTTTACAACTACCCGACCGGCTTGCTCAACTTCTAAGATTTTGTCAATTTCATTTGATAAACCTTCTAATCCAACTTCAGAAGTAAAGTCGGCCGGCAATTTATTGTGATTCATTCCGGCTATCGTATCCCAAATTTTCAATCGCATCGGCATTTTGCAGATGGCTGAATCGATCCCAAGCAAACTTACTCCGCGCAAAATAAACGGGTAAATACTCGTGTCCACTTTATGCCCCAAAATATTGCCACAACAAGCCACTGCTCCATCGTGATTGGTTTGGCGAATGACCGCATCCAACATGCTTCCGCCTACCGTTTCAATCGCTCCGTTCCATTCACGGCTTAGCAGGAAATTATCGCTTACATCTGTCACCTCATCTCGGTGTATGACTTCCTTGGCGCCAAGCCCTTTTAGGAAATCCTCTCTGTCCATTTTGCCCGTGGCAGCAACAACTTCATACCCAAGTTCAGCAAGAAAAAATACCGACAAGGACCCCACCCCTCCTGTGGCTCCGGTAACCAAGACTTTGCCGTTTTCGGGTGAAATTAACTCACGCTGAAGTCGCTTTACCCCGTACATGGCTGTAAAGCCGGCGGTTCCATATTTCATAGATTTTTTCAAGTCTAACCCATCCGGCAGAGCAACAACCCAGTCATGCGGAACACGAATGTATTCTCCATAACCTCCGGAAGTATTGGAGCCCAAATCGCGCCCCGTTACTACTACTTTTTGTCCTTTATGAAATGTACCGGAAGTATCTTCTTCGACCTCTCCCGCCGCATCAATACCGGGAATATGCGGATAGTTTCGGGTCACCCCTTTATTGCCGGATGCCGATAATGCGTCTTTATAATTCAATGACGAATAATGCACTTTTATCAGCACTTCATGATCAGGTAAAAAAGAGAAAGGCACATCTTTGACTTCAGACACAAATTCACCTTTCGTATTTTCTTCCACCAAAAATGCTCTAAAAGTATCTGTACTCATTTTATTTCAATAATTTTTTTATCCATTTTAATTTTCCTTTATAGGGAGCGTATCGAAAAGGAATATCCAGCCAAATCGGTTTTTTCATGATGCTTTTGGTATGCGAAAAAGTATCGAAACTATATTTTCCGTGATAGGCCCCCATTCCGCTTTTTCCCACTCCGCCAAATGGAAGATTATGGTTCCCAAGATGTGCCACTACATCGTTCACGGCCCCACCTCCAAATGAACATGCTTCCAATACCAGCTCTTCCGTGTTGCTGTCATTTGTGAATATATAAAACGCCAGCGGCTTCGGCTTTACGTTGATAATTTCAATAGCTTCTGAAATTTCATTAAAACCTAGAACCGGAAGAATGGGACCAAAAATTTCCTCTTCCATCACCTTAGCATCCGAGGAAATATCCGTCATGACAGTCGGTTCAATAAAACATTCTTCCTTATCCGCTTCACCGCCATAAAATATTTCCCCGTCTTTCAAATATCCTTTCAATCGATCAAAGTGATCTTTATTCACAATTCGGGGATAATCGGGGCTTTTCTCAGGATCTTTTCCATAAAATTTTTGAATATGTTCTTCGAGTAGTTGGAGCATTTTGGGCTTCACCGATTCCTGTACCAGCAGGTAATCCGGAGCCACACAGGTTTGGCCCGCATTTAAGAATTTCCCCCATACTATTCGTTTGGCAGCAGTATTAAGATCCGTGGTTTCATCAACAATACAGGGACTTTTACCGCCTAATTCTAACGTCACAGGAGTCAGATTCTTGGCAGCCGCCTCCATAACTATTTTACCAACCCGCGTACTTCCTGTAAAAAAGATATAGTCGAATTCCTGATCCAGTAAATCCTGATTTACCGCTACACCGCCTTCAACTACCGCCACAAATTCTTCCTTAAACCATTTCCCTAAAACCTCAGACAGGGCCGAAGAAGTATTTGGAGTTATTTCGGATGGCTTGATAACAGCGGTATTTCCGGCTGCTATGGCTCCTACAAGAGGCAACAATGCAAGTTGTACTGGGTAATTCCAGGGAGCAATAATTAATACCGAACCATAAGGTTCTTTAACGATATAATTGGATGACGGAAAGTTTATGAGTGAGCCGGATACTCGTTGTGGTTTTGCCCATTTTCTAAGCTTCTTGATGGTATAACTAATTTCATCATGCAAAATACCGAGCTCCGTAGCATACGTCTCCAGTTCAGGTTTTTTAAAATCAGCATACACGGCTTCCATGAATTCCTGTTCATGTTCCTTCAATAGCTTCTTAAGTGTTACGAGCTGATGAATCCTAAATTCAACCGATTTAGTAGCACCGGATTTGAAATAGGTGTGTTGCCTTTGCAATAACTCTTCTGCATTCATGAGTCCTCCATCTTTCTACCTTTGAAAGTACTCATAGAATCATACACTCCAAAGATTTTACCTGCCACAAAATCGTATAGTTTAGCCGGTAGTACCCCCCTGATGAATGGAGTTAACTTTACCATAAAAGGTTCTCTCAACCGATCTTTACCTGATTCTACAGCGTCTAAAATTTTATTGGTTATGGCATCAGTATCTAACAACGGCATCAGCAATGGGGCTGTTACACCTTCAAACATTCCTGTGTCAATATAACTGGGCATTACGGTAAGTACTTTAACGGAAGCTTTATTTTTTCTAAGCTCTAAATTCAACGATTCTGACCAACCTACCGCAGCCCACTTACTGGCGGCATAAACGGTCATTCCGGGATTGGGAGTAAGTCCTGCTGCAGATGCGATATTGATTATATGTCCGCTGCCTTTTTCTTGCATAGCAGGCAGAAAAGCCCGGGCCACATACATTAACCCAAGGCTATTTATATCCATGGTCCTTTTAATTTCTTCCATGTTTTGTTCATCAAAATTTTTTCCAGCTACAATTCCTGCATTATTGAATAAAATATCTACAGGTCCGTGCTCTTCAATTACTTTTTCAGCAGATTTTAGAACATCTTTGTGGTCACTTACATCCACTACATTTGTTATTACAGTATAACCTTGATCGGTTAACTCATTTTTGACGGAAGCAAGAGCCGATTCATCCACATCCCAAATAATTAATTTATCTGCACCTCGGCGAAGTGATTTCTTGCCCATTAACAAACCAATGCCGCTGGCGCCACCGGTGATTAAAACATTTTTATTTTTAAAAGAGGACATATAAAAACCTTATATTTAGGGCTTGAAATTAACCAAAAACTGATCACAATTGTTTATACAAAAAAGTCGTGATTCAGGGTAATTATAAAAACAGACAATAAGTCCATTTTTAAACAAATGAAAAGAATATTATCTCTACTAACTATTGCAATTTTTGTAGCGTCTTGCCAGCAATCACCTAAGCAGGTGACCTTAAACTGGTCTGAAGCGGAGCCACTACCCATGCCGATTTCAAACAATGCTGTTACTTCAACAGTTATTGATGGCAATCCCTACCTTTATACATTCCTGGGACTTGAAAGCGGAAAATCCTATGAGGATGTAAGCGACTTTGCTGCTCGTTACAATGTAGAAAATGAAACCTGGGAAGAAATTTCAGGGGTTCCTGACGAAATTGGCCGATTGGGCAGTACCACAGAAATGGTAAACGGCAACATCTACATTTTCGGCGGATATACCGTAGCTGAAGACGGAAGTGAAGTTTCTACCCACGAGGTATTCAAATACAATCCTGCTGATAGCTCTTATGAGCAAGTAGCCAATATGCTATTGCCGGTTGAAGATGCCGTTTCCCTGGTCTATCAGGACCGTTATATTTACCTGGTAAGCGGTTGGACTAATACTAATAATGTTTCCAATGTTCAGGTTTATGATACCCAAACCAACTCTTGGGAACATGCCACTCCTTATCCGGGACCTCCTGTATTTGGTCATGCAGGTGGAATTGTTGGAAACACTATGATTCTTTCTGATGGTGTACAGGCTATCGTTGATGAAGGCGAGCGCATCTTTAATATGTCTCCCGGAAGTATCAAAGGGGAGATTAACGCCGAAGACCCAACTGAAATCACATGGACCCGAATTAATAAGCATCCCGGAAATGCTCGCTATAGAATGGCTGCAATAGGTATTGAAAGCCCGGTTGAAATGGTAGTTTTTGTGGGCGGTTCTACTAATCCATACAACTATAATGGCATTGGTTATAACCTCCGACCTTCCACTCCTGAAAATACCGTATTTGCCTACCGTTTAGATACCGAAGAGTGGGTTGAATTAGGAGCTCAACCGACTCCAAGCATGGACCATCGAGGCATTGCCAAAGCTAATGGTGAATATTATATTATTGGCGGAATGTTAAATAATCAGCAAGTAACTGACATGGTTCAGAAATTTACTGTGGAGCTTGAGCCGGCGAATTAAGCTCTCCTATTTAATTTGAGTTTTAAGAGAAAGCGAAAGGTTAATAGCCTTTCGCTTTTTTTTTTGTTTTTAGATGTGAATTGGGTGGGTATAGTTTAGACTTCTAACCCTTAGCAACAGGACCCTTTCTCTGTCTCTTTCCCTAACCTCGTTATCACTCCGCCAGGGAAAGAGGACGCCTTGGTGAATTTTTTAGTCGGTTACCCTCGTTACACTCGTTGTGGCGGCTCCGCTCCGCAATGGGTGCAGGAGACTCCGCCTCAAATTATTAGAAATTTCTCCGGCTGAACCATGATTTATTGGATTAAGCGATGTGCTTGATTTATCCCACTCCATCATAGAAATCCTCCCATCAAGAAAATCATGGTTAAACATGCTGCTATTACAAGATTCGTTGATCGGAGCATTATACAAAACCATCCTTTTATTGTTCCGCATTTGTGCATTATCTTCCTTCTACATTTCCGATAACAAATTCACACTGTATGAAATCTTCATTTGTCCTTCTAACCATTTTATTACTTTTAGCCGGCTGCCAAAGTCCTGCTGAAAAAGCGGCTCAATCCATCGAAAAAGAAGCTATGCTTCAGCATATTGAAACCCTGTCCGATGATGACTTTATGGGTCGAGCAACTGGGACAGAAGGTGAAGAAATGACCGTCGAATATTTGGTTGAACAGTTTGAAGAAATGGGTGCTCAGCCCGGTGTAAATGGAGAACGTTATGTGCAGGAATTTCCACTTCTGGGTCAGCAAACTTCTAACGCTGAGATGTCGGTTTCTACTGATGGACGCACCCCTTTCGCTCTTCAATATTTTGATGAATTCATGGCCTGGCCGGCAAATCAGGCAGAACGAGTGGAGGTCGAGAACGCAGAATTGGTGTATGTAGGGTATGGAATTCAGGCTCCGGAAGAGCAGTGGGATGATTATAAAGACATGGATATGTCCGGCAAAATCCTGGTTTTCAAAAACAACGATCCGGAATATGACCCCGAACTTTTTGCCGGCAATGCACGACTCTATTACGGACGCTATGATTACAAATACGAAAAAGCCAAAGAACTGGGAGCTTTAGGGGCCATCATCATTCATACCGATGAGACAGCCGGTTATGGCTGGAATGTCGTTTCTAATAGCTGGAGTCGCGAGCGGTTTACACTTAAAGGAGAGGGAGATACCTCAAATTCCCCAACCAAATTTAATGGCTGGATGACCTACCAAACTTCTCAGCTACTTTTTGAGGAAGCGGGATTGAATTTGGAGGAACAGATGGAAGCAGCCGACAGTCCTGATTTTGAACCGGTTGAACTTAGCGGAGTCCGAATGAATGTCAGCATGAATGCCGATTACCGTGAAATCATGGCCAAAAACGTAATCGCTGAAATTAAAGGCAGTGACGAAAATATCAATGACGAATACTTGCTGCTTACGGCACATCATGACCATTTGGGTATCACAACGCCCATTGAGGCCGACTCCATCAACAACGGTGCTTCCGATAATGCCGCCGGGGTAAGTGCTTTGCTGGAAATGATGGAGGCCTATAAATCCATTCAGGGCGAAATTGAACGAAGCGTACTGGCCGTGGTGGTTGGTGCGGAAGAAGTGGGCTTACTGGGATCTCAGTATTGGGCACAAAACCCCACCGTGGAGCCGGGCAAAGTTACGGCCAACATCAACCTGGATGGTATGAATGTATATGGGGAAACGCAGGATGTAGTGGTAGTTGGATATGGCCGCACCACGCTCAGCGATTTACTGGAAGAAGAAGCTGCCAAACAAGGCCGAACCGTTAAACCGGATCCTT
Source organism: Gracilimonas sp. (assembly GCF_031581265.1). Lineage (GTDB taxonomy): Bacteria > Bacteroidota > Rhodothermia > Balneolales > Balneolaceae > Gracilimonas. The sequence goes on from NZ_JAVLBQ010000011.1 coordinate 25,965, forward strand.
ATCCCGAGCGAGGCTATTTCTACCGGTCTGATCATTTTAATATGGCCAAAGTGGGAATACCTGCAATTTTCCCAAATCCGGGAACGGAATATATTGGGAAGGGTGAAGACTTTTTAGCCCTGCGAGACAGTGTTGCCGATGCCAACTATCATACCGTAAATGATGAGATCAATGAATACTGGGATTTAGCCGGAGCCGAACTCGATACCCGCCTCTTTTTCATGACCGGCTTCAGAGCCCTTAATGCCCCCGAACTCCAGTCCTGGAAACCGGGCGATGAATTTGAAGCCAAGAGACTTGAGATGCTGGACCAGGTGGCACAGTAATAAAAGAATCTCTGTTGTCACTCTGAGCGCATCATAATTTTCAAATACTTCCGATGTATAACGCGAAGAGTCTCAAACTAAGCATAACATCATAGCTAATTCATGCTTTGAGATCCTGTTCCATGATTATAGCGGCTTCGCTTTCGATTCATTCTGTAAGATTAGCCACATAATGAACATTATTCCTTTCAAATAAGTTATTGGATTACAACAAAATAAACAGCACTATGAAAATTGAAATTTGGTCGGATGTGGTTTGCCCGTTTTGTTATATCGGCAAGCGACACCTGGAAAAAGCCTTAGAACAACTCCCGGATATAGAGCCTGAAATTACCTGGAAAAGTTTCGAGGTCGACCCTAATGCGCCGGTACATTCTGATCTTGATATTTATGACACCCTCGCCAAAAAATACGGCCGCGACCGTGACTGGGCAAAGCAAATGAATGATAATATGGTTCAAATGGCCGATAAAGCCGGACTCACTTTCAACATGGACCAGGTTCAACCCACTAATTCCTTTAATGCCCATCAGCTCATTCACTTGGCCAATGAGCAGGGCAAGCAGGATGAGATGAAAGAGGCTTTGTTAAAAGCTTATTTCGAAGAAGGCAAACATGTTGGGCATAAGGAAACATTGACCGAAATTGGGAAGTCCGTCGGACTTAACAGCAAAGATATTGAAACGGTGTTGAATGAGAATACCTATTCAAACCAAGTGGTGAGCGACGTGGAAGAAGCTCATCGTATTGGGGTTCAGGGCGTTCCATTTTTCTATATCAACGACAAATACGGATTATCCGGTGCCCAACCGGTTGAGGTTTTTGTGGAAGCACTTACTGAGATTAATGAAGAAAAAGTGATTTCTTAGTTTCAATACAAATAAATATGAATTTGAAATAAGCTTTAAGAAATTTTCATCCTTTTAGATGTTAGATAATTGGAATTGGAAACTATTTTAAGTGAGAGGATACCCTGAAAGGGTTACATATGAATAGCCCCGTCCGCAGGGCGGGGTAAATGGGTTCAACTAAAAAACCCAAGGCTCGTTGGTTTCAACGTTGAGTTGGGTTTCGCAGGGTTGCGGCAAGACAGTCCTAAAAGAAATGGTTGCCCAAGCTTCGTTAACCCACAGATGTTAAAATCACCTTTCGGGCGAAGCTTTGTTTTTTATTCTACTAATTTACCCCGGACTGCTTCCATGCTGTCGCATTTCATTGTCCGGGGCTATTCATATGTGGTCCTTTCAGGACCTTTTAATTGCAAAAACTGTCCTCGAATTATCTAACATCTACAAAAGTGATAACCAACATTCATTATTTGCAAACTTTATAACTCAAAAATTGCTGAATAAAGCTTTTTAAGCTAGATTTTAATACTAACTCAAACAATTTATAGGATTATGAAAAACGTATTAATTACACTATTTGCAGTCGCACTTTTCGCTGCCTGCAGTACTTCTGATACCACAGAAAATGCTGCTTTTGTTACCATGTTGGGCAGCGACACCCTGGCGGTTGAGCAATTTCAAAAAACAGATACCAGTATTGCCGCCCAAGTCATTTTGCGAAGTCCCGAAACCAGGTTCTCTACGTATCTGCTTGATTGGGATGAAAATGGCGGTATCGAGGAAATGGCCCGCACCGATTATCCGGCCTCAACAGGTTTTGCCGGGGAAGGGAATATTGTTCAAACGATTATCAGAGATGGTGACAGCCTGAATATTGAAATTACTCGCGATGAGGAGCGCATTTCCTATAAAGCTCCTTACGAAGAAGGCGTACTTCCATTCATTGACATGGTACACTGGCCATTTGAAATCGCCTTTAATAATGCCGTGGAAACCGGACAGGATACGGTAAATCAGCCGTTATTAAGCGGAAAGCGTATTTCTAACTTTGTCATTGCAGCTATTGAGGGAGATTCCATGACTATCCGTCATCCGTTTCGTGGAGTGATGGGAGTGAACGTAAGTCCCGAAGGCAACCTCGAACACCTTGATGCCGGCCTGACTACCCGGAAACTGAAAGTGTACCGCCACGATGCTCTTGATATGGATGCTTTAAGTGAACGTTTTTCTTCTAATCCCATTGGGGAATTATCCGGTGCTGTCAGTACGGAGTTTTCTTTTGGCGGAACCAATTTCAGAGTGGATTACGGTTCACCTAAAAAGCGGGATCGGGTACTCTTTGGAAATATTGTTCCCTACGGTGAAGTTTGGAGAACCGGTGCAAATCGCGCCACCCACTTTTATACATCCAATGATTTAACCTTTGGAGACCTTGAAGTGCCGGCCGGAGAATATACGCTATTCACTATCCCGGAAGAAGATGGCGGCACGCTGATTATTAACAGCGAAACCGGACAAAATGGAAATTCTTATGATGAAAGTCAGGACCTTGGCCGGGTTTCAATGAACGTTAACACCAAGGAAGATGTAACGGAAGCCTTCACCATCACGGTAGAAGAAACCGATGAAGGCGGACGAATTAACCTGATTTGGGGAAATACCGTTTATTACCGGGATTTTGAGATCCACTAACGATTTGTAATGCATCCATAATTAAGCCCTTTGAACTTGACGGTTCAAAGGGCTTTTTTGTTTTGACAAAAGTGTAACTTCTTTTACCTGTTTTTCCGTATGCAGATTAAAAAATTGACCGCCATGAAACGTATTATCACTTTCTTCTTTCTTTTAGGATGCTTCCTGTTAACCAATACAGCCTTTGGGCAAACCCATCCCGCTTTTGATCAGGAACAAAGAACCGCTCTTTTAGACACCCTTGAAAAAGTGAGAACGGATCTCGGCATCCCCGGAATTGGAATCGCTTTGGTTGCCGGTGATTCTGTGGCATGGTCGGGCGGTGTGGGTTTCGCAAACACAGAAACCCAACAACCGGTGACGGCTTCAACTATGTTTCGGGCCGGGTCGGTATCCAAAACCTTTGTGGCTTTGGCTATCATGAAGTTGGCAGAAGAGGGAAAGATTTCTCTGGACAGCAACGTGTCTGACATTGCCCCTGAAGTGGAGATCAACAATGCCTGGAGTGATGAAGCGCACATCAAAGTTGCCCATCTTTTGGAGCACACCGCCGGTTTCGACGACATGCACTTCAGTATGGTGCATAACTATGAAGATGACTATCTCTTTCCCCTTAACGAAGCCTTTGACGAAAACCCTAAGGCTTTCAAGTCACGCTGGAAGCCGGGCACCCGATACGCGTATTCAAACCCGGGCTATGCCCTCGCAGGATACCTTGTTGAAAAAGTGACGGGGGAAACTTTTGAGGAATACGTTCAACGGGAAATCCTTAATCCTCTTGGAATGAATAATTCAAGTTTCTTAAAAACAGATGAAGTTGTTTCGGAACTGGCCATGGGATATTTGGGAGAGAATAAAGAAGCACTCTACCAAAACATTTACTATCGCCCGGCCGGGGCCTTACATACCAGTCCTGAGGAATTAGCGAAGCTGGTTCGCTTTTTGCAAAATCCGAACGATTCAAATCTTGCTTTTGCAACCGACTCTCTTATCCAGCGCATGGAGTATCCGAAAACCACATTGGCTGCTAAAAAGGGATTAAGAAACGGGTATGGCTTAGGGATTTCCACCACAGAAAACAAAGGCTTTATCTGGCACGGACATGATGGGGGTATTGATGGGTTCGTCAGCTCTTATGCATATAGCGATGATCCTGAAATCGGTTTTGTGATTCTTATTAACTCCACGGGAGGAAGTTTTATGACTCCGGTGAGGAACATCATCCGGGATTTTATGCTTCAGGATTCGGAGCCTATGGACAAAATCACAGATGAACCCCAGCCTGAACTGTACCGCGAATTTTCCGGCTATTATCGTGCTGCCAATCCCCGAAATCAACTGCTTGGCTTTTTAACGTACCTGTTTGAAGGACGGAATTTCAGCGTCCAAGATGATACGCTCTATTCACAGGGCTTTTTACAAGCCGAGGTTCCTTTAGTTCCGGCCGGTGAGCAACTGCTCAGAAATGAAAACCGCCACACTGCCAATGCCATTTTGATGGAAAGTGAAGATCTCGGAAAGGCTATTCAGATTGATAATATCTTTTATCAAAAAGATTCGCCGGTAAAAATTTACCTTGCCCGACTCGGTTTCTTTTGGAGTTTCTTTGTGATTGGCCTTGTCGGTCTTGTGAGTCTTTTTTGGTTGCCGTTTGAGCTGTATCGACTTGTCAGTTCTTCCCGGAAAGCCTTTCCTGCAATTTCTATGATTACCTTTCCCTTTTTGGCTTCGCTGTGTATACCGGCCATTATTGGGTTCGCCTACCTGCTTGAATTTCCAACCATTGGCATGGCTACTGTTCCGTCGGTCATGATTACCCTCTGTTCCTTAGGCTTTGCCGTGTTTTCCATATTAAGCGGTTATGCTACCTATCTGGCCTTTAAAGAGGATATCTCTCGCTGGTTGTTAGGCGTTTACAGCCTGTTGTCAATCACATTGATCGGCTTTATCATTTTTATGGGCTACTGGAACCTGATTGGGATCAGGCTTTGGGTTTATTAAGGTCAATGATTGTTCTTTATCCCTCGTTTCGGTGGCTCTGCTCCGCAATGCTTGCAGGGGGATCCGCCTCAAAATATCGGTAATGTATCCGGCTCGTTAACCAATCTGATCTTTATAGAAAAAGCCCACGCAAAATACGTGGACTTTAAAGAACTGAACGTCTATTCGCTGCCTATTTAATAAGCTGCATCTTCAACTCATCGGTAAACGCTTTACCTGATGTTCCAACAGCTTGCATGCGGGCAATATATACGCCGCTTGAAAGGCCGGAGCCGTCAAATTCTACCTGATGAAAGCCCGCCTGCATGGTCTTATTGGTTAGCGTTGCCACTTGCTGCCCCATTATGTTGTACACCTGTATGCTTACCTCCGCCTGTTCACGCAAAGCAAACTTAACCTGGGTGGACGGGTTAAACGGGTTCGGGTAGTTTTGCTGCAAGGCAAACTCCTCCGGAGTGGCATCCGTTATTTCCGGGCGTTGTTTGTGTTGGGAGATACCGTCTATCCACTGCGTATAACCCGACAACCCGGATGCTGCACTATCGGTACTAACGGCTTTAACTGCATACCTCCATTCATAAATATGTTGCATGGGATTCATGAACAAGTTGGTATCTGTGTAGGAACTGGAGGTAGAGGATGCGAGGAGGGTTTCCGGGAAAATAATCCCATCGCTTATCCGCTTTTTCTGGCGCCAAACTTCATAGTAACCAATATAGGGCTCCGGGTTATCATCCCAGTCTATATTGGGGTTACTAAAACCGGTTGGGTTGGTGATGGTGACATTGGTTGGGGATGAGGGGGCTGGAAATGAAGGCGCTGTTATCCCATGATTTTGAGCTGCATCAATAATTTCATCCGCATGTGCACCATAATAAAGAATTTGATCTGCATTCATCATATTTTGCATGAATTCATCAAATGTATCCGCTTGAGGAGTGAGTTGCAGCGCCTTAAATACAAGTTTGTCTGCTATAGTTGATCCAACCTCTTCTCGTACATCCCAAGCAGCACCGCCAATAACCTGACCATTCCAGTGTACTGGATCAAATGCAAATTCATCATAGCTAAAATTATTATCTAATGTTCTAGTACCACCTACACTTTCTGCGTGATCAGGATCGTTTGTGAGCGTAGAGGCAAAATAATCTGCAATGCCTTCATCTATTGATGTTCGGACTCCACCACCGGTCCAACCATCATAAATATGATGAATGACATTATGTGTATACTCGTGATAAACGACATCACTAGCTTGTGCCCATTTTTCTCCATCTTGAGAACCAAACATAATCTTCGTCCCATCGGCTGAGCCATTGGTTCCGGAACCAAAATTTATTGCAGCCTCCATCTGATAATCCATTCCATTATAGTTATGACTGTTTTTAAAATAATCATGGATTAAGGTCACATGATATTTTACATTTGAGGCATCTCCTGCACCAAAATCGGCATTTACTTGTACACTTGATCCTGGGGTATATGAATGTACTTGTTTAATAGGTTCTGTATTTATTGGATTAACGATAGTTTGGTCTTTTTCTGTAACTTTTACCCAATCATTTTGAAGAGGAATGTGAATGTAATGTGTTGAAAAAGAGGAAGTATAATTTATTGAATAATCGCCGTTGCTATCCGAATCTCCCTGATCAAGTGGCCGACCAATCGAGTCATACACTTTTATCCCAGTTATCTCAAAATTAGTACTTACAGGAGTATCAGAATAATCCTCTGGAAAATAATCACCTGTAACAGTTCCGTTAACATTATAATTTAGGATTAATTTTTGTTGTGTGTGTACCTGTAAGATATCTGTATTTGATTTAGATGTGGTTGTATCTGTTTTAATAGAAATATATTTATCAGACCTTTTCGGAACTGAAGTATTATCTTTTGAAATTTCCTGCTCAGCCAAGTAATTTAAATGCTCTACTATTTTTCCATTTGTAGCATCCACAAAATAAACCCAATTTTTTAATTGCTTCCGTGAAGATAAATGCACTTTCCATGTTAGGTAAAAAGTTATAACACTGTCTTCGATCATTGGATATATGGTTAGTGTACCAGGCTCCAATATTTGAGAGGAATCTGCCCCAAATGCATTTTGTGCCGTTTGTAGTGCCGCCTGTTTTGAAACTTTGGGAGTTTTAGGGACCTCAATATCTTGATAAGTATCTGTCCCTAAAGCTACAATATCTCCACTTTGGTCAACAGTGTATCCAATTTGAGTCCCTAATACCGGAATATCATTGACTGTTTGCTGATATGAAACAAACCATAATTGACCATCGGTATCAACTTTTCGAAGTTTTACCTCATTAGGATCAATCTTAAGAATGTCCTTGTAATCAAAAAAGAGTTTTGATGACAGGGTTTGTATAGATGATTTAGTTAGCCCTTCTCGTTGAATACCTAAAAGGCTAATATTTGGCATTTGTCCATACACCCGTTGAGAAAAATCTGTGCTCGAATTTGTGTGTACAATTAAATGGTTTCCGTATTTATCAATTACGGGTTTTCTTGCTTCCTGAGCTACAGACAAGGTTGTCATTATCAGTGCAATTATAGCTGTACCAATTATACTTTTGTTCATAATTTGTTACCTTTAATTTTTATTTTTGGTGATTAGCCCGAATTATTTTGTAGATATAAAAAGCCCTTGCAGGATGTAATATCCTGGAATGAATATCCCGGGCCGGGGATTTATTTTTTCCTGCTATGCAGGGACAAGGGCTTTCTTTATTATTTGTTGCTTTTTTTGATTAGTATCACCTCCTCCAGCTTTGTGCTTGAAGAAATACATCTTTAAAGGGTGTGATATTTTTCACACCTGTTCCATCAGCATTTATTATAAATATTCTGTGTCCATCAGCATTCTGATTATAACAGTCTAACAGAATTTGTTTATTGTCCTGAGACCACGCGATTGGTGCAGAAAATTGACACATTCCGTTGGTTAGATTAGACCGTCTTGTTCCATCTGAATTTATTATATAAACATCTCGGTTTTGGCTTTTGTTTACATATATATATGCAATTTTACTTTCACTTTGAGAATAAGCAGGATGTTGCCATTTTTCTCCAGGTTCTCCCCAAGATTTCAAAATTTCTCCATCCAAATCTACAAGCACTAATCTTGTGTACTGGATCCCCTGCCCACTGGAATCCTGTGCAGAGTAATCAACTACTACACCCCAGAAAGCGTCACTATCACTTGACCAATCATAAGTTCCTTCGGTAAGGTCAATAGTCTTTGTGATTCTCTTTTCGTTAGTTCCATCTAAATTAATCAGGAATACGTCATAATTACCAAATGATTCAGGTGCCATAAGCCTTGAAAAAATTATCTTTTTAGAATTAGGCTTCCAAGTTATCCCCAATGCTCCCGCATAGTTTAAAGCTCCCCTTACAGAGTCCTGTACAGTTATCCATTGTGGTGTTAGCTGATATCGATTGCTCCCATCCGCATCCATAATAAAAACAGCACGCCTGTACTCTGAGTAATCATTTGAGTCTCCCACCTCAGAAATGACCGCGATCTTTTGCCCATCCGGAGACCATTTGGCTTCATAGATAGGAAAGTTTGGATCATTGGTCAGTTGTGTAATGTTATTTCCGTCTTCGTCCATGCTATATAATTGGTTGGTACCACTCTCATCAGAAATAAATAGAATGGGTCCTGCATCAAATGTTTTATCATCACTTTCCAACACACCACAGCCAGAAAACAGAAACACTGTACCAAATAAAATAAGCTGTATTACTTTTTTCATACTTCTCTTATCTATTTTTTTTTTGACTTTAGATCTATGTAATAGAGTCATAACTTAGCCAAATGTTACAAAATAATTTCAGATTTTTTTTATTTGTTGCCACAATGAGGTCTCGCTAAAAAAGATTTTTAAAGCAAAAAACCAAGTGTTTTTTCCAGCATATTTGCTCCAAAATGTCCAAAGAACGCTTTCGGGAGAGTCAACTTTAGCCCTTTTTTCGTAGCCAAGAACTTTTGGTTCTTTTGTCGGCACAAAAGAACAACACCGCTACTGACTTTTCCGCGTCTGCCAATCTCTGTAATTCAAAAAGATGGAAATGAGAAAAGCCCCAACTCCCAATCCTGCCACCAATACATCTACTACCAATGAATCCCAGCTAAACCAGAAAATTTGATCTAAATAATATTTGATGTAGGAAAGAGGCAAATCCGTCTCTCCAAGCTTTCGTTTTATCTGCCAGTGCCAATCGGTGCAGGGACAATATCCCCAGCCGTAGAAAAAGCCGAGTCCAACCCAAGAGAAAATGGTAGCAGAAATAACGTATAGATGAAGCCGCCGGGTTTTTTGCCAAATCCAGCCGGTAAGATTAAATGCAATCAGGCTGAAGTGGAAGATTACAAAAAGGTAGTCCAGTGCGTGATATAAAAGCTGATCATCCATATTTTTGTTTTACTTCGATCTCTTCTTCATAAACTTTTCTACCCGGTTGATATGCTGCTCATCCACCCACAATTTTGAGAAAGGTTCTACTTCTGCATCCAGGGCTTCTTTACGGTTTGCTGCTGAATATCGGTCTGCGCCTTCTTTTATGATCTGAATGAACTTCCGGTCGTTTTTGGTCAGGTTTTCCGTCCATTCCAATACTTCTTTTTGCAATGACTCTCCTGGCAAAATATGCTCTATCAATCCATGTGCTAATACTTGGTGGGCATCCGTCACTACAGATTTCCCCAACCATTCCAGGGCTTTGGCTCTTCCCACTTTTTCTACCAGTCGGGTTAGTCCGCCCCAGCCGGGTACCAGGTAAAAGCGTCCCTGGGTAAACCCAAATTTCACCCCGGGTTTAGATAAACGAAAATCAAAAGCCAGCATGAGCTCTATGCCGCCACCGTAGGCGTCTCCGTTTACGACAGCTATTGTCCAACAGGGCAGTTGCTCTATCCGGAGCAATAAATCCTGCATTCGCTTTGCTTTGCCTACCGCCTTTTCTTTGGACTTAATAGTATGAAATTTTTTAAGGTCGCCACCCGACACAAAGAACTTTTCCCCGGCTCCACTTAAAATAAAAACCCTGATACGTTCGTCATTTTCTATTTCCTTGACCAAATCTTCCAGCTGTTGCATCACCTCAAAATCAATCGCGTTCAGGGCTTTGGGGCGATTGATGTTTGCCCATAAAATATGATCGGAAATTCGCTCTTTTTCTAACACCATGTTTTTCTTTTCAAAATAGAAAAATGAGAGATGTTTATATGTGAAAGTTTCTTTCGAAAATTTCAGAAATGGAGGAAAGTAAATCTATAATTTAAACGGCTGCTTTGAATTTTTCTCCAGCCAGTCGAGGTATTCTTCATTACCCTCATCTTCAGTGATAGTAAGTGAAATTACCGCAGGCACTTCATAACTGTGCATTTCTTTGATGCGCCGGGTCACTTTTTTAACTCGGGAGTAGTGTGTTTTTATGATAAGGACACACTCATTGTCTTCCTGTATTTCACCCTTCCATTTATAAATGGAATTCATCCCGTCTATAATATTGGCACAGGCAGCGAGGTTTTCCTCAACCAGTGCACGGCCAATCTTTCGGGCTTCTTCAATATCGGGCGTTGTAACGTAAATCAGACGTAAATTTCTATACATGATGATCTAAAATTCTTTATTTCAACACTCAATATCCAATTCTTTTTGACTATGATTTTCCTCCTTCAACCAAATGTAATTTGTCTGCCACTTTCTTGTTCAATTAGGTTGAATTCAGAAATTGAAACCTTTATCTTTGTAAGCTCTGAAATTTTGCGAGAGTGGCGGAATTGGTAGACGCGCTAGATTTAGGATCTAGTATCTTAACCGATGTGGGGGTTCGAGTCCCCCCTCTCGTACTCCTTCCCGGTAATACATTTTGAATACCGATTACTTACTGAATTAAAATAATTAAAGCGGAGAACACGTGGATATTTCTGTAGAAGAGATCACATCTGTAGATAAAGAAGTCACCCTAAAAGCCAATCGAGAAGATCTTCAAGAGGACTTCGACAAAGCTTACAAAAAATATAAAAACCAAATTCAGCTGCCGGGATTTCGTCCGGGTAAAGTTCCTATGGGAATCATTAAAAAGCGTTTTGGTGAAGAGATTGAGCAGGAAGAGATAAACAGTATTGTTCAAAATGTTTTTGAGAAAGAGGTTGTACCTGAGTATAACCCAATTGGCGAAACTGAAATGCTCGACTTCAATTGGGAGAACGACGAGCTGGAAGTGAAATTTAAAATCGGCTCAAAACCTGAAGTTGAAGTTGGTGATCTTGCCAAAATTGAAGTGAACAAAATGGTTCACGATGTGACCGATGAAGAGGTTGAAGAAGAAATTGAGCGTACCCTCGAGCGCCAAGGCAATTGGGAAGATGTTGATGAAGAAGCCACAGAAGATTCCAAGCTGCTCGTGGATGTCGTCACATTAGATGAAGAGGGTAACCCGGTTGAAGGTGAAATGGATGAAAATCAGGAAATAGACCTTCGTCAGGATGGCGCTGCTGAATTCCGCGGAGAACTGGTCGGCAAAAAGCCCGGCGACATCGTTGATATGGAAATGGGCGAAGGCGATGAAACCGATAGTTTCCGCGTGACCCTCAAGAAAGTTCAGAAGCTTCATAAAGCTGAATTGAATGACGAACTTATCGAAGAGCAAAGCAACGGCGAAGCGGATAACGAAGATGAATTCGGCAGTTATATCAAAAGCCGCATGCAAGAATATTATGACAAGACAGCTGAAGATTTATTTAAAAATGACGTAGCCGATGCGCTTGTTGAAGCTCATGATTTTGAAGTGCCTGAAACTTTTGTTGCTCAAATTCAAGGTTCTTATGTTGATCAACTGAAACAACAGCAAGGCGGGGAATTACCGGCCAACTTTGATGCTGAGCAGTACAAAGCCGGAATGAAGGACCGAGCAGTTCGGGAAGCCAAATGGTCATTTATCAGTCAACAACTTCAGGAAGAATTTGAAGATATCGAAATAAAGCCCGAAGATATTGACGAGCATTTAGCGGTACAGGCAGCTCAATACGGAATGCCTACCGACCAACTGAAGCAGTATTATGCGCAACAGCCCGAAATGCTAGAACAACTGCGAAGCAGTATTCGTGAAAATAAGGTGTTTGATATCCTACAGGATAAAGTTAAAATTAACGAAATAGGTAAAGACGCATACCGCGAACAGCAAGAAAAGAAAGACAAAAAGAATAACTAATTATTCAATCAGGAAGCCATGATTACTAAGCAACCCCTTTTTCAAGATCCTAATTTAGATTCTGTTCAACCGGTTCAAAACAACCTTGTTCCTATGGTTGTGGAAACAACCAGCCGGGGCGAGCGTGCTTATGATATTTACTCTCGTCTTTTAAAAGATCGTATCGTCATCCTCGGAACTCCGGTTAACGATGCCGTTGCAAGTTCTATAATGGCTCAGCTGCTTTTCCTGGAAAGTGAAGATCCTGAGAAGGATATCCAGTTTTATATAAATAGTCCTGGTGGCGTTGTTTCAGCAGGGTTGGCTATTTATGATACCATCCAGCATATCAAATGTGATGTGGCTACCATCTGCATGGGGATGGCTGCAAGTATGGGTGCAGTGCTGTTAACGGCCGGAACTAAAGGCAAAAGAAGCTGTCTTCCACATGCCCGCGTTATGATTCACCAGCCATTGGGCGGTACTCAGGGACAAGCCAGCGATATTGAAATTGAAGCCCGCGAAATAATCCGTGTTAAAAAGGAATTGGGACAAATTATAGCCGACCACAGTGACAACGATGTGGAAAAGGTATTAGAAGATTCTGACCGTAACAAATGGATGACGGCCGATGAAGCTAAAGACTACGGATTAGTTGACAATGTGATTGAAAAATCCAAAAATTCTAAATAATCCGCATTTTCATTAAATTAAGCTTGGTATGAGCAAGAAAGATAAAAACAGCGATATTGTACACTGTTCATTTTGCAGTCGCTCCAGCCTGGAAGTGAACAGCATGGTGGCCGGTCCCGGAGTTTATATTTGTGATCGATGTGTGGAAGATGCCTCAAGCATCATTGAAAGTGATTTAGCTTCCCTTGCACGTCGAAGAGAGAAAAGCTATAAGCCCCTTCTGAAGCCCGTAGAGATTAAAAGTAAGCTTGATGATTATGTAATAGGGCAAGAACTGGCTAAAAAAACCTTATCCGTAGCCGTTTATAATCATTACAAACGAATTTCTTCCGAAAATACTGATCTGGATGACACTCAAATAGAGAAATCAAATATCATGCTGCTGGGGCCTACCGGTAGCGGTAAAACCCTGCTGGCCCGTACATTGGCTCGTATTATTGACGTCCCTTTTACTATTGCTGATGCTACTGTTTTAACGGAAGCGGGTTATGTGGGTGAAGATGTGGAAAGTATTCTAAGTAACCTCCTGCAATCGGCCGATTATGATGTAGAACGTGCCCGTCGCGGAATCGTCTATATTGATGAGGTGGATAAAGTAGCTCGCAAAAGTGACAATCCCTCCATAACCCGTGATGTTAGTGGTGAAGGTGTACAGCAGGCTTTGTTGAAAATTCTGGAAGGTACTGTTGCTAACATTCCGCCAAAAGGAGGACGCAAGCATCCTGAACAAAGTTTTATTCAGCTGGATACGGCAGATATTTTATTTATTGTAGGCGGAGCCTTCTCCGGGCTGGAAGATATTATTTCTCGTCGATTGTCGACCAGCGTTATGGGCTTCAATACCACTGAGCAGGTTAAATTCAACAAAGAAGACCCTGCCATTTTCACGCATGTGGAACCGGAAGATCTGCAGCATTATGGGTTGATTCCGGAATTGATTGGTCGGCTTCCCGTTATCTCGGGTCTCCATGAACTTTCTGATGATGCTATGCTTGAAATTTTGACCAAGCCTAAAAATGCCCTCGTTAAACAGTACACCAAGTTGTTTGACATGGAAGATGTTGAACTGGAAATTGAAAAAGAAGCACTTGAGGCTATCGTCAAAAAGGCCAAGGCACGCAAGACCGGTGCCCGCGGTTTACGTTCCATTATGGAAGCTTCCATGCTTGATATTATGTTTACACTTCCATCCATGAAGAATATTGCCCGATGTGTAATTACAAAAGATACCATTGAGAAAGAAGCTCCCCCGGTTTACGAAAAACAAAAAGCTTCAGCTTAAATACACCGCCTGTCTATTTAAAAGACAGGCTTTTTTATTTTTGCCCAAAATGAGTACCCTTCATTCATGAAACTTCTTCTCCCTTCAAATAGAATTAAGGTTATACTGATATTCCTTCTCATCTTTTTGGGCATTGGCTCTATTGCATATAATCAGTATCTCGTTTCAAAAATATTGGAACAGGAACGAGCCAGTGTACAACTGTGGACTAAGGGAATTGAGTTCAACAGCCAGCTTGTGAATGAAGAAGCTTCAACAAAACTGCTTAATGCCATTCGGATTTTAGAGGGTATTGAAGAGGTACCTGATACCGTAATTCGCATGATTGAAGATGCAGAAGCGGCTAAAGGAAGTAATGATTTTGTTGCCGAAGAGATTATCGTTCAGGACCGATTTAACATACCAACCGTTATGTTAGACTCTAATGACATGCTACTTGGTTTCAAAAATATTGATTCTCTTCGAATGCAAACGCAGAAGGGTACACAAGAAGTTATTCGTGAACTTAAAGGAATGAATCCTCCAATAGAATTTGTAATCGGAGATAAAAATCGGCAAATAACCCAATTTGTGCATTATGGAGAAAGCCCTACCGTGCAAATGTTGCGCTATTTTCCATACATCCAGTTCATTCTACTGGGATTACTTCTTGGCATCGGCTATACAACCTATCGAAGTATAACCCGGTCAGAACAATCAAATTTATGGGTTGGAATGGCTAAGGAAGCTGCACATCAACTGGGGACCCCTATTTCGAGTTTATATGGTTGGCTGCAACTCCTTAAAGACGAATATAGGTATGAAGAAACGGCTGTCAATATTGCGAATGAAATTGAAAAGGATATTCAGCGGTTGAGGGGAGTTGCCGAGCGGTTTGGAAAAATTGGTTCTGAGCCGGAGTTGAAAGAAATAGAGATTGCTCCCATCCTTGAGCAAGTCATGAGCTATATGGAACGTCGCTTGCCAAGGCTTGGTAAAGCGATTGAAGTTCGAAAAGACCTTCAAGCCGCAGCTACAGTTAAAGCCAACCCTGAGTTACTGCAGTGGGCAATCGAAAACCTGGTTAAAAATGCCATGGATTCTCTCCGGGAGTCAAAAGGCGAAACCTACATTGCTATTTCATCCAAAGTACAAGAGGGAGAAGTCATAATTGACATAGAAGATTCCGGAAGTGGTATAGATATCAAAAATGTGAAAAATATTTTCAGGCCGGGTTTCAGCACCAAAAAAAGAGGGTGGGGACTTGGGCTAAGCCTGACTAAACGAATCATAGAAGAATATCATGAAGGAAGTATATTCGTACTTCGATCTGAGTTGGATGAGGGGACTACTATGCGACTTACACTGAAAACATTGGGGAAGAAAAGTAACGTTCCTATACAAACGGTTAGTCGCCAGTAAAGCCTCGCTTCTTGGCATATTCGAGTAACTCTGTCTTCAATAAATTCCGGCCCCGGTGTAACCTCGAACGAATAGTTCCAATAGGAACATCAAGCATATTTGCTATTTCTTCATAGGTATAGCCATCTACATCACAAAGCAATACTACCGTTCTGAAATCTTCCGGTAACCTTGTTAACGCCTCAGAAAGGTCATCGTCCATCATCTCACGAAACATCAGGCTTTCTAAATCTGAAGTTTCTGTTCGTTCAGCCCGCACTGATTCGTAGTAGGATGAAACTTCGTCATAATCTACTTGAGACGGTTTCTTTGATTTCTTACGATAATTGTTGATGAACGAATTTTTTAAAATCCTAAACATCCACGCCTTCGCATTGGTACCCTTTTCGTAACTGCTAAAAAATCGATAAGCTTTTACAATCGTATCTTGTACAAGATCTTCGGCATCGTTTGGATCTGTTGTTAATCGAAGGGCAAAGTTATACAACGCATCCATGTGAGGTATGATCTCTTCATCAAAATCCTTTTGTTTCTGTATTTCATCCCTCGTTAACTGAGACATTAAACCATCCCTTTTCGTAAATAAAAATATAATTCTGTTTTATTGACTAATAATATTACCTAATAATACCTACAGAATACTTCAATATTAAATAGATTGTATTGATAAACCCGTTAATATTTTTCTTTATGATAGAAAGGCGATCACCATTATATCATAAATGGCATGCGTCCATGCGGCAACACCAAACCCTCTCCAAACATAAATTCCATTTAGAATTAATCCAAATATAAAGCGATATAAAAAAGAACCAAAGGTAAAGGCATCTCCCATTGAGCCAATGTAATGTACCGCAGAGAATAACAGCGCTGATAGCACGACTGCAGCAGTTATACCGGCCCATTTTTTTCCAAATAATTTTGTAAACCCCAGAATGAAAACGGTTACCAAAATCACTCTAAAAAATAATTCTTCATATAAGCCAGCCCCTAAAGAAAGTGCTAACTGCTGAAGGGTTGATAAACTTTCAATGGGATCTGAAGCTGCAATATTGACAATTAGTGAAGTCATTGACTGAGTAATAAATGCAACCACAATGGCGTATACAGTTGCCTCTAAAATCAACACAGGAAAGTACGAAACCTGTAGCTCCTTCAGCCGGTGACGTTCTTTATATAGAATAAAAAGGCCTACCAAAACAACGATCAGCAATGAAAATGAAACGGCGTTTACACCCAAAAAGGTAAACAACGATTTAATCCAAACATCAACACTAATGCGTACAATAGCATCACCGGAAGGCTGAGATATTACAATCAATAATTCATACAACAAAAATAATGGCAGGCTTACCAAGAAGCTGTACAGGAGGGTGTTGGTATCCTTAAAATATTTTGATATTTGGTTAGTCATTCGTTTCCGTATAAATGGTAACTGCCGGTTGCGCTGCATTACTTAGCTTCAAAATACTGAATGCCTTTTCAGAAAGCTTAAGCCCTGAATTGGTTATACGATCATTAATTCTGACATATACGCCGTTGCCGCTTTCAGTATTTTCAACAAATATGATACTTCCCAACGAAATGTTAGAGTGTGCTGCTGTCAATGCCTGTGGGTCGTAAAGCTCTCCGTTTGTAGTAGTTTCTCCGGATTCAGAACTTTGGTAAGTAAAAACGGGAACCCTTCCCAAATCCTGCAAGTTGGCTTTTTGTAGAAAAGGGTTCTCATAATTTTGAGAGGGAGGGAGCAACACTGTCACTTCTTGCCCTGTTGCAAGGCGGTCAATATTCAATTCGGGATTCAGTTTTTTGAATTCATCTTGCGTCATTTTAAATCTATCAAATAACTCCGTGGCCGTCTCCCCCCGCTGCATTTCATAAACTGTAAAAACTCCCTGCGGAGAAGACTCTTCCGAAAATCGAGAAACTGAGGGTGGTGCTTCTGCTCCTTTTTTAACTGCTAACTGCTGACCTATCCTCAAGGTATTACTTGTGAGATTATTCAGTTCTTTCAACTGATCTATCGTCATGTCATGATCTCTGGCGATTTGATATAAGGTATCACCACTTTTTACCGTATAGAATACATTTTGTGTTTCCGGTGATTGATTTACCAGCGACTGCCCGTTCTCTTCAGGTAAGTCCGTACCATCAGAATCTTCCTGTGGGATGTAGTACACTAACTCTTGCCCGAGTTCTATTTCATTACCTGACAGATTATTCCACTCCTGGAGTTCGGCAATGGTAACATCTAAACTTTTAGAGATTCCGTATAAAGTATCGCCCTGTTTAACCGTATATGTTGCCTTCTCTTGAGCTAATATATCCGTTCCTGCAAAAAGCAGAATCGATAGCAACCCATATTTTACAAATGCTTTGATCATCGCTTTAGATCTAATCTTCTATTTCAAATTCTAAATTTAGCAGTGCCGAGGATAATTCTGATTTTGTATGTAAATCGTTTTGGCTCTCAGCTATCTTTATTCCTTCCTTGTACGTTTTAAGTGCCTTTTTGTTTTCGTCCAGCTTCTCATACAATTTAGCTAAATGGTAATACACTCCTACATATTCCGGGTCATTATTCTTAATCGCTTCGAATAATACTTTGGCCTTCCCGGTTTCATCTATTTTCAACATTTCTAATGCTAAAGTAAACTTATAAAAGGAATCATCGGGATTCTCTTTCACTGCTTTAGCCAACGTTGAAATTCGCTTATTCATTGCGGGCAGATTTGAAATTTTCTTCAATCTCCGAGATAGAGTCTCCACCAAACTTCTCTAAAAAAGCATTCGCTAATACGGGCGCCACTACACTTTCCGCCACTACAATAGCCCGCGGCAAGGCACATACATCCGAGCGCTCGTACCGGGTTTCTTTAGGTTCTTTGGTTTCCATATCAACCGTGCCTAATGGATTAAGCATGGTGGGAATGGGTTTCATCACTCCGCGAATAATAATGGGCATGCCGGTACTCATTCCGCCTTCAATACCTCCCATCCGATTTGTTTTTCTTTTGAAGGTATTACCGTCATGGGTAATTTCATCGTGAACCTGTTGGCCGTGGCGGTGGCCGGATTCAAACCCAAGGCCAATTTCAACCCCCTTCATGGCTTGTGTTCCCATAATTACTTGGGCCAACTGCCCGTCAAGTTTTCGATCCCAATGGACATAACTTCCCAATCCGGCCGGTAAGCCTGTGATCACAATCTCGTAAATACCGCCCAGTGAAGATCCTTCTTTTCGGCGAACTTTTATTTCTTCTCTCATTTGGGCTGAAAGGTCTTCATCAAGGCAGCGCACATCAGATTTATCGGCGGCTTTATAAATTGTTTCTGCTCCATGTTCAGCAAGTGGGTCTGCTATCTCTCTGACTTCATCCCAACTTTCGTACCCTATGGACCCAATACGCATTACATGTCCACCAATTTCAATTCCAAAATGCTTCAAAAATTGTCGGGCTATGCTGCAGCAAGCTACACGCATCGCAGTTTCCCGGGCGCTTGAACGTTCTATAACCGGACGTATATCATCAAAATTATATTTTTGAACACCTACTAAATCTGCATGTCCGGGTCGGGGCAAGGTGATTTTCTCAATGCCTTCGGCTTCTTCCTTCTTATTCATGACGGTAGGCCACCCGGCATCATCTTTTTCGAATGCTCGGTTTGGCATGGTCATAGCAATAGGGCCGCCCATGGTTTTTCCGAAACGCAAACCTGAGGATATCGTGGCAAAATCTTTTTCAAAAGCCATTCTACCACCACGACCATATCCCTTTTGGCGTCGCACTAAATGGGTTGCAATATCTTCTTCTGTAATGGGCAGTCCCGCGGGAACGCCTTCCACAATTCCAGTTAATGCCGGTCCGTGAGATTCTCCCGCTGTTAAATATCGTATCATAAAATAGGTGTCACTTAAAATGACATTTAGTTATTAATAAAATCTATTGTTCAAATATGCTTGTCTTAATACTGAGTCTCGTAATTCCTCCTAATTTACTATAAGAATTACGGCTCAGGTCGAAAGTAAAATTTTTGATATCAAAACCAATTCCAAAAGCGAGTCCGGCTAAATCAAAATTCTTACCGGTTTTTGTTTGCTCGTGCAGGTAGTGATCGTATCCTAACCGAACACGCATGACCTCTGCAACATTTGTTTCTCCACCAAATAAAACATGGCGAAATAAATTATTTGCGAATGTCGGCCTTTCTGTTTCACCAAAAATACGCATATCCCAGTTGTTTAACTGCTTTAATGTAAGTATAAGCTGAAATGGAAAAGCTTCAGGTTTTTTTGAAATACCGGCGGAGATATCCAGCGGCAAGGGTTCCCGGTTGTCATCAAAAGCTTTTACTTGGGTACCTACATTGCGCACAGAAATTCCCGCACTAAAATTATTTGTCTCATCCTGATAATACACTCCGCCTGAAACCGCCAAAGCCATAGATTTAAATGTGGCATAAGAGGAGTATATAACATCAAGTGCTCCCCCTGCTCTCAGATTTTCATTCAAAATAATGCTATACGCCCCTGTTAGCGAAACATCATTAGCACTGAAATTCCCCAAGTTGTTTCCGTCTTCGTCTAAGCGATCAAATTCACCATATCCAACATACCTGATGCCTGCTGCAAGCATGCCTTTTGAGCCAAGGTCATATGCCATGCTGGTGAATCCCATATTTACATCAGCCAAAAAATTAATATATGAAGCGGATGCATGACCGGAATCATCTTCACCCAAATAAGCTGGATTTAAATGAATTAAACTAAAATCACCGTCATACACAGCCACATGATTCCCACCCAGTGCGGCAGAAGCAGCAGTTGGTGTTAATTCTAAAAATCGAAAAATATTTGACGTATTAGATTGTGCTGTCGTAAGTTGGGTAGCAACTAATAATATTAATAAAGACGTTAACAGTCGCACTATTTAAATATTTAAAATCACAATTGGTGAAAATGTTTTGTAATATAATCAAATGCTTCGGCAATACGTCAAGATTATTAATTAAGAAATGATTTCTAACTTTCCGGGGGCTGCCGGGCTGAGAGAATTTGGCCGGTATGCCCAACTACTTTATCAGGCACTACGATCCTCTACCGAGTATAGCACGTACCACAAAAACCTGTTCCAGGAATTTGTTAAGGTAGGCTATGAATCTATTCCCATTATCTTTCTCACGGGTATATTCACCGGAGCTGTGCTTACCCTGCAAACTGCTTACCAATTAGATACCGATATTTATCCAAGTACTATCATTGGGTCCATTGTAGCGCAATCAATAGTCATTGAGTTAGCCGCTGTAATAAGTGCCTTGGTGTTGGCGGGTAAAGTAGGCGCCCGAATGTCAACCGAGTTGGGGACTATGCGTGTAAGCGAACAAATTGATGCGTTGGAATCCTTAGGCTTTAACTCCGTATCCTTTTTAGTTGTCCCTCGTATTATGGCAGGTATTATGATGTTTCCCATTCTCTATGTCACGGCTGCTGTTTTTGGAATTATTGGCGGTATTACTGCCGGTGCAGTGGACGGCATTTTACCTGCTGCGGAATTTTTGGAAGGAGCAAGAGCCTTCTTTTTTGAATCAGATATTATTTTTGGTTTGATTAAATCGATTGTATTTGGATTCGTGATTACATCCATCGCTTGTTATAAAGGATACTACGCTTTTGGAGGAGCCGAAGGCGTAGGAACAGCAACAACACAAGCCACAGTTTTAAGTTGTATCTTTGTGCTATTGGCCGATTTTGCATTAGCCGCTATATTATTATAAACCATGATAGAGATTAAAAACCTCACAAAAAGTTTTGGTGATCTTCTTGTATGGAGTGATGTTTCATTCAAGATTCAAGACGGAGAGACCACGGCAGTAATTGGCCGTTCAGGTTGCGGAAAATCTGTGTTGCTCAAACACCTGAATGCCTTGCTTTATCCCGACGAAGGAGAAGTGCTTATTGATGGTGAAAATGTTTTTGACCTGAACTATTCCGCTTTGAGAAAAGTTAGGCAACGGTTCGGTATTCTTTTTCAGGGGGGCGCCCTTTTTGATTCCATAAGTACCTTCGAGAATGTTGCTTTCCCTCTGCGGTATTTTACAGAACAAAGTGAAGAAGAAATAACACATAATGTTAATGAAGCTCTGGAAATGGTTAACCTGGTAGAGGCTGGAAATAAATCTACTTCAGAACTATCAGGAGGGATGAGAAAACGAGTGGGTTTGGCACGGGCCATAATACTTAAACCTGATTATTTATTGTATGATGAACCAACTTCCGGTCTCGACCCGAGAACATCAGAAGAAATAAATGAGCTGATTGTTACCATGGCCGACAACCTTGACATAACATCCATCGTAATTACCCACGATATGCACAGTGTATTGTCTATATCGGAAAAAGTTGCTTTCTTGGATGACCAAAAACTAAGCTGGTTTGGAAAAACAGACGATATGAAACACAGTGGCAACCAGAGTTTGCTTAACTTTATTACAGCAAGTGAATACCAAATAAATTCTAAAACTGCATAGGAGAACTGTTTTGGCAAAAGTTTCCAACGAACTTAAGATTGGCGTTACCATTATTGTGGCCATTATTGTGGCGTTCTTAGGTTACAGTGTGATGAAAGATCAACCGCTATTCAAAACCTCGACAACCATCTATACTAAGTTTGACCAGGTTTATGGCCTCATTCCGGGTAATGTTGTAAATGTAAAAGGCTTTAAGATCGGGACGGTAAAAAAGATGGACTTACTGATTTCTGATTCTACCTTAGTAACCATGAATATTGAAGAAGACTATCAAATTCCAAAAGGATCTATTGCCGTATTGAAATCAAGTGGTGTGCTTGGGGGTAAGTTTATCGAAATTCAAAAATCTGATTCTACCGAAATGGTTCCGGATCAGGGTACTATAGAAGGTGTTTTTGAGCAGGGCATTATGGATAGCTTTGCAGAAGAAGGCGAAAAATTGAGCAATGATATTTCAGGCTCTATACAAGGAGTTGAAAAATTAGTAGGCAGCCTCAACGAAACCCTTGATGATGAGAATAAGGAAAATATCTCGGGGATCATCCGTAACCTGGAAAATTCCACAAACTCACTAAGCGAATTGATCGAAAAACGAAGAAATGATTTGGATCAAATGATCTTAGATGCCAAAAATACCCTGGGCAACTTAAATGAAATGAGTTCAGAAAATAAAGAACAGCTGACCTCTTTCATCAATAACCTTGAAGCCACCAGTGTGGAGCTTGAAACACTAAGTCAGGGTTTAAATGAAACAAACCTGACTTTAAATGAGGTGCTTACCAAAGTTAATAACGGGGAAGGGTCTCTCGGGAAGATGGTAAACGACCCTTCTTTATATAATAATATTGACAGCCTTTCGGTTAATCTTAACGAGCTGATTAAGAATATAAACGAGAATCCCGGAAAGTACTTAAAGCATATGCGCCTGATTGAGGTATTTTAACCAAATATTAAGGTTAATTTTCTTTCAATTCCTTGGGTATTCGCTTATATTTCCCAGCTTACTGTCAGTGGCTTATTTTGCCCAGACATTTTTCAAATCGCAAACTAACAAATGTTTTTTTAGAGGTAACCTTTTATGGGTTTAATGGAAAAAATGAGAAACAGCACCGCTTTTATCCTTTGGGTGCTGATCGGTTCTTTTGGCCTTCTTTGGGTTTTAGCTGATGTTAACTTTTTTGATGCTATGCAAGCCGGCCCAAGTTCTTTGGGCACTGTAAACGGTGAAAAAATCTCAAATGAAGAGTACCAAAGCCGAGTTCAATATTATTCAAACGCTTACAGCCAGCAAACCGGGAATTCTCTTACTCCCGAAATGCGTGCTAATTATGAAAATCAGGCATGGAATGAATTGGTTAATTCACGTCTTATCAATCAAAAAATGGATGAACTCGGTATCACCGTTTCCGATCAGGAAGTATTGGATATGGTTTTTGGCGATAATCCCGCCCCGGTAATCCGGCAAAACTTTACCAGGGAAGATGGAACCATTGATCGTGCTGCCATTCAACAGGTACTCTCATCTAATGAATTTTCGCAACAAGCTGTTGCCCTGGAACTTCAATTGCGTGAGCAAAAGCGTCAACAAAAACTCAACAACTTTATTTCTGCCGGGCTTCAGGTTACTGAAGAAGAAGTTGAGAAAGAATTTATTCGATCAAACAGTACCGCAGCTATTAATTATGTGCGGTTCCCCTACAGTGAGGTATCTGAAGAAGAATTAAATATTTCTGACAGTGAACTCCGTGATTATTACAACCAAAACAGAGAACAATATCAGCGTGAAGAAAGTTACCGGTTTCAATATGTAACCTTTAGCAAACTTCCGACCGCTTCTGATACCTCTGTTATTGTTGATGATGTACGGGAATTGCGAGAAGATTTTGCCAATGCTGAAAATGACTCACTATTCATTGCCCGCCAGGGTTCT
The DNA here is from genome assembly GCF_031581265.1 of Gracilimonas sp. GTDB lineage: Bacteria > Bacteroidota > Rhodothermia > Balneolales > Balneolaceae > Gracilimonas. Next base: position 49,881 of record NZ_JAVLBQ010000011.1, read on the forward strand.
TCAACGCCTTACCGTTCTGCATTTGTAGCGCCAGAAGATATTCGCGAAGAATACCAAGCTGTTCTTGACCTTGAAGTTGGTGAAGTAAGCGATGTAATTCTTACTTCAAACCAAGCAGCTATTCTAAAGAAAGAAGCTGAAGAGGATGGTCAGGTTAAGTTTCAAACAATGAGCTATAATATTCAAGCTCTGCCTGCTACCATTGATGACGCTAACGAACGAGCTGCCGACTTTGAATTTTTCGCTTCCGAAGAAACCGGTTTTGAAGAAGAAGCGGAATCAAGAAACCTTGAACTCGATGAAGCTTTTGCAACAAAAGGGAACACCTTTATCTCGGGACTTGGAAGCAGTCAACAAATTATGAGTTTTCTTGAAAATGCTGATGAGGGAGATGTATCTGATGTAATAGAACTCAATTCGAACTTTGTAGTTTTAGAAGTATTGGAAATCACTCCGGAGGGCTATCGACCTTTTGAAGAAGTACAAGCTCAGGTTGAAAATGCCGTCAAAATTGAGCGCAGAAAAGAATTAACCAAAGAACGTGCTCAAAACTTAGTTGAACAGTACCAAACTTTAGATGCCATTGCTGAAGCAACTGAAAATGAAATTCAAACTGCGAACAACCTACGTGCTAATGCAACGGTTATCAGCGGTGCGGGAAGAGAACCCATAGTGATTGGCGCTATCTTCTCTCTGAATGAAGGCGAAACATCTGGTGCAATTGCCGGAAACAGCGCAACATTTGTAGTGGAAGTTGTTGAAAAAACAGAAGCCGATGTTGCCAACCTTGATGCTCAAACAAGAGACGAAATTCGTGAACGACTTGAACAACAAAAATTCCAGGAATTCACTTCCGTCTGGTTAGACGAGCTCCGGGAAAATGCAGATATAACAGATAATCGATCTCGCTTACTACAGTAAAAATTTTTAGAGTGAAATTTTAAAGGGGTGAGAAGTTTTCTTCTCACCCTTTTTTGTTTTAGCTAATGTACAGTTAATACAAAAGCCTTAGTTTAATCTCATGTCTCCTAAACAACTACAATCTGATGCCTTCTGGATGGAAAAAGCTCTTGCACTGGCTGAGAAAGGAAAGGGCTATGTTTCTCCGAATCCCATGGTAGGGTGTGTGGTTGTTTCAGAGGAAGGAAAAGAAATTGGCAGCGGTTATCATAAAGAATTTGGCAAACCCCATGCAGAAGTCAATGCCATAGAATCGGTTAAGGACAAAAATAAATTTAAAAATGCCACTGTTTATGTGACCCTTGAACCTTGCTCACATCACGGAAAAACCCCACCATGTGCTACCATGTTGGGTAAACTTCCACTCAAAAAAGTGGTTGTGGGCATGAAAGATCCCAATCCTGAAGTGAATGGCAAGGGAATTCTTCATCTCCGCAATAAAGGCATTGAGGTTGAGGTTGGTGTTTTAAAAGAAGAAGCTGAAAAAATGAACGAGTTTTTTGTTCACCACCAAACCTTTGGACGTCCTTTTATCACTTTAAAAGTGGCACAAACCGCCGATGGCTTTTTAGCCGCTGCCGACGGAAATTCCCAGTGGATAACAGGCAAACAAGCTCGAAAACAGGTCCACAGATGGCGCTCAGAATATGACGCCGTACTTGTTGGACGCACTACTGCTATGGTCGATAATCCCAGTTTAACTGTACGGCATGTTGCGGGCCGTCAACCCAAGCGAATTGTGATTGACGGCCCTTATGAGCTGCCGAAGGAACTGAACTTGTTTTCAGATAAATTCGAAGAAAAAACCATTGTCTTGACTTGGAATAAAGAAGCCTCAGCAACGGATGCCGATCCCATGCTGAGAATGATGCAACAAAATTATTTTAGGGGTGAAGTTCTTCAACTGCCTAAACTGGAAGGTCATGTCGATTTGCGGCAAGCTTTCAAAGAATTAGGGCAAAAAGGAATTTCTTCTATTTTAGTTGAAGGCGGACAGCAATTATCTTCCGCTCTAATACGGCAAGGTTTGGTGGACAAACTTGAACTATTTATAGCTCCCAAATTGTTAGGTGCCGGTACACGATCAATCCTCAATATTGGGATCAACAAGATGAATGAAATTGCTGAGCTTAAGGATGTAAGTTGGACCAAAGTGGGCGATGACATGTTATTAACCGGATATTTTTAGCTTATGTTTACAGGAATTATACAAGAAGTAGGAACCGTAGCGTCTATCAAATCTTTAAATGAGGGCGGTAAAGAAATATCCATTCAATGCTCTTTTGCCAAATCTTGTCATGTGGATGAAAGTATTTCCATCAACGGAGCCTGCCATACTGTTACATCATTTAATGAAGATATTTTTACGGTACAGAGTATTGAAGAAACCCTCCGAAAAACCTCTATTGGTGAACTTCAAAAAGGAGATCCGGTAAACCTTGAACGTTCGCTGACCTTAGAAACCGGCATCGAAGGACATTTGGTGCAGGGGCATGTTGATACCACTGGAAAAATCCTTGAAATGGAAAAGGAAGAAACCGGTTGGCTGCTCACTATAGAATACCCCGATGAATTTAAGAATATGATTGTGGGAAGAGGCAGCATTACCATGGAAGGAATTAGTTTAACAGTAGCCCGGGATCAGGGGAACGCATTTGTTGTGGCCATTATACCCTACACGTGGAATCACACAAACCTAAAAGATAAAAAGCTTGGGGATGCTGTGAATCTGGAATTCGATGTAATTGGAAAATACGTTGTCAAATACCTTTCCGGATTAGGACAAGATTTTATCTGATCAATTAAAGATACCTGGTCCGCCACCAATACCGCCGCCTCTTCTTCCCCGGCCTGATGGACTGGAACTTCTTTCAAGATTCTTGAGAATTGGCAGCTTCTGAAACAGGCTTTGAATTTGAGAGCTGTTCACACTTAACCTGAAGAAATAGTATTGAAATTCTCCAAAGGGATTGATTTGAAATGAAAGGTCCCAGCACTCTAAATTTCTTCTAAGTGAAAATTGGGAAGGAGTAAATTCTTTAGCAATAAAATCGTATCCCATATCTGTATTAAATTGCCATTTTGGGGTGAGGTTGAATGAAATATTTGATGCCCGTAACGTTGCTCTTTTCTGCGGATCTTCCCCAAACCTATAATTCCAGCTATAACTGAAATTTAGTGAAATGCTCCATGGGGAACTGATGGGAGCAATCGGTTCATATCCAAAATTCGGGTCTATAGCTTCAAACCTTGATTGGTTGAAAGGGTCATATCGTTTTCTATATACCGGTGTAAATACTTCAACACCTCTTTGTCCACCCCGAAATGAGGTGCTTGCATTCAATGAAAACGACTGAAGTTGTGCCAACTTTTTACCCTCTTCTATAAAAAACTTATCAACTTCCCTGCCATTCTCATTAAACTGATAAAAAGAAAAACGGGCGTTTGCACTTAAATTTAGCCCGGATATAGCACTTGAGCTTATCCGAGCATTTAAATCGCTGAGTTTGAGACTGTCTGCTGCAAAGTTATAAGACGAGCTTAATGAAAGGTTGTCAATGAACCGAATATTCTTTTCTGAAACTTCCCCTGTGCTGTCTCTTTTTACTAACTTTGTTTCAAAATTATTATTCACCGAAAAGTTCAGGGATCGTACCTCCCCTCTCCCCGGCCCTCCGAAAATTTGGTCTTCAAAGATGGAATACTTCTGAGTTGTTCCGGATGTATCGGTTTGAACGGTTCTGTAATAACCCCATTTTTCTGTACTGAAGTCAGGGCTGTAGCTGAAACCAATAGATGGCCGTACGGTATGTCGAAATCCTTCAAAATTCCCAATCTTTATATTCGAAACCCCATAAAAGGTCGTACTAAAACTCAATCCGGTACTAAATTCCCGTCCCGCTTTAAATCCATATTTTTTCTCTTCTTCAACCCGGTTTGAATCTGCATTGAATGTCTTTTGGGTATACGAAGGATACCAGTTTTCCTCAAGATTGAAATTTGCTGAGGTGTTCAAATAACGACTGGGAATCAACCGCCCAACCCGAACACTCGCCGATTGCTGAAATCCGGCCTGAATATAATCGTCATTACCTGTTGCCTCTTCGTACAAATCAGGATCTGTTAATGCATCAAAAAATGATATATCGGAACTGTCAGCATCAATGGGATCGAAATTAAATCGGGACCTCAGTGTATTATCATAACTCAAACTTATGGATTCGTACCAACTTTGTTCGCCTCCCCCACTATTACTTTGGAATGGGGAAATAGTTTTTAGCCTGAAGTTCATGGTAGGTCCGCTTACCCGCGTAGAAAAGTTGGTGAAATTTTGAACCAGCTGAGTGTTTGTACTAAAGGTAAACAAGTTCTCAGGGTGTTTATAGTTATAAGAAATTCGAGAACTTGAATTTGTTTCTGCCCGGTCATCAATATCATAGGAATTTCGGCGATTATAATCTGCAGTACGAAGGTTTACATTAGCAGATAAAGAGGCAAAGGGTGAAATCGTCTGACTGTGCTGCAACGATAATGACTTTTGAGTGGTCTCGGTATATCCGGGATCCGTAGGCTCAAGTCCGCGGTCTTTGGAATATCCAAATTGAACGGATCCACTATATTCATCGGTATTTCTGTATTGTACTGAGCTGTTTAAGTAGATAGTCCCCGAAGTGTAGATATCACCACTAACCTGCCCGGTTAAGTAATCATTGAAATACTGAAACCATCCCACATTTTGTAAACCCAACCCACGATTTTGCTGATCCTGAAAAGCATAAGTTGGAGTCAGTAAACCTGACCGTTTCTTCTCAATATCAGTTGGTACGTACCCAAACGGAAATATAATAGGGTAGGGGATATCGAGTATGTACAACTGCGCATTGCTAAAAAACAATTCATCCTGATCAACTACTTTCATTTTTTTTGCCTTCAGATAATAATACATATACTCAGGCGGACAAGTTGAGTAAACGCCATCTTCAATAAACACTTCAGTGTCGTTTACATTTTTGATTTTAGAGCCAATCAAATTTCCTTCGGCTACATTAACCTGGGCCTCCTCAAACTTCCCTTTCTCGGTTTTATAGTTGAAGAGGATGCGCGTGCTTTTAATCTCATCCGATTCCCGAATCAACACCGGCCGGGAGAGGCTATCTTGCGGAGTTAGCGTTCGGGCTTCGACCGTAGTGTTATCAATATCTACATTGATTTCACCGGCCTGCAACTCTCCCGAACTATGTTTTACTTGTGCAGAACCGAACAGAAAAGCCTTTTTACCAGACCGAAAATCTATAACCAACGAATCTGATGATTGAAACCGGACTGCATTTTCAGGCAGCGAAGAATCGAGGGGAGCTGAAGCGTTTGAGGTCGCCGATGTGTCCGGGGATAATTGATCGGGCGGGGTAATTTGTCCGAATGCGGTACCAGACAGTAAAAAATACAGGCATATAGCAAAAAGGCAGGTACCTATATTTTTTGGTATGGTAAAAAGCATACGGCTTGTTAGTTATGAAAAAGAGTCAAAAGCGAGCCCTGCTGCACCTAATAAAGCACTGTCGTTACCTAATTCTTCATGGACCAGCTCAAAGCCTTCTTTAAACGGTTCCATCATATGCTTTCGTACAATTTCTCTGGCCGGTTCAAATAAATAATCGCCTGCTTTTGAGACTCCGCCGCTTACCACGAATTTTCTTATATCCATCATGTGCACATAATTTATGATAGCATATCCTAGCCGCTGTCCACTTTTGGCTAAAATCTCCATGGCCAATTCGTTGCCTTGATTCGCTGCATTTGTTATATCAACAGGCTCCATTTTATCAAAGTCGTTGGCAAATTTTTTATACAATGGATTGCCGGGATTCTGGGTAATCAGGTCTGTTGCAAAGCGACTCAAAAAACGCTGTCCTAAATAAGCCTCTACAGTCCCACGGGTTACACTGTTTGAAAGTGGTCCGTGATAATCTATAATCACGTGACCCAATTCGCCGGCCATGCCTTGTGTTCCTTTAAAAAGGGTGCGTTCATAAATGATTCCTCCACCAACACCGGTGCCAAGTGTTATCATGATAAAACTATCGAAATTTTGCCCGGCTCCAAAGTGCATGGAACCCAGTGCAGCAATGTTGGCATCATTTTCAATTTTACAGGGAATTCCTATCCGACCCTCAATTTCTTTGGAAGCATTAACTGAAATCCAACCCGGTAAATTTGGTGGATTATTCACCGTTGTTTGATCTTTAGAAACCATCCCCGGCATACCCATTCCAATGCCCACAATATCATTTTTTTTTATCAAATCCTTTATGGTCTCGGCAATGCGGTCTAATAAATGGTCTCTGCCCAGGTTAGCTTGTGTTGGAGTGGTAACTTGTTCAATAATACCTTTATCACGATCAACTACAGCGGCTTTTATATTTGTGCCACCAAGGTCTACTCCAATTACTTTCATTTGGTTTATCTTAGATAGAAGCTTTGGTTTATTTTGAAAGAAGATAATGGGCAAACTTGCCCGAACCAAACAGAACTCTTATTTCTCACGCTTTACTTTATATACGGTCTCACCCGGTTTTCTCATCCCATATTCTTCACGGGCAATTTTCTCAAGGAGTGCAGGATCGTTTTCTAATTCTTCAATCTTTTTCTTTAGCTCTTCAGAGTCTGCGTTTAACTGTTCGGTTCTTTCTTTCAGCTCTTTTTTCTGTGAGTTAAGGTCCCAGCGGGTTTTCAGGCTATAGGTATCTATAAAGGCAAACCATGCAACTACAAATGCGGTGAGCAATAACACCAGAAAAGATTTTTTCCAACGCAGTGGATTAAAAAATTGTAGATTCATACTTAAGCCTGTAGATTTCAGTTATATTTCTAAAATACATTAATCTGGCTATTAAGTACAATTCAGAGTTTATTCTCTTATGAAACTCAGCATTTTATGCTATAAAAAGCTTTTGATGATATGCCTTTTTGGCTTGAGCAGTTTTTCTGTCTCAGCACAAAGTGAAGAATGGATCGAAGTCTATTTTAATATGCCGGCAGATCATTCTGTAGCCCTCCCGGGAAACGAAAATAACAGTAATTGGGATTTGATTGGAACTCTGGAAAACCTAATCGACTCGGCAACCACCAGCGTTGATTTCTGTATTTATGATATTGAACACAAACGCATTGCTCATGCTCTTTCCCGGGCGGCAGAAAGAGGGATGCGCGTTCGAGTTGTAACCGACGACCATAACCGAACGGATGCAGGTAAATATGACCTCGAAGTGTGGGCTATCTTAGCATCAGCCGGCATTATTTCCATTGATGACGACGGAGACATTTATAATCCTGACGGCAGCATTACCGATAATGACCTGGTGAACAACAGTTCTGACATGCACAACAAATTTGCCGTCATTGACTACCTCAGTCCGTCACCGGATGATGATTATGTGTGGACCGGCTCAACCAACATGACCTATACCGGACCCTATAACACGAATCATACCATTGTCATCAAAGACACCGAAATAGCTAAAGTGTACACGGATGAATTTGAGCAAATGTGGGGCGATGACGACGAAACTCCCAATGCTTCCCAAGCCGACTTTCACAAAGACAAAGAAAATGTCAGCCAAAATATTTTTGATGTAGACGGAACTAAAGTTGAAGTGTATTTCGCCCCCATTAACAGAGACCGTTCCAAGCCAAGTGTAAGTGATCGTTTGGTTCAACTCGTTAACAACGAAGCACAGCATGATATCAACTTCCAGGCATTTGCCATTACTCCGACTATTCCCCTCAGTGAAGCTATGTGGAACCAAACAGCTGATGGGCAGATACTGCTTCGCGGAGCCATTGATCGTCGATTTTACAGCCGCTATGAAAGTGCCGGAGATATTTGGGGAAGTCCGGAAGCACGATTAGGAAACAGAATGATCCTCCCGGCCAACGAACTTCGCACCCTTCACCATAAAGTCTTGCTTTTAGATACTGAACATCCCGCTGAGGATGATATTGCGGTTACCGTAGCCGGCTCCTATAATTTTTCGATGAATGCCGAAATGAATAATGATGAAAATACGCTCATCATTTTTTCCGATGAAATTACCAATCAGTTCTACCAGGATTTTATGGGCTTGATGAGCCGGGCTAAAGAAGAAACCTATCCCCCCGCACCTCCGGTTGATACCGATACCTGGTATGAAGTTTTTTCCGTTACTGATGGAAGTCGTTTTGAAATTGAAATTGCACCCGGCTTTGGATATGGTGTTCGTTTTCTGGGGGTTGATGTTCCTTCCATTTATGCCGGGGAAGATTCTGCCCGATATTTCTCCGGAGCTGCTGCCGAATATCTCCAAAACCTATTGGAGGGTAGAAAAGTAAGACTGAAAGGATTTGACGGGGAAGAACCCGAATCTCGCTACAATGCTTTTCAAGCTTATGTGGAAATGGAGTACGATAACGGACCGGTAAGCCTAAACAAAATTCTTTTAGAAAATGGATATGGCACAACTTCTGTCTACTATCGTCAACATCAAGATTCTGTGGCCGCTTTTAAACAATATCAACAAAGAGCAAAGGAACAAGAAAAAGGCTTATGGAAAAACCCTGATAAAATTGGAACCAAAGTTTTAAGAGCTAATGAAGTTGATACCGGAAGCCCAACGAATGTGATGTTCCCTATTAACATCAATACTGCTGATGAAGCTACTTTACAGCTTTTACCCGGAATTGGCCCGGCCTATGCCGGCAGAATTATCCAATATCGTTTAGAAAACGGAAGCTTTAAAAGTGTGGATGAAATAACCAACATCCGCGGAATAGGCCCTAAAACATTGGAAAAGTTACGCCCGATTGTAACACTCGATTAGGCCCTATTTTATTTTAAAATTTATAGCGCGCTGCTCGGTCCCTTCAGATTTCTTTTCTTAAACTCCAACTTAAATGTCGTTTTACCCTCTTCTTCAGAAATATGTAAATCTCCCCGCAGTTGATTTGAAAGTGTTTTGATGATAAGCATTCCCAAACTATTTGGCTTTTCTAATTCGTATGTACCTCTGCTATTCACTCCATTATCTGAGACACTTAAATAAATCTTCTTTTCTGACTCATTCAAAGAAACCCTAATTACCGGATTTTCTACCTGCTCATAAGAGTTCAGGTAAGCGTTTAGCAACAGTTCGTTACAAAGCAGCCCGGCCGGTACGGCTTGATTGATATTCATCTCGATGGGAGGAATTTCTTTTTCTATCTTCACATTTTCATTGCTGAATGTATGTTCCACAAAATCTACCAGTTCCTGCAAATACTGCCCAAAGTTAATATCCGAAGTCTTTTCAGCTTCAGCATAAGACTCATGAATCATGGCGAGACATTTAATCCTCATATGACTATCCTTTAAAATAGCATGCACCCGGTCATCCTCGATATACATTGCCTGTAAATCAAACAAAGCAGAAATCAGCGCCAGGTTATTTCGAACTCGATGGTGTATCTCTCCCAATAAAACAGTTTTTTCCTGAAGGGCCTCTTTCAGTGCATTTTGGGCTTCTTTTTGTTTGGTAATATCTTCCAGCATCACCACCATGTAATCCTGACTTTCCCGCCCTTTACTTGTAACCACCGATTTTGATACCCTGCCCGGAAAATAGCTCCCATCCTTTTTTTGATATCGCTTTTCAATTTTATAGGAATTCATCTCTTGTTTAGCCAATTTGCTATCCAGCTTTCTTCCCGCCTTTAAATCATCGGGATGTATAAAATCTTCAAACCCTAACTGTAATAATTCTTCTTTCCTATACCCTAACAAATCACATAAAGTCTGATTTACCTGTATCCAATTTTCATTCGGTCTGTGATGAGCTATACCAAGGGGAGCAAAATCAAATGTGGCTTTAAACTTATCCCTGCTTTTCTCCAGTTCTGATATTACATCCCCCAAAAGACTGTTGTTTTTCTTGATCAGTAAAAAGATCACTATCCCACTCATCAATACAAAAAACCACCCTTTATATGATTGAACTTGCGTTATGAGTTCCGGGTCATCCAAAACATCCAGAACAATTTGATCTGAAAATTGAATCCATAATGCTCCCACCAGCAAATAACCCAACGTTATTATAACCGGGCTACTGTTAATAACCTTTGTATTATCCATCTTAATCATTTTGTGCAGGATTATTAAGCCAACCAAATACATGGAATAAAAGAATCTGCTCTTCTTGATCTGATTTAATAACCGGAGGAAAGATTTGAGGTTATTGATACAAGCACTCTTTTTTATTTGCTAATAACATAATTCTCGCCAACATCTTATACCGGTACATAACTATTAATAACAAGAGTAAGCCACAGCAAAAATGTTACAAAAAAAATTTAAAGAAGAGAATTTGGGGTTAATTTATTTGAAAAGAGGAGAAAATATTTACTAAGATGTGCTTACCCATTACAAAAAAAACCCCATCCGAGATCAATCGTATGGGGCTGGTCAAGAGAGAGTCTTTATGAAAACAATATCTAAAAACAGTGTGAATCGGGAGGGGCTCGAACCCTCGACCCACGGCTTAAAAGGCCGTTGCTCTACCAACTGAGCTACCGATTCTCAATTCAGATTCCAAAGATAAGGCATTTATGAATTAGAGTACAATGAAAAAATTCACTTTTTACTCAATTCCCTTATCATCTTTTTGAAGTATCTGAACGAAATCAGTTTCAATCGATAGTTGTGGCTCTTCTTCAATTCGTCCTAATTCTGCATTGCCTTTTAAAACCACAACGGTGGGAATATATTTGATATCGAACTTATTTAAAAATTCTTGGGGAAATTCTTTGCTAACATCAACACCAATATACTGCGTATTGATTTTTGCATTACCTGCTAACTCCAGTGTTTTTATTAAGCTGGGGATGTGCTTTTTCGACTCTTTACACCAACTTCCCCAAAATACCATTACATCCACAGAGTCATCATACGTTTTTAAATAATTAATTGCGGACTCTTCCGGTTGATATCGGTCTTTATAGATACTGTATATTCGATTGTTTTCAAGAATTTCAGCCTGACTAACAATCCCAGTCATCGATCCTGATTGAGCAGCGGTCATTTCCGGGCTCATCATAAAGATGCACAAACCAAAAAGAAATAAAACTGCTCTTGCAAGGTTCATAAGGATTTCTGTTTTTTCGATAGTATCTTCACTCAAATTAACATCTTTCATTTAGAATTATGGCAAGTATTTTTACCAAAATTATTGAAGGCGAAATCCCAAGTTATAAAGTTGCTGAAGATGACCGGCATTTTGCTTTTTTGGATATTAACCCGGCCGCAAAGGGACATACTCTATGCATTCCAAAAAAAGAAATAGATTATATTTTTGATTTGGAACCAAACGAATTGAGTGCCTTAACTAAGTTTTCCCAAAACGTAGCCGATGGAATTGATAAGGCATTGAAACCTATACGCACCGGTATAATTGTTGAAGGCATGGAGGTGCCACACGCTCATATTCACCTCATACCCATTTACAAAGAAACGCAGGCTTTCAGCTTAGGTAAAAAAGTCGATGTTTCCGAAGATGGCATGATTAAGCTGGCAGAACAAATTCGCCAAAACATATGCCTATGAAAATAAAAGTCATTAACGGACCCAACCTGAATTTACTTGGCAAACGCAATCCAGGTGTTTATGGCACCGGAAGCCTGAATGATCTTGAAACCTTTTTAAAAGAGGAGTTCAAAAACCATCATTTAATTTTCTTTCAAAGCAACCTTGAAGGCGAGCTTATTGAGAACGTGCAAGAATGCTTGCAAGATGAGACAGAAGGACTAATCATCAATCCCGGCGGATATTCACACACTTCAGTAGCTCTTCGCGATGCTCTGGAACCTTTGGAAATTCCCAAAGTTGAAGTTCATATATCCAATATCCACGGACGTGAAGATTTCCGTGAAAAATCTATAACCGGGACAGTCATGAATGGTATTATTACCGGTTTAGGGAAATTCAGCTACGTATTGGGCATACAGGCACTTGAAAGACTTCATAAAGCACATTAAAGCGTACTACTTTTACAAGTTCATCTAACCAATTGCTTTGACAAAACTCAAAGAACTTTTCTCAGATACCCTTGTGTACGGCATCAGCAGCGTGCTGGCGCGATTTATTGGCTACCTGTTAGTTCCGCTGCATACCGGTGTATTCAGTGAAGGCGAGTATGGGATTGTAAGCCTTATTTTTGCTGCCATCGCTCTTTTCAATGTGCTTTTTACGATGGGTATGGAATCGGCATACATCCGCTATGGTAAAGACCGTGACCAAGCCAACAGTATTTTCAAAACCCTTCAACTATTCTTAGTCGGAACTTCGGGAGTTTTTGTGCTCCTCATCTGGATGGCGCAGCCCCTCATTGCCCCCATGATTGGTCTTGAAACCGGAAATTCCATTTACTGGCTCATGTTGGGCATTCTCTTTTTTGATACCATTGCCGTAGTCCCTTTTGCCGAACTCCGGTTGGTCCGTAAATCCATCTCCTTTGCGGCCATTAAAACCGGGAATGTACTCGTTAATCTCGGGTTGAATTTTTATTTGATACTGGGGCTTAACTACGGCATTGAGGCAGTATTCATCAGTAATTTTGCTGCTTCAATCCTCACTGCTTTAGCTACCTGGATTATAACGCTGCCGATGTTCACGGGTAGCTGGAATCAGCAGCTTCTTAAAAGAGCCTTACTCTTTGGATTACCTTTTATTCCGGCGGGATTTGGTCACGTAATAAATGAACTGCTCGACCGATTTTTCCTGAAATCCATGGATCCGGAAACAGTACAATCCTTATACGGTGCCGAGTACACTCCCGATGATATTGTTGGTATTTACAGTGCCTGCTACAAACTGGCCGTTTTTATGCTTTTGCTGGTGCAGATGTTTCGCATGGCCTGGCAGCCTTTTTTCATGCGTCAATCCGAAGAAAAATCGGCTCCGCAAACATTCTCACAAACCTTTACTTTATTTAATTTTGGAGCGGCCGTCATCTTTCTGAGTGTCGCCCTTTTTGCTGAGCAAATTGTTTCCATCAAAGTTCCATTTCTTGATTTTTACCTGGTTGATGAAAAATTCTGGGGCGGACTCGGAATTGTACCCGTACTCCTTTTAGCCTATTGGTTTCAGGGATGGTATGTTAACTTTTCAGCCGGAATTTTTATCAGTGAAACTACCAAACGCCTTCCCCAAATTACCCTGATAGGAGCAGCTATCACCATTGTAGCCAATCTCATTTTAATACCATTTTTTGGAATGATGGGGTCGGCCGCTGCCACACTGATGAGTTATGCGACTATGGCTTTACTCATCTATTATTATTCAATCAATGCATTTGTGGTGCCCTATAAGTTGGTATCTGCTTTTGCCGTCATGCTCTTAGCGGCCGGATTGTACTATCTCAAACCCATTGTTATAGATTTTGGGATCAGTGATTTACTCGCATCCTTCGTTTTATTAGGAACTGGCCTGGCATTCATCGCTCTTATTACCTACCGTACCGTTTTAAAGTTAGATTAAACGTGTTTAAAACTGATTTTTCACCTTGTTTATTCTAATAATAAATTGGTCAGAATCAGTTGATTCTCTCAATTATTTTTGAGTTAATTGACTGGTGGCGTTAGGGTTAATTAATTAAAGCCAATTTCTCCATTTAATATTATTAAATAATTAATCAGCTTAGGACTATTATTGACATGAAAACACAGGAACGAGTCGGGATATATGTTGATGCGGTTAATGTAACGATGAATGGGGGCTACGGACTTCGATACGATATCTTACGCATGTTTGCCTGCCGGGGAGGCGGTATTGCCTCTCGCCTGAACGTTTATCTCTGCTATGATCCTCAGCGCCTGGAAGAAGATCATGAATACCGAAAGAAGACGCAGCGTTTTTGTGAGGTCCTCCGTGATTTTGAATACAAAGTGACAGAAAAACCGGTTCAAACCTATACCAATAGCGAAACCGGTGAAAAGGTTACCAAATCGACCATTGATATGGATATGGCCGTAGATATGCTGGTTCAGGGGGATTACCTCGATAAAGTAGTTTTGCTAAGCAGCAGCGGAAGCTATGTTAGCGTTGTTAATGCTTTACAAAATAGGGGATGTCGAGTAGAGCTGGTAGGCTTTGATAATGTTTCTACTGCCCTCAAAAAAACGGTGGACTCTTCTGTTTCCGGATACCTCATTCCGGGCTTGTTGCCCATTGATTCGCCCTACAGCTGGGGTTCCAACGGCTCTCGCGTTCGAGGCGTTTGCTACGATTTTACCCAAGACGAAGGCTATGGTTTCCTACGATTTTTGACTCGAAAAGAAGATTGTTTATGGGTTACGGATTCCCGCGAAGATGACTCTCCTTACAAAACCGTATTTGCCCACGTCTCTCAGTTTGAAGAAGATTTCGATACCAATTACCTACCCAGCAGAGAACTCATATTCGAGTTCGATGTCACTGAAAATGACAAAGGATTAATCGCCGAAAATATTGTGTTGGTGAGCGCGCCTTAACTTTTAATGCCATTGGCAGCCCTTCGCATAAACCCCAACCCCATCCATCACCCGGCTCTCAATAAGTAAATCAATTCTTTTAAAACCAAGCGAAATGATCGATTCCAGTCGTTCTGCCTTCAACGTTCCTTACTCAATGTTGGATGTTCTTCCCCCCGGCCTTAGAAAAAAGAGCGTATAGAAGATGACGGAGTGAAGCGTAAAGAAAGAAATCATACCGCATGGAATTGTGATTTCCTGCAAGCCCAGTCAAGGAGCATTGATTTCTTTTAGCGCAATGCAGACATCTTTAGCTCTTTTTTCGACCGCCTTGTCCCGATTTTTTCGGGATGGTTCGTTTTTTATCAAGAAAAAATGAACAAGAGATTTGCCTAAGAAAAATTATTCGATTTCAATCACAAGAAGCCAAAACTTCCCAGACGGCATCCCCAAGATAAACCTTCTAAACAACAGCAAATGGTTTTATATATCTGCTTTTAATGTAATTGGTAAAGGTGTCTTTCCTTTGCTACTTTTCTATTCTATGAAAAACCAACATTTTCACATAAAAAACATGGTATGCAGCCACTGCGGTGAGGTGCTGCGCCAAGAACTTGAACGGGCCGGTTTCAGGGTAGAGGATATAGAATTAGGGGAGGTCACCCTGGAAAAACCTATCACCCCGAAGCAACAAAATCGCTTTACGGAAATAGTGAAAGAGAATGGGTTTGATGTCATCAACGACCAAAACAGCCGGCTGGTTGAACAAATTAAACAGCTTATCATTCAACTGGCCCGCACCGGACAAAAGCTTGACAATCCACTTTCCGATTATTTGGCCAAAAAACTTCATAAAGATTATCAGCAGCTAAGCCGACTGTTTTCAGGAGTAGAAGGGAAATCTATTGAGCGCTACTATATTCTCCAGAAAATTGAACGGGCCAAAGAGCTCATTGTGTACGGCGAGCAAAACCTGAGTGAAATTGCCTATGACCTTGGCTACAGCAGTCAGCAACATTTTTCCCGGCAATTCAAAAAAGAAACAGGATTATCACCCTCACATTTCAGCGAGATTAAAGAAAACCGGCGGATTTCTATTGATGAGGTTTGAGGGGTAACTGCACCTGGTTGGGCTGACCTGCCCAAACACTACTCCAAAAACCGTCATCCCGCACGCAGCGAACGCGCAGATGCGGGATCTCCCTTCTATGGCAATCAGGGAGTAAAAACATTTACTTTGTAACCCTTTTACCCTCTTAACGCTGCATCTTTCTGCTGGTCAACTCCACTCAGAATTAAATAAAGAATTGGAATAACTAATTACACCGGCTAATTCGGAAATTACCGGCGTTCTTTTATATTCAGGTCATGACTTTTGAGACACTTAAAAAAATCAATTAGATCATAGAGCGGGATAGTAAAGACACAACTTATAAGTTTGCTTTGCTTCGGGCTACGATTGAGATTATTCAAGAAAAATCTCCTTACCAGAAAGACAAGGATAATCTTGTAATTCTTCCTGTTGGATTATTAATACTAAAATGGTTGGAATACTATTATCCAATTATTGAAAAGAACCTTCCGCAAAGAAATGGCGATAACTTAGATTCGTTTACACTTTCATTCAGAGCCTTATTTAAAAAAGTAACTAATTTCTATTCCGAGAAAGGTGGCCTTTCTGTTTTTTATTCTGAGTTAGTGAGGGGAAACCTTCCAAATGAAATTGAAGACACTGTTTTTCAGCTTTGCAAAAAACTTAGAGATACCATCAAAGATCAACCGATGAGATATATTGGAAAATCAGTTTACGGGGAAGAATACCAAATTTTTAAGCGTCTTAAAACGAATACTCAATTACGACAACCAGATAAAATGGATGTGAATTTTCTAATCGAAAACTTTAGTGAATTCTCGATTCCATCTGATTATTACAGCGTAATGGAGCTGATGGGAAGTTTTATTACGGGTATGCACTCCATCCTAATTAACTGGGCTGAATTCACGGTAGATAAAGATAAAAGCCTGAGTATGAATCAGGTATTGGAAACGATGCTGAAATCGCCACAGGAAGCGCGTAATGTTCTGCTCTCTCAAAATATTTTTACAGCACTTAAACAGGATAAAGGCGAGCTTGAGTGTGTTTGGTCTGGCAACAGAATCACTACCGATTTGAATATCGATCATGTACTTCCATTCTCTGTTTGGAGAAATAATGATCTTTGGAATCTGCTCCCGGCAAAAGCGATAGTTAATAACCGTAAGCGAGACAAAATCCCTTCACTTCAACTTCTCGAAAAGCGAAAAGAACGGATCATTTCATACTGGCAATTTATTTGGAAGACTGAACAAGCCGGTTTTGAAAAAGAGTTGAACGTAAACCTGATCACCCGACAAGATTTTAGTCAATCAAACTGGGAGAATCCGGCATTTCAATCACTAAAGGAAAAGTGTCGTTATTTAATTGAAACCCGTGGATTTGAAGAATTTCATTTGCCATGAAAGGAAACCCAAACTCACATCTCACTGCTAAGGAACGGGATAAAGAATCCTTCCCCACTCGTAAGCTCTACAAAATGGGAGTGATAAAAGGTAATGTATTGGATTTTGGCTCAGGCTATGGAAAGGACGCTGAATTTCTACAATCAAAAAATATTAGCTGTACCAATTACGACCCATATCATGCCCCTGATTATCCCGATCAAAAATTTGATACGATTCTTTGCCAGTATGTATTGAATGTATTGTTTCCGGAAGAACAAGCAGAGGTATTGATGTCGGTTAGTGAATTGCTGAAATCATCAGGAAAAGCTTACTTCACAGTTCGCAGGGATTTGAAAAGAACGGGATTTAGAAATCATTATGTGCATAGGGTTCCGACTTATCAATGCAATGTAGTATTACCTTATAAAACTATTTTCAAAAATGAATTTTGTGAGATCTATGAATATCTGCATTTCACCCAAGTTGATAACGGAAAGAAAGGCATTTTCGAAAATCCATCACCTGAAACTGAACTTATTTCCGAACTGGCAACAGTGTACAGCATCTATGATAAATTTCCAGTGAGCAAAGGTCACGCCTTGGTACTTCCTAAACGAAAATCCGCCAACTATTTTGAAATGACTGACAAAGAAAAGACAGCCTGCCAAATTATGGTGGAACGAGTCAAAGACATTCTAACCAAAAAATATCAGCCTGACGGATTCAATATCGGCTTTAATGTGAATAAAGCTGCCGGACAAACCATCTCCCATACGCATATCCACATAATCCCCAGATATAAAGGTGATGTAGAAAATCCCCGTGGAGGGATAAGAAATGTGATTCCCGGGATGGGAGATTATTGATACTGTCCAAGGGTATAATTTAATTGTAATCATTTTTCACGACACAAAACCTAAACCCATCCATCACCCCGCTCTCGCCTATTCAACAATCAATCCCAATTAAACCGAGCGGAAAGATGGATTACTGAATTCGCAAATCAGCCAAAGCGTCCTTTCCCCTTGTTGAAGGGGAAAGACAGAAAGGGGTCGATGAATTCGAGCAACAAACCTTTATTCAAATCCCTGGAAGCGGAGCTTCCAACAGGCATTGCGCAGCAGAGCAACGCAACGAGGATAAAACACACAGAGCTACTTGAATTGCTAAACAATTTACTCAATTTATTAAGTAATTTTACTCAATATTTCTTATATTTAGCATGTGGATTTTCAAAGAGAACATATCGGTCTGCTAAAAAAGCGTGTTGAAGAGGAACCCAGACAATTCATTCAGGTATTGTATGGGCCACGACAAGTTGGCAAAACAACGCTCGTACATCAGTTCTTGACCCAAACCGACATCTCCTATCATTTTACCTCTGCCGATGCAATTCCCGCAGCCAATGTTACTTGGATAGCTCAGCAATGGGAAACAGCTCGTATTAAACTAAGTCAGTTGGAAGAAGATAAGTTAATCTTGGTTATAGACGAGATCCAAAAGATTGATAATTGGAGTGAGCAGATTAAAAAGGAATGGGATAAGGATAGTAATACAGGCATTGAGTTGTATGTAATCATTTTAGGGTCCTCAAGGCTCATGCTTAAGCGGGGGTTAACAGAATCACTTGCCGGACGCTATGAATCCATTTATATGGGACATTGGAGTTACCCAGAAATGAAAAACGCATTTGGATATTTGCCAGAGGAATATGTGTGGTTCGGCGGATATCCCGGAGCAGCATTTTTAAAAGAAGAGGAAATCCGGTGGAAAAAGTACGTTAAGGATGCCCTTATTGAGCCAACTGTTTCCAATGATATCCTCATGATGACCCGTATTGATAAACCCGCTTTAATGAAACAGCTTTTTGAACTGGGCTGTAGCTATTCGGGACAAATACTTTCTTATAATAAAATACTTGGTCAGCTTCACGATGCCGGAAACACCACTACACTTTCCCATTATCTTGACCTGCTTGACTCTGCCGGATTGTTAGGCGGAATTTCAAAATTTACACCCAATAAAATCCGTAAGAGAGCCTCAAGCCCAAAATTTCAAGTGTATAATACATCGTTGTTATCTGTTCAACAATCAGAATCATTTGAAGCAATCAGGGCAAAACCTGCGGAATGGGGACGATGGGTTGAATCGGCAGTTGGAGCACATTTACTCAATTACAGCCTCAAAGAAGACTTTGAACTCTCATACTGGCGACACCGAAACGATGAAGTAGATTTCGTAATCAAACAAAGAGATAAAATCATTGGGATTGAGGTTAAATCAACTGCAGCCGGACCAACAACTGGAATGAAAGCTTTTCAGAATAATTTTGAGCCCTATAAAATGTTGCTTATCTCTGAATCAGGCCTTCCCTGGCAGGAATTTCTGTGCATTAATCCGGCTACTCTTTTTAACTAAGAGATGGTACTTGTAGCTTTGAAAACACCGTTTCCGGTTATTGGGATTGATTATTGGATTCGCTTAGCTGTATCCTACAACCGGCGAACCGACGTATCAAGCAATAATGAACAAGAGAATTGACTAAGAAAAATAGTTCTAATTAAAACATGGGAAGCCGGAGCTTCCCGGACGGCATTTCGCAGCGGAGCTACACAACGAGGGTTAAATACCGCTATTCGCTCGGACGCAGAGCGTCAGGAGCGAGTTTAAAGACATGCCCCATCGGCCTTAGAAAAAAGAGCGTATAGAAGATGACGGAATGGAGCGTTAAGAAATAAACTGCTCCGCTGAGAACCTTAGAAATTGTTGATATTAGTGATGGAGCTTCAGTTTATTTTAGCGTAATGCAGTCAGCTTTAGCTCTTTTTTCGCAGCCGGGCGCTTTTGTTTCTTTTGTCAGCACAAAAGAAAGAGATACCCTTTAAAGGCAATCCAATTATTAAATGCTCAATAAGATCATCAACGCCAAAACCCATCCATCACCCCGCTCTCTCAAATTCCAACAACAAACCCCATTCAAACCGAGCGGAAAAATGGATTACTGATTCCCCATATCGGCCAAAGCGTCCTTTCCCCTTGCGCTTGCGTCCCGCACAAATCTGTCGGGGCTGAAGGGGAAAGACAGAAAGGGGTCGATGATATCGAGATACCAACCCCAATTCAACCTCTTGGAAGCGGAGCTTCCGGCAGGCATTGCGCAGCGGAGCAACGCAACGAGAACAAAAAACTCAATCAGAACACACAATCCTGCACAAGAAATACACAATAGTATAAGACTCTTTTTCCCTCTCTTAATACCTTAACGATGCTTTTGAAAGGCGGATAACCCGCCTGATGGATATGTCAGTTTAAGCCCTGAGAGCTGTATAAGAACGGTCAGACGGATTTAGAGCCGTTAGACCATGAGCTAACGACCGTGTCCTTCTCCCTGAAAATAATCAGGAGCCTAATCAGGGAGTTCGCTTCGTCGAAAGAAAGCTTAGCTTATACTGGAATTATTGGCTCCTCGCGATGATATGCTAAATATTAATACATGGAATTCATAAAAAAATATTACGAAGTATTTTGGTCGGCCATTTTTTTGATGGTGGCTTTAGCCGTTCAATACTGGATCATAATTCCTGGAAGTGAGTATGTCTTTCTGCCCCTTTATCTTATTTCCTACCTGTTTGTGGGAGGACCGGTTTGGATAAAGGCCTTCAAATCTATCCGGAAAGGCACCATCTTCAGCGAGTTCATGCTCATGGGAATTGCTACCGTTGGTGCTTTTATTCTCGGGGAATATGCCGAGGGTGTGGCCGTAATGTTGTTTTATATGATTGGTGAATATGCGCAGGGAAATGCGGTTCGGAAAGCGCGCCATTCTATTGAATCACTCATCAATCAGCAGCCGGATGTTGCAACGGTAGAGCGAAACGGGGAGTCGCAAGAAGTTCATCCTTCCAAAGTAGAACCGGGTGAAATTATTCAAGTGAAACCCGGGGCCAAAGTTCCGCTCGATGGGGAGCTGCTTACAAAACGAGCTTCCTTCAATACCGCCGCTTTAACGGGAGAATCGAAACCGATGTCTCGCAATGCGGGTGAAGAAGTTTGGGCCGGCTCTGTGAATGAGCTTATCCCGGTACGCATAAAAGTAACCAAGGGGTACGAAGATTCACGCTTGTCTGATATTTTGAATATGGTTCAGGAAGCTTCACAGCGAAAAGCTCCCACCCAGCGCTTTATGACCCGCTTCGCCAAAGTGTACACGCCCATCGTTGTTTGGCTGGCTATAGCTCTCACTTTCCTGCCATGGCTTTTTGTTGAAGCATACGTATTTGAAGAGTGGTTTTATCGAGCGTTAATCTTTCTCGTTGTTTCTTGTCCGTGTGGTTTGGTGATTTCTATTCCGCTGGGATATTTCGGGGGAATTGGTGCGGCTTCACAAAATGGAATTCTCTTGAAGGGCTCCGACTACCTTGATCAGCTTCGAAAAATGAAAACCTTATTCCTTGATAAAACCGGGACCCTGACCGAAGGAGTTTTTGAAGTGCAGGAAATTCATCCGGCCAACGGACATGATACTTCACATGTACTGAAATTAGCGGCTTCATTAGAGCATCACTCTTCACACCCTGTTGCAAAAGCGATTCTACAGTTTACCAACGGACAACAAACCCCGGAAGCCAACGATATTCAGGAAATTCCCGGTAGGGGTTTAAAAGGGACTGTAGGACAGGAGGAAGTTTTAGTCGGCAATCGAAAATTGTTGGAAGAGCATGGTGTTTCCCTTTCTGAAATAGGTAATAACAAGCCTTCCGCCTTTGTATATATAGCAACTGATGGGATTCACATCGGAACTATTTTAATTTCTGACAAAATAAAAACAGACGCTGCACATGCCCTCCAGGAACTCCGTGATTTAGGTATCAGTGAATTGATTATGCTGTCCGGGGATAATCAGCAGACCACGGATGCCATCGCCCAACAGCTGGGCATAGATAAAGCATTTGGCGGATTGCTCCCTGATGGTAAGTACGAAAGGGTGAAGCAGGCTTTGCAATCAAATCACGTGGTCGGATTTGTGGGAGACGGGCTGAATGACGCCCCGGTCATAACGCTGGCTGATATAGGGATCGCCATGGGCGGTATTGGTTCGGATGCTGCCATCGAAACGGCGGATGTAGTCATTCAAACCGACGAGCCTTCAAAAATTCCACAGGCTATCCGAATTGCGAAATTTACGCACAAAATAGTGTGGCAAAATATTGGCTTTGCACTGGGGATTAAGGTATTGGTTATGGCTCTTGCTGCCGTTGGTCTTGCAACCATGTGGGAAGCTATTTTTGCGGATGTGGGGGTTGCCCTCATTGCTATTGCCAATGCGATCAGGGTTCAAAAGAAGTTTTCTAATGATCAGTTTACCCTTCGCTCATTTTTTGGAAGTGAAAAAGAAATTACCACTGTCAATAATAACCCAAAAAGTTGCTGTGAGGTTTGTTGATGGATGATAAAATCACGCTAACTTCTGTATTAACCTGCCCGAATTGCGGAGCTCGGCAACAAGAGCAAATGCCCGAAAACTCCTGCCAATACTTTTGGGAGTGCCCCGACTGTAGTCAGCTATTAAAGCCCAAAACCGGAGACTGCTGTGTGTTTTGTTCATATGGGGATGTTGCCTGTCCACCGGTGCAAAAAGAGGGGCATTGTTGTTGATTGCGAGTGAAGCTTTTTCATTTGACCCTATTCAAATACTGGAATAGAACCCCGACAAGTATTTCGGAACAAGCGCGGATTAAGCGGATTGGGCGAATGATCGCGGAAATGGTTTGTTTAATAACCGCAAAGCGAGGTGAGCTTAAAATCATGTCAATCACATAATCCTTTAAATCGTGATTCTTTTTTGATTCTCAAAGCCATCGCCGGACCTTACTTTTATACTTCATAAACTCCTCCCCAAATTTTTGTGTCATTACCTCTTCTTCAGGTTTGATCTGAAATTCATTCATATACCAAACATAGAAAATTAAAACGATCAGTCCTGCCGGCTCTCCAAATTTCAGCAAGCCGCCTAAAAGTATTAGAAACATGGCGAGATACATCGGGTTTCTGCTGAAGTTATATACTCCGGAGGTTACCAGCATACTTGCTTTTTCCGGATGATGTGGATCTACAGATGTCTTGTTTTTCATAAACTGAATAATCCCTCCTAATCCAAAAAATATCCCAATGCCCAATATTATCTTGGGTACCCATTCCCCTAAATCTATCACAAACCAATCTGGGATTTGGCGGTCTAAAACCCACATCAAACCAATACAAATAAAAAAGACAACTGCTGGTGGTACTTTTAATTTTAACATAGGTTATTTATAAAGCAATCAGCTCTCAGTCTTCAGCTTTCTGGTTTTTTTAAGCCAAAAACTGAAAGCTGATAGCTGAAGTCTGACAGCTATTTATCTTTTCTTTTCAAAAAACTCCAATTTTCGATAAAATCATATATGCTCCACTAATTACCATAACGGCGAGGACATATTTTCGGAAAGTTTCATCGGTCATGGAGCTGAGTAATTTCTTACCGACTAAGTTTCCGGCTGTAGCTCCCAGTCCAAGTATAATACCAAAAATCCACAAGTCTCCATACAAAGCCCCGATAAATGTATAGGTTCCAATCTGCACGGCTCCCATAAAAAAAGAATTGGCGGTTTTGGTGGCTATCATTTCTTCTTTCAGAATTCCGGCATTCAGGTAAAAGGGATTAAGGACCGGACCGAGTCCGCCTACAATAGTTGAGATTGTAGCCACTCCAAAACCCAACGGCAACCAATACCATTTCTTCATCTCAAATGTCTGTTCCTTCTTACCAAAACGATATTGAAAAACCGTACTGACCAAAAAAGCCCCAATTATTATCTGAAACCAATCGGCTTGAACCTGAGTAAAAAGCCATCCGGCTAATAGAACTCCACTAACGGCAGCAGGGGCATACCAAATAACCACATCCCACCGAATATCTTTCCAGAAAATGAACAATCGTGAGGGACGTCCTATCATATCCCCAAGATTGATGATGGGGGCCACTGCCTTGGAACCCACCATAAAATTCATAACCGGAATCATGATAAGCGAACCGCCGCCGCCAGCTATCACAGAAATGATATATGCGCCCATTCCGGCAAGGAAGACAGCAGCGTACATCCACCAAGGTTCTGTGAATAGGGATTCGATCATTGTTTACTATTATTTCTCATAATTTGAATTCTTTCCATTGGTTTATTTTTGTCATATTCATTTTGGCTTGACCCAAAACGAACCAAAAACTCAAGAAAACACGCAGATTTCAAACTTAATAATCACTTATAATTTTTTTAATTACCCACTAATATAATCGCTGTTAAATTCTTTACCCGTGTTTTCAAAGCTCGGTAAAACAACGTATTCCTAATCTGCGATTATACGCTAAACCCGCGTCATACGTTTCCATTATGAAATCTTATCCAAGGATTTGCGCCCGGGGTTTTGGAGTTTCTGGTATTCACTCATGCTCATCCCGGTAATTTCTTTGAATTGGCGGGAGAGGTGTTGCAAATTTTTATATCCCAGATGATAGGCAATTTCACTGAAGCTCAGGTTTCCATATTCTACCAATTCCTTGGCTTTTTCGATCTTCAGGCGAATGAAATATTTTTCAATGGTAATCTCTTCTTTTCGGGAAAAAGCTCGTGAAATGGAAGCGTAACTCTTGTTTAACTTTCTTGCGAGATAGTCAGATAGTGAGGTTTCATCTGTTTCAAGCTCACCGGAATCAACCCACTGTATGAGTGACGTTTTAACCTTTTCCACCAATACCGATTCTTCATCCTTGATAAGCCCGAAGTTAAATCGCTCCAGCTCTTTTTCGATTTCGTGCATGGATGGCTTTTCGCCCTTTCGGGTGACTTCAGCCTTCCCGAGCTGCACGTAATTAACTTCCAGCCCAAGGGCTTTTAAGGCCGTTTCTATAACCATCTCACATCGGTCACAAACCATATTTTTAATATGCAGTGTCATTTTTTCCATAGCAGTAATGTAAACAGAAGTGGAAGAAACTGCATTCACCGGAATTTTGTATTACAAAAAATGGAGAAAGTCTTATCTAATTTTGAATATCCGCTTTATTTGTCTGACCACACAGCAAACTCATTCCCACTGGGTTCAGTGAAATGGAATCGGCGTCCGCCCGGAAAATCGAAAGTAGGTTTAATGATTTTCCCACCGGCTTCCTGTACTTTTTTCTCTGTGGCCTCCAGATCATTGCTGTAAAAAATAATGAGTGCACTTCCAGTTTCAGATGTTCCTTTTTTGTTGGATTTAAAAAAACCGCCATTAATTCCCTCATCTGCAAATGAGGTGTATTCAGGACCGTAATCAGTAAACTCCCAACCAAAGACTTTGGTGAAGAAGTTTTTAGTTGAGTCTAGGTCGTTGGCCGGAAATTCTACATAATCAATTTTTTCGTGTTGTTGCATGGCTCCTCCGTTTTTGAAAATGTAGATAATTGGGAGGTTATCACAAAGCTGAAGTTTGGTAAACAGGGTTTCAGATATGAATTAAGATACATTTGAAACAGCGCTTCATTATTTGGTTTGGCAGCTTAGCAGCAAAAATATATAAGCCTTTTTCCAACTCCTTTACCCGGAAATAGTTCGGTCACGTGCAGCGCCCAGACCGAAGACAAGTTGTAGAGCGGCTATGGTTAACATGCTGTAAAGCGGGATACTCCAGCTGTTAGTCAGGTCATGAATAAAGCCAAAAAGCACCGGGCCAAAAGCAGCTATAAAGTATCCAACAGATTGTGCCATTCCGGAAAGCCCTGTAGTTAGCTCTGCAGAATCTGACCGAACAACCATAAAAAGCAATGCCAAGCTAAAGTTTCCACCCAGACCAAATCCTAAAATTCCCGCCCAGGTTGAAACCAAGAAAGTGTCTGTAAACAGGATACCTGTGATGCCAATTATTTCTAACGCGCCGGTTACCATCACAATTCTGCGCTGATCTTTAAACCGACCGGCAATGGTTGGAATGATGAGTGACCCAAGAATTCCCGTACCTTGCGAAATAGACAGAACCAAACCTGCTTTGGTGGGAGTCATGCCCCTGTCAATAAGAATCTCCGGCAGCCAAGCCAGAATGGCGTAGAAAATGAGGGATTGCAATCCCATAAAAAAAGCGATTTGCCAGGCGATGGGTGAAGCCCCCAGTTTCTTGATAGCCGTCACAATATGAATCGGGTTCTTAGGCTTTGTTCTATTTCTTAGTTGTGGGATCCAAAATATCATCCCCAAAAAAGATAAGATGGCCCAACTGCCCAGTGAAAACTGCCAATTGGTGGCATGGGCTAAAGGAACACTCAAGCCTGCTCCCATTGTAGCCCCGATTCCCATCACCCCGGAATATAGACTAGTCATAAATCCTGATCGCTCAGGAAAATCACGTTTTACGATGGAGGGCATAAGTACATTCATGGTCGCAATCCCAATTCCTAAAAAGAGAGTACCTAAGTATAGCGCCGGGATATTTGTAAAAGACCTTCCAACGGTACCAATCGTCAAAATAAAGAGGGCAGCTCCCAGAGTGGCTTCCAGTCCAAACCGCTGGGTAAAGTAGAGGGTAAATCCTGACAGGGCCGCAAAACAGATGAGCGGAAGCGTCGTAATTAACCCGATCATGCTGTAAGATAATCCAAGTGCATTTTGGATAAATTCAGTCAGTGGACCAACACTCGAAATTGGTGAACGCATCGACAGAGCAATAAATACGATACCGAGAATAAGGATGTAGCGCTTTTTAGAATCCGGGCTAATGGAGAGACCTCTTGCTTGAATAGGTGATTTTATTGGGATGAAATACCGAGGCTAAAGATACGGATGTTCATAGAACTTTTTAGAAGAGGTGCTATGGGATTTTAAAAATGAACCGTTACAGAATCATTACTTAATTCTACTATTTTATTCTGCTGAAGATCGTGCTCAATCTGTTCAATATTTTCCTCAAAAAGGGATATTAGTTCTTTATTGATGATATTCCCCATTGTAAGCAGTAGTATTTTCGAAGGCTTTCCTTTTAATATAAAATGCTTATAAAAATCTTCGTCTTTAGAAACCACAATCCGGTCTTGTTCAACAGAAATTTGGATTATTTCAGCATCTTCTGTTTTGTTTTTTTGCGGAAGTTCGGACGTGTGAATAGCATCATGTCCCCGTTCTATTAACCATTTTACTAACCCGAACGGTAAATGAGCATCTACCAAAAATTTCATTACCCTGCAACTTTATGAATGCTTTTTACAGTGAGGGCTTCCTTTGCAAAAAGAATGCAGGCTTGAATATCTTCTTTTTCCAAATCAGGATAATCTTCCAAAATTTCTTCGGTAGTCATTCCCGCTGCAAGTAGATCAAGAATAATCTCTACCGGGTAGCGCATATTGCGGATTGTCGGTTTACCAAAGCTGACCTTTGGGTTCATTGTAATTCGTTTAAGCAGGGCTTCTTTATCCATGTTATAGCATTTTAAGATGAAAGAGTGTTCATATCACCAACTGTATTATAACTAATTCCTTGGTTTATCTCTTATTTTTCCTTTTTGAAGTGAGTAAGCTAAAGCAAAACCTAAGAATCAGAATAAAATTTCGAAGAAGGAGTCCTCTTGCCCTGGCGGACCTGTCCGTTAGGGAAAGAGACAGAGAAAGGGTCCGGTTGGAAATGGCTTCCAAATAGTCAGTAATCAACGTTGGTACCTATAGCTTTTGTCAATCTTTTTTTGTGTTTTAGTGCTTTCGTGACAGCCATATTTACAGAATATGACCTAACATTTATCAAATCCTGACTTCCCTTTACTATTGTTATGAATTCACTACTGTATTGACTAATTTTGGCTTGTGAAAAATTCTGCCACATATCGTTTTATCGCATCGGTACTCAGTATCAGTATTCTGATCGGAGTATCAGTACCTGCCGGGCTTCACGCCATGTCGGAAGATGTATGTGATGAGATACAGGAAATGCATCACCCAATGCAGCCAACCAGTGAACACGTTGAAGATTGCCCGATGGAAAGCAATTCTCCCGTTCAGCAGGAAGCGACAAAAAGCCACCATCAAGCTCATGATCTTGGTTTTGCTTGTGCTTGCTCAATTGAAGAAGCACCGGTTAAAACGGAAGCTCAGGCTAAGCTTAAAGTAAAAGGACCAACGTTAGCCGTTGTCCAAATTCTTGCAGAAATTCACCTCGATGAATCTGAAACTAACACTCTTCAAATTCCGGTTTCAGATACTTATTCACCTCCTCCTATCTATTTAGCCAACGAGTCTTTTCTGAATTAGGGGTTGGTTTATCTGATTGAGTCGGTTGCCTAATCTCTGACTCTCCTCCCCGCAAGTAACAGCAAAGCTGTTCTTGCTGTCCCTCCGAAGGGACATAGGTTTCTTGCCAGTTTCGTATTTCTTTACTCGAATTCTAGTACGAACCTATCTCTCTTTGGAGACAGACCGGAATGTGAACTCGTTCACATTGCAGAGAGAGGAAAGCTACAGGCAACCAAGCTCATATCCAGCATACTGGAACCAGAGGTTCCCCTATACATTCCGAACGAGACGTTCGGAACAAGTTCTAAACATTTATTTCCTATTTCACTAAACCACTTATTCCCTAAAAAATGCTAAACAAAACCATCCGGTTTTTCCTGGAAAATAAACTTGTGGCTGCGCTACTATTAATAGTTATGGTAGGCTGGGGACTTGCTGTATCTCCTTTTAACTGGAACTTAGACTTCCTACCACGAGATCGTGTCCCGGTGGATGCTATTCCAAATCTTGGCGAAAACCAGCAGATCGTTTATACCGAGTGGGAAGGACAATCGCCTCAGGATATTGAAGATCAGATCACCTACCCGCTGACCGCACAGTTGCTGACGGTGCCTGGAGTTAAGACCGTCCGAAGCACGTCGATGACTGGAATTTCAAGCATCTATGTGATTTTTGAAGAAGATGTGGAATTTTACTGGAGTCGGTCGAGGATCTTGGAAAAACTGAATTCTCTGCCTGCAGGTACGTTGCCGGAAACAGCCAAACCTGCGCTTGGAC
>NZ_JAVLBQ010000012.1:0-71321 GCF_031581265.1 Gracilimonas sp.
TTACACACATAACAATAATTATTAATGCTATATATAGCAATAGCATTACATTTTTTTTCGACTTTTCACACAGGCTGGGGAGGTTGGGAACGAGATTGAACAACGCGCTGTTTGCCGTTTCAAAATTTGTCTGCTAAAAGAAATTCTGAGATTTAAAACCATTACCAGCCAATAAGGCCAAGCCAGTTAAACGCTGGGCCGTTAACCCCTTTTCCTTTGATTACCGAATTGGGTTAGCAGTACTCCCAAAAATACAATAGCAAGGCCCACAATATCCATCAATAAAAGAGTATCGCCGAAAGCCATCCAAGCCATTAACATGGTTACCGGGGGACCAAAATAGAACAAACTGGCCACTCTTGTCGCTAGTATGCGTTCTATCAACAGCCACATCAAAGCATATGCTCCCAGGGATACCGCAAGAATAAGCCAAATCATAGTGTAGATAAATACCGGGGTCCACTCCGTATATAGTTGCTCTGCGTAGATAGCAGGTAGTGCCAGTACTGCCGTTGTTGCCAAACTTTGGTAGAACAGGGTAAGGTCGATTGGCAGTTTCTTTGTTTCAGATTTTAATTCCATGCGCCGCTGTATCAGGCTCGCTATGGTGATTGCAACCACCGATAGCAGGGGAATCAGGTAACCAAAAATAGATTGGTAACTGGTAAAATCGATTCGAAAAATTACGGTCACCAGTACTCCTAAAAAGCCCAACAACAAACCCATCCACTGATAGGTATTCGTTTGTTCTCCGGTTATGAGTCCTGAAAGTGCTCCCGTAGCTAACGGCTGTAGCGCAACGATCAAGGCTACAATACCTGCCGGTACTTTATTATCCAGTGCAAACAATACACAAGTGAGCCAAACACCGTGAGCCAGTACTCCTATAATCATATTGGAAACTGCTGTTTTCCAACCCACCCAAAGAAAACGTTTTCTCAGCAGCAAGTAACCGGCAAGGAGCAATGTTAAAGCCAAATATCGCCAAAATACCAATGTAAAAGGACCGGTAAAGGGAAGACCATATTCTGCTCCAATGAATCCCGAATTCCAAAGGAGAACAAATCCCACTGCTAAAGCAAGCGTGTATTTATTGCTCATTTCTGTTGAAGCACTGTTAATCTTATTAAGTCATTGCCATATGATTACTTTTTCAACACAGGATTGGCATTATTTGTTCTGACCTGGAAATTTATGTTGGAACCAGGTCACTTTCAGGGCTTCTAAGTAGCCGGCATCACAAAAACACAAAGTAGATTATAACAGATAGTATGATTAAAAGGCTGACCCAGATGAAAATAGCGTAGCGACTTAATTCTTCACCTTCTCTTTGTTCAATGAAACTGTGCGGTTTTATTCCCTGAAGTAAAAATGTAAGCACACCTGCCAGGTTGATACAGATAATATAAGTTAGTGTTAATAATCCGGCGCCAAAAGCCAATTCAAACATGCCACTTCCCAGGAGTAAACCGGTAGCCACCATCGGCGGGAGCAAGGCAACTGCTACCATCACCCCAATAACAGCAGCAGAAATGCCCCTGGTAAATGATAAACATCCTGCCACACCGGCTGCGAGTCCCAATGCAATATCTGCATAACTGACTACGGTCCGTGAACTGATTTGTGTGACCTCAGGATTAATATCAATGATAAGTCCCATTAAAATAGAAAGGCTTATACCAAGGGAAAAACCATATAAAATCGATTTTAGAGATCTTTTAAGGAGTGCTTTATCACCAAGGGTAGTTGCAAGGGCCAGCCCAACATTGGGGCCCAAAATAGGGGCAATCACCATGGCGCCTATGACCATGGCTGCGTTATCCCGAATTAAACCATTGGCTGCTACCACACACGAAAGAGCAATTAGCACCAGGTAAACCCAGGAAAAATCAACCACTTTTTTTATCTCTTCATATAGTTCCTCTCTTGAAATTCGATGGACCCGCTCATCGTCTTCTTCCTCATCTTTTGATTGGCTTTTACTCTCTTCGGTTTCTTCATCATCATTTTTGGAAGGAAGGGTAGCTGATATGGGAAGAAGGACTATTCTAAAATCATCTTTTCCTGTAAATTTTGTTTCCAGGTCATTAAGAATTTTTTCGGTGAGTTCTACTTCCGCCAAAAGATTAACGACCGTTTTATTTCCCTCAGATTTATCAACCCAGGAGTCAAGAATATCGTCTTCATTAATGAGGCTTTTAATATCCTCAAAATCTTTGGGAGGTAATATTTTTATAAGTCGTAATGCCATTTGTTTATTTGCTTTATTTGACTCAATAATAATAACATATAATACTCTGCCATTGAAAAAATAAATACGGTGATTGAATTTATTTCCAGTGAGGGCTGCCGTGGTTAGCTCAAGAATTCATTAGAGGAGATTTGGACATTTCATAAAAATGACAATTTTTGGGTCGTCCCGCCGGGACTTTCTTTGTATACGATTATTAACCACGGGCTGAAGCCGCGTGGCTATATTCGCTCATCCCTCCGGGATTTGGATTTTTTGCAATGAGTCCGGATTTGATTGAGTTGAACGTTTATTGTTTACTGCCCAGGGATTAGAACCCTGCACTTTCAGTGCAGAGTAGTTTAGTTGATTTGATGACATGAACCGGTCTCGTAGAGACCACTGAATGTAGCCCCGGATTTTAATCCGGGGTGAATGTTGGGAGAGGATCTAAATCCCGCAGGGATGGCCCGACTTTTTAAATAGTGATGATACCGGAAGTGAAAAATAAATGTAACAACCGAATGATGTTGCCGTAGTTGATTTGGAATAATAACCAAGTCCTTACATCCCAAACATGCAGCAATCTACTTTTCTATCTCAAGTTATAAAAGTTTCATTCCTGGCCTTATTTGCACTTCTTTTAACGGAGAAGGAAACTCTGGCGCAAGTCGATACATCAAGCGAGTTATACCGATCCCTTGCGCAAAAGGACAGCCTGCTATTTGTGGAGGGATTCAACAAGTGCCACATAGAAAAATTTGAGGGATTATTAGCCCCTGATTTGGAGTTTTATCATAATACCGGGGGAATGCAAAATCGTGAAGAATTCTTTGAAGCGTTCTCCAATAATATCTGTTCCGGTTCACCCATAAAGCCGATCAGGACATTGGTGCCGGGAACCCTTGAAGTTTTCCCACTCAATAAAAACGGAGAGTTGTACGGTGCTATTCAAAAAGGAGAGCATGAATTTTATATCCGCAGAGATGAAGTAGAATTGGAAAAGACGGGTGTCGCAAAGTTTACCCATATTTGGCTGTTGGAAGATGAAAAGTGGGTGATAAAGCGGGTGCTAAGTTATGATCATCAGGGAGTGGACTAGACATTTATATTGTGGGGGAACGGAGTATTTGAAATAATACTATAAGCAGGGAAAAATTTTCAAGAAATAGATTGATACAATTATTATTTAGGGTAGGTACTATTTAAAACTTAAACTAAAATGAGTATCAATTATGAAAATTTTGGCATTTGCCGGAAGCCTAAGAACCGGTTCTTTCAATAAATCATTATTAAGAGCATCAAAAGAGCTTGCTCCCGAAGAAATGGAAATACATATTTTTGATCTGGAGGGAATCCCTTTATTTAATGCCGATGTGGAAGAGGAAGGAGATCCGGAGAGAGTTACTGCTTTCAAAGAGTCAATCCGAACTGCGGATGGAATATTAATTGCTTCACCTGAATACAATCATGGAATGACGGGCGTCACTAAAAATGCAATCGATTGGGCTTCAAGATCCGCAAAGGATGCTCCGATTTCAGGAAAACCTGCAGCAGTTTTTGGAGCTTCACCAAGTGTAACGGGTACCGCGAGAAGTCAGGATCAGCTTCGTCAATCACTCAAATCTGTAAATGTGAGGTGTATGCCTCAGCCGGAGTTTCTGCTTTTTCGTGCTCATGAAAAATTTGACAGTCAGGGGAACTTAGAAGATCTTTCGAGTCAAAAATTTCTTAAAAAATTTCTACAAGCTTGTTCCAACTGGGTCAAAAGTTTTGAATAAGGAGGTTCGGTTATGATAAAGACAGTGTTAATAATTCTACTGGGGATCTTTTTCCTCGTTAATGGTATTAACCATTTCTATAACTCGCATTTCGTGCAGGAATATGCTGAAAAACGAGGGCTTTTCGAGCCAAAGGTTATGGTATTTCTTAGTGGATTGCTTTTGGTTTTTGGAGGACTGAGTATGATTACCGGCTATTTTATAATTGAAGGCATGATCGGCCTATGTGTATTTATGGCTATTGCTGCATTCTCCATTCACTCGTTTTGGAAAGAGGACGACCGCGAAGATAAAATGATGGAATTCATGAATTTTGTGAAGAACTGGGCTATTATTTTTGAACTTATTTATTTGACTACTACCGTGGAAAGTAAGTTGGGTTTGTTTTAATGCATATGATGACGAATAGAAAGAAATATTATGCCTGAAAGTAATCAGAGTACATTCCGGGTATTTTCTAATTTCTTGGTGAAAAGAAAATATGAGTTACTGCTACTGGGGTTAGTCCAGCATCTATTCGTTGGGATTTTTGTACTGGATTTTGATTTTTACGTTCGTACCCTTTGGCCGGTAAACATGGTAATTCTGGCAGTGCTCGCCAGCGGTTTATTTCTTGATACGAAACATTGGGTTAATCGATTAAAAATTCCTCTATTTGCATCGGTGATCTTATTTCCAATTGGGTTGCCATTTTTTGGTGAAATTCCGGGTTATTTCATTGCTTTGAGTGTCACCTATATACTGTTTTACCTGGTGCTATTTATACAAGTTTTTCGATATATGATTCGCCCGTCCTATATCAATATAGACCTGATAACGTCGGCTATTTGTGGATTTCTGTTGTTAGTCGAGATCTTTGTATTTGTGGCCTACTTTCTCATCCACCTGGAACCGCAATCATTTGCGAATGTAGATTTAACGAATCCTCCATCTACCTATACTGATTTGGTATATTATTGCTCAATAACCTTAACAACCATTGGATATGGTGATATTAGTCCGATAACCCATCAGGCAAAATTAATCACCTCATTTTTCGGAATTACCGGTCAGTTCTATCAAGTGCTATTAGTGGGAGTTTTAATCAGTAAGTTTACAAATCGCAGTGGGTCAGACGGTTAACCATTTGTCTGCAACAAGTGAGAACGTTGTGTCGTAACGGCTCTATCTTAGAATAAATTATCGGCCCAACAATTGGACTCCACAAATAAAACGATTAGCAAGAAAAAGCAGCTAACAGTCTTTATAGCCACCGTAATTTTTGGGTTTATATTATTTGCCCTTCCAAATGTATTCTTTGGTGTAACGAAAATTAATGGCGGTCTGATTGGGGTGAATTTATTATTTATTGCCGTTTTTCAGCTGATCACGGTTTGTTGGCTGTTATATTTTTCACTTAGATTTTTGGGCAAGGATTTCAAGTATATCGGCTGGTCTTTCGAGTACTGGAAAGCAGATGGATTATTGGGAATTATCATTGGCTTAACCTGGACGGTGTTGCAATTCGGGGTAATCATACCAAACACAGGCGGTGCAGAAAGGACTGATATATCTCAAATGGTTACTATGTTCGATGGTTCCGTAATAGGGACTTTCTCATTTGTTGCCTTAGGAGTGATTGGGGGAGGCATTACGGAAGAGATTTATAACCGGGGATATTTTATAAATGTTTTGAAAGATATGTTCAGCAATCCGAAAGTGGGAATTTGGATAGCGGCCATCTTATCCATTCTCTTTTTTGCCGCAGGACACCTACCGTCCGATGCTTTAGGCTGGTTTGATATTTTAGTTCCGACCATCGCATACACTCTACTATTCTTATACACAAAACGATTAACTGCCTCTATGGTGGCGCATGGGGTTTATAATATGACCGCTATTTTATTTACGTATTATATGTTTTACTAACAGATCATAAATCAGCTATTGATTGAAGAACTTTTTTTGCCCTTTATATTGTTGAAGAACCAAGTTGGTACTATTAATAAAAATGCAATAGTTTGTCTAAGAAGAAAAAAATTTTAGTAACCGGGGTGACGGGTTATGTAGGCGGTAGACTTGTACCGGAACTGCTTAAAAAAGAATATGAGGTTCGTGTGCTTACCCGTGATGCCGAACGTCTTGACGGCCGCAAATGGATTAATGAAGTAGAGGTGGTTGAGGGCGATGTTTTGAAGCCTGAAACTTTGCCCGGAGTACTTGAAAACATTGATGTAGCTTACTACTTAATCCATAGCATGAGCGGAAAAAGCAATGATGATTTTCATAAGCGTGATATGCAGGCTGCACGAAATTTTAGAGAGTCCGCTGAACAGTTTGGAGTTAAGCGCATCATTTATTTAGGCGGACTTGGTAATCAGAGTGATAATCTATCTGAGCATCTTGCCTCCAGGCAAAAAACAGGAGAGGTATTGAGGGAGTCAGATATAGGGGTTACAGAATTCCGTGCAGCTATTGTGGTAGGCTCCGGCAGTAAATCCTTTGAGATGATCCGGTACCTGACGGAAAGAGTGCCCATTATGATTAGCCCAAAGTGGGTGTATAGTAAGGTTCAGCCTATTGCAATTCGGAATGTGTTGCAATACCTGGTTTTAGCAATTGAAAAGCCTGAAACGAAGAATAAGATTATTGAGATCGGGGGAAGCAGCGTCATCACTTATGCAGATATGATGAAAATGTATGCTGAGATTAAAGGACTCAAAAGAATTTTGATTCCGGTTCCGATACTTTCACCTGCGCTCTCCTCACATTGGGTCCATTGGATGACTCCCGTTCCAGCTTCTTTGGCCCGCCCGCTCATCGAAGGACTTAAAAACGATGTATTGGTCCAAAATGATAAAGCGAGGAATTTATTTCCCGAAGTTAACCCCATATCATACAAAAAAGCAGTAGAACTGGCTCTTGCCCGAATTGATACAGATGAAGTTGAGACCACCTGGAATGATGCCCTCATCAGCAGCAAAGGAGATGAGCGTCCGGTGATACTGGAAACCAAGGAAGGCCTAAATATCGAAAGACGTATTCGCAAAGTTGAAGTAGATCAGGAAAAAATTTTTGATGTATTTACGAGTTTGGGCGGTGAAAAGGGGTGGCTTACTTTCAACTGGGCTTGGAAGTTGCGTGGGATTTTAGATCGATTGGTAGGTGGGGTTGGATTTAGAAGGGGAAGAAGGCATCCACAAAATTTACGAATTGGTGACGCTCTGGATTTTTGGAGAGTGGAAGCTATAAAGCCGGGGGAGGTACTCAGGCTTCGGGCAGAAATGAAAGTACCGGGACGGGCATGGCTCGAATTTCAGGCAATAAATGATGAAAAATCTAACCAAACCAAGCTGGTTCAAACAGCATATTTTGCCCCAAAAGGCTTAATGGGTTTATTGTATTGGTATGCATTATATCCAATTCATTCTCTCATCTTTTCATCCATGATCGATCATATTGCAGCTGAAGCTGAGGATAAAGGGTAAAGAGTTTATTCTCTTAAAACGCTCAGTAGAAAAACCAAAATGACTTATTCTGAAAGGATGACATAACGAAACGAAAAATCACTCATTAACCAACAGCAGATACCCCAAGAGTTTTTAATTCAGGGAACTCGTTCAATATCTCCGAACGTACTTTAAGAAAGTTATATTCATACCGATAGGGCCACTCATTGCGGAGATTCCGAAAAAGAATTTTCTTATCCGGCCTGGCAGATAAATCTCTCAATGCTTTGTCGTAGCCAAGAATAGGATGAAGTCGGGTAAGCAATTTCACAAGATCATATTCAATATGAGCTAAATCAACTGTTTTAGTAAGCTTTTCATATTGTGGACAGGCATTTTTGAGGTCAAAATAATCAGCCATTTTATCAAAAATAATCTCAGTGGCTCTAACTTTAGACTGTTCAGAATAACCGGCTATATGAGGTGTGGCAATAAAAGCGTGTTTTGCCACTTTTGTGTTGAAGTCAGGCTCACCTTCCCAAACATCCAACACATAATTTTGGATGCGTCCTTCTACGTAAAACTTCATCAAGGCAATTTCATCTATGACTCCTCCCCGGGCAGCATTTATAATAAGCTGAAATTGGTGTCCTGATAATTTTTCTTCATTCAGCCAGTGGTAAGTGGGGTATTCTCCCTTTTTGTTTAGGGGGACATGAAACGTGAGTATTTCACAATCCAAAACTTCTTCAATGGACGAAGAGTTGAAGGTAGAATCTCTTTGTTCCCTGGGGGGATCATATTCTACGCACTTAATCCCGAAATCCGTCAAAATTTCAACAACAGCAGAACCCGCCTTCCCAACTCCAATCACCCCAACTTTACCAAAAGGCTGATCCGGGTTATGCTCTTCTCGCCATAATAAAAGTGCAGTCATAACATATTCAGCAACAGAGCGGGCATTGCAGCCGTTGGCATCCGCAACATGAATTCCATTTGATTCCAGATAATCGATATCCAGGTGATCAGTCCCCGATGAACCCGTTCCTATAAATTTTAAGGAAGATGGAATATGAGGAAGGGTATCAGCATTTAAATGAGTAACAGTGCGAAGAATAAGGGCATCTATTCCATTTAAATCCGGAATTCCATCCGAGGGATTGTAAAGTGAAAGCTGAACTTGAGGGGGCTTAAGTTCCTTAATCTTGTAAAGATTTTGATCGGCTGCTGCGTGTATCAAAAAATGTAATTTGAATGAGAAAAAAAGTTGTCTAAAGCCTATACTTAGATATGACTACAAAATACAACATAGTATCAATTATACGCAAAAAACGAGATGGCAAAACTCTGGATAATGAGGAAATTCAATACCTCATTAACCAATATACGGCTGATGAAATCCCGGATTATCAAGTCAGTGCCTTTTTAATGGCATCGTACCTGAACGGACTTAATGATGAGGAATCAGCTGCACTAACGGAATCTATGTTGAATTCCGGTCAAATTGTAGACCTGTCACATATTTCAGGTAAAAAAGTGGATAAACATTCAACCGGAGGTGTCGGCGATAAGCTTTCTCTAATCCTTGCCCCAATTGTAGCTGCAGCAGGCGTTCCGGTGCCCATGATTTCCGGTCGGGGTCTTGGCCACACCGGCGGTACGCTCGACAAACTGGAATCCATCCCCGGCTTTAAAGTGGATATGGATTTGGCAAGATATAAAGAAATTATTGAGAATCATGATCTCGTGCTTGCCGGCCAGACGGCTGAAATTGCCCCTGCCGATAAGCGTTTGTACGCACTGCGCGATGTGACCGCTACTGTTGAATCCATTCCGTTAATTGCCGGCAGTATTATGAGTAAAAAACTTGCCGAGGGGATTGATGCCTTGGTGTTAGATGTAAAAGCCGGTTCCGGCGCTTTCATGAAAACAACTGATGATGCTATCGAGTTGGGGGAAGCTCTTGTAGGAATTGGTACTCAGTTTGAGAAGGAAACCATAGCGTATGTCACGAACATGAACCAGCCGCTTGGCTATAAAATTGGAAATTGGCTGGAAGTGGAAGAATGTATTGATGCCATGCACGGTGAGGGTCCTGATGATATTATGGAAATCACCTATTTACTTTCAGGTACTATGATTTATTTAGGAGATAAAGCTGAATCTGTGAAAGCGGGAATAGAGAAAAGTAAAGAAATGATTGAAAGCGGAGCTGCTTTCCAAAAATGGTTGGATATTGTAGAAGAGCAGGGAGGGGATGTGGAAATGATTAAATCTCCTCAAAAATATCCTGAGGCCGAGTATGAATTTGAGATTAAAGCAGAAAAGGATGGATTTGTCTCCGAGATGAATTCATATGAAATTGGAATGGCCTCGGTAGAATTGGGAGCCGGGCGTAAAAAGAAAGAAGATGATGTTGATCCCCAGGCCGGAATTGCCCTTACAAAGAAAATTGGGGATAAAATTTTGAAAGGTGAAACAATTTTGACCGGATATACGAACAAGGCATCAGCAATAGAAGCTGCAAGCGATAAGTTATTCGGTGCAGTTACTATATCAAAAACTAAACCTGAGGAAGTGGAAATGGTTAGTCATACCATTGACAAGGAGGGCAGTAGAGCTTTTGAGCTTTAACTGCTTGAAATACACTAATAATCGGTTAATTTAGTTTGTAGTTTAACAGGGCATTTAAAAATAAAGGAAAGTATTATGTTTCAACGATTTATCCGCGCTATAAAATCTATGTTCGGTGGTTTGGTAAGCTCAATGGAGGATCCAAAACTCATTCTCGAGCAGAATATTCGGGAAATGAATGACCAAATTCCCCAGATGAATGAGAATATCGCTACCGTAAAGGCTAATAAGCTCATGCTCGAAAAAGAGCTGAAGCGCAACGAAAGAGCCGTTCAGGATCTCACCAATAAAGTTAAGTCAGCCATTCAGGCCAACCGCGATGATATTGCTGAAGGATATGCGCTGAAGCTGGAAAAGGCTAAAGAAAATATTGAACATACCAAAGAACAGCTGGAATTTGCTGAACGTGCATACGAAAAAGCATTGAAGGTGAAAAAGGTCTTCATGAAAGAAAAAGATAAAAAGATTCAGGAAGCAAAAGAAGCATTACGGGCCAGCGAAAGATCAGAATGGCAGGCTAAAATTGCAGATACCTTAGAGCAATTTGAAGTAGGGGGCATTGATCAGACCCATGATGAAATGATTAATCGCTTGAATGAGCGTTCAGCCAAAAACGAAGCCCGCATGGAAATTGCCTTAGACAGCATCGATACTGAAACCATGGAAATTGAAGCAAATGCAGAGAAACTGCGGGCCAAATCCCTGGTAGAGCAATTCAAAATGGATATGGGCGAAAAAAGTGGTTCCATCAATATCGACGAGGAAGAACCGGCTAAGGAAAAAGACAGTTCCAAAACTATTGGAAACAAAGAAAAAAGCAGCTCTTAATTAAAGGCTATGAGTACGAAAGGTGAACAGGATCGGGAACGCCTCAAAGAAGAATACAAAGAAAACTATCGGCGTATTAAAGAGGCAAAGGAGCGTCTAAAACGTTCAGAGCAGAAGGGTAAGATTTCACAAGCGGTACAAAATATGAATGCCGAAAATCTGCTGGAGACCATGGACGATTTTCTCGGAAAGGTTCGCGAAAAAGTAACGCATGCAGAAGCCCGCCTGGATGTAGCTTTGGATAATCTTGAAGATGAATCCACTCCGGCAGGCAGTAAAGTTAAAGACGAAGAATTGGATGAAGAGCTCAAGAAACAAAAGGCCAAACAAACCATAAAACAGGTTAAAGCTGAAATGGGCATGCTGTACACTGAAATTGAGAAGCATGCCGATGAGATTAAAACAGAGAAAACTATAGGCAGTAAAAAACCCGCTGATAAACCGGAAGAAAATGACACCCCATCAGAATCCCCATCATGAGTGACGAACTAAATATCAATTATACCCGTGAAGCTTTTATGAACCCTATCAATCTGGGTGTTCTGTTGGTTTCCACACTTACAGCATTTTTTATGACGGGAATGGGGGATTTCCCAAGTTTATTACTTACTACGGTGTTTGGGTTAGAATTGATGTATTTGGGTATTGTCCCAAAGTTGCCGCGATTTCGTAAAAAGCTGGAACTCAAAAAAATTAAAGAACGCCACGCGGCTAACAACGAAAAGGAATTGTTTCAATCGCTGGATAACAATTCCCAAAAACGCTTTCTGGTACTTAAACACCTGGCTAAGTTGGTGCAGGAAAATTTTGAGAAACTACCGTACAGCTCGCAAGGCCTTCTGGATAACATCGGCAAGAAAATTGATGAACTCTTAGGCAACTACCTAACCCTTCTGGATTTGATTAAACGATATGAAGTGTATTTGAACACGTCCCTGGAAAGCAATCTTAAGGAAGAAGTAAAGCGACAGATCGAAGAAATCAAAGAGCTGGAATCGGAGAAGCTGAAGCGCACAAAAGCGCGCCGGGTTGCTATCATGCAAAAGCGCTTGAAGAAATTCAGTATCGCCAAAGAAAAGTATTTAGTCTGTGAAACTCATCTGGAAACTATTGAAGATGCTGTTCGCTACATCTACGAGCAATCTATGACGATGAGTAATCCAGAAGAAATTGGATTCCAACTCGATAATTTACTGACGGAAGTAGAAGAAACTTCACAATTGATTGACGACTTAGATCAGGATATTTTACCGGAGTACGATACGGAATGGGAGAGTGATTTGGATTTTGATTCCATTTCGGATGAACTCTCTGATGATGTTAAATCGGAAATTAAACCTGCTAAAAAAGTTAAAGAATAGATTTATTTATGGCTCAGTCTTACGAAACGCTTCTTCTTGAAGTTGATGAATCAGGTATTTGCACGCTCACCATTAATCGCCCCGATAAACTTAACGCTCTTAACAGCCTGGTTTTAGAAGAACTCGATAATGCCGTTGATGCTATTAAAGAAAATTATAAGATTAAGTCCGTGGTTATTACAGGGGCGGGAGAGAAGGCATTTGTAGCCGGGGCAGATATCAAGGAACTAAGCACACTCGATCCGGTTTCCGGTGAAAAAGTGTCGAAAAGGGGACAAGATGTTTTTCAGAAAATCGAGGACCTTACTATTCCTGTAATTGCTGCGGTAAATGGATATGCCCTTGGTGGCGGATGTGAGCTTGCAATGGCTTGTCATCTGCGAATTGCCTCAAATAAAGCCGCGTTGGGACTTCCGGAAGTGAGTTTAGGTCTTATCCCCGGATATGGAGGAACGCAGCGCCTCACAAAATTAGTGGGAAGGGCAAAAGCACTGGAATTCATTATGACCGGGCGACAGGTAACAGCAGAAGAAGCTTTTGAAGTTGGGTTGGTTAATCAAGTGACAGAACATTCTGCGGTAGATGAAGTCAAATCAATGCTGAATAAAATTATGAAGCAGGGACCGGTTGCCATAAAAAATGCACTACTGGCTGTGAAAGAAGCTGACAGTGCAAATGGTTTCGAAGCAGAAGCGAGATTATTCGGTGAATTATGTGGTACAGCTGATTTCAAAGAAGGAACCGGCGCATTTCTTGAGAAAAGAAAACCCAACTTTTCCGGTAAATAGGAATAAATATAGTATTGAATGAAAGACGAGCCTCCATCAGGTAGCATTTTTAATTTTCTTCTTTTCTGTATGGGAGGAGCCTCATGATTGAGCTTTTCCTGATTGTAATTACCATTTTATTAAGTGGGTTTTTCTCGGGATCCGAAATAGCCTTTGTAACAGCTAATAAGCTAAAGCTGGAAGTGGCCTCCCGAAAAAATAGTTTTCTCGGAAACTCGATTGAGTTCTTTACTCGGAAGCCTGAAACGTTTCTAACTACAACACTGGTAGGCAATAATATCGTAAATGTATTATACGCCACTTTTATGGCTATATTTTTGGTGGAACCTATCATAGAATACTCTCAGGCATGGTTTGGAGTGGTTCCAACAGATTTACAAGTGTTGCTGGTTCAAACCATTATTGCTGCTGTAGTCATCATGTTATTTGGGGAGATTTTACCCAAAGCTATATTCAGGGCACTTGCAGATAATATGATCGCCGTTATTTCTGTTCCACTCAGGATTGCATACTATCTCTTTCGACCACTCATTGAGTTATCAAGAGGTTCATCCAATATCTTGATAAAATTTTTGGTGAAAGGGGCGGAAGTGCCTGAGAACTATTATCGCCGCCAGGATGTAGAAATGATTTTCAAGGAATTAAGAGACAGTGGAGGAAGCGAAGATATTGACGAAGACGATTCTGAGATTCTCCATAACGTGCTCGAGCTGTCCAGCAAAAGAGTGAAGGACTCTATGATTCCGAGGATTGAGATAGAGGCAGTTGAAAAAGACACGCCCATTGAAGAGGTTTTAAATGTGTTTATACAGTCAGGGCACTCTAAGCTCCCGGTCTACAGGGATTCCATTGACGATGTGATAGGTGTAGTTTTTGCACATGACTTTTTTCATGAACCGAAGGCTTTAACAGAAATCATACGTCCGGTTAAACTGGTTCCTTCCAGTAAAAAATCCAATGATTTGCTTACGGAGTTTCGATTATCAAATATGTCGGTAGCCATTGTTTTGGATGAATATGGAGGCAACGCAGGAATGGTCACTATTGAAGATTTACTCGAAGAAGTAGTAGGAGATATTCAAGATGAATATGACGTAGAAGATGAAATCATGAAGCGTCTTTCCGAAAATAATTTCGTAGTTAGCGGTAATGTGGAAATAGAAGAGCTTTGTGATAAATTTGAGGAAATTGAACTTCCGCTGGAACCTTCTGAATATGATACCGTAGCGGGATACATCATCAATCATTTAGGGCGAATACCGAAAGTAAATGAAGAAGTGGTAATTGAGGGCAAAAAATTTATCATTAGCAAAGCCACACCAAGTCGGATTGAAACGGTAAAGCTCATAATTATAGAATAAGCTTTCAGCTGTCAGACTCCAGCTTTTAGTTTATGGCCATCTCGCGGCGAATGTCCGAGATCTAATTTTCAAAACAGTATCTTATTTTAATTCTATAACTAGATTTCTGCCTTCGCAGGAATTATGAATAAAACTGAAAGCTGAAAGCTGAAGTCTGAAGGCTTTGTATTAAACAGCAGTAGGTTTAAATTCCATAAAAAAAATCAATTAGACAACCATGTTCGATCACTATCCAAAATGGTCCCAAGAATTTGCAAGGAAATATCTGAGCAGAACTATTAACCAGTTTATTCTACATGGGAACGTGCATGATTTGGTTCCCCTGGAAGAAGAAAAGGGTACTAAATTTAACCGCCTGAAATCGTTCTTGTCTGAAGAATTTTTCGGAGCAAGAGATTTTGTGATTTTTTATGACAGGGCTTCAGGAATCTATTTTCGGGATAAAGAGTCGCAAGCTGATTTTAACCAAGCCATAGCAGGCCGGGATAGTTTAGTGGGCACCGATTATGCAAATAAAATGCCTAAAGACCCTGTTCGGGTAATGTCGCTTTTGGAACAATACTTCCGTCTTCGCTTGGACCAAAAGAAAAGCGTTGGACTGATTATTGACTATGCAGAAACTATTGTACCCATGAGCGATGCTGCTTCCATTGGGAATGAAGACCGGACTTCAATGGTATATCTTTCGCGTTGGGCTCACGATCCTATGTTTTTAGCGGCAGATTTTACCACCGTGTTGATTACTGAAAACCTGGCTGACCTAAATAAAACCCTGGTTCAAAATCCATATACAACGGATATCAAGATTAATATTCCCGGAGAGCAGGGCCGTCTTGATTTTATCAATTTTGAAACAAAAGATGATACTTGGGAAGAGATATCAACAGTAAAGCCGGAGATTATTGCTCAACAAACGGCAGGACTGAATTTTGTTAACATACGCAGTGTGCTCTCACATGCTCGCGAGAATAAGGAGAAGATTACTTTTGAGGGACTTTCTGAGGCTAAAAAAGAACT
Organism: Gracilimonas sp.; assembly: GCF_031581265.1. Lineage (GTDB taxonomy): Bacteria > Bacteroidota > Rhodothermia > Balneolales > Balneolaceae > Gracilimonas. Next base: position 15,429 of record NZ_JAVLBQ010000012.1, read on the forward strand.
AATTGAAGCTGAAGCTTATGGGTTGCTGGAATTTGTGGAAACCCCTTATTCGCTGGATAATGTAGCCGGACATGCCCAAGTAAAAGCCCATCTCCGACAGGCTGTTCAAGCTCTGAAAGCCGGCCGACAAGATGTAATGCCGATGGGATATTTGGTTTGTGGTCCGGTTGGAACGGGTAAGACTTTCATGGTAACCTGTTTTGCCAGTGAAGTTGGAATTCCGATGGTAAAACTCAAAAACTTCCGGAGTCAGTGGCAGGGTGTGACCGAAGGAAACCTCGAGAAAATTCTATCTCTGCTTAAAGCTATGGCTCCTGTAGCTGTTATGATTGATGAAGCCGATGCCTACCTTGGTAATCGTGATGCTAGTGGCGACAGCGGTGTTTCAAGCCGGGTCTTTTCACAGATTGCTACCTTTATGAGTGATACAGCCAATCGAGGACGCATCGTTTGGTTCTTGATGACGGCAAGGCCTGATCTGATGCCGGTGGATCTTAAGAGACAGGGTAGAGCGGAGGAACATTTGGCTTTATTCCCACCCCACACTAAAGAGGAGCGCATTGAACTTTTTGAAGCCATGGCCAATAAAACCGGTTTGAAGATGACTGAAAATTACACTCCAAAAATGATCGAGGATGGAGACAAAACATTTTCAGGTGCAGACATGGAAGCTGCTCTAACCAGGGCTAAATTTCGTGCCGCTGCTCAAGGTAAAAAACAAGTAACCCCGGAAATACTGGATCTTGCTTTGGAAGACTTCTTACCACCAACCTATCCCGAAGAAATTGAGCTTCAGACACTGAGCGCCGTGATTGAGTGTACTTCAAAAGAATTATTACCGGAGCGTTATAGAGATATGGATCGGGATGAAATTCTTTCCACAATCGATGAATTGAAGTTTCGAATTGGTTAAGATTTTTAATCCCCAAAGCTAATTCCAACACCTTTGGCCGTTTGAACTAAAAACTCATTTGGATCAACTAAATTTTGTGCGTCCGTGGCCATTTCCAAAGGAACAGAAGTAATCTCATGATCCAGGAATGAAACCATTCGCCCATCCCATATTCACCTTTGATGGCCATTTCCATTGCTTTAACTCCAAATTGTGTGGCAAGCACGTGGTCATATGCTATGGGGGTACCACCTCGCTGCAGGTGGCCAAGTACCATTTCCCGGATATCATGTTCAAACCCGGCTTCTTTTAGTTGGTCAGAAAGCCGATAGGCCACACCGCCCAATCGGGGATTTCTATAGCCTACTTCGTCACTTTCCCGGGCTACAACTGATCCATCTTTAGGTTTAGCACCTTCAGCAATTACAATGATGGCAAACCCGCGCCCACCTTGGTAGCGCTCATTAAGTCGTTCCAAAACTCTGTCAATACTATAGGGAATCTCAGGAATTAGACATACTTCGGCTCCTCCGCCTAAAGCTGAATGTAGAGCAATCCATCCTGCACCACGTCCCATCACTTCGAGGATCATTAATCGATGATGACTTGCGGCTGTAGTTACCAATTTATCAACGGCATCGGTGGCGATATCAACGGCCGTTTGAAAGCCAAACGTGTAGTCGGTGCAGGCCAAATCATTGTCAATAGTTTTTGGCACTCCAATCACATTCAATCCTTTTTTATATAAATCGTGGCTGATCTTCTGAGAGCCGTCTCCACCGATATTTATAACGACTTCAAATCCTTCTCTTTTCAGGTAATCTATCATTTCATCGGAACGGTCTTCAGTCGTCCAGGCCCCATCTTCTTGCTGAACCGACCAATTAAAAGGACCACCTTTATTAGTTGTTTGAAGTATAGTACCTCCTTTGGCGTGAATCCCGGCTACTTTTTCATCATTCAGGCGGATGATTTCTTTTGGAGAGCGCAAGACTCCATTAAAAGCTTCCAAACTTCCATAAATTTTCCATTTCTTGGTCTGCTGTGCCCGTTTTACAATGGCGCGGATTACAGCATTCAATCCGGGACAATCACCGCCTCCGGTTGTTACAAGTACTTTAGGCATGTTCTTATAATCTTGATTAATGAGTAACCAAAAGTATTACATATCGTGCAATTTGATAAATTTTTCTTTGGTATCTGATGGAAAGGGGAATCTATATGTTTTATCAAAGAAACGATTTATAGGTTAGCTTTTTTGTATTAATGAATTTCAATAAAAATAGTCAGCTATGAACGTATTGATAATAGGAGGAAACGGCCAAATAGGAACCAGGCTCTGCAAAAAATTAAAAGATAGTGAACATGTTCCGGTTGCAATGGTTCGAAAAGAAGAGCAAATAAGTAAATTTCAAAAGAAAGGAATAGCAACGGTATTGGCAGATTTGGAGAGGGATTTCAGTCATGCTTTTAAAGGAATGGATGCCATTGTTTTTACTGCAGGATCTGGAGGTGATACTCCGAAATCACAAACTAAAGTGATAGATCGTGACGGAGCCATAAAGGCAATTGATGAAGCTGAAAATGCAGGTGTATCACGTTTTATAATGGTTAGTGCATTAAAAGCTAATCGCAGTAATGATTTATGGTCGGATGCTATGCAACATTATTATGAAGCCAAAGCCGCGGCCGATGATCATCTTAGAAAATCTGACTTGGATTACACTATTTTAATGCCGGGGCGATTGACCAACGAAGACGGGACTGATAAAGTTGAACTCAAGAAGAAGATAGAAGAGATCGAGGGAAGAACGGTGCCTCGAGATGATGTTGCTTCAGTAATTACTGAGATTATTGATACTCCCTCAACTTTTGGTATGAGCTTAGATTTGTTACAGGGAGATAAGACTATTGAAGAAGCTATTAAAGCTCTCGATACAAAATGAAATAAAAAACCCCGGACCATTTCAAAGATCCAGGGTTATTTTTGGGGTACAAATTAGTAGTTAAGATATGCAACTAACTACCTAACTATTCAACTATAAACTTTCCTTTCATCATGGCGTAGTGGCCCGGAAAACTGCAAATGAAGTCATATGTTCCGGCTTCAGGTGCAGTAAATTCTATGGTTGTTTCCTGCCCACCGCCAATTAAATCAGTTGCTGCAAGTACTTGCTCACTGTCTTCAGGTAAATAACCATTATCAGCAAATTTTGAAGCAGCAGCTCCAAAGGTGTTGATGTCGGTTCCTTGTGCTAAGAGAACCCAGTTATGACCCATTGCAGCTTTAGGTAATTTACCTACATGCTTCAGGGTGAGTACCACAGTTTGACCTGCTTCAGCTTTAATTTCGTCTAAATTGAACTGCATTTTATCATCACCTTCAATGGTGACTTTCAAGGTGTCTTGTGCGACAGCCATGCTCGAAAAAGCGAACATAAAAATCGTGAGTATTGATAATAGAAATCTCATAATGATAGATATTTGATTAGGGTTATAGCGAACCGACCTCGGTTGAATTTCGGACTCGCTTATCTTAAATATTTAATTCGCTTTCAAGATCGGAACCTAATGTGAATTTTTTGTGAAGGAATTGATTGAAATTTCTAATCACTCAACTGTTTCTATTAATCAATAAAAGAGTAACCAATTAGTTCAACTAAATGGTTGAACTTATTAGTTAGATTTATTAAACTGACTCCGTCGCAAAAACAAAAAGACAATATGGCATTAGAAAAAGAAACTGAGGAAAAGATTTTTAGAGTAGCTCAAACAGTATTTCAAAAGCGAGGGTTTGAGGGTGCCAGAATGCAAGAAATTGCAGATGAAGCAGAGATTAATAAATCTATGCTTCACTATTATTTCCGAAGTAAGGATAAATTGTTCCAGGAAGTGTTTCAGGCAGGGGTGAAGAAGATCATGCCGCAACTATTTGGAATACTGAAAGAAGAAGTTCCCCTTCAGCAAAAAGTCCATAACATCGTCAATTTCTATCACGACATGTTTCGGGACAATCAATATCTGCCCTCTTTTGTGATTTATGAGATGAATCAGCATCCTGATCGCTTTAAAGAGTTTATTGGGATGATGAATATTCAGCTTCCATCCATTTTTTCGGAGCAGGTGTCAGCTGAAGTTCAGGCAGGAAGAATTCGTGAAATTTCACCGGAGCAATTTTTGATGAATATCGTGAGCATGTGTATGATGCCCATGCTCGCCAAAACCATGGTTCAAACTATTTTCTCCCTGGATGAACCGGCCTACTTTGAGTTCCTCGAAGAACGCAGAAGCCTCATCCCGGAGATCATTTTAAAAGGGGTGAAACCAACATGAAAACAGTACTTCTGATATTAACTACTTTACTGTGTCCGGCGCTCATATTTGGTCAGGTCATAGACTCTTCACTATCGCTGAACGAAGTGTATCAAAAGGTAGAAGCCAATTACCCGCTGACCAACAAGAAAGAACTGCAACGAAAGATTGCGGCAATAAATGATGAAATTGCCCGGTCCGGATTATTTCCCGAAATACAATTGAATGCCAGCGCCCGCTATCAGTCGGAAGTAACAGAGGTACCTTTTTCGGCTCCGGGCAGCACCGCCCCTCAGCTTAGTCAAGATCATTACAATATCAGCCTGGACCTATCTCAGCCTTTGTATGACGGAGGACTGACTAAAGCTCGCCGAAATCTTGAATCTGCGCAAAGTGAAGTTGAGAATGCCGGGGTGGAAGTATCTATGTGGGAAGTTCAGCAACAGGCAGAACAAGTATTTTTTGGAATCCTGAGTTTGCAGAAAAGAAGGGAGTCAATAGCGGTACTTATTGAGGATTTGAAGGAACAATTATCATCGGTTCAATCCAAAATTGAACATGGGGTGTTGTTGCCGGGGAACGGAAAGGTTTTGGAAGCAGAGCTCTTAAAAGCTCAACAACAAGATGTTCAACTTAAGTTTGAAATACAGGCCGCCTATAATGTTTTGAGTGAATTGACCGGCCATAAAATTGAAGATAGGGTTAAGCTTGAAGTTCCGAATTTTAATGCAACATCAGTGGAAAGGGTCAAAATATCCCGCCCGGAATTAACTGTATTTCGATCACAGCAAGAGAACTTGGAGTTACAGCAAGATGTAATCGCTTCAGACCGATTGCCAAAGATCTCAGCTATAGTCAAAGGGGCCTATGGTCGTCCCGGTTATGATGTATTTAATGATGACCTTCATCCGTTTTGGATGGTGGGAGTACAGGCACAGTGGAGCTTTAGAAGTTGGAATAATGCCGGGAAAAAGCAGGAAGTGCTCGAACTTCAAAAGAAAAAGGTTCAAGCTGATGAAGAGGCATTTTTAACTGGGGTACGATCGGAGTTAAGTAAAAGCGAACGGAGCATTCAATATCTCCGAGAACAACTTACAATGGATGAACAAGTGTTGAAATTAAGGGCAGAAGTAGTTGCTGAAAAAAAAGATCAGCTGGAGGAGGGAGTGATTACTTCAACAGAATACATCACGGAACTGAATGCTGAAGCGCAGGCTCGTATAAACCTTGAATTACGCAAGCTACAGCTCGTACAAAGCCAAATTGAATACGCAACTAAAAAGGGAATATCATGGAATTAAAATCTACCACCATAGTGCTTGGACTTGGATTATTCTTCACTTCTTGCAACCAGGCTGAAATTTCAGATGCCTATGGACAATTTGAAGTAAATGAAGTAAGGGTATCGGCAGAAGCTTCGGGGATTTTGAAAAGCTTTATAATAAAAGAAGGAATGCATCTTTCGGTGGGAGAAGAGGTTGGACTGGTAGATACGACTCAACTTTCACTTCGCAAAAAAGAGCTACAGTCTTCGGTTCAATCCATTCGAACAAATATCGCAAAACTGGATGCACAGGCTGATGTTTTCAGGGAGCAACTCACTACTACAAAAAGGGACTTGGACCGGTATACCAATTTGAAAGAAGACAACGCTGCAACCCAACAGCAAATTGATCAGATCCGTGGACAGTTTAATGTTCTTGAAAAGCAGATTGCATCAGTAGAAGTACAAAAACAGTCGGTGTATGCAGAGCTGGAAACCATGAAAGCACGCATTGCTCAGGTAGAGGATCAAATTCAGAAAGCCCATCTCATTAACCCTGTTAATGGAGTCGTTCTTTCAAGTTTTGTGGAAACGAATGAGTTGGTTTCAGCCGGAAAGCCATTGTATGAAATTGCGGATTTGTCGGAGATGGAACTGCGGGTGTATGTATCCGGTGCGCAACTGCCTCAGGTGAAATTGGGGCAATCGGTAGAAGTACTGATTGACAAGAATGCTGACGAAAATGAACGGTTGAATGGAGAAGTAAGCTGGGTTGCTTCCGAAGCCGAATTCACCCCGCGGATGATTCAAACCAAAGAGGAGAGGGTCACGCAGGTGTATGCAGTAAAAATTCGTGTTCCCAATCCGGACGGGAAATTGAAGATTGGAATGCCGGGTGAAGTGAATTTTTAACAGGAAATGGAGACTTCCAATTTATGTTCCCAAGCAAGAGCTTGTGTACGATTCTTTACTAAAGTAGTAACATGAAAACCTAAACCAAGCACTAGCGCAAGCGTACCGCTTGTGCGGTGTTGAAAATGGCAAGATTTTGGTGCAAGCGTGACGCTTGCACCAGTAGAAAACAGGGCCGTGTTTGAATAAGCAACAAAACCAAGAAATAATTTGAAACCAATCGTAAATATATCATCCATATCCAAAGGTTTTGGGAAGGTGGAGGCCGTAAAGGAAATTTCCTTTGAGGTGAATTCAGGCGAGTTATTTGGATTGATTGGCCCGGACGGGGCGGGAAAGACTACTTTATTCAGAATTATAAATACGCTCCTAATTCCCGATTCAGGAACGGCTACAGTGTTGGGGAAAGATGTGGTGACTGATTACAAAGAAATTCGTCCACAATTGGGCTATATGCCGGGACGGTTTTCATTGTACCAGGATTTAACGGTAGAAGAGAACCTAAACTTTTTGCATCGGTGTTTGGGACTACCATTGAGGAGAACTATGAATTGGTGAAGCCGATTTACAGTCAGTTGGAACCCTTCAAAAATCGCTTGGCCGGGGCGTTATCTGGAGGGATGAAACAGAAGCTTGCTTTGAGCTGTGCGCTGATTCATAAGCCAAAATTGTTGCTGTTGGATGAACCTACAACCGGCGTGGATGCAGTTTCTCGCAAGGAATTTTGGGAGATGCTAAAACAGCTCAAAGCCGAAGGAATCACCATTATTGTCTCAACGCCATATATGGACGAAGCCAATTTATGCGACCGAGTGGCCTTGATTCAGGAAGGAACAATCTTGCAGATAGATACGCCAAAAGCTGTAGTAGAAGATTTTAAAAAACCACTGTTGGGCATTAAAGCAAAAAACAGGTATCAGTTACTTCTGGCACTGAAGTCTTATGCGAAATCGGATTCGGTTCACCCCTTTGGAGAATATGTTCATTACACGGAACAAGGAAAAGATCCTGATATTAAAGCGCTGAAAATTTACTTGGAAGAATGTGGAGTTCAGAACGTAGATATCAAATCCTTAAAGCCGAATATTGAGGACCGTTTTATGGCGCTGATGCATGAGGAAGGGGAGGTTGACCGTGGCTGAGTGGGCAATTCAAACGACAAATTTAACCCGAAAGTTTGGGGATTTTACCGCCGTTGATAACATTTCTTTTGAAGTGGAACAGGGGGAGATATTCGGGTTCTTAGGGGCCAATGGAGCCGGTAAAACTACGGCTATGAAAATGTTGACCGGGTTGTTAATACCTACTTCCGGCGAAGCTACTGTTTCAGGAAGAAATGTGTACACACAGGCGGAATCAATCAAAAAGAATATTGGGTACATGAGCCAAAAATTTTCGCTGTATGATGACCTGACGGTAGAAGAAAATATTCGGTTTTACGGGGGCATTTATGGGATTTCGGGAGAAATATTATTGCAAAAGATAAACGAGATTGTGCAAGCCACGGATCTTTCCGAGGTCCGAAAAACACTGGTCAAATCCCTGCCAATTGGCTGGAAACAGAAGCTGGCTTTTTCTATAGCGATTTTACATCAGCCTAAAATTGTCTTTCTGGATGAACCAACCGGAGGGGTAGATCCGGTGACACGCCGGCAGTTTTGGGAAAAGATTTACGAAGTAGCGGACCAAGGTATTACGGTTTTTGTGACGACTCATTATATGGATGAAGCCGAATATTGTGATCGTATTTCCATCATGGTAGATGGCCGGATTGATGCGCTCGGTTCACCCCAAAAACTTAAGGAAGAATTTGAGGCTCCTTATATTGAAGATGTTTTTATTCAATTGGCACGTTCGGCTGAAAGGGGGGACGGATGAATTCGTTTAGAGGATTTGTGATTAAGGAATTCAAGCAGATTTATAGAGATAAACGCACATTAACGGTGCTTTTCGGGATGCCCGTAATCATGATGGTATTGTTTGGATTTGCTATTCGAAATGAGATAAACAGCGCTCAGATTGGGATATTAGATCTTTCAAAGGATGAAGTTACACGAACCATTACCGAAAAGCTGGAGGCTTCAGAATCATTCCAGGTTAAAGCTTATCTAAGAAGCTACGATGAGGTGGAAAACCTGTTCCGAAAAGGAGATATCAAAGAAATTGTTGTATTTGAACAGGATTTTAAAGAAAAACTGGTTCGGGAGCATACGGCCAATGTGCAGATTATTACGGATGCCACCGACCCGAATTTGGCTAATCTGGTGCAGTCGTATACTGCAAGTATTATTCGCGATTATGTGAAGGAATTGAATACAGAAAACCAGGTGCAACAGGCGGGAATAAATCCCAAAGTTCGAATGATGTATAACCCCGAATTGCGAAGTGTGAATTTATTTGTACCCGGACTGATTGCGGTGATATTAATGCTTGTTTCCACCTTGATGACCTCCATTTCCATCACCCGGGAAAAAGAAATGGGGAATATGGAAATACTGTTGGTGTCGCCCCTGAAACCGCATCACATAATAATAGGCAAGGTTTTACCGTATTTAGTGCTTTCAGTGGTAAATGTTATCACGATTCTACTATTAGCTCGATTTATCTTCAATGTGCCATTTCAAGGTTCACACCTTCTATTTTTTATAGAATCTGGTATATTTATTTTAGCTGCATTAGCGCTTGGGGTATTTATATCTTCAGCCGCCAACAATCAACAGACTGCTATGATGGTTTCACTGGCGGGGTTATTGCTTCCCACCGTTTTACTTTCAGGCTTTATTTTCCCCATCAGCAGTATGCCGGTACCTTTGCAATGGATCTCTCATCTCATCCCCGCAAAATGGTTTCTTATTATTGTGAGAGGGATCATGCTAAAAGGATCTGAGTTCCTTCTCATCTGGAAGGAAACGCTGATTATGGGAGGGATGACGGTGTTCTTTATTACTCTCAGCCTCAAAAAATTTAAGGTGAGGTTGCAATGAATATTATTCGTGTTCTTCTCCGAAAAGAATTTCTCCAAGTCTTTAGAAATAAGGCCATGCTGCCGATCCTTTTTGTGATGCCCATTATTCAGCTATTGGTCCTTTCTTTTGCTGCAACGTATGAGTTAAAAGAAGTAGATTTTGCACTGATTGATAGAGATAATTCAAATTTATCCCGGGAACTGACGGCAAAATTTCAGTCCACCGATTATTTTAAATTGGAGCTGGAAACATATGACCAAAAAGCAGCAATGGGGGCTATGGATGCGGGGAAGGTGAATATGGTCATCAAAATCCCACGTGATTTTGAAATGAATCTAAAAAAAGGAGCTCAGGCTGAAATCCAACTCCTTATTGATGCTGTAGATGGCAGCACGGCGGGACTTATTCAATCTTACAGTGCGTCAATTTTAAATGACCTGAATCTGGAAAAATTGACCGAACTAAGAGTTTTGAGTAACAGTCCTGAAGTGAGGGAGGCAAAAACCATCAATATCATACCTCAAAATTGGTATAACCCGGATTTGGATTACATTACCTACATGGTGCCGGGAATTCTGGTAGTTCTTGTTTCCATGATTGGCTTATTCTTATCGGGGATGAATATTGTGAGAGAGCAGGAAATTGGTACGATTGAGCAGCTCAACGTGACTCCCATTGGGAAATCTCAGTTTATGATTGGCAAGTTACTTCCCTTTTGGATCATCGGGATGGTGGATCTTTTAATTGGCTTAGCTTTAGCTCGCTATGGATTCAATATTTCATTTCTTGGAAGCCTGACTTTGATTTTAGTAGTTGCAGGTATTTATCTCGTAGTCATACAATCGCTTGGACTGCTGATCTCTACCGTCACACATACTCAGCAACAAGCCATGTTTATTGCTTGGTTTATTATGGTCGTATTTATCTTGATGGGTGGTCTTTTTACCCCGATTGAGAGCATGCCGGGCTGGGCTCAAGATCTGACCTTGGCAAACCCAGTGGCATACTTTATTAAAATGATGCGGATGGTACTGCTGAAAGGGGCCGGATGGGCAGAGATTCAGGCTATGGTGTACGGCTTAATAGGAATGGGAGCAGGGTTATTGATTATTTCCACTAAAAGGTATCGAAAAACAAATCATTGATGGCACTTCATTACCCTAAATGTTAAGAGGAAGATGCAAGGTTATTTTTGAGCCTTCATTTACTTTTGATTCAATCTCAAGTTGTCCATCCATTTCTTCAATCAAATGTTTGGCCAGTTGAAATCCAAAACCAAATCCCCGTTCATTATGAGTGCCTTCAGAGCTTTTAGCTCTACCGGAAAATATTTCCTGTATCTTTTCTTCGGACATTCCAACTCCCGTATCAATAATTTCAGCCTTTAAAATAGAAGAGTCTTTAATCAATAGACTTAAATTCACTGTTATATTTCCACCATCGGGAGTAAACTTTATAGCGTTGGTAATTAAGTTTCCGAGGATTTGCAGTAGTCTTTGTCTTGGAAAAACCACTTTGCCAGATTGTGGTTCGGCATTAATTTCAAACTTTAAACCTTTAGTTTTAGCCTGAGGGCGATATAAATTTTCAATTTTTTGCTTGAGCAGAGGTAAAGTTAGTTGGTCATCCGTCTTATGTGAGTCATTTTTTTGATACTCAGATAATATTTCATTGGCTAAATCCAGAATAGATCTTCCACTGTTATTAATCATATTTGCAAATTCAAGGAAATCATTCATGTCATTTTCCTTGGCTTGTTCCTTTAAAATTTCCGAAATGCCTATGATTCCTCCTATGGGTCCCCGTATATCATGGCTAACTTTTCTATTTACTTGCTTAATTTTCTCCAGATTTTCACGGAGCAGGTTCAGCTTGTGTTTATATTCAATATGAGACATTACCTGATTAGCAATAATTCTAAGAAGTTGCTCCTGTTCAGGAGTCAAGTCATTCTGCTTAGTGTCCATAACACACATAGCGCCAATACGATGACCATCATCAGATTTTAAAGGTACCCCATAGTAATAGCGGATATTGGGATCACCGATTACATAAAATTTATCATTAAAGCGCTCATCACTTTGCATATCCTCCACTTCAACGGGAGAATCATCCATAATCACATATTGACAGGCAGTATCTTTTCGAGGGGTATCAAAAGCATCAATATCATAATTTGAAATAGACCACTGTGTATTCGCGTCAAGCAGATTTACCTGGGAAATGGGTGTACCTGTTACATGAGCTGCTAATTTAGTGAGATCATCAATGCTTCCCCGAATTTCAGAATAGTCGATGTTGTACTCTGAGAGCTTAATTAAACGCTCAAATTCATTTTCTGGGATGGGAGGTTTTATTTCAGACATATGAATTACTTAGAGATGTCCCAAATTTCAACTTTGTTTAAAGCAATATATGGAACTGCAATATGATTTAAATGGGTATTGACGCCGATATCAGCAGGACGCCCAGTTGTTTTTATTAAAATATTCTGCAGATTTGAATGATATATCCGTATGGAAGAATCCTGCTGACTTGCTGAAAACAGAACATTTTCTATAAACTCAATACCATCAAAATTTCCACCTTCCAAAGTTGCATATTCAGTTACTTCACCGGAAGAATTAAATTCATAAAAAGTTTGATCTCCACCCCATGGAGCTAATAAAAAATTTCCAGTATTTGGGTTTAAGGTGATACCATTTGGTGCATTTGGAAGATCTTCGAGCAATACAGAAACATCCCCATTCTCCACTTTAAATACAGTGGAGGTACCGGTATCAGTCACATACAAGGCTCCGTTCTCATCTGCAGAAATATCGTTAAGAAAGCCAATCTCAAATTCAGAGAAATCGACGAAATACGTTTGCTCTCCGGTATTTTTATTAAATCCATGAACGCCTAAAACATCGGCAGCCCAAAGGGTTTCGTCTACAATAAACATACCGCGGGGTGCATGAAGAGGGACCTGTTTTGTTCCTGTCATAAATTCAAGTTCCTCTATATTTCCTTCTGCATCAGTTTTCGTGATGAAACCGGTAGAGTCTTGAGTGTTGCCACCTCCGGTGAAATTGGAGATAAAGTATGCCTTTTGATCAGGATCGTAGCGAACAGCTTCCGGGCCTTCCAAGTCGGTAATCGTGTATGCGATATTTGTTGAATCCTGAACGGTAGTCAGGTCAAGTCCGGGTTCATTTTGTGTTGATTCACATCCCCACATAAGAATGGTAAAGAGGCAAACAATAGCAGCTGAATATTTCATAAAGTAAAGATTATTTGATGAACCAGGATATATCACGAACCTCAAAGAGGTCATCTTGATCCCAGTCAGTATTTATGATTATGCCACCAACTAACAGTAATGGCTTTTGTTCAAGGTTCTCAAGGCTTGCCCCAATGATATCTTCAAGCTCACGTTTAATCTGATTATAAACAATTTCTGTGGTTGCAATCACATCATTATCCGCTTTTTTGATTTCTTCGTAGTTCTCAATCAGTACTTTGTTAACTTGTCCTTGCTGGTAGTCATCGTGAGAAACATGCAGTACATTTCCCTTATTGATGTTATCAAGGCCTGCGATAAGCGAACCACAACAGGATGATGGGTGATCTTGTCCTTCGCGATTTACCTTTCCAATAATCCCGTCTTTAGTAATCCCAATATGAGGGCCATAAATAACAACGGCACCACCCGCATCAGGAATGTGGCTAACAAAAGCTCCAAAGCCGGTTTTACCAGCAAATGGTATTCCCGAAATACCTCCCATGATAAAAGGCCCAAATGCTTTAAAGTATTTATCTAATTCATGCAGACTTTGGTTTACTTCATCGCTGCAAATAGATGTAGCCCAAAGAGTATTTGAGCCATTTAAATTTTTATTTGGTAGTTCAGCTTCAACTCGCTGTCTTAAATTTGAGATTGGTTTTGCCTCAGGAAAATAATTTTCAACCATTACTTCATTTTAATTCAAATTTTGCAAAAAGATAAAGAATTAAATGATTCTCTCTAATTTATTAGGACAAATGTATTTATAAAAAAAGCCACTTCCTTAATCAGGGATGTGGCTTTGAGATAGACACGTTATAGATTTGTGTATGTATAATTCTATTCTCCCTGCCCGAGAGAAAAAGCCGGTTCCATATCAAAACTGTAAAGGTTTTCAGTTTTAATAGTATCAATGGTGTATTTCGTTAAACTCTGAAGTAATTTCACAACCTCCATTTGATTAGTCTTTCCTTTGGTAGCTTTAAACCTGCATCTCCAGTGGTCAGTACAAAATGTTTCAGATAGTCCGTTCGGCCAAACCTTTGTTCCTCGGTTTGTAATCATGGTGAGTTCAAAATCATCTCCGGTAGCCTCTTGCAAGCGTTGAGCCAGCAAGGTAGGATTTTCGGGTTCCCAATACACGAAAACATCCACCCCAAGCAGTTCTCTTTTTTGTCTAAGAGAAGGACGGAGTTCAGTACGGCTTAGCTTAAGTTCCGGGATTTGTACTTTTTGATGGTCAATATAATTTACAGCCTCCATGATGGAAGGTTTTTCTCCAAGCCGATTTATTATCTCACTCGAAAATTCATCAGTAGTAACTTTTCTGATACTATTTTCTCCAAACATATCAGAAGTATGAACTCCATCCTCTAAGGTTTTAAGCCAGGCATTTTGAATATTTTCAGCAGGTTTATTTTGGCCAATATGTCTCAACATCATAATAGAAGCTTGAATTAATGCTGAAGGATTGGCAATGTTTTGATTCGCAATATCTGGTGCAGAACCATGAATGGCTTCAAACATAGCGCATTTAGTTCCTATATTTGCAGAGCCAACCATACCGACCGAACCGGATATCTGAGCCGCCACATCAGAAACGATATCACCATATAAATTCGGCATAACAACAATATCAAAATGTTCGGGAGTATCAGCGAGGCGGGCTGTACCAATATCAACAATTAAGTTTTCAGCCTCGATTTCAGGATATTCAGAGGCTATAGTATTAAACACTTCATGAAACAGACCATCCGTAAGCTTCATGATATTATCTTTAGTAAAACAAGTTATCTTACTTCGGCCATGAGATTTTGCATACTCAAATGCATACCGAATAATTCTTTCAGTTCCCGGCAAGGTGATTAATTTTAAGCACTGATATACCTCGAAGGTTTGCCGGTGCTCTATTCCTCCATAAGTATCCTCTTCATTCTCCCTTATAATAGTTACATCCATTTTTGGATGTTTGGTACTTACAAAAGGGGAGTATGCCTTGCAAGGACGAACATTTGCAAAAAGCCCTAATGTTTTTCGTAGTGTGACATTGAGGCTTTTTACGCCTCCACCCTGGGGGGTAGTAATAGGAGCTTTCAGTAGAATTTTATTATTTAAAACGGTATCCCAGTCATCATTTTCAATACCTGATTTTATCCCTCTCTCGTACACCTTCTTACCTACCTCTATAGTTTCATATTTCAGATTGGCACCAGAAGCATCTAAAATTCTTAGGGTAGCGTCCATTATTTCTGGTCCGATGCCGTCACCATGTGCAACAGTAATGGTTTGAGTATTATTCATCATATGCGTTTTGATTTTTTGGTTGCCAAAAAGTTAAATCCTTCTTATCATAAATAATAATTAACAGATTTAATAAAATACATAAACAGATATTTATACATGTCATTTACCCTGCATCAGCTCGATGTATTTGCGGAAGTAGCAAAACAGAAAAGCATGACGAAAGCGGCTGAGAAGCTATTTATGTCGCAACCGGCTGTATCTATTCAGGTAAAGAAATTGCAAGAACATTTTGGGGTAAATCTTTTTGAGATGATTAGTAAAGAGTTGTATTTAACTGAGGCGGGAAAAGAATTATATGAAGCTCAGAAAAATATCAAGAGTGAAGTTGAAAGCCTGGAAATGGCACTTTCGGAAATCAAAGGGATGTTGAGGGGATCTTTGAATGTAGCTGCAGTATCAACTGCAAAATATTTTATGCCATATATTTTAGGAGACTTCCGTTCCAAGTTTGAGAAAATTAAGATGTCATTGAAAGTAACTGACCGCAATGAGGTCAAAGATTTGTTGCGAAAAAATATGTGTGACTTAGCGGTCTTTTCAGAGCTACCTAAAGATTTGGATTTAGAGGCAGTGGAGTTTCTCGATAATCCTTTATTAATGGCCTCAGCAGCGGATCACCCTTTAGCAAAGAAAAAAAATGTAACATTTAAGGATCTGGAAGACCATCCATTCTTGATTCGAGAGCCAGGTTCGGGAACTCGAATAGTTATGCAACGACTCCTTGACGAGCATAAAATTGATCCTGAAATTGTAATGGAACTGGGTACAAATGAAGCTGTAAAACAAGCTATAATGGCAGGTATCGGTATTTCACTTATTTCAAAGTATAGCCTCACGCTGGAAGAGAGTGTTGGAAAAATAGCAGTGCTTGACATAGATAATCTTCCGTATGTAAATAAATGGAAATTGGTATATCCAAAAGGAAAACGCTTGAGTCCGGCTGCTCAGAGTTTTATTGAATTTACTACGAATGAATCATTTAAAGAAATTCTGAAATAACTTCAGATAAACCTTAATCACAAACAACGGGAACAAATCACCCACACCTTACTGCATGGAGACTTTATTAACTAACTTTACATCACCTATAGTTTTAGCCTTTGTATTAGGCATTGTAGCGAAATTAGTCAAAAGTGATCTTGAATTTCCAAGACCCATATACCAGGCTTTATCCATTTATTTATTACTGGCAATAGGTTTAAAAGGGGGAGTTGAGTTGAGTACAACTCCTTTTTCGGAATTTGTGTGGCCTGCAGTGGCAACGCTATTCCTTGGGATATTGACACCATTGATTGCCTATACAGTGCTCAGACATTTGGGCAAATTGGATATCGATAATTCTGCAGGAATTGCTGCTCACTATGGCTCCGTTTCTGCTGTAACTTTTATCGCATCTATAAGTTATGTTGAGACGCTGGGATTATCTTCAGAAGGGTTTATGCCTACTTTAGTAGCATTGCTTGAAGTACCTGGTATCATTGTGGCACTAATGATACCTCAACTTTCAAACTCAGAATCAGGTTCACTCAAAAAAGCATTTCATGAGGTAATTACGGGGAGTAGCATAGTGCTATTGCTTGGAGGTTTGGTAATAGGATTTATTGCCGGACCATTAAAGTTTGAGTCAGTTAAGCCGTTTTTTGTAAGTGGGTTTCAGGGAGCTTTGGTTCTCTTTCTGTTAGAATTAGGGATGATTACAGCCCGACGGCTGGAAGATTTAAAGAAAGTAGGCTTCTTTTTGTTAGGTTTTGGAATAGTAGTTCCTATTATCCATGGTGTTTTAGCAATCGTAATCGGGCTATGGGCTGGTCTGAGTGTGGCTGGTGCATCAGTATTTGCAGCTATGGTTTCAAGTGGTTCATATATTGCAGCACCGGCTGCTGTAAGGATCGCTTTGCCTAAAGCAAGCCCTACCTTATATTTAACAGCATCATTAGGAATTACCTTTCCTTTTAATATTGCATTGGGAATTCCACTTTATTATATAATCGCAGCTTGGTTTGGAGGTTGATATGGATCTTACAGAATTATTTTTAGTCACTATTGTTACAGAAAGAATTTTAAGGGATGAAATCATTGATTTGATAAAAGATCAGGGGTCTAAAGGACACACTATAACAGATACCTTCGGAGAAGGTTCTCGGGGAACTCGAGTAAGTGATTTTGAAGGAAAAAATGTTAAAATCGAAACAGTGGTAAGCAGGGAAGTAGGAAATAAGATTATTGATACAGTATCTGAGGCTTACTTTGAAAACTATGCAGTAATTGTTTATGCCCATCCAGTTAAAGTGGTTCGCGGTGATAAATACATTTAGAAATAAATTTCACCCCAATCTCATAACAGAAACTTTTTATCCGTACCTTTAGGGCTTATTGAAAAATCGTGAGTTCGCGATAAGACTGGAATATCGAAACTTTTCAGGTTTATAGAACCTTGCTGGCCTTTGTAAATCAAGCAGTCGTGCTTGCCTCTTGTCCATAGCTCACCTCAAATTTATTCCGGGCAAGAAGCAGTGCAGCACAAATTTCTATACGGGATTAGAACGACTAAAAAATCTATATGTCAACTTTTAAAGAACTGGGCCTCTCGCCCGAAATATGTCAAGCTGTAGAAGATCTTGGCTTTGAAACCCCAACTGAAGTACAGGAAAGAGCTATTCCTACCATTTTAGCTTCACAAAGAGATCTCGTGGCTTTGGCCCAAACCGGGACCGGAAAAACCGGTGCCTTTGGAATGCCCGTACTCCAACAAGTGGATGCTAACTCAAATAATGTACAAGTATTGGTTCTTTCACCAACACGCGAATTAGCTATTCAAATTGAAAAAGATTTAAAAGCTTTTTCAAAATATCAGAAAGGAATTAAGACACTTGCCGTGTATGGCGGATCGAGTATTTCGACTCAAATACGCGCGCTGAATAAAGGAACTCAGGTTGTTATTGGAACACCGGGCCGTATGTTAGACCTCATCCGAAGAGGAAAGCTGGATGTAACAAATGTTCGTTCACTTATCTTAGATGAAGCTGATGAAATGCTGAACATGGGTTTCCAGGACGACCTGGATGCTATCCTTCACGATACCCCAAAGGAAAAGCAAACACTGCTGTTTTCGGCCACAATGCCGAAGCAGATTTCCAAGATGGCACACAAGTACATGAACAACCCGGAGGAAATTCAGGTGAATGCCCGAAATTCCGGGGCGCTGAATGTAGAACACCACTTTTATATGGTGAATGCCAAAGACCGGTATGATGCCCTCAAGCGTATTGCTGATGTGAATCCTGATATTTATGGTATCATCTTTTGCAGAACTCGCAGAGAGACCGCAGATATTGCTTCAAAACTTTCTAAAGAAGGGTACAATGCCGATTTATTGAATGGTGACCTTTCTCAAAATCAGCGTGATGAAGTGATGAATCGTTTCCGTTCCGGTGCATTACAATTATTGGTTGCTACCGATGTAGCAGCCCGTGGACTGGATGTGGAAAACTTAACTCATGTTATTAACTATAACCTTCCTGATGATTTGGAAGTGTATATTCACCGAAGTGGCCGAACCGGCCGTGCAGGGAATAGCGGAATCTCGGTTTCCATCATTCACACTCGTGAAATGAATAAGATTCGATCATTGGAAAAAATGTCAGGAAAGGATTTCATCAAACAAGATGTACCAAAAGGTGTTGAAGTTTGTGGCGTTCGTATGATGGATATGGTTGAGAAGCTCAGAACCACAGAAGTGAATGAGAAACAGATTGAGAAGTATTTGCCGGAAGTATATGAGCGCCTTGCTGACCTCGGCTGGCAAGATCTGATTAAGCATTTTGTATCCATGGAATTCAACCAAATCCTGGAATATTATGAGCAAGCCGGAGATATTAACGCTTCTGCCGGACGTTCAAATAATAAAAAGAATAACAAGCGAAATTCTTCAAATAAAGGAAATCGTAATTCAGGAAGAGATAGTAATCGTCATGCAGAAGAGGGGTTTACCCGTTACTTCCTGAATGTTGGGAACAGAGACGGTTTAAATCCTGCACGTTTGATGGGTGTTGTAAACGAACAAATGAACGGCAAAAAGCCTGACTTTGGTAAAATTGATATACAGAACAACTTCTCATTTTTTGAAGTTGAAGAAGGATTCGATTCCAAATTATTTGATGCTATGAACGGCACCCAATTTGAAGGCCGGGATATTGCTGTTGAATTAGCCAAACCTGATACCAATGGTTCCTCCTCATCCAACGGTACTTCATCCGGTGGATATAAAGGTAAAGGTGGATCCAAGTCCAAGAAAGGAAAGAGAAAGTCTAAAGGTGAAGAGCCTTTTGCAAAATCCCGAGGCGGACGGATTAAAAAGAAGAGAAGTCCTAAGCAATATGCTTAGGAAATTGATTCCGACGCAGAGCGTGCGGAACCAGATGTTTGAAGTTCGTCTTGGTAATTAAGATTTAAGTTGAAATCAAACAGAAAACCAACTCGCTCTGATGCTCTGCGTCAGAGCGGACAAGAATGTAAGCCCGAAATCAGAAATGATTTTGGGCTTTTTTATGAATTAGTTTTGTCTAAACAGTAGCTTTGAACCATGATTTTAAGGATTAAGAGATTTAGAGGATTAATAAATTTGTAAAATCCCTCAATCAGCTAAATCTGCGATCACAGCTTAGTAGGATTCGGCGCGTCACCATATACTTCTTTAGGATCAAAGACTTTCTCATCTTCTTCAAAATTCAGCTCGCCGTCTTTTTCCTTAAATTCCTCTCCGGTGGGAACACTGCGATAGAAACAAGAACGATACCCAACGTGACAGCTCGCACCATTGCTTTGAACTTCAACCCGAAGCCATACGCAGTCCTGATCGTCATCGATGCGCATTTCTTTCACGGTTTGAACCAATCCGCTCGTGGCACCTTTATGCCATAACGTTTCGCGGCTTCGGCTGTAATACACGGCTTCGCCAATATTGATGGTCTTTTTAAGTGCTTCCTCATTCATGTATCCGTGCATCAGCAGTTCGCCGGATTCATAATCGGTAGTTACCACAGGAATTAAACCATCTTCCTGAAATTTAGGAGCCAGGTCGGTTCCTTCTTCAACTTGTTCTACGGTAAGTCTTTGCTTGAATTTGATATCGCTCATTATTCTAAGTTAGTGTGTCTAATAGTATTTGTAGTAACCTCGCAGCGTTCGATAGATCCTGCGAGCGTTGCGGTTGAACGCTACGATCCCGAATATTCGGGAGCACGCTCATAGGTTCGCCCTAAAATTTTCTTTTGCCACTAAAACACGAAAGCACAAAATTTAATGTTTTAGAGATTTAGTGGTGTTAATTGGTTCCGACGCAGAGCGTGCGGAACCAGCTATTTGATTTTATTAAATATGTTAACTCGCTGCTGACGCTCTGCGTCGGAGCGGAAAAGATATTGAATCGAAAAATCGTCAGACGGACTTGGAGCTGTCAGACGAAGAATCTATTTCAACATTCTTTTTGGGAACCGGATCGTCTCCTTCGCCTCCCCAAGGGTGGCAACTGCCAATTCGTTTGATTCCCAACCAAAAGCCTTTCAAAGGCCCCCATTCTTCTACCGCTTCAATCATGTAGCGGGAACAGGTGGGTTGATACCGGCAACTTTTTCCCAGCCAGGGCGAAATGGCCACTTGATAAAATTTCACTAAGGTAACGATCAAAAAACTGAATATGTCCCTCAGCCATTTCATTACTCAATTTCAAAGGTCGTGCCTTCTTTTCCGTCCATAAGCTGAACCCCCAGCTCTTTTAGGTCATCGCGGATCTTATCCGAAAGCTCAAAGTTTTTATTATTTCGGGCATCCTTGCGAATTTCAATCAATAATTCGATCAGGCCTTTGGTCAGTTCCTCATTTCCACCACCTTCATGCGGCCAGATTCCCAATACGCCATCCACAAAATCATGAAGAAATTCTTTGATTTCTTCAATGTTTAATGGAGTATCGTTATCGTTAATTCGTTTTCTAATTTCTTTTAACTGTTCAAACAGAATGCCAATGGCCTGAGCTGAATTGAAGTCATCATTCATGACTTCTTCAATCTTGTGTTTCAACCCATCCAAGTCATATTCAGTACCGGAACCGGCTTCGCTATTCTCAATCGTTGTGATCATAGAATGCAGATTCTTTAGCCCGGTTTCGGCTCCACTTAAAGCATCTTCTGAAAAATCGGTAGTACTTCGGTAATGGGACTGTAACAGGAAAAATCGAATCACTTCCGGTGGCCAAGCTCTTGTGAGCAGCTTATGACCTCCGGTAAAAAACTCATGCAGGTTTATCGCGTTTCCAAGCGATTTTCCCATTTTCTGACCTTCAAGCGTCACCATATTATTGTGCAGCCAGTATTTAACAAATTGTATGTTGTGGGCGCATTCGGCTTGGGCAATTTCACACTCGTGATGCGGAAACTGGTTTTCCAATCCGCCGCCGTGAATATCAAAACTCTCCCCCAAATATTTGGTACTCATGGTAGAACACTCAATATGCCATCCCGGATAACCAACGCCCCAGGGTGAATCCCATTTCATAATGTGGCTGTCATCAGCTTTTTTCCATAGGGCAAAATCTTCTGGACTTCGTTTGTCGGATGCGGTTTCTACCCGGGTTCCTGATTCGGCATCTTCCGTTTTACGTCCACTCAATTTTCCATATTCAGGATCAGAAGACACGTCAAAATAGACGTTGCCATTCACTTCATAGGCATGGCCATTTTCAATCAATTTCTTGACCATGGCAATCTGCTCAGGGATGTGTCCTGTGGCACGCGGTGAAATGTCCGGTCGGAGTACATTCAGCGCATCCATATCCCGGAAGTAGGTATATGTGTACTTTTCGGCAATCTCCATCGGCTGCACTTTCTCGATGCGTGCCTGCTTGCTGAGTTTGTCTTCTCCTTCCTCGGCGTCATCCACTAAATGTCCCACATCCGTTATGTTTTGCACATAGCGAACCTTGTAATCCAAATAACGCAGATAGCGTAGAATCACATCAAAAGAAACATAACTTTTGGCATGACCAAGATGCGCATCACCATAAACAGTTGGCCCACACACGTACATACCAACGTGCGGTGGATTCAGCGGCTCAAACGGATCTTTTTTGCGGGAAAGGGTATTATAAACGTGCAGTTTTTTGGATGTATCAGCCACAGCTATCAGTCGATCTGAGTGTTGGTTTTTATGTAGTCGATAAATTTTTGCTGGGTGTCTTCATTTTTGAAAGCACCGCGATATTCAGCTGTTATAGTAGTGCTGCTATGATCTTTAATTCCCCGTGTAGAAACACATAAATGCTTGCTGTCGATAAATACGGCTACATCTTCCGTTTCTAAGGCAGCCTGAAGCTCATCAGCAATCTGAAGCGTCAAACGTTCCTGAACCTGGGGACGGCGCGAATAATAATCCACAATTCGATTAATCTTGGATAAACCAATCACCTTTTTGCCGGCCGGGATGTAAGCTACATGAGCTTTCCCAATAAATGGAAGGAAATGGTGCTCACAAAAGGAAGTTACCTGAATGTTTTTTTCGATGAGCATACCGTTGTATTCGTAGCTATTGCTAAACTGTCGGGCAACAGGCTTGTTCTTGGGATTCAGTCCCTCAAAAATTTCTTTTACATACATTTTAGCAACGCGGTAGGGAGTACCTTTCAGGCTATCATCTTCCAGATCGAGCCCCAGTGTTTTCATGATCTCACCAAAATGCTCTTGAATGATCTCAATTTTTTCGGCATCCGTTTTTTCAAATGCATCATCTCTGAGCGGAGTCTGTGCTGAGGTAGCTACGTGGTCTTCGCCGATCTCCTCGGCCGTGATATTTTCTAAATCCAATGTTTTCAATTTATCTGATTGTATATTCATGGAGAACAGGATTTCTCCCGGGCTTCCAAAACAGAACCCTAAAGTTAAGGGTTCCATGCATTAATTGACAGTAGCCGAAATGCTTTCGAATATTGAATATTGATCACAAGAATAGTAAATATCGAAGTGTTGGGCTGTCGGTTTCAAATTATTCAATTGGGATTTTAGTTGTGTTCGGGGGATATTATTCAGTGAGCAGTAGATGGGCAACCTCGAAGCGTCCGATAGGTCCTGCGAGCGTTATGGTTTTGCCCATTTACCGAACGCTGCGAGGTCTTTTAGACGCTCGCAGGTTCTCCAATAGAAATCATCAATCCAAAAATCATCAATCAGAACATGATAAAGCACGTTGTAATGTGGAAATTGAAAGAGGTAGCAGAAGGCAAGACCAAAGCCGAGAATGCCGAAACCATGAAAAAGCTGTTGGAGGATCTGCCTTCAAAAATTGATGAGTTGAAATCAGCTGAAGTAGGCATCAATATGTTAGAGGGGGACGATGAGGCCATTTGTGATGTAGTGTTAACGGTGAGTTGTGATTCGAAAGAAGACTTAGAAGCATATGGCGGGCATCCGGATCATCGGAAAGTGGTTTCGTTTATCAAGAAAGTGGTGAGTGAGCGCAGGGTTGTGGATTATGTTCAGTAAGCAGTAAGCAGGAAACAGTAAAATTATGTGTGAGTCGGAACCGATTGAAGTGCCAATTGATGGAGTTTTAGATCTTCATTTATTTAATCCAAAGGAAGTGGGAGATCTGATTCCGGATTATATAGATGCATGTTTGAGAAAGGAGATCTATTCCATTCGAATCATTCATGGAAAAGGGAAGGGCGTTTTGCGGAGAACTGTACATAGCTTGCTGGATCGGAATCCGCATGTGGAGTCTTATTCACTGGCCAGTGACAGAAGTGGCTGGGGTGCCACAATTGTGGAATTGAAAAAGTAAATAGGATATCACTTAGAACAAGAGAAACCATAATTCTATTTCGGATATTTAATAGCAACTGGAACTGTCAACTGAAGCCTGAAATTCCTATCCTTTCTATTCTAAAGAAATCAGGTCTTTTTAAAATCATACTTAATGCAAAAAAGAAAGCTAAAACAGCAGTTTGAAGATCAATGTACTCGTTTGGGTGAAATTGTCAACAAACTTGAAGATACGAGTACTCAATTTTCCTATTTAAGGGGAGGATACTTTGTAGCCTCTGTTGCCATTTTATATTTAATTGCCCAATCGGGGAGCGACGGCATCTTTTTTACGTCTATGTTAGCCTTAATCGGAGGATTCATATACCTGATAGCCCGCCATAAAAGAATAACTGATCACAGAGATGAACTGGTTTTTCTGAAAAATGTAAAGCAACAGCACATTGCCCGTATTAACCTGGACTGGGATCAACTGCCGGAATATAAATTTGATCGAGATCTAAAAGATCATCCTTTTGCTGAGGATTTACATATTTCAGGACATTATTCGCTCCATCACTTAATGGATACCGGTATATATGAAGGTAGTTCAGAACGACTGCTGGACTGGTTGCTTTCAGAAGAACCTGAAGCCGAGAGTATAAAAAGGAGGCACCATTTGGTAAATGAACTGATTCCATTGTCCGGGTTTAGAGATCGGTTACAGGTATTGGCTTTTATGAGTCAGAAGGAGATCTCAGATAAAGACTGGAGCATGCACCGTTTGTTAAAATGGATGAGGAAACCCAAAGAGGTGGAATTTTTAATGTCTTTACTTATTCTGTCCGCACTTTCGATTTCAAATATCGTTTTGCTGATAACAGCGATTGCGGGAATTACAGGACCTTGGGTAATCATCACTTTTTTAAGCTATTTGGGATATTACAATTTCAATAGCCACAAAATATCTGAATTATTTGAGGCCGGATATCAGATTGATAAGCAGATGAGTCGGTTTGGAAAGATTTTGTTGTATATCGAACAGTTCAAATTTGAATCGGGAAGTGTGCTTTCATCATTTTTAAAAGATTTGCAGAACGAAGACGAGTCGCCCTCCAAATACCTCAAAAAAGCCTCTCGGTTGGCAGGCGCGGCTTCTCTTCAAACCAATCAGGTGTTATGGCCATTGGTAAACATGGTAATTCCCTGGGATATGTTCTTTTCAATGAAAATGGAAAAGCTGAAAAAGGAACTTGCTCCAAAACTCACAAAATGGCTGGATGTTTTTTATGAACTGGAAGCATTGAACTCCATTGCTACTTTCGCTTTTCTCAATCCAGATTATACATTTCCCAAATTTGATGTATCAGAAGAAAATTTACTGGAAGCTAATGATTTGGGACATCCGCTCATCCCTTTTGAGGAAAAAGTGACTAACGATTTCAGCGTGGAAGAGGGGAAAGATCTTTTTCTCATTACAGGTTCAAATATGGCGGGGAAGAGTACTTTTTTGAGAACTGTGGGAATTAACCTTGTTATGGCCTTTTCAGGGGCTCCGGTTAATGCTTCTTCAATGAAGACTGAGCTTTTCAGGATTTTTACCAGTATTAATGTAAAGGATTCCTTAGAGGGAGGCTTATCTCATTTTTATGCTGAAGTTAGACGTCTTAAGCGGTTGCTGGAAGAGCTTAACCGTGATCATGAATTACCACTTTTCTTTTTTGTAGATGAAATATTTAAGGGAACCAATAACAGAGAACGGTTCCAGGGAAGTACAGCTTTTCTCAAAAATGTAGCCGGTAAAAATGGCATCGGGATGATCTCAACTCATGATTTAGAGTTGGCTTCACTTGAAGTAGAAATACCTCAACTTAGCAATTGGCATTTTGCTGAAACAATAGAGGGCGGAAAGATGAGTTTCGAGTACAAAATAAAACCGGGTCCCTGTCCCACGACCAATGCTTTAAAGATCATGGAAATGGAAGGCCTTCCAATAGAATAGGTGGTACTTTTTGGCTTAAGAAATGCACTTCTGCCATTTTTAGAATCTTCATGTTTTCTTCACATTTTGACCTTCAATAAGAGCTTATAAATTCTTACTAAATAATATCTTGTAAGAGATAAAATTTAATTTCCTTTCTTCATTATTTCTTCATGTTGTATGGAGATCTTGGTAGCGAATTCAAGAAACAAGAATTCAATAAAACAAAAACCAATGAGGTCGATATGTATAGAATTATAATCACACTAATCTTGTCGCTAAGCACGGTGATGCTTTATGGGCAAAATTATACCACCGTAACCAATGAAAGCGAAGTTATAATAGACGGAACTTCGAATGTTCATGACTGGGAATCTCAAGCTGAGGAATTCTCCGGTACAGCAACTATAGAAATTGATGGGGACACCCTAATTTCTTCCATTTCTAATTTAGAATTCAACGTTGTTGTTGATGGTATTAAGAGTGGTAAGGGTGGTATGGATGATAAAACTTATGATGCCTTAAATAAGAAAAAGTATCCAAATATTACATTTGTACTTTCAGAAGTCACTTCAATAAATGACAGCTCTCTTGTCGCAACCGGTGATCTAACTATTTCCGGAGTAACGAAATCTATACAGATGAATGTTGACTATGAGATACTCCCGGACGGTTCAATTCTATTTGAAGGTACACAAAACATAAATATGAAGGATTATGACGTCGATCCACCAAGAGCCATGTTCGGAGCTATTAGAGCCGGCGAGGAAGTTGACGTAATCTTCAATGCAAAATTTGCTCAATAATTTTATACAACCAATTTAAATAACTAACCAACAACCAAATAAATAATAAGACCATGAAATCTTTAGCCAAATATTTCACAACCGCACTCTTAGTCTTAGTAGTTGGCGCTTTTAGCTTCAACACACAAGCTCAGGAGCGAAACGATATTCAATACTATACACCTCCTACACAGGCAGGATTGAATGTATTTGAAAGCCCATTTACAACTAACAAAACCTTTGATGGTGTTCAAGTACGTATTGGCGGTTCCAATACACTTCAGTTCCAAGGGTTAAGGCACGATAATGATGCAGGTAACCTTGCTGATTTAGAGTCAAACTTTAACTTGGCAACTTCTAACCTTGACTTCGATGTTGCACTTGCACCTGGTATGAGAATGCACCTGCGTACATATCTATCCTCACAGCACCACGCTGAAGCTTGGGTAAAGGGAGGCTATCTGCAAATAGACAGCTTTGACTTTATCGAAGAAGGATTCTTAGCAGGACTATCTGATCACGTACGTATCAAAGTAGGTCACATGGAAAATAACTATGGTGATAACCATTTTAGAAGAAGCGATAACGGTGCCGCTATGATGAATCCATTTGTTGGAAATTATATCATGGATTCGTTCACTACTGAGGTAGGTGGTGAAGTTTATGTCTACTCAGGTGATGTATTTGGAATGGTAGGTCTTACTAATGGTAAACTCAACCAAAGTACTGTAGAAGGAGCTATTAAAGCCAAACCTTCTATCCTTGCTAAATTGGGATATGACAGCCAGGTAAATGAAGATTTAAGAGTTCGGTTAACAGGTTCACTTTTTAACGTATCTCAAAATTCATCTATCTACTTGTACTCAGGTGACCGTGCTGGTTCACGCTATTATAACGTAATTCAGCCAGGCAATTTCCGTTCAGGTCGTTTTGCTCCAACATTCACTCCTCCAAGAGGTGCAGCACCTGCAGCCGGTGAAATGACTTCCATTATGATTAACCCATTTGTGAAGTTCCAGGGATTAGAGTTCTACGGAGTAATTGAGACTATATCAGGTCAAATTAAAACTGAAAGCTCAAGCCGTTCCTTCACACAATTAGGTGGAGAACTACTCTATCGCTTTGGTGCAGATGAAGATTTCTACGTAGGAACTCGTTACAATACAGTTTCCGGAGAAACTATTAATGATGGAGACATTGACATCAAACGATTCAACATCGGTGGTGGCTGGTTTATGACTGAGAACGTTATGACCAAGTTAGAATATGTAACACAATCTTATGATGGTTTCAGCGGCGACTATGCCGGTGCAGAATTTAGCGGAATCATGTTAGAAGCTGTGATTAGCTTCTAATATACCGACCTCATAGGAAAGGGGCGCGCTGTGAAAGGCTCGCCTCTTTTTATGTGTGAAAGATTTTTTGAGCCGGGCAGTGAAATTGAATGTTCACTGTCCGGTTTTTTTATGTTTAGTTGTTGTGAATCGAAAGTTTGAACCCTAACTGGGAAGATCTTGCTAAGGATTGGTTTTCATAGTCACCCTGAGCAGGAAATGAGTTGGAATAGGGAGTGTTGTATTATGCGAAGGGTCTCAAATTCTGCTATGGCAGGTAGCATTACACTTTGAGATCCCTCGTGTTGCACTTGGTTCCCCTCCATGACCCGGCATGCTCGGGATGACAAGTCTAGAATATATCCCCCAAGTTGTCACCAAGAGCGGGAAAAGAGTTTGGGTGGGCTGGTGATATAACGCGATGGGTCTCAATGGTTGAATTGGCATCCTAAGTAGGACATTGAGATCCCTCGTGTTCTACCGGGTTGCCCCTACTGCTTAACGAGCACATCGGGATGACAACTTTCTGGGTTATATCAACTTCTTCACCCTCAATTGTCAACGAATTATCTAATATCTACAAGAGTGATAATTATGGTTTTTTAAATAGAACTCAGGGTATTAGTAAACAGGTAAGTTTTTTAAGTACCAAATTAAGCGGTCAGGGTTTTGAAAATCCTGAATTATTGATTTCTCCTAATCACAAGATCAAATTGTATGTCGAGCTCATCCTGTACTTTAATTAGCCCAAACATAGGGGAGGGTGGTTCAAGGCCAAAATCAGTCATTCTAAGAATTTTGTTACCGCCAACTGTAAAACTTTCTTCTCTGCTCGAAAAGGTATTTAGGGTAACAGTGTAATGTCTTTCTTCTCCCGCAATTCTAATGGTTATCTTCGCCTCTTTTGGTATAAGGCTTGTTGAATCTGAGACTACGAGTTCATTTAGAATAATCTCAATAAAAGGATATTCTTCATATTTGAGTGTACTTCTAAAATCTTTGTTGATGGCCCGTTTACCACAATCAAACTGATCAATTTGGAGATTAAGCTGCACTCCGTCCACTAATACGGTATCTCCCGATACACGATAAAAATAGTTTAAAGAATCTTGATGTAATTCATGTTCCGATTGGCACTGAAATTCATTTACATTTGATTTTCCTTTAATGCTTAACTTGCTTTCATCGGTAATGGTAGCTTTTCCATCTTGCGCGTAAGCATGAAACGGTAAAGCACACAAAGCCTGTATAAAAAGTATTGGCAGAAATTTTATCATACGTATAGTTTTTGGCGGATGGTAGCGCCTCAGTTTAAATATTTGATGAATAAACATTACTAATGATACAAGAATTATTACAAGCAGCAACAGAAATTGCAAAAAAAGGTGGAGAACATACCCTAAAGTATTTCAAAGAAGATGTGGACATTATTGCTAAATCTGATGACTCTCCTGTAACAATCGCAGACAGAGAAACAGAACAAGTAATGCGAGAAGAAATATCAAAAAGATATCCAACTCACGGTATTGTTGGTGAAGAATTTGACTCCGTTAATGAAGAAAGTAATGTACAATGGATTTTAGATCCTATTGATGGAACAAAATCGTTTATTCATGGGGTTCCTTTTTATACAACGCTTATAGGGATTTTAGTTGACAATGAACCCAAAGTTGGGATTATTTACGCACCAGCACTCGAAGAATTATGTGCTGCTGCCGTTGGACATGGCGCAACCTTGAACGGAAAGCCGTGTAAGGTTCGAGAAACCGAAAATTTAAAGGATTCAACGTTTCTTGTTACTGAAATTAACAGGTTTAGAATGATGGGACAGCAGGAACTTTTCCAGGAATTATTGGATAAAACAAAAATTCACAGAACCTGGGGCGATGCTTACGGCCATATGATGGTGGCCACCGGTCGGGCCGACCTGATGTACGACCCCGAACTAAATATTTGGGATGCCGCGGCGTTGTTACCCGTAGTTCAGGAAGCCGGAGGAATATTCTGTGATGTTCATGGCAATCGAACTATCCATTCCGGGAACGGCTATTCCACAAGTAAACAACTTTTTCCACAAGTAAAATCAATATTTGAAGCACATTTCAAGCAATGAAAAAAGGATTACTAACATTTTTACTGGCACTATTAACTACAACCGTATTTGCGCAAGAAAATCTGGCAGACTGGGAGTACCAACCGTATCCGGATTTGCCGTTTACCATACAAAATGTGGAACTGGATTTAACCATTGACAAATCAACTCCACTGATAAGTGGATCGGGAATATTTAATATCGTTTCGCGCCGATCGGATCTCACTCAAATTGTTTTTAATACATCTGATCTTGAAATCCGGTCAATTTCCAGTAATGAAAACGAAATGGATTATCGGGTCTCCTCTGATTCTCTCATAATTATGTTAGCAGATACATTAAAAACGGGGGAAAGTCTTCCTATAATGATCACTTGGGATAGTTCGTCACCTTATGGAATTCATCGGGATGTGTACGGCAATTTATGGACGTCCCTGAATCCGAAATCTCGCTATCACTGGATTCCCATCCCCGATCATCCCGAAGTCACTGCCAAATTTCAAGCTTCAGTAACCATTCCTGCTGACCATGAATTAGTTTTTAATGGGGTGAAAATGGGAGATGAAGTAGTTTCTACTGAAAACAAGACCGTTAGCTGGGAAACAACTGAACCGATTTCAGTTTCCGGGATTAGCATGGCTTTAGGTAAATTTGAGGAAGTAACTGCTCGGTCAGGTGTTAAACAGATATCATTTTTTGCATCGGAGAATTCATTAATGCCGGAGGTTAGGGATGGGCTACTAAGCATAGCTGTTTCAATACTAAAAAATTACGAGCAAAGGTTAAATTTCGAATACCCTTTTGAGTCTTTAAATATTGTGGTATTGCCTGACCATCATTGGGAAGAAATTCAGTCGGGGGCAGGAATTATATACCTCTATCAGAATTTAGGCCCGCTTGGAACACAGCTTAAACGCGGTATTGCTGAGCAGTGGTTTGGAAATTATCATCGCTACTTAAATGCACCGGATAACAGATATGAGTTTCTAAAAGTACTTCTTACAGATCCTTCAACCACTGAACAACTTAAAAATCCTGATGAGCTGCAATCGGTGTTTAGGTGGAATCTGTGGAAAAAAGGTATCCCAAATTTAGAAAATGAATATCTGAGAACGACCATAGAAAATTCATTACCTGATTTGGTGAAAATCTTTGAAGGGGTAACCGGATGGATGGAATATGCCGATTATTGGTATGATGAAACCGGGATTTATTGGGATGTATTGCCGGAAGTTCAAATTCTGGATGCTGAAGAAGAAACTACTTCAGAAGGATATACATATAATGTAGAGTATCTCTATGATGAGATGAATTCCACCCTGACCTTGGTTTTTGAAGCAGAAGGAGAACCGATAGAATCTTTGGTAGGGGTAGAAGTCACCGAGTTTAGTTTCACCGATACGGTACGTTCCGAAATTGCTTTTACCGGTATGCGTGATTCGGTTTCCGTCGATATCTTAACCGGGATTGATTACCTGACGTTAAACCCTGTAACAGATCTTGTATTAAGCTTGAATGAAAATAAGCCCTTCATGTTCTGGATTCGTCAGCTAAGCAGTTCCGTTCCTGAAGACCAAATTCAAGCTGCAAAAGAACTGCAAAACTATACACAGAATCCGGATTTACAGTTGGCTCTGCGAGATGTACTTCAGCAAGAAGAAAATCCTGATGTTAGGGCGGCTTTACTCGAAACATTATCTGAAATTACCGGGGATGCCTCAGGTACGGAGGAAACGTTCTTGGCTAACCTTAATTCGGATGATTTATCTATTCGATTGTCAGGTTTGAAAGCACTCGCAAATTATGAAGACAATGAAAGCGTAAAATATGCAGTGCGCAATGTTTTATTGAGGGCAGAAAAGGATACGTTGTTTAATACTGCTCTGAAAACATATCAACAAATAACGGGAGCAAGAGACTTAGTTTCATTGGCAGAGCAATTAGGATCACAAAATGAAGAACATGAAAGAGCGATTCAGGTTTTAAAAGTATCGAGCCCTCTGGATAGCACCAGACAATCTATAACTGTTGCCGACCGGTACGCTTTGGGGGAGTATCCATTTTCCATTCAAAGAGATGCACTGCAACTGCTTTTAGCCCATGAACAAAATGAAGATTATTGGCTGCAAACCCTGCCTATGTTTTTTGAAGATCGGGATGCACGGGTGAGATATCATGCCCTTAATGCAATTGAGTACATCAATGAAAATGAGGCCCAAGAATTACTTCAAGAGCGATTAAAAGAAGAGTTAGATCCAAGAGTGTCAGGTAAAATCAGACAACTAATGGACTAACCGATATTTGTTTGGAGGAATTTGTTATACTCACTCTATCAACCAATTAATCCAAATAAACATGAAAAAGTTTTTTACGGTCCTATTTCTGCTACTGACTCCAATGTTGATGTACGCACAAACCACCAATGAGAAAGAAGTTCTGAACGATTTACTGAATGAATTTCTTGAGGGTGCTTCCTACAATGATCCCGAAACACATGACCGATTTTGGGCTGAAGATTTAATCTACACTGGTTCTGCCGGAACCCGAACTACCAAGGCTGATATCATGAGCGGTATGCCTGATTCTGTAGATCGGAGTGTTGAACCTGCTTCAAAATACCATGCCGAAGATGTTCAAATTCAATTGTATGGGGATGCGGCAGTAGTGGCATTTAAGTTAGTTTCGGTGACTGAAAGCAATCCTTCAAACCAACGAATGGAGTTTTATAATACAGGAACATTTGTGAAAAGGGATGGAGATTGGAAAGCTGTAGCATGGCAGGCTACCAGGATACCGGAATAAAAGATGTGCTGATATAAAAAAACTCTCTCCAACTTTTCGCGGGAGAGAGTTTTGAGTCTTATCATACTGAATAATTCCTTAATCAGGAATTTCAATGCTTCGTCTTAATCTTTCCCATTCATCCTGAATAATCTCTAATTCTTTTGACAGATATTCAAAACGTTCATAAGCTTGATTCCCTGGCCTCTGATCTGATGAAAGAGTCATGCGATACAGATACCCAAGCTGATCAATAAGCATGGGAGGCATATAGCTCCCCTCATCAGAGCTTTCCAAACGATTATAGAGATCGTTGAGTCGTTGCATTTCTTGTGAAGTCTTTTCATCCTCATTAGATGTTAGGTGATTACGCAAGGTGTCCATTTGGGCAACCATCCGCTCTGCGATACCAAGAGCATCTCTGACTTCCAGATTATACTCCAATTGAGCCTGCATATCTTCGATAGTTACTCCTATCTGTTCAACCCGAGGATCAATCTTGAGTTCAAGATCCCGAGTTTCAGAATCTTCACCTACCGTTAAGCGTACTTGATAAGAACCGGGAACAGCCATAGGGCCCGTAGCTCCAAAGAAATTTTGGCCGTCCTCTGCAGGAATAGTGTTTGAAGGATATCTCAAATCCCAGGTAAAACGATTATGCCCTTCCTGAATGTTAAAATCGTCAGGCTCCCCATATGAAGTGTTTGCATTTGGCATCATATCGTTCTGTTCAGTTGATACTTCTTCGTCATCATTTTCATCATCTACAGTTCCTATAAAACGGCGGACTATAGTACCATTCTCATCTAAGATATCCAGCGTAAGCTGTTCTTTAGGTATCTCAGAAATATAAAAGTCGATCATTGCTCCGGCTTCAGGGTATTGAGGTGCGCCTCCATAGAATCCACCGCCATAATAACGCATACGGTAAGCATCTCGAGGAGAAAAAAGGTGCTTGTCTTTATTGGATAACTGTTCATCCAATTGATAAAGTGGAGTCAGGTTATCGAGAATCCAAAAGCCGCGTCCCATCGTGGAAAGAACCAGGTCTTTATTTTTAACTTTTACATCGGTTATAGGAGAGACCGGCAGACCCAGCTCAAGTTGTTTCCAGTTTTCACCATCATCCAAAGAAAAGAACAATCCAAAATCGGTTCCGGCATAGAGTAACCCTTCACGATTCGGATCTTCCCAAACACTGCGGGCAGGATAGTCGTCAGGAATTCCATTTAGGCCATCGGAGAGTAAACTCCAGTTTTGGCCATAATCATCTGTTTTGTATATATAGGGGTGAAAGTCACCAAGCAATCGGCGTTGCACAGCTACGTAAGCAGTCCCGGGATTATGATAAGATGGAGCAATGCCGTCCACTCGTCCGTTTGGTGGTAAGGTTCCCGGGGTAATGTTTGTCCAGCTATCTCCGCCATTACGAGTAACATAGATCACTCCATCATTGGCGCCGGTCCAAATTACATCCGGGTCATGATAGGAAACTTCAATTTTATAGATAGTACTGAAATGTTCCTCACCGGTAATATCTCGTGTTATCGGTCCGCCTGAGGCTACCTGGAATTTGTCTTTAAAGGCAGTTAGATCAGGACTAATGGTTTCCCATGTAATCCCGCCGTCTGAGGTTCTGTGCACGTACTGTGAGCCATTATAAACTACACTTGAATCATGAGGCGAAACTTCTATGGGAGCCACACGCTGGAACCGGAACTGAAGTTTACTTGGATTTCTTCCATACATATATTCCGCTCCAACATAGTAATTGCGCTGCTGACCGGTTATAGTACTATAGGTTCCAAATCGGCCTTTACAATTGGCAAAAACGGTTGTGGGGTTGTTAATTTGCGGAACCGCAGGACCAGTTTCACAACCACCGGCCATATGCCATAGTCCCTGATTATTTTCCGCACTTTCGGCCGGCGGTAAGCTCGGTACTGAAATGGTTGTATTATCTTGCTGTCCTGCATAAAGCCAGTATGGAAACTGATCATCTATATCTACCTGGTAGAGTTCAGCGGTGGGCTGGTTATACTGTGTCGACCATGTTTTACCTCCGTCAAGAGTTACCGTAGCACCACCGTCATTGCCCTGAACCTGGATGTCAGGCATATCCGGATTGATCCATAAGTCGTGAACGTCAGCATGAGTTACGGGACGTCGTTCAAAGTTTTCGCCTCCATCTGTTGAAACCCAATACCTGACGTTACCTACATACACAATATCAGGATCTTTTGGATGGGCAGTGATATTAGTGAAATAGAAGGGACGACTCATCAGTCCGCCATGATCACTGGTTTGGGTCCAGCTTTCGCCTCGGTCGTCAGAGCGATAAAGCCCCTGTTTGTTTCCCGGCGCTTCAACCAATAAATAAATTCGATCGGGGTTGGCAGGAGTGACACCAATATCCATTTTACCGGTTAATCCTGTTGGGAGGCCATTTTCAAGTTTCGTCCAGCTATCACCGCCATCGGTTGATTTATAAATTCCATTCTCAACTTCAGCACCACTGATTATCGTCCATGGCTTGCGTTCTGCTCTCCACATGGTGGCATAAATTTCATTGGGGTTTTCAGGGTTAAATTCCAGGTCAACGGCCCCGGTAGAATCTGAAGCGAATAAAATATTTTCCCAGGTTTCACCCCCGTCTTCTGATCTAAACACGCCTCTTTGGTCATTTTTTTTGAACGGATGTCCAAGTGCGGCTACATACACCAAATCAGGATTTTCAGGATGGGCCTTAATGGCGCCAATCTGTCCACCTTCTTCCAATCCTAAATTCGTCCATGTTTCACCCGTGTCGGTCGATTTATACACTCCACGACCTGTGGTTACATTAGCTCGAATCCCTTCACTCCCGGTGCCCACATAGATAATAGACGTATCAGATTCAGGAATTTCTATTGCACCAATGGACGTACTCTTAAAGCCTTTGCCATCCGTAAGGTTTTCCCAGCTATCCCCATAGTTGGTTGTTCGCCAAACGCCACCGCCCCCGGCGGCACCCATATAAAACGTATAGGGATGATCCCGATGACCTTCAACTGCTGTCACACGTCCGCCCCGGGTGGGGCCTACCGTGCGAAATTGGAGGTCATGGTAGAAAGCGGTGTCGATTTGAGAAGTTGGAAAAGTTGATTGTCGGGCTTCAGCAGGAGAGGAAAGAGAAAGTATAAGTGCTAAAGAAAATAGGAACGTAAAAGTGATATATTGCCGATTATGCATATGTAGTTAGTTAAATGACCCTTGTTTAGAATGATGAACCATAGGTAACAATTTCATTCCTTTTTTAAAAATGTGGAAAGAAGGAGGGAGGAGAATTGATGAATTTTAACAGAAGTTTAGGAAGTGCTGCCGGAGTATTTATAAAAATACTAAAAAGATAAATCCAGAAAAGTATCATAAGCGGGACGTTTATTCCCTAAGCTGTCTTTTAAGCTGACACTTCCAAAATTAATCCATTTATTGCAGGAGCTGCAGGTATTACGCATCTCATTCATGAAAAGCCAATTCAGACCAATCACATTAACACCATTGACTACATCACCTAATTTTTGAATGTATGAAGTTTGAAATTCTTCTCCCATCCTCCAGCTTCTGGTTTCATCTAAAGAAGCATCTCCGGGCCAGCCGGTTTCTGTTATAAAAATTGGGGTATTATCGGCTGCATCTCGTTGTAAAAGAGGGGATAGATAGGAGTTTGAAATAGCCTGGGGAGTATCTTCTGATAGATAAGGATACATGGTTAAGCCAATGACGTCCAAAGTATTTGGATCGAATTGATCTATGGCTCCCCATTGGGGTTCATTCCAGCCAACGTTTTTGCCTATACCTGCTACATGTTCAAAGTTGAAAATGGTGCCTACTTTTGTTTCAGTACCGGTGCTTTTAATTTCGCTGTAGGCTTCTCCATAAAATTCTACCCAGTTGGTATAATCATCAGGGAAATTATCGTAGTAAAAATTAACTTCATTACCAATAAACACATAGGGAGGTTCATAAGTGGTTACATACTCTACCAACATGTTTATGAAGGCTTCTCTTGATACTTCATTCGTCCAGTTATTAACTCCCAAGTCAGGATGCCTTAATGAAACAAAGTCTCCTTCAATCCAACCAAAACCAGATACAGGAGTAAAGCAGTTTGAATTTGTTGCCTTCATTAGTGAGAGATGGGCTTCAGGAATTTCTTCTGAACGTTCTTCACTGTCGCGCCAAAGAGTATTCATGAAAACGGAGAAATCACCTATTTGATCAATTTCAGAATAAAAGTCGTCGGTATTCTCATACGTTTCAGGAAACCCAAGAGGAGAATAGGCAACACCTTTAACTGTAGAGGGCATTTCGGGGCAAGACAGTTCTGGCTCGGTACTGTTTTTATTATCCTTGCTGCAGCTGAACGTCAGAAATAAACAAGCTGCTATCACAACCCAAACGTTCAATTTTACAGTGGTATGTAAGGATGAATAAACCAAATCAGTAAATAAATTTTATTTTTTCTTTTGCTCCTCGAGGTCTTTAAGTGATAAACCTTCCATGAGGGCTTCATAATTTGAGATATCTTTGGGTAAGATAACACTGTTTTCATCCCTTCCAAGTCCGGACAGCGTCTCAATGTATTTTTCAGACAATTGGAGTTTCATAGCTTCTGCTCCTTTGGGTTGAGATAGTGCATCGGCCACTTCTTCGATAGATTTGGCGGTAGCCTCGGCAATGGATAGGATTTCTTCGGCGTAACCCTCAGCTTCGTTTATACGTCGCTGCATTTCAGCCTCTGAGATGTTAATAATTTCAGCCCTAATCCCTTCGCCATCATTAATTTTAGAACCTTTAACTCCTTCTGATTTTGCGATGATAGCCCGGCGATCTCGTTCGGCCGTCATTTGTCGCTCCATTGCTTTTTGTACGGTTCGTGGTGTGACGATATTCTTTATCTCATAGCGGTGGACTTTAATACCCCAAACCTGTTCCACTTCGCTAAGTACTTTTACCACTTCACGGCTCATAGCAGCTCGTTCCTCAAAAGTTTGATCCAGATCCATGTTTCCAAGGACAGATCGAGTGGTAGTTTGTGCAAGTTGTACGGCCGCATATCTGTAGTTAGTGACTCCATAACTGGCATTAACCGGATCTACTACACTTAGATAGATGACCCCGTCTACCTCAACTTTTACGTTATCTTTGGTGAAGCACTCCTGAGGCTCCACCTCAATGGTTTCTTCCCGCAGATCTTGTTTGTACACTACTTTGTCTATGAATGGGATAAGAGCATGAAATCCGGGACCCAGTGTCTTGTGGTAGTTCCCAAGCCGTTCTACAATAAAGGCGAATTGATTGGGTACCAACCGCAGCGAACGGATGAAATGATACATTACGTAAATGGAGAAGAGTCCTAAGAGTACTTTACTGATGGTTTCAATGATTTCCATGGTCTGTCTCCTTAATTATTAGTTTTTGTTGTTGATGCGTCTTTGGTATGATCACTGATTTGGCTTACTCCCTCAAAAAAGGTCTTCAGGTTAGCTGTTTCAGTAGGAAGTACGGATACCTTGGATTTCTCAATGATATTCCCGAATTGTTTGATATACTGTTCTACTAATTTTGTTTTTACAGCCAGCTCGCCGCCGGGACGTTCAATGGCTTCTGCTATTCTACGTATGCCTGTGGCTGTAGCTGTGGCAATGAGCTCAATTTCCTTTGCCCGTCCTTTGGCTTCATTAATTCGCTTTTGTCGGTTGGCTTCAGATACCAAAACCTGGCTTTTCTGTTCCCCTTCAGATTCATAAATACGAGCTTGTCGGTGTCCCTCTGAATTGGTTATTTCGGCCCTTTTCTCCCTTTCAGCTTCCATTTGCCGCTCCATGGTATCTACGATCTCATTAGATGGATTGATATTTTTTAATTCATATCGCATCACTTTAATGCCCCAGGGGTCGGCAGCTTTGTCAATCTCACGGACAATGTTTTCATTCATCTTATCTCGTTCCGAAAAGGTATCATCCAGGGTCATTTTACCGATTTCGGACCGCATGGTAGTTTGTGCCAAGTTTACTGCAGCCGCCTGATAGTTCGAAATTCCGTAGCTGGCTTTATGAGAATCCATTACTTTAAGGTAAACGAGTCCATCCACAGCTACTTCAATATTATCTTTGGTGATGCAAGTCTGGCTGGGGACGTCAATAACCTGTTCCCTCATTTCCTGACTGTAAGCCGGCCGGTCAACAAAGGGAATTAAGAAATGGAAACCCGGTTTAAGGGTCTTTTTATATTTTCCGAGCCGTTCCTGTATAACTTCTTCGCGAAATTCAACAATTTGGAACAGCCGGGTAAGTATAAAATATGAAAGTACGATGATGACAAGTAGAGTAGTCCACAACATATCAGTTTACTCCTAATTTAATTCTTTAAGTTGATTACCTGTTAATGGGGTATCGAGTTCATCCACCGGTTCTACAATCCATGTGGTGTTATCACGGTATTTTATACGAACCTGAGCACCGGCGGGAATTTC
Organism: Gracilimonas sp.; assembly: GCF_031581265.1. Lineage (GTDB taxonomy): Bacteria > Bacteroidota > Rhodothermia > Balneolales > Balneolaceae > Gracilimonas. The sequence goes on from NZ_JAVLBQ010000012.1 coordinate 54,622, forward strand.
CCCTTCCAGCGAACGCGCTTGCCATGAAATGCCCTGAAAGCGTATGCGCCCTTCATTATCAAACTCATTGATCGGCTCTGTAACCTCCACAATTTGATCCATGGCTTCAAAATCTTCATCCGCCAGTTTAGAGTAGGATTCACCCTTAAAGTATTTATTGATGAAAGGACGAATGGCAATGGTTAGCGCAGTTGACGTAAGCAGCCACACTAAAGTTGCGGTAAAGGGATCTTCAAGAAAGCCAAAATATCGTAGTACCCCAACTCCCAAACCACTGACTCCCAGTAGAAAAGCAATGCCTCCGGGGAGTACAGCTTCAAGCAGCATCAGTAGGATACCGCCAATTAAAAAAATCCAGGTTAAAATTTCCCCATCCATAGGCAGATAGTTTTGTTTTTTGTTTGTATATAGATAGTGATTTGACTGCAAAAAATCTCATTTGATTTGTATTTATTTTTAAATCCTGTAAATACAAATTACTGTAATAGAGGTCAGGCTATACCCCCGAAAAAATATCTTCTTAATGAACGGTTTATTGGGATGAAGACTTATATTCAATCATGAGTAAAAGCGAGATAAAAGAAAACAAATCCATTAAATCACTTTGGCTGACGCTGAAAGAGATTTTTGCGCTTAGTAAACCCTATCGTCTGAGATTTTATTTGGCAACGGTGGCCGCTATACTTGCATCTGCTGTTTGGTTGACGGTTCCTCTCGGGCTACGTGAATTACTGGATGCCGTGTTTGATTCCGGTAACAATGAATTACTGAATCTCTTAGCTATCGGACTATTTGGATTATTTGTGTTGCAGGCAGCCTTCTCATTTTTTGGAAACTACCACTTGGAGTGGGTAGGAGAGCGGGTAATAACTGATTTAAGGAAAACGGTGTACGAACATTTACACCGACTTGGATTTAAATTTTTTGCAGAGCGAAGATTGGGGGAAATTACATCCCGGCTCACTAATGATGTCGGCTCTATCCGTACAGCATTGACGGACTCACTTCCCCAATTACTCACCATCACCTTTTCGCTGATAGGCTCGGTTTCATTGATGGTGGTGCTAAACTGGCGATTAAGCATGGTGATTTTTGTAACGGTTCCTTTTGTAACCATAGTGACAAGGTATTTTGGGCAAAAGATTCGCCACCTTTCCAAAGACATTCAGGATGAATTGGCTGATTCTACCGCTGTTGCTGAAGATGCCCTCGGGGCTGTTCGCTTGGTAAAAGCTTTTGTACGCGAAGACTATGAGGTAGGACGATATCAACAAGCCGTCGAAAAGCTTTTCACAACAGCACGCAAAAAAGTTGTACTTACTCAGTTGTTTTGGTCAGGCGTAAGTATCATGTTTATGAGTACGCTGGTTATCATTTTTTGGTATGGAGGGAAAGAGGTTCTTGCAGATAGACTAACCGCGGGTGATTTGGTTGCTTTCATTATTTATGCTTTAAATATCTCCCGATCCATCAGTCAAACTTCCCGACTATACACTGCAGTTAATACCGCTGCAGGAGCATCTGAACGAATTTTTGAACTGCTGGAAGAAACTCCGGAAATAGAAAATAATCCGGATGCAGAATTCTTGAAATCAGTAAATGGAGAAGTTGTAGTGGAAGGCCTTTGGTTTAGCTATGAAGGGGAAAAAGACGTGTTAAAGGGAGTTTCGTTCAGTGTTGAGGCCGGGAAAACGGTGGCTCTCGTAGGACCAAGTGGGGCAGGTAAGACCACGCTGTTAAATTTGCTCCCTCGTTTTTACGACCCTCAAAAGGGAGCCATCTACGTAGATGGAAAAAATATTCAGGATATAAAATTTAAATCGCTGAGAAGTCACATTTCAATTGTTCCACAGGAAGTTCACTTATTTGGAACAACCATTCGGGAAAACATTATGTATGGAAAATTAGACGCAACTGGTGAGGAAATTATTCAGGCCGCAAAAGATGCCAATGCCCATGATTTTATACTTCAAACAGAACATGGCTACGATTCAATGATTGGGGAGAAAGGAGTTAAGCTTAGTGGTGGTCAAAGGCAGAGATTAGCCATAGCGCGGGCTATTCTTAAAGATCCGGCAATATTGCTGTTAGATGAAGCTACTTCATCACTTGATTCAGAATCAGAAGTTCAGGTGCAAGAAGCATTGACCAGGCTCATGGAAAATCGAACCACTTTCGTCATTGCCCATCGTTTATCAACCGTTCAACATGCTGACGAGATTTTAGTGATGGATGAGGGAAGAATTGTTGAGCAGGGTACCCATGCTGCATTGGTTGATCAAAGTGGACTTTATAGTCACTTATATAACCTTCAGTTTAGAGAGGGTGAGAGTTTTCAAAAAATAACTTAAGCTGAAATAGTTAATTATCTGCATTAAATGTCGAAATAATATCGGGGTAGCTCATTTCTTCAAGAAGATTATTACTATTTAATTGGTTTAAGAATTCGACTGTAACTCCTGAATTGTAAAAAGCTACAATGGCAGAATAACTAAAATCGGAAAGATATCCATATCCATTAAGTTGATCTAAATATTCGATACTTACACCGGAATTATAAAAACTGACAATGGCTGGATAAGAGAAACTTTCAGCCAAACCAAATTGCCTCAAATTGTTTAAATATTCATTGGTTACTCCGGAATTATAAAAGCTGACTATAGCCGGATAAGAATAAGTTTGGATGAAACCGGCTTGTCTTAAACCACTTAAATATTCCATCGGAACATCAGAATTATAGAAGCTTATAATTGCCGGATATGAAAATTCACGCAAAAACTCTGTATCACGTAATTGGTCGAGATAATCTATGGTAACTCCACCACTGTAATATCCAATAACTTCTGGGTAGGAAAAATCCTGATACCCGGCATTAATTAAATCGTCCAAATACTCAATTGGCACGTCTGCTTGATACATAGCCTGCAAAGCAGTGTTGGAAAAATAATTACCAAGCCCTGCTTCGTTGGCAGTACTCAAAAATTCTACATAGTCGGAAGAGTTTTCCGCAAATTCAGGAGGCAAGGGAGGAGCTTCAGGGGCATTAAGAGAAGGTACTTCTGTGGCTACTTCAGCAATAGGATCTTCATTTCCAAAAACACTGCTCCAGGTTTGAGAAATACTCCAGTCATTTATCCAGAGAAAGGCAGCAGCGAAAACCAGGAAAAACAAAACCGCATTTTTAAACGTGCTTTCTTCCCTTGATCGTTAGCGTAAGGTTGAAAGTGCTCATGATCTGCCTCTTGGCTCTTTCGTTGAATATATTCATCAAGATCGAAGTCTGAATCGTATTTTGAACTTGTGTTTGATTCAGACTCAAAAGTGTAGCTGCCTTGTTTGTTTTTTGGTCCCATAATAAAAGAAGTTAGTTCAATAACTTTAGACGACAAAGCTGCAGGAATAGTTTCGTTGGTTTGAAAGGAATTTTAAAATCTTAATGTTTGAACCCACAAAAAAAATAAAAGCGGTAGATGGAGGCTCAATATCACCAAGGTAAATTTTCCAAATCCACATTTCCACCGGTGATAATAATACCGACTTTCTTTCCTTTTACATCCACTTTCCCATCAAATACCGCAGCTACAGGAACTGCGCAAGACGCTTCGATAATCATATTCAAACGTTCCCAAACATAACGCATAGCCTCCACTATAGATTCTTCAGGTACAGTAACAATATCATCCACATACTCAATGATGATGGAAAAGGGGAGTTTGCCCAAAGAAGTACGGAGTCCGTCGGCAATGGTATTGGGGTTTTGAACAGGGATCAGTTTTCCCTCTTTAAAAGATTGGTAAGCATCATTAGCATTGGCAGGTTCAGCTCCAATAACTTGGATATTGGGTTTTATGGCTTTAGCCGCTATTGCCGTTCCGCTCAATAATCCACCTCCGCCAACAGGAGCAATTATGATATCAAGGTCGGGATGATCTTCCAACAACTCCATGGCACAAGTCCCCTGACCGGCAATAATACGGGCATCATCATAAGGGTGAATGAAGGTGGCACCAGTTCGTTTTACTACTTTTTCCAGGGTAGTTTCCCTGGCTTCCAAAGTGGATTCACAAAAAGTCACTTCAGCCCCGTAATTTTTTACGGCTTTCACTTTCACTTTTGGGGCGTTTTCAGGCATCACCACGTAAGCGGGTATGCCTCGGAGTTTAGCCGCTAATGCAACAGCCTGTGCATGATTTCCTGAAGAGTGAGTTGCTACGCCGTTCGTAGCCTCTTCTTCACTAAGCGAGAAAATAGCATTGGAAGCCCCGCGAAATTTAAAGGCGCCGACTTTTTGAAAATTTTCACATTTAAAGAAAATTTCACTCCCGGTCTTTTCATTTACCTGTTTACTGGTTAGTACGGGAGTTCTGTGGGCATAACCTGCAATACGCTCTTGCGCTTCTTTGATAGTTTCAATTTTTGGGGTAGTGTGAGTAGTGTTCATATTTTTTTCCATGTCTTAAAATTCATATAAATCCCCAAAAAAGAAAAGGACTTATTTAGGAGTAATAGAGTGTAACGATATAGATCTATGGGTCAATGTTTTAGCCAGCTAATTATCTTTAAATTTTCAGAGTTTAACACCCCCCGGTCCTTTTTAAATGACTCAATTGATTACATTTTCCAAAATGTAAAACTACATTAGAAGGATAAATAAAATCTTTAGGGATAAATTAAATTTAGTCAGTTAAATGAGGTTAAAAATATTATGTAGTTGTCTATTAGTGATTCTACTAACGGCCACTAGTTATTCACAATCAACTATAGAAATTCAAAGGTTATCTGAACCTATTATTTTTGATGGTAAAGTAGACGAATCTGCCTGGAATAAAATTAATCCATATATGATGGTTCAATATGAACCGGTTTTTTTGGGAGAGATGAGCGAAAAAACAGAAGTGAGAACGGCTTATGATGATCAGTATCTTTATGTATCGGCCAAGTTATTTACCAGTGATCCTTCCACCATTACTGCCAATAGTTTGTATCGTGACAGGTACAGCGGAGATGATGTTTTTGCGGTAGTACTGGATCCTTTTAATGATGATCAAAACGGATTGCGGTTTTTTACCAATCCTGCCGGAACAAGGTTTGATCAGTCCATTGCAAACGATGCGAATAGAACCGGTGGAAGCAGACCAATAAATGATAGCTGGGATACCCACTGGGATGTTGAGACTACACAGAATAATGAGGGGTGGTATGTTGAAATGAGGATCCCGTTTTCCAGTATTGGCTTTCAAAGTAATGAGGGCGTAGCTGAAATGGGATTGATTGTATATCGTTGGCTTTCAAAACACAATGAAAGGCACATATTCCCCGAGATACCTCCCAACTGGGATGAAGCAAATATAAAACCCTCAAAAGCCCAGGATATTACACTTAATAATGTGGATGCCCCTAAGCCTGTATATTTTACTCCATATGTTTTAGGTGGTTTCCTCCAGCAAAATACAAATACGTTAAATGAGTCTGGTACAGCATATGTCTATGATGAGGATATAAAAAGAGAGCTTGGGTTCGACATAAAATATAATGTCACAAATAATCTGACGCTAGATTTGACGGCTAATACAGATTTTGCACAGGTGGAAAATGATGAACAGCGATTAAATTTAACTCGTTTTTCAATTTTCTTTCCCGAAAAGAGACAGTTTTTTCAGCAGCGTTCAGGCCTTTTTGACTTTAATTTTGGAGATACCCGACTTTTTTATAGCCGTAAAATTGGGCTGGACAACCGGGGAAGACCCGTTAGAATTTATGGTGGAGCAAGGTTGACGGGAAGAGTAGGTGACTTGGATGTAGGCTTTTTAAATCTTCAAACGGAATCAAGTCCAAACCTGCCTTCTGAAAATTTTGGGGTTTTAAGGCTTAAGCAAGGCGTTCTAAATCCGAGTTCATACGCAGGCGGGATTGTAACCAGTCGTATAGGTGCCGACGGAAAGTCTAATGTAGTTTTGGGCTTGGATACAGATTTAAATTTATTCGCCGATGATTATTTGACCTTGCGTATTAGCCAATCTCATGACAGTGGTGTACCTGAAAGTAGTAGAAATAATTTTAGTGACAACAGCATTTTCAGGCTTTCCTGGGAACGAAGAGCCAGTACAGGATTTTTATATCAATTTTATGTAAATAGGTCCGGCCAGTATTTTGATCCCGGTATAGGCTTCTACAGGACAAGGAATACTTCTGATTATTTTTATAACCTGGATTATGGATGGAGACCCGGTGCAAATTCAATCTTTAGTAAGCATTCTGTTAGTATCGAGAGCGAAAATATTTTAGAAAATGATTCTTACGATCTCAGAAGTCGATCAACCTCATTCAGATGGAGCAGCAGATTTAAGAATAGCAGTTTTATTTGGTCTTCTATTAATTACAAACAAGAGCATTTATTACCTACTGAAGCCTTTAATTTAGCCGGTAAAATTTTTGTTCCTGTAGCAGACTATGAGTTTTTTGATGGATTTATAATGTACAGTACGCCTCGTACCAACAAACTTATGAGTAGGTTTACCTTACAACTTGGTGAATTGTTTGACGGAACACGAACACAAATTAAAATTGATCCAAGGTTTGTAGCTAATCTTCATCTTGAACTTTCCGGAAGCTACCAATTAACCATGTTGCGTTTTCCAGACATTGATGGAAGAGAGCAAACAGATTATAATGCACATGTTGGAAGTCTAAAGGGACAATTTGCGTTCAATAAAAAGATTTCTTCCAGTGTTTTTGTACAGTACAGTAATGTAGCTGAATTAGTTGGCGCCAATTACAGATTTCGTTACAATTTCAGGGAAGGACAAGATCTATGGATTGTCTTTGATCAAACCATAAATACGGTACTTGAAGGTTCATCATTTAATAATGTAGAGTTACCAAGAAATCAGAGCCGCTCAATTCTGATTAAATACACCCATACTTTTAAAATGTAGAGTGGCATTTATTCTTAGCAAAATACCTTTATTTTAAAGTGTTAATTAAAGCCAAATAGCGTTAACCAAATCATTTTACACATGAAACAAACAGTTACTATTCTCGCGTTTTTGCTGACATCTACTTTTGCTTTTGCGCAGCAAGATGCTTTCGAACGTTTTCAATTTCACCCGGATATCAGCTATGACACCGATATCACATCTCCAGCTGAATATTTAGGGTACGAGATTGGCGAAGAATTTACTTTTCACCATCAAGTGATGGGATATTTTGAAAACCTGGACGAAGAGTCTGATAAGATTACCTTCCACAAGTATGGCACAACCTATGAGGGGCGTGTTCTGAATTATGCGGTGATATCCTCCGAAGAAAATATGGATAATATAGAATCCATTCGAAGTGGAAACGTAGAGCTCGCCAATAATCCGGAAGATTCGTCTATAGAGGACCGGCCTATTGTAGTTTGGTTGAGTTATAACGTGCATGGCAATGAACCTTCAAGCAGTGAAGCGGCTATGCAAGCGGCTTATCGTTTAGTAGCGGGCAATGACAGTGAGACCGAAAACTGGCTGGAAAATGCAGTTGTTATTATCGATCCGATGATAAACCCCGATGGTCGCGATCGATATGTGTATTGGTATAAATCTGCGCGGGCAAATATCTTGAACAAAAATACTGATGATCTGGAACATGATGAAATATGGCCGGGTGGACGTACCAATCACTATTGGTTTGATCTGAACCGTGACTGGGTATGGTTGGTACATCCTGAGTCCCAGGGCCGTATTGCTGCTTATCAGCAGTGGATGCCGCAAGTACACATGGATTTTCATGAACAGGGTTATAACAACAACTATTTTGCCATGCCGGGAACAACTCCAAGAAACCTTGAGCTTCCTGCAGAATATGATAAATGGGCAGATGAATTTGGTCGCGGACTCATCGAAGAATTTGATAAAGCCAATGTAAACTATGCCACCAGAGAAGCCTTCGATTTCTTCTACCCGGGTTACGGTTCTTCCTATCCCAGTGTGATGGGTGGAATTGGGATGCTGGCTGAACAAGGCGGCCACAGTAGCGGAGGTCGCGCAGTTGAAACTGACGATGGATATATATTGACTTTAAGACAACGTGTCTTTGATCATTATACAAATAGTATAGCTGTAGTAAGTACCTCTGTAGAGAACAAAGAAGGACTACTGGGTTATTTCAAAAATTCAGTTTCTCCCTCCAGTCAAAAGGGAAATACTAAAGCGTACGTTCTCAAAAATAATTCAAATGATTACACCTATCAGGTAGTAAATCTGTTGCTAAAACATAATGTACAGATAGAAAGAGCAACGGAAGATTTCAACCAGCGAAACTCTTACAGCTATTGGGATGGAAGTTCATCAACCCAAAATTTTGAAGCTGGTGATTTTATTATCAAAACCGATCAGCCTAAGCACCTTTTTGTAAATACGCTGTTCCGAAACCAAATGGAGATTGAAGATTCAGTCATGTATGATATGGCGACTTGGTCCATTCCATTAGCCTATAACCTGGATGCGGCCTGGACAACAAGCAATGTAGGAGCCTCAACTGAGATAGTAACCGAAGAGCTGAGTTATCCAATGGCTTTTGAAAATCAGGGTGCTCAGTATGCCTATGTCATTGACTGGAAACAGCGACACGCACCAAAAGCCTTGGCAAAACTGTGGGATATGGGATATAACGTACGCAGTGCAGGCAGGACTTTCACTTACGAAGGTACAACCTACACCGAAGGTAGTTTGATAGTCTTAATCGGACGAAATTATGAGAAGAGGTCTCAAATTCACTACGATATGAGTCAGCTTGCTGAAGAAGCCAATGTAGTTGTTGAAGGATTTGATACCGGAAGGATGGATGAAGGTATGGATCTTGCTTCATCTGATAGTGAACCGGTTCAAAAGCCTAATGTAGCCTTGATGGTTGATTCTCCCTTCAGCTCTTATACTGCCGGACAATTATGGTTCCTCTTTGATCAATGGACAGAGTTTGGCATAAACCGTATACGTGCTGGAAGTTTCGGTGCAGGCGATTTGAATGAGTATGATGTAATACTGCTGCCCGGCTCTTGGGGTGGACTTAGCGGTGTTTGGAGTGATTCTGATATAGATGCTCTGAAATCGTGGGTTCGCAATGGTGGGGTCCTGATTGGCACCGAAGGAAGTGGATCATGGTTAACTAAAGACAGATCAGGATTTACCGGTGTTGAACTCTACCAAGAGGAAGAAGAGGAAGACAGTACTGAAGTTGACGAAAAAGCTTATACCAAATATGCCGATCGTGAAGATGTATTTGGACTGGAGAGAATCCCCGGTTCTGCGTTTAAAGGGGTGATCGATAATACGAACCCATTGGCCTTTGGATTACCAGAAACGCTCTATTCTCTGAAATTTGGCGATGATGGTCTTGTACCAACAACATCCATGCAGACCGTTGGGTATTATGCTAAAGAAGGTGAAGTATTGGCCTCCGGATATGCGTCCGAGGAGAATAAAGAGAAAGCCAAGGGCAAAGCTTTTGCTGCTGTACAGAATATGGGAAGCGGGAAAGTGGTATTTCTGCTCGATAATACTCAGTATCGCATGTTTTGGGTTGGACCAAGCCGAATGGTACAGAATGCCGTGATGTTGCTACCTGGCTTCTAAAGAAATCACATATTACTATTGAGATGAAAATGGTTCAAGCTTCAAGCTTGGACCATTTTTTTTGCTATTTAATAAGAGTAAACGATAGTTGCAGTGTTATAAATCTCTGTTATATTAGCAGCTGATTATATTCTTGATCCCCCCTATTTAAATTCAATTAACCTGCTACTATGAAAAAGTTAAGATTTTACGGTTTATCCTTACTAATTCTGTTTTTTGTTGCATCCTGCACCTTAAAGACAGAGAATCAGCAACAACCCTACGTTTATGCACAGGATGAAGAGCTGGTTGAAGCCCTTGATGAGGTCTTAGAAAATCAGGTAGCACTTGGCCGAATAGCTGGGGGAGTGGCGATGGTCTCAAAAGAGGATACGATTATTGCTCGCAAAGCGTGGGGCTGGAATAATAGGGAAGAATAAGAGCTCATGGAAACTGATGACCTGTTTCGAATAGCTTCCATGACAAAAATCATTACAACCACCGCTATTTTACAGCTTTATGAAGATGGAAAACTTTCTTTGAATGATTCAGTTAAAAAATACATCCCTGAATTTGACGATCCTGTTGTGCTGACCGAATTCAACGAAGAAACGGGGAATTATGAAACCCGGCCTGCTGATCGCGAGATTACCATTCATGACTTGCTTACACATACTTCAGGAGTGGCTTATGGATTCACAAACAGCACTTTTTCAAGGATATTTACAGAGGCCGGTGTTCCGGATCTGGGTACGGAAGACTCCGTTTTCATTGAAGAAACCATGGCTGTTTTAGCAGATTTACCATTAGCTCATGATCCGGGAGAGCAATTTACCTATGGGCTGAACACCGATGTTCTGGGGCGGGTAGTTGAAGTAGCCTCCGGATTTTCACTCGCTGAGTACTTCGAGACGCATATATTTGAGCCGCTGAATTTGGAAGATATCGGGTTCTATCATCCCGGAAGAACAGGCGATTTAACCCGATTATATACCATTCAGGACAGCTCACTGGTTCCATATCCTGAGGATGATTATGGGCTAATCACTCCAAATTTTCCTGTTAGCGGAGCGATGACCTACTATTCCGGAGGTGCTGGGTTAACCTCTTCAACTGCCGACTATCATACATTTTTATCAGCTTTGCACAATGGTGGTGCATGGAATGGTGTGCGAATACTTGAAGAAGAAACAGTAGATTTGATGAGCTCAAATCAGATTGGAGAGCTTGATTTGGATGGGAATAAATTTGGATATGGACTCATGATAACTACAGAAGAAGGGTATGAGGCCGGTAAAAGATCAGCAGGAAGTTTAAGCTGGGGTGGAGCCTTTCAAAGCACGTACTGGATGGATCCTGAATACGACATGGTCGTAATTTTGATGACGCAGGTGCTACCGTCTATGGGACAGGCAGAGTTTTATGATGATTTTGAAAGAGCTGTTTACGAATCAGTAGAATAGAAACGGTGGAATGCTATTTAATTTTAGCATTCTTCTTCCGCTTTTCGCGCCTTTTCCTGTTTTTACGTTTTGCAAAATAGGGTATAGAGAAAAGGTAAATTCCTGTGATCCATAAAACAGTGACTACAATACCGGAAGGTAAAAAGACCCATAGTTTAGCTGAATCGTGGAACCAAGAGCCATCATGCAGCGATTCCAGTAATTCTGAACGGCGGTAAGCAACTTGTAGAACTTCACTGGTTTCGGTATCAATTTGAATTTCCCAACGGTTTGCAGCACGTACCTTTACGATGCCTTGATCAGGTCGCACATCCAATCTGTCAATATCATCCCAAGTTGATATTTCAGCTTCAGGGACTCCCTTAGAGGCCAATAGGATCTCATCAAAGCTAATAGAAGGAATCGTTGAAACTCCCTGTGTTGAAGGAGGCTGAACCCAATCCACTTGTTTCTTAACTTGTAAAATTAACCCGGTTACCAGAACAATCAGAAAGGGCAGGGCTATCAAAGCACCTCCCCATCTGTGAACCTTCCTCAGGTCACGACGCGCATGCCAACTCATGTAAGCTATTCTCTGTGATGAATAAAATAATTAGTAATCAGTAATCCAGCCCGGGTTGGATGATCTCGTATCCTTCTTCAGCTTTCGCCTGTTCAACCATGTCTGCCACATCTTGTAACATTTGCTTGGCATCAAATACAATACCGTCTTTGATCGTGTATCTTACCCCTCCTTTTCGGATGGGCTCATTCTCATCATTCACGTAAATGGCACCGGTGCCATAAAGAACTTTCAGGTTTTCCATAGGATTCGCATCCACGATTACCATATCGGCCAGTTTCCCAACTTCAATGGTACCCAGTTGATCGTCTACACCAAGTACTTCGGCCGCTTTGAGAGATGCAGATTGAAAAATTTCCAAAGGATGAAAACCGGCTTCACGGAACATCTCCATCTCCTGAATGTATCCAAAACCATAGAGTTTGTAGATGTATCCGGCATCAGAACCTAAAGTAACACGACCGCCTTTATTTTTATATTCATTTATAAATTGCATCCAGAGACGGAAGTTTTCTTTCCAGGCAATTTCCTGTTCAGTTCCCCATTCCAGCCAATAAGAACCATGTGAAATTTTACTGGGCTTGTAGAATTCCCAAAGAGAAGGAAGGGTATATTGTTCATGCCATTCAGCTCTTCGTTGTGCACTTAGGTTACGGTTTGCCTCATAGATAGTAAACGTTGGGTTTAAGGTGAAATCCAGTTCAAGCATTTCATCCATTACGGAATTCCACTTTTCAGAACCGGGTTCTGCAGCTTGTTTCCAAAGTTTCCCGGCTTCCTCAAATCGGTGTTGTTCATTGTTGTAATTATAATCCAAAGGATAATCCTGGATGATACGATCTTCAAAAAGCGATTCAGGTAAGCCGTACCAGTGGGTCATTGAAGTCAGACCCAACTGGGCTGATTTTAACGCATTATTGTACACTACCCGAGTTTGGGCGTGATGCGTCATGGTTCCGAGTCCACGTTTGTTGGCTTCATCAATAGCTGCGGCATACACTTTTGGGGAAGCTCCAAAAAACTTGATCCCGTCAGCGCCTGCCTCATCTATCATTCGAACCCAATCACGGGCTTGTTCTGGGGTGGTAATCTGTTCTCCGTAATTGGAACCAAAACCAATCCATGCTGAAATTCTTGGAGCCGTAATTTCATTATTCTCACTCATCTCTTTATGCCGCAATGTCCAATCCATTCCGTTTCCTGAACCCGGTTCACGAATGCTTGTTATACCATGAGCCAGCCAAAGTTTATATACATATTCCGGTGTTGTTCCCTGTGCTCCGCCACCGGTATGGGCGTGCATATCAAAAAATCCTGGTAATAAATACATGCCTTCTGCATCGAGAACACGCGTATTTTCGTCAGCTTGAGGGCGTCTATTTTCGTTAATAGGTAAACCGGGATATCCAACGGTACGAATAGAGGCAATACGATTTCCCTCAACAACAATATCGACGGGGCCGGTAGCGGGAGATCCGGTACCATCGATTAAGTTCACACCTCGAATGATTAACCTTTCATGGGGTCCGTCGCCCTCAGTACGTTGGGGGGCATCAGGCATTTGTGCATGCAAAGAGAATGACGCAGCGAGAAAGAAAACAACAAATAGCTTAATTGATTTCATGAGTATAATAATGAGTTACAATTTGATTGAGTTAAAGTAGCATAAACAAATGTTGCAAGCCGTAAAAAATAGTTAGAGAAGAAGTGCTCCTTCATGTTTTAATAACCATTCTTTTCTCTTTAGTCCCCCGGCATATCCGATTAATTTATTATCTGAGCCAATCACGCGGTGACAAGGAATAACGACCGCAATTGGATTTTTACCATTAGCCCGGCCAACTGCTTGAGAAGCTTTGCTATCGCCTATTCTTTGAGCAATAGTACCATAGGTTACAGTTGAGCCTGTGGGTATTTCAAGGAGTTTTTCCCATACTTTTTGTTCAAATTCCGTTCCTTGAGGTTGAAGATCAAGTTGAAATGTATCCCGGGTCCCTGAAAAATATTCACGAAGCTGCGTCCGGGCTGATTCCGTATGAGTATCAGGGTCTTCAGGACCGTCTGAATCCATAAATTTTATTTCTGTGATGGCGTTCCCATTTGATAAAATTCTTAAATAACCAATGGGACTTTCCAGATAACTGACGTAGGTCAAGAGGTTTACTTTATTTTGAGATTATCGCAAGAATATGGACACTTTTGGAGTATTCAAAACCTTAAAAATATTTTGTAACAAAGTGCCTTTGATGCACTCTTGTTTATAGCTAAAAGGTGAGATTAATGCTTACATACCCGAACAAATAGTCAACTTAAATCCTTATAGCTGAACTAAAGCCCCGAGAGTGATATTTCGGGGCTTTTATATTTTTAGAAGTACACTCGATATAACAAACTTACGTTAATACCTGGTTCAGGCCTCAAATCCTTAATCCGTGAAAGGTGATTATAATATTCACGATTCAATAGGTTGTTGGCATTCAGAGAGAAAGTATGCAGTAATTTACCTCCCTCAATTCTGTATTGAGCAAAAAGATCTAATAAAGTATATCCATCGGTTGGAGTTTCAAATTCACCGGTTCTTTTTTGCTTGGTAGCTACACGTAATCTGCTTCCAAGCTCCAGCCTATCTTTAGTGTATTTGAATGATAATTTTCCTTTAGCCGGTGGTATCTGGGGGAGTGGGCGGGTATCATCATTGTAACCGCTTTGAATTTGTTCTTGTTCAGTAACATTTCGTAAAGCCTTGGTATAGCTTAAAGAAGTGTTCAAAACAAAATTATTGAATAACTGCATCTCACCGGAGAACTCTACCCCATAAAGTTGAGCTTCGGCACCTACAAATTGATAATCATTTAAATCAGGTCTTCGATTGTTTTGTCTGCCGGTGTCACGGGCATATAAGTAATTACTGAAACCATTATGGAAGCCAGCCATTTCAGCTGACCCCTTGTCGGATTGATAGCGTATAAATATTTCTTTGGCTAAACCCCGCTCAGGGTCTAATTCGGGATTCCCAATTTCATAGGAATAGGAAGCAAGATGGGGCCCTTCAGAATAGAGTTCTTCCAGTGAGGGTGCCCGAAAAGAGTGAAGCACACTGGTTCCAATTGAGTAGTTACTGTTAATGGAATAGATGGCAGCAACCGAACTTGAAAGAGCTTGAAAACTACGTTCCCTGATATTCCCAATTCTGGAGTCTGGATCATTTTCATCGGGTTGATTGAGTACCCAGTCATAACGAAGTCCGGCCTCGAGGTGAAGATTACCAAAATCAGCCTCTTCGATCATATATGCACCGAATTTGTAACTGTCCGAATCGGGTGTACCGGCGCCAATGATGGCGTAATCTTCAATTTCACCCCAAAGCCCAAAAGACCCGCTTTCAATGAATCCAAGACCATTATGCTTTACTTTTAAGTCGGCATTGGTGGTTACTAAGCCAAACTGCGTACCAAGGGCCCCACTGGATTCAATTTCTCGATGAGTATAATTTTTAATGGAAAGATCACCTTCAATAACTTTTAAAAAGTCTTTATTCAATAAAATCTCAGATTTAAGATCGTATTGATATTTTTCCATTTCAATATCTACTCCGTTCGGGTGTCCGTTGGGATCCGGTGGAATACCATAATTATTGAAATACGTACTGAAGGCTCCTCCCAGATACCCCCAATTTCTTACCCAGCTTAAGCCTACCGCATTGTTGGTAGCGTCGTAATAGGTATTGTCTACTTCACCAAGGGGAGTGGAATAGTTTCCGGCTGTTCGTCCATTAAGATCGAGGCTGAGTGCAAAATTATTGTAGGGGATAGTGGCATCAAATGCACCGGATAGTCCTTTGCTGACAGACTCTCCGTTTAAGGTTAAATTTCCCGTAAATCGAGCGGGTACACTGGTTTCAATTTGATTTCTCACTACATTAATTACCCCTCCAATAGCATTAGCTCCGTAGGCTAAAGCCTGTGGACCCCTGGCAATTTCAACTTCCTGGGCCGAAATGGGATCAATGGTGACGGCATGATCGGAAGACTGTGCCGAGACGTCTCCGGAGCGTACACCATCTTGTAAAATCAGCACCCGTTCATCTCCTAAACCGCGAATTACGGGGCGGCCGGGAGCACTACCCATTTTTCGTTCATCAAAACCGGCTAAATTAGAGAGAGTTTCCGAAAGCGTGTTTCCAAGGTTGCGCCGCAAATCACTGCCAAACACTTTTTTTGAGGCGTGTTCCAGATTCGAACCTTCCAGGTTTTCCTGAGCTCCAACTACATCTACTGATTGAGAACCAAGAACGGTGGGGCGGAGTTGGATATCAACCGTCTCATCGGCTTCTTTAATTGAAATTTCTTTGGTTTGTGTTCGATACCCAATGCGATGTGCAGTAAGGGTGAAATTACCGGCAGGAACGTTTTTTATCTGGTATTTGCCGTCAACATCTGCTACGGCCGTTCGGTTTAATTCCTCAAGGTGCAGGTAAGCAAATGATATCGGTTCTCCGGTTTCAGAGTCAGTGACTTTTCCCGATAAAATATAACTGTCTCCGGCAAGAGCACTTGTATGTGCAAATGCTCCCACCAAAAACAGTATGAATAAGAAAGTTAGCTTCTTCAATTATTGAGCGCTTCTACATGAACGTGAATATCCTGTGTAGTAAAATCAGAGTGATCACCGTGCATGAGCATTAATCTCATATCAGTGATACCTTCCGATTCGGCATGAAGATGAAAACTCCATTTACCGTCCTCTGAATGTTGTTCAAATTCAGCTATACCGCTTTCATCAAATTCAACACCGAGGCTGACTTCTTCTTCATCAGGTTGAAATTCGTCACCGTCATCGTCAAGGAAGAAAATGGTGATAAGATCGGTTTCTTCACCGGGTGCAAGTTCAAACTCTCCGGTTATACTCTCGCCGGGGAGTTGTTCAACTATGATTTGACCATTCATTTTAAGAACAAATCCTTCCGGATCTGAATGTTCTTCCTCTTCACCGGAGGTAGAATTGGAGCAGGCTGCAGTGAATGAAACTAAAAGTAGTAGTGTGAAAACTGATTTTATGTAATAAGATAAATTGAATTTTTTCATG
>NZ_JAVLBQ010000013.1:0-66451 GCF_031581265.1 Gracilimonas sp.
TGATTGAGGTCATACAGGAAGATGCCAGCTATATCGAAAATTCCATTTCAAATTTATTACAAACCTTGCTGATTGGCGGGGTGCTGGCATTCCTGGTTTTGTTTTTATTCCTGGATGATGCCCGGAGTCCCTTTACCATCGGGATCTCCATTCCCGTCAGTATTTTCCTCACTTTTGTGGTGATGTTCCTCTTTGATATTCAGCTCAATATCATCTCCCTGAGTGGACTCACCCTCGGGATCGGTTTGCTGCTGGATAATGCCATTGTGGTGCTCGAGAATATCAGTCGCTATCGCCAAAAGGGGCTGGGACGATTGGAAGCTGCCCGGGAAGGAACCAAGGAAATCAGCCTGGCTGTAACGGCTTCTACCTTTACGACTATTTCGGTATTCCTGCCGCTTATTTTCTTGGGTGGATTTGAAGGGGCCTTCTTCAGAGATTTAGCGGCAACGTTGTCCTTTAGTTTAATTGCTTCGCTGTTGGTGGCGCTGTTTATCTTGCCTGTTTTTGTAGTGCAGTTAAGTAAAAAGGCGAAATCGAAAGGCTTGTTAAGTAAAATATCTGCAGGACTGGATCGAATTATTGCAGCCTACGAGAGAAATTTAGGGAATGTCATTCAGAAGCCGCTTCCCATCCTATTGTTTGCATTTATACTGTTGGTGGGCGCAGGCTATGCTTTTATGACCATCCCCAAAGCCGTACTCCCGGTGGATGAACCCGCCAAAGTTGAGTACTTGGTTTCCATGCCCGGTAATACTGCCTTGCGATCTTCAAAAAGTGCGGCTATCAACATCACTGAAATTCTGAGCACAGAAACGGATCAAACCAATATCCTCTCCCTCGGTGGCTACACCGATAATACCAACTTATCATCCATCACCAACGAGGGCTTAAATAAATTCAGAGTTACCGTCCCTGTTGATGGTTTTGAGCAAGCCGCGCGGGTTGATCATGTGATGGAGCGAATTGCCGAATCTTATCAATCGTGGAACTTTCAAAAATTAGATGAAGATGGCTTTGGAGCGGTAGGTATTGGTCAGGATGCCCCGGTGCAATTTAGTGTGGTAGGCATGGATCGAAATTTTAGTGCACGTGTTGCTGAGGCTTTTACTGAATTTATGAATGGTAACTACCGGGATGTGGAATTTGATTTAAAATATCCCCAGCGGATTGAAGCATACCGGATACAGTTTAAGCAAGATGAATTATTGGCTTTTGAACTTAGTGAAGATGAGTTGATTCGATACCTGGAATCATTGACCCGTGGGGCTTTCATTACCGACTGGAACCGACAGGATGAGCAAATTTCGATTCGACTTATTGGAGAGGAAAACAGGAACCTGGACCCCACTGAAATTACCATTGATATCCGTGACAAGATCATTCCACTGCCGACCGTAGCCGAAATCACCAAAATTGATGAGGCAGAGCAAATAGAACGGGAGCGGCAATCTCCGATACTGACGTACAACACCGATCTCACTTTTATGGATTGGTGGTGGGATGGAGGCGAGCTTCAAAGCTTGACCAATCGCTTTATGCAGCAAACCGGGCATGAAGTTCGCATCGGCGGTTCGGCTTTACAGGTCATTAACTTATTGAAAGAACTTGGATTTTTACTGGCCATCAGTGTGCTGTTGATTTACCTGATCCTGGCTATTCAGTACGAAAACCTGAAATATCCTTTTATCATTATCTTGGCGATTCCCTTTGCATGGATCGGTTCATTTTTTGCGATTTACATGGCGGGAATCAGCCTGAATGCCCTTTCATTTATGGGTATCCTGATTCTGACCGGTATTGCTGTAAATGACTCTATCCTGAAAGTAGATTTTATGCGCCGCTATTTCGACGAAACCGGCAACCTGGATGAAGCCATTAAACAAGCAGGAATTAATCGATTCCGTCCCGTAGTAATGACAAGTATGACGACCATCCTGGCACTGATCCCTATGCTGGTGCCTTTCGGGGATGGATATATTTTACGACAATCCTTAGCCGTTGCCTTAATGGGCGGTATGGTAACAAGTACCTTTTTAACCCTGTACATCATCCCGTTAGTATTCAAATGGGTTGAAGGGAGGAAGGAAATATCGAATGTTGAACAGAAGAATATTGAATAATCGATTACATGAACTTTCAAGTAATGAGAAAGTCCTCCCTTGCCTGTCCCGTACAAGCGTGTCGGGGAGGGAGGTGCCGGACTGAACGAATGTGAAGTCTGGCGGAGGGTGTTGATTCCAGAGGCAAAAGGAGCTTTTTGTGCCAACATGCTTACAGAAATTAATGTGTCTTTATATTTCAAAGGATATCGAATGAAAGTTTATTGTGATAAAGTATAAACCATGAGATTATGAAACGACCCAAATATATTTCGCTACTTTATTGTTTACTGATCACTGTAACACTGTTCACTGCCTGTAAGAGTGAGGAGGAAGAACCCGATACGCCCGATCAGGACAGTGTCGAAATTCGACCCGAAGTGGTGTTTGATGTGGTGGACGATGAACCGCTTCAGTTCTTTATTGAGAGCCGGGGGGTGGTAGAGCCATTGCAGCAGACCAAGATTGTGCCGAGGATTAGCGGTTATGTGGAATCGCATAAAATAGAAGAAGGGCGGCAAGTGGCAGAAGGAGAGGTGTTGTTTCAGTTTGTGGATGATGAGTGGGAAAACCAGTTAGAACAGGCACGGCAGGCTTATGTGCAAGCTAAGAATCAATATGAAATTGATATGCGATTAAGAGAAGGTTATACCGGTGGCACCGATAATGAAATGATCCGGATTAACAGTGGATTGGCAGAAGCAGAAGTAGCTTATGAACAGGCTAAACTTAATTTAAGCTATAACACGGTAAAAGCACCTTTCTCAGGTCGTTTATCCTTGCGAAATGTTGTAACAAATCAATCTTTTATATCCGTTGGATCATACGTGTCTGCGGGAACAGAACTGGCTTCATTAATTAATGCATCCATCGTTCGCATCCGTTTTGATGTGTTGGAATCTGAGATTTTTAGTCTTGAGGAAGGCATGGCAGTTGAACTCATAGGTCCCGGAGGCGGTCAGTTTGAAGGTGAGATTATCGCCATTTCGCCTGAGGTTGACCCTGAATCAAAAACCGGGCAAGTACTGGTGGAAGTGGATAACGAGTCGGGCGAGCTGAAAACAGGTATGACGGTGGAAGGTCGTGTGTTTGTGAGAAGTCAGGAAAGTAAAGTGCGAATGCCTCGCGAAGCACTGCTTGAAAGAGACGGACGAACGCTGGTCTTTCGTTTAAACAACGACGAAGTAGAATGGATTTATGTAACCCCCGTAGCCATGAATACCGACTGGGTTCTGATCGATCATCCCGAAATTGAACCGGGCGACACTCTGGCCGTAGATCAACACTTTAGCGTCAGCCACCAACAGAAAGTTGTACCGCTTTTGGTTAATTAATAATGTTAAATGTTGAATTTTAAATGATCTGATACCATTTAAAATTCAACATTTAGCATTTAACATTTCTAATTTTAAACCATAACATTGAAAGAGTTACTGAATCGAAAATACCTAATCTCTTTTTTCTACATCATTGTATGTGTGATTGGGGTAGCGGTGTGGAGAGTGTTGCCTATTGAAAGTACGCCGGAATTAAACCTGCCATCGGTAACGGTGAACTACAGCTGGGGAAGTACTTCACCCGAAATAATGGAGCAAGAAATAACCCGTAAAGTGGAACGTGAAGTCAACAGGCTGCGGGATGTCACCGACATCCGATCCATCACGCAGGAAGGCCGGTCAACGGTAACCATTACCTTTCGAAAAGAGGCCCCGGTAGATTATCGCGTGTTGGAACTAAGGGAGTATCTGTTTACGCTGGATGAAAATCTCCCCGAAAGCATTTCTCCGCCCAGTATCACCCGTCAGGTGCCGCAAGAACTGGAAGACCAGCAGACGTTTATTACCTATACACTGAATGGCGATATGGCGCCG
Organism: Gracilimonas sp.; assembly: GCF_031581265.1. Classification (GTDB taxonomy): domain Bacteria; phylum Bacteroidota; class Rhodothermia; order Balneolales; family Balneolaceae; genus Gracilimonas. The sequence goes on from NZ_JAVLBQ010000013.1 coordinate 3,974, forward strand.
CGACAGCTGCTGGAATATGCGAGGGAGAATATCCGACCAAAGCTGATATCCATTGAAGGGCTTGCTGAAGTTGCTATTCGGGGCGTTCGTGACCCGGCCATGGTGGTAGAGTTTGACATCGACGAGGTGGAAAAATACAAGCTTTCACCCCGACAAATTTTGATGCAGATTCGAGAACAGCTGAGCTGGCGCTCGGCAGGATTTGTAGAACAGGGGGTGTCTCGTTACAGTCTCATCATTCCCCCCAAATTTAACAGCATTGCGGATATCGCCGGAATGAAGATTGAACTTCCCGGCTCAAGAAAACAACTGGTGCTGGATGATTTCGCTACTATTTCCATTCAGGATTACCCTGCAAGATCTATTAAGCGCTTTAATGGAGACCCGGCGCTGACTATTGAATTTGTCAAAGAATCCGGAGCCGATGCGTTTACCCTGGCTGAAAATATATTGACGGCGATGGAAGATGTTGAAGCACAGCTTCCGGAAGGGCTGTCTATCATGCTGACCATAGATTCTACCGAAGAACTCCGTCAGCAGTTCGAGGATCTTCAGCTTCAGGCAATCATAAGTGGGTTCCTCGTGTTCTTTGTGGTGATTTTATTCATTCGGAAACTGCGGGCGCCCTTTGTGATCATGGGCAGCGTGGCATTTTCGGTGCTGCTGAGCCTGATCATTTTATACCTGATGGGGTATAGTTTAAACATCATCACACTGGCGGGAATAACGGTAGCACTTGGAATGCTGATTGATAATGCGGTGGTAGTTTTTGAGCACTTAAACCCCAATCTGCCAACGGAAAAATCAAAGCGAATAACCCATATTACCAACGAAATTGGGAAAGCAGTTGTGCCGGTTTTAGGGAGTACTTTTACCACGGTGGGAATTTTTATACCGCTTCTGTTTGCACTCGAGGAACTTCGGATCTTTTTGGTTCCCTTAGCTATTGCCCTTACGATAACTTTGGTTTGTTCCGTCGTCATCGCTTTTACGTGGATTCCCTATTCCCTCGTTTGGCTGACTCCAAAAATTGAAGAAAAGAAAAAATCCGGAAGAGCTTCAGGCTGGCTCAATCGCCTGGTTATGAAAAGTTTCCTCCTGAAATCAAAGTTACGGTGGGTGCTGCCGGTTGCATTAATTGGAGTAATTGGAATTCCTCTTTTTGCCATCGAGGAGCCGGATTGGGATGCGGAAGAAGGAACGGCGTGGCCTGAATTCACCCAAATCTATTTCGATAATCGCGATAATATCGATACATGGGTAGGCGGACTGACCAAAAAATTCAGTGATGAAACCTATTTTGGAAGTCCCTGGAGCCGAAATAACGATCAATATATCAGCGTGTATATACGTGCGCCACAGGGAACTCCGCTTTCAGAAATAGACAAGATCGCAAAGAATTATGAGAAGATTGTAGAGCCTTATGCACATGCTTTCAAATATTACGAGGCCAATATTTCGGAAGATTATGGTGCGCGTATGCAATTTTTGGTAGATCCGGACTACCTGATGCAAATGGAACCCTATCAGTTTTATTTTGAGGCCATGTACCTTGGGGCCCGAACCGGAAATTTCGCCACCTCAGTTTCAGGATTAAACATTCCCGGAATAAGTACAGGCTTTGGGGGGGGGTCCTCCAATCACTCCATTCGTTTAGAAGGGTATTCATACAGTGAACTGCTTAACCTGGCGAAAGACCTGGAGCGGCGTTTAAAAACCAGCCGGCGCGTTCAGGAAGTGGATATCAATTCAACATCCTATTTTTCACGCAGCGATGATTTTCAGCAGTATATTTTGCGGTTAAATGAAGAACGGATTTTAGCCAGCGATTTAAGCCGAAGGGAAGTTATTTCAACGCTGTTGTTGGATTTGAACCCTGAAAATTCGGTGGGAAGAGTAGAGTTTGGCGGACAGGAAATGTATTTGATGGGTCGCAGTGAACGGGATAAGGCATTTGCAGAAGATATGATGAATCGTACCCGTCAGTTTGGCGAAGTGAATTTCAACATCGGTCGGATTGGGGAAGTGGTGAAGGAAGGCGGACTTAATGAAATTCGAAGAACCAATCAATCGTATGAAAGAACCGTTAGAGTTGATTACCTGGGGAACTACCGAATGGGGCAGGAGTTTATAGAATCAGTGATAGAAACGACCCCGGTACCGGTTGGGGCTAAAATCGAGTTTGGAAGGGGATTCTTTGGCTTTGGCAACGATGACAGCAGCCGGAATTTTCTGTTGGTAGCTCTTCTTAGTTTGCTCAGCGTATGGATGATTGTCTCGGCGTTACTGGAAAGTGTAAAGTATCCTATTTTTGTGATCATGGCTGTCCCCTTCAGTTTGATTGGAATCATGCTTGGCGGTTTGGTGAACGACCTCGCCTTTGATAGGGGGGCTATTGCAGGAGCCTTACTTTGTATTGGGGTGGTGGTGAATAATGCCATCCTCATTTACCACCAAAAGCAGCTGGAACATGAAAAAGGTATATTTGGCCTTCGCTGCTGGATGGGAGTTTACAAAAAAAGAATTCGTGCCATATTGATAACCACCGTAACCACCATCACCGGACTGCTCCCCATGATGCTTTTCGGCAGCAATGAATTCTGGGAAAACCTGGCGATAGTAGTTATTTGGGGGCTTTCGGTGAGTACTATTTTGCTGTTAATTATGACGGGTTTGAGGGTTAAGAGTGATGGGGTTAAGGTTAAATCCTAAAATAAATACGTTATTTTTTAACGACCCAGGCACTATGTTGGTTATGTTTTCCCTGCACAATAACCTTAAGTGTATCAGGTATTGAATCAAAGAGTGGATTCAGGTTAATTAGAGCCTTTTCTGAGGAAAGTTCTTTGGTACCTACTAATTGATACTCATCTTTGCCGCCTATTTTATAGTAATTTGTGTGAGCAAGTTTAATTTCAACCTCTCCACTGTTTTCCCAACTGTCCCACTTTAAAAGAAGTTCTTGATTCTTATTTACAGATGCATTCAGATTACTTAGAGAGATTGAACCTGCAAAAGGAACACCATCGAGTTCTCTCTCAACATCCTTGGGAATTTTAATTCCAAGATGTTGTACAATGGTTGGATAAAGATCTACATGCTGAGGTTTGCCGTTTCGGAAGTACTCATTCAGATTGTCAGCGTTTGTGGCAAACCAAACAGTTCGCTCCCTTTCGGATTGATTTCCGTGAGATTTACCGTCTGGCAGTGCCCGGCCATGATCTGTAGTTACAATGATGAGCCAGTCTTCATTAAAGTTATTTTTACGTTCCTGAATGGCATTCCAAATTTTACCTACTTGTCTGTCTGCGTTTTTTATGGATTCAAAGTACTTTTCCGTATCACCGAATGAGTGTCCTGTATCATCAGTGTACCAAAGATAAATCCATGAAAAATCAGGAGCATTTTCCTTTAAGCTTTTAGCTGCTTCCTGTACAACTTTTTCATCTACCTGGCGAACCCATGCAGAATCGTGTGGAAAAGAGAGTGTATCGATATCGTATCCATCTCTAACAATATCAATTTGAAAGCCACCGGACTCTTCCAACCCTTCACCGATAAGTTTGGTGCGGTTATCTGTCCAAGAGGAGAAAATTGCCGTTTTCAATGCTGGTTTTTCAGTTTCAATTAGGCGGTAGAGGCTCCAATATTCGTAGTTAGGATGGTCTATATTATTATCATATACATTATGTTTATTTGCCCAAGTGCCGGTTAATAGATTATTGTATCCAATAGCGGAAGCAGTGGGAGACTCGGAATATCCTCCTGCCATACCACCGGTGGTGGCGCGGGTATATCCACCGATTTTTGAAATTTTATCGAGATTTGGTGTATCCGTTTGCTCAAGAACATCTGCAGAAATCCCGTCAAGAATTATATAAACAGCTTTTGGTGCGGGTTTTTGTTTCGAATTTTGGGATGTGCATCCAAAGCTCAGTCCTATTAGGATTAAGAGTAGAAATGCTAATTGATTGTTCAAATCCATGCTTCTATGTTGTTGTTATTCTGATTTATGTTAAAATGAAAAAGCGACAGGAGAGAGAGTGCAGTCCTGTCGCTCGTGTAATCACCAATTCTAATTTATTCCCAACCAAATATTTGAGTTAAATTCGTATTCAGTTGTACTTCATCGTATGGGATGGGACGATAGTAGTGTTTTGGCGATATGAACGTACCGTTATCTTCTCGGGCAAGAATTGCTCCTGATGTCCCATTTTCAAGAAATACCGAAGCATCACTTCCGTATGGTCCTGCACGATAATAGGTTAGTTTTTTTCCGAGTTCATTAACTTCCCGATTATCGGGTGAAGGGATGGTTTCATCAACTCCAATTAGTTTGATATCGGGTACACCATCACCGGTCAGGTCGTGATTACCAAGTCCATCGAAATATGGGCCTTTTGGTACGGTCTCAAAAAGCTCTCCGGCACCGTATCGAACTACATCGAGATAGCGGAAATCTTCGTTAAATAATTCTATTCTTCTTTCTCTGCGGATTTCCAACAGAACATTATCGTTCACAGTTGGGTACCGTTCGGCTAACATCTGATCACGTCCAACGCCCATTGTAAGTGGAGGCATATTTACACGATCTCTTAGTTCATTGACTGTAATATCCAGAATACCTTGCGATATTTCTCCCAGTTCGGCCGATGCTTCTGCATATATGAGCAGGATTTCCGCATAGCGGAGTACGGGAACATCAACACTTTCCTGAACAGTAGCATCAGAAGAATTTACAAACCATTTTATGGTATGGTACCCGGTAAAGTTCCTATTTAATTCCTGAATGTATTCAGAGCCAGCCTCTCCCTGCGCATACGTTCCGGTGTTATTAATAACCCATCCGGGATAGGCGAAACTTTGGGAAAGTCGAGGGTCCCTGTCTTTGAACTCTTCAACAAAGGAGTTTTCCTTGTAATTGGGCTGACTTGAATAAAATGAACCATCACGCATAAGGTAGGTTTGAACAATCGCCTTGGTATGAGATTGCTCATATTGGCCAAAGCCTGCTGCCCACCAACCACTGTTACGGTTTCCTGAGATGCTTCTATTCAGTAAGATAACTTCAGGGTTGCCCTGTAGATTTGTACTGTTGAATAATGAGCCATAAGCATCAGCTGAGCCGGTTTTATAGATTGAATACTTGCCGGAGTCAATGATGTATTTGGCCTGATTTCTGGCAATCTGAAGAAATCGGGTGGCGCTTGCATTCAAGCCAAGATAGTCATGATACTTTCTGAACGTACCTTCGAAGAGTGCATATCGTGCCATAAATGTCCGAACTACATCTTTATTAACAGCACCAACGGTGGAATTTGAACGAACATGTTCAACCGCAAATTCCAGGTCTTCAAAGACTTTATCGATTACATATTCGCGAGAATCGCGTCCTTTGTATAGATCTTCGTCATCAGTGCCCAATACTTTGTCATACCAAGGTACGTCACCAAATCGCTGGATTTTGTTCATATAGAACTTAGCCCGGTGAAATCGTGCTACTCCTTCATAGTGATTGAGTGCTTCTTGAGGAATATCTGCTTTCTCAAAGTTTTCCAGGAAGTAGTTAATATTTCTTAGTTCCGACCAATCCCAACCACTGGTAAAATCCCGCGATGTTTGGTCAAAAACCATCATATTTCTGATTTCGGATGAGCCGGTTGTAGTAGCATCATCTGACTGCTCGTGATTCATATCCATCACATTTTTCCAGTTGATCATGCTGTTCAAATACATTTGCAGATCAGCTGCCGAGTTGAAGAAATTCTCTCGGCCAATTTCAGTCTTTGGTTCCACATCCAGCAAATTGTCATCACACCCGTGCAATACAAAAACAGTTATGAGGAGTGGTATTAATATAAGTTTTTTCATGAGTTTGTTATCCTTTATCAATTAAGTTTAAAATTGGATGTTTATACCGAGGGAGTAACGACGCTGAAATGGATAGGAATAGCCTAACCCATTGTTGGTAATAGCTTCAGGGTCTACAATGTCTGATACTTCAGACCATTCCATCAGGTTCTCTCCACTGGCATAGATCCTAATCATTCTCAAACCAAGACTTGAGGTTAAATCAACCGGAAGGCTATATCCGATGGTCAAATTTTTCCACCGCAGGTAAGAGGCATCCATCATATATCCAGTATTTGCCTCCCTTCCCATGCCACTTGTATTTATATCCATATTCCAAGCCTGTAGCACAGGATATTTTGCATCCGTATTAGCGCTGGCGAGACCGGCATCGATGTAAGCTTGAGAATGCTGACTCATGAGCTCTTCGGGATCGTTTGAGGCTCGGTAGTAATCCATCAGATGTGTAAAACCACCTTCATATGGTTGCTGATGGAAGCCCCAAAAGACATAGTGATGTGGGTAGAAGTCCCGTTTAGCTACACCCTGGAAAAATGAACGGAGATCAAATCCCTTGTACTGAAAGTCGAGATTAATTCCGAAACGGTAGCGAGCCTGAGAATTACCTATTACTCTCAGATCGCCGGGATCGTCCACGGTATTTCCTGCTGTGATGACTCCATCACCATTGAGGTCTCGAATTTTAACAGAGCCTTCAACTGTTGGAATTACTCCCCATGGTACTATGGATGACTGGTCAGCATGATTGGCGATATCTTCAGGTCCGGTAAAGAACCCCTCATATTCAAATCCCCAGATCTCACCAATTTGCTGACCTACATAATACTGATCAAGGTTGCGGTTGGGATTATCAAAACTGGTGATTTCAGATTGAGAGTCAGCCAGGGTTAATTTGGCTCCGAACAACAGGTCATCTCCAAATAAACCCACCCGATCCCTGTAGTTAATCGATGTTTCCCAACCATTTGTTTTGAGGTCGGCAGCATTTTCATTTGGTTCTGATGTTCCAAGCACCGAAGGTAACTCTCGACCCAGTGCAAGCATTCCTTTTGTTTCCCGGGTAAACAGATCAAAAGAGGCAGTCAGACGACTTTCAAGAATGTCAAAATCAACACCAATGTTTCGGGAGACCACCTCTTCCCAGGTATAATTGGATGAAACCATTCCGGGAGCAGATATTGAAAGAGGCCGTTCATTATTTACGAGGTACCCGTTTTTGTAGGTGCTCATATTGGGAATATACCCAAAATCACTTACTGCTTGATTTCCTAAACTTCCGATAGAACCACGTATTTTTAGAAGACCGATGAAGGATACATTATCCATAAATGATTCTTGGTCAATCCTCCAGGCGAGTGAGGCGGATGGAAAGAAACCAAAGCGATCATCTTCAGGAAATCGTGAAGAGCCGTCATAACGGCCGTTAAATTCTACAATGTACTTATCCTGGTAGGTGTAGTTCAGCCGACCAAAAACCCCTTGCAGGGACCAACCGGTGTATTTATCAGTAGTAGTGGCATCACCCAAAGCCAGTGAGATGGAGGGCAGAGACGATGAAATGACGTCAGTAACAGATGAATTAACCTGATAAAATTCATATTTCTCTTGGTTGTAACCTGCTATTGCACTAAAGGAATGATTTTCCAGATTTAAATTGAAATTGGAATAAATATTGAAAACCTGGTAATCATAATCCATTTGGTAGCGGTAAACACCGGTATCTCCAACTTCTCTTACATCATTTGGACCATATCCAATATTGTATTTTTTACGATCCCAGTCATAGTCTTGCACTTCATTGCGAATGGTATAATCCGCGTTTACTGTAAGCATGTTAGGTACAACTTCAGATCGAATTTTAAATGTGGTCTGGAATTTGTTGTATTCATCAGTGAATTGTCCTCCATCAACCATTTGGGCAGCAAGATGTCCTGCTTCAGAATTTGCCCATGTGTCATCCGGGTTTTTATTTACTGAAGTGGGTGCAATCAGATAGAATGACTGCATTGCATTTTCATTATTTCCCAGATAAGAAGGTGCATTTCTTTTTGAACGAGTCATCTCTGTACGATTGCTGATATTTAAGAGACGGTTTGCGCGATATTCTACATTTGACCGAATTCCGAATCGCTCAAAATTGTCTTCGGCTATTTGAAGGGCCCCATCTTGATTGTCCATCGATCCTGAAAGATAATATTGAGTTTTATCGGAGCTTCCGCTCAGACTCAGTGTATTATTGTTAGACATACCGTAGTCAGAAAGAAAATAATTACTCCAGTCTCGGTTACCCATATATTGCCATTGTGAAGGGTTATTAGGGTCTTGCCGAACGGCTTGGGTTGCATTTGGGTTGTCAGACCGCTCTCTTGCCCATGAGTACATCTCATCAGAATAGTTTATGTAATCCCATGGAGTGGCATCGGTAGAATTTTCTTGCCATCTCATGTAAATGTAGGGATCCGTAACTTTATTAGGAACGATAGTTGGTTTGTCCCACGAAGTTCTGCTGGAAAAATTAATTTGCATCGTCTCTCCGGAATCGCCCTTTTTGGTTTGAACCAAAAGAACACCAAAAGCGGCTCTAGCTCCATAAATGGCTGCAGATGAAGCATCCTTAAGTACTGAAATGCTTTCAATATCCATTGGATCCAACAAATTTAAGTCTCGAGTTTCCGAGGGAATTCCATCAATAACAATTAGCGGTTCCCCGCCATTAATGGAGGTATATCCACGAATATTAATTCTGGGTTCTGTCCCCGGAGCACCTGATGTGTAGTCAATATTAAGATTTGGAATCAAACCTTGGAGTCCCTGAGTTACACTGGAGATCGTACGGGAGTCAAGGTTTTTCATATCCACTTCATCTACCGCCCCTGATAAATTTGCTTTTTTCTGGGTACCAAAGCCAACAACAACGGCTTCTTCCATCAAGATGGTATTAACTTCCATTTCAACGACCATATCGTCATCTTCAATAGGAATATTTTGTGTTATATAGCTTACATAAGAAAAGGTTAAGACATTGAATTGAGTGGGAACCTCAAGAGAAAATTTTCCATCAAGATCCGATTGGGTGCCAATTACACCACCTTCGGTTGCTTGTGATCCTTTGACCACTATATTTACTCCGGTAAGAGGTTCTCCTGAACTAGCTTCTATAACTACACCGGTAACGGTTCTGGTTTGTGCGTGTGATTCTTGAACGAAACCAAACGCAAGGATAGCAAATATTACTGCTATCCAAAGTTTGTAACTTAATTTCATACTGTTTGATTATGGGTTTTGATTTTAAATGCAATTCAATCTATACCCTCAGTATCAGTAATGTTTTAAGCCAAGTTAACGGTAGTGTTACCATTATTTGTGCAATGTTAAATCATGGTTAATATCATAAAAGAATGTTAGATCCTATGCTCTTTTGATGATTTTTTCATTACATGAACCTATTTACAGATTCTATTTTTCACCAGAATAAAGGAGAGTTTAAAAGAGGAATTTTTGGTGTATCCAATAGTTATGCCTGCCTAAAAACAATTTTTTTAATAGTTTAAGAACTAATAAATTTCTATTTACAGAATCAAAAGTTTACTATTATAGAGAACTAAATTGCAGTTATTAGTTATAATTATATGAAGAAGCCTATCATTTTGGTTTTGCTGATTTTAATCGCTTTTTCAGTTGATGGGGTTGCTCAATTCACTGAAATAAAGAGAATTCAGTTACCGGACAATCACCTGATTGGGAGCATAATGGGGATTGATGTATTGGGAAATAGTTTTCTGATCACCGATATGCAGGAGCAGGTTTTTTTGTTTAAGGACGGAACGGATGAATTGATTCCTTTAAATCCAGAGGACTGTTTTCCAGGTTTTGATTTCAAGCCGATTCACACCTTTCATCTGGCCGATAGCTCTATATTCCTGATCAACGCGTCGTTACCGGGTTACCGGTTTGAGGCTGATGGTAGCTGCAGGGGATCAGTTGAAGATGACTTCATTCAGGTGCCTCCAGGCAAATTAGCCGTGGATGATGATGAAGATAGGAATCATTTTTACACGCTCAGGGCTTTTCCAAATCAGCCACTTCGGTTCAAAAGCTATCAAGAGACCGGTCGCTTGGTCGGTGAATCTGAACTGATTAAACCGAAATTCCCTAATTTTATTAACCGCTTTGAAAGTGGTGGAACAGCTGTTCATGACGGCATTTTGTATTATATGCTGCCCTCTGGAGCTGAGATTTATAGGTATGACATTAAAAGAAATGTATCCATTGAAAGCATCCCATTTGAGCCGGAGTATCGAACAGCCATTGATGTGGATATTTCAGCAGATCCATCCCAAATAACTAAAGATCTGGATGAAATTAGGGATGACCACTACTGGGTATCTTCAATGTTCAAACTATCAGAAGAGTATGTGCTTATTCAAACTCATTTCAGAGAAGGTGAAGAATATAAGTATGGAATTCATTTCATAAACCTGAAAACCAATGAAGTGGAAGAGCAATACGCTATTTTTGAACAATCATTTTCGTTTGCACGAGATAACAAAGCCTACCGTGTTTTTGATGAAAGAATGGAAGATGATAATGTATTGAATCCCGGTATTGTTGTTTATGAATTTACCGGAAATTAAATTTCTACAAATACTTCTCCTTAATAACCTCCATATGGTGCAACTCATGTCCCGCAATAATAAAGGGGAAGGCGCGAACCGTAAATTCAAATCCACTGGCGGTGCCTTTCAGGGAAATCATCTCCTTGGTCATATTCTGGAACAAATGGATGGTTGAGATACGAACGGCCAGGTATTCGTTGGCAAGGTTGCTAATTGAACGGCTGTTGTAATTGGAGTATTTCACGTAGTCATCCTGCTCCATTGAGGGCAGGGGGTGTGGGTCACGGCGGGAAATAGCTAAAGCCCGATAGGCAAAAACGCGTTCTGTTTCTATAAGGTGACCAATAATCTGCTTGATCGTCCACTTACCTTTTTCATAAGAATGGTATGCTTTATCACCGGGAATAGAATTAAAGAAAGTATACACTTCATGCATTTGAGCATTCAGCGTATCGATGATGTTTTCTTTTGGAACGTTTTCCACATAACCGGCATAGTAATGGGCATATTCTGAAGATGTAGGATATTCATTTTCCCAAACTGACATAAGTGATCCTTAGTTTAATAAGTGTTTTGAGGGTTGATTGTAATTGAAATCAATGTAAGATGAATTTTGAATAAAAATAAAAAACAGTCTGTCATCGCCGTAGATGTTAGGTAATTCGTTGACAGTAGTTAAGTTCGGAAAAGTCTTCCCTTGAGGGGAGTACGGCTTTAGCCGGGAGGGGTGTAGGTGCCAAGGATTTTAATGTTTGAATCGATCGAACATTAAAGCTACTGGTAAAATTGCATATCCAAGAAAGCAATGTTAGCATTAGCACCAACACCCTCCGCCTCCCATTCGGTCGGCACCTCCCTCAAGGGAGGACTATCCGGAAAGGCTTATCTAAATATTAGAAATCAAAACCTTATGTCATTTTTAGCCTATGAATTTACCCATAAAAAATCCCGCATCTCAATTAAGAAATGCGGGATTTATTTTGAAAAATATATTTAAGCAGAAGTAATTAGTTATTCACTTCAAGGCTTTCGGTAATATTTTCGCTTACTTTTTCGCCGTCAGCAAAACTTATTGCTGAAAAAGCATAGGTCACGCCATCTACGGTAGTCCAGTTGCTGTACTCAGTTCTCACTTGTGAGTTTGATCCCGTTTGGGGATTAAACTGAGAATAGGTGCTGTAGGCCGGAAGTGATGTGTTTGGATCAATGTAATAGGTGACCGGGGTTTCAAAATTGATTTTCAACTTCGCGTACTCCGTATCATACATGGTATCCATACCAAGGTATTCAACATCAAGGTCATCTTTATTGATGGCAACATTCAAATAGTGTCGTTGTATCTCATTTTGGGCTTGCTGTACCTGGGCCGGCTGCATGGGGAATTCCTGTCCTGCAACTCGTTGAGTTCCGGAGTTTTCGGTTACTGAAAGCTGAACTTGTCCCTGTGGAGTATTTAAAGTTGCTTCCTGTGTATTTTCAACAAAATTAATGCTGATGGTACCTGAAACATTCATTTCACCCATGGGAGTGCTGCGGGTTTGATTACCTTCGGTAGTAATTTTTTCAACTTCAATGCCCGGCTCAACTATGGCATCCGTCATTTTTTGGAGCCATTCTTGTCCCTGGGCTTTGTCTCCGGCTTCGGCTTGTTCTTCACCGGAAGATGGTCGCGGAATAGAGATGTCAACTTCATTTACGTTGCCGTACTTCTCTAATTGGTCGCCGATTCCGTCAGCATTACCAACCACTAATATCTGCATTTGGTCAGGTTTGATATATTCCTGAGCTACACGCTGAACATCTTCAACGGTGGTATTCCTGATACCTTCTATAAGCTCATCGAATGCATCCGGAGAAAGCCCGTTGTATTCATTGCTAATACGCTGATTAAGAATTTTTGACTTGCTGTCGTAGCGGAATACCAAGGAGTTCAGGAATTGATCTTTGGTTTGATCGAGTTCTTCTTGCATGATCGGCTCATTCTGTAGTCTTTTTACTTCTTTGATAATGGCATCAATAGCATCAGAAGTCGTTTCACTTGCGGTCATCGTAGTCAGGCGGAAAGTTCCGGGATAATTGATGTTGGAACCGTAGCCTCCACCCACAGAATAGGCCAGACCAAGATTCGTGCGAACTTCCTGGAAAAGACGGCTTGAAAATCCACCGGCCAATACTTGATTCATAACCTGGATTGCAGGATAGTCAGGATTTTCGCGCAAGCCACCTATATGTCCCATACTAACATAACTTTGGTTCACATCCGGTTTGTCGATAAAGTTTATAGTGGTTGGAAAGTTGTAATCCACTTCAGGGTAGATAAGGTTAGTAGGACTTCCTTCCGGTAAGCTACCAAAGGCTTCACGAAGCGTTTGTTTCATTTCTTCCGTATCAAAGTCACCCACAATGCCTACGGTCATGTTAGAACCCACAAAAGCATCTTCATGGAATTCAATCATATCTTCACGGGTGATATTATCTACCGTTTCGTATTCCGTTTGGCGAGTATAAACTGAATTTTCGCCATATATCAATTCCTGAAATTCACGACCACCAATTTGTTGTTGGTTATCGTTTCGGCGGGAAATTCCACTCTTGGTCTGAGTTTTAGCAAGCTCAATTTTGTCTTCAGGAAATCTTGGATTTTGCAGAACATCCACAAAAACAGGCAGAAGTTCATCCAGGTCTTCTTTAAGAATGCTAAGACTTGCACCGCCGGAACCAAATCCTATAAAGGTACCGATGGAAGCAGCGTTATTTTCAAGCAGCTCATTAAGCTGATCTGCCGGATAGTTTTCGGAACCACCCTCGCGAATTACACGCCCGGTCATACTGGCAAGACCTGTTTTACTGGCAGGCTCCAGAATGCTTCCGGTTTTAACCGTCACCTGAATATTAATTAAAGGCAATTCTTTGTCTTCCACTAAAAAGAATTTGATCCCGTTATCGAGATTAAATTCTTCTACTTCCGGAATGTTAATGGGATTCAACTCCGGGTACTCAATTTGGTCATATCGCTTTTGTGCCGTAAGGGGCAAAGCCAAAAGCAAAGCAAAAGTAAAAAGGATTAAACGTTTCATAATAAATCGGTTTTAAATTTTAAAAATCTTGGATTAGGAATCAGCTTGAACCGTAGCGCCGACGGTTCTGTTATCTTTCACTAAATAATCTTGGGCTACTCGTTGCAGGTCTTCCAAAGTGACTTCCTGAATTCGATCTAACCGGAGGAATACTTCTCTCCAGTCGCCTTTTGTGGCATGGGTGCTTGCAAAATTACTGGCAAGGCCGGTATTATTATTAAGCCCTCTGATAATACCTGCGCGTATATTGGTTCGGGCACGATCCAGCTCTTCCTGGGTCAAATCTCCTTCTTTTACAGCCTCAATTTCTTCATATACAGAAGCTTCAAGGGAATCTAATTCAACACTCATATTTGGAATGGCCAAAGTCAAAAACATAGACTGGTACTTACTTCCGGGAAAACCATTAAAGGCACCAACCTGAAGGGCTAACTGCTCTTCTTCAACCAGTTTTTTATACAGGCGGGATGTTCGTCCGCTGGATATGATATTTCCTAACAAATTCAGAGCTTCAAAATCTTCGTGTGATTCTTCCACGCCATGGTATCCGATAAGCATAACGGGCTGTGCATTTCCTTCAATCGTAAACCGACGTTCCCCTCGTTGATCAGGTTCAATGGTTGTAACCATAGGGGCGGGTTCACCTTCAGGTAAATCACTAAAATACATTTCGGCGAATTCTTTCATTTGATCAGGATCTACATCACCGGCAATAGCGATGGTGATGTTGCTGGGGACGTAGTATTTTTCGTAAAACTCCCGGGCATCCTCAATGGTTGTTGCAGTGATATCAGAATTCCATCCCACTACGGGTCTTCCATAAGGGTGGGCGGTGTAGGCAACAGCAGTAAATTCTTCTATAAGCCGTCCAATAGGATTAGAATCTGTTCGCATTCTTCGTTCTTCGCGTACCACTTCTTTTTCAACATAAAACTCCCGATATGTAGGATTTTTAAATCGATCTGCTTCCAGGTTAAACCAAAGTTCAGCTCGGTTTGATGGAAGGCTGTAGAAGTAATTGGTGAAATCTGCACCGGTGGAAGCATTAAGACCTGAACCACCGTTCTGTTCAATAATTTGAGAGAATTCATTATTGACTACGTATTGCTTGGCCTCTTCTTGTAACTCCTGGAACTCAGTCCACTTTTCGTTGAGTATATTGGAATCAGGATTGGCTTTGTATTTTTCACGGAGCCACTCCTGATAGGTTTGATCCATTTCTTCAATGACTTTCTTTTCTTCTTCCCAGTTGGTGGTTCCAATGTAATGAGTTCCCTTAAATGCCATGTGCTCAAAAATGTGGGCAATCCCCGTATTTCCAACCGGTTCATTTGCGCCTCCGACATCAACGTGTGTATAAAAACTTGCTACCGGAGCGTCATGACGTTCAATGATTATAAAATGCAAACCATTGTCGAGCGTGAACTCGGTTACTTTCTCTTCAAACTCCTCCAGATATTGTGCCTGTATCCCCGAAAAGGAAAACAGTAATAAAAACAGCAGGGAGGTTACCGTAAGCTTTTTTAGTTGTTCCATATGCAGTATTTGTTAGTTAAGAATAATTTTTTAAGGTACGAATAATTTCTTAGATAGAAGATGATGTTATTGTTACTATTTAGCAAACTTAGGAGAGAATGTTTTTAACGGTAAACCATCTTTTGAAGATGCTTCTTCCGAGTCTTCTTTTCGAGAGAGTTCCATTACATAAGAAACATACTCAGGGTTGTAATATCTCTTCTGGAAATAAACTTTCTTGTCACCGGTAGTACGGGAGCAGCGGTCGATCTCAAAAAGGGCATCTCCGGGATCCAAATTCAGATGTTCAGCCACATACTCATCCGCTTTTACAGCAGTGAACCGATAACTGCCCGCAATGATGGGGATCTCATACTTCTCCTCGATCACATTGTAAATGGTTTGTGTGGTGAGGTCTTCATCGAATAACAATTGCCCGTAACCGGGGGGGAGCCAAGTGATATCGAAGGCCACCGGTTTTCCGCTTCCCAAACGAACCCGGTCAACCCGGATAAGTTTCATATCGGGACGGATATCCAGGATCTTATTCACTTCTTTTATAGGATCTACTTTCTTGAGATCAATAAGGCGTGAGCTACTTTCAAGTCCGGCTTTTCGCATATCCTCAGAAAAATCTGTAAGACGAACTAAATTGCTCTTATAGGTTTGGTTGCTAACAAAAGCCCCAACACCCTGTTTACGATAAATTAAACCGTCATTTTCCAAATTTTGAAGGGCGTGACGAACCGTGACCCGGCTCACATCGAAATAATCACAAAGCCTTTGTTCGGAAGGAAGTTTATCACCGCCTTCATAATACCCTCCGGTGATCTCCTTCTGTAAATGCTGTTTAACTTTCTCGTGTTTAGATGTTTGTTGTTCCATGATTGTATTGTTTATACCTGCAGTAAATGTGCATGACCAAGCACCCCAACTGCTAATTAAGATGAGTTCAAGTAAGATTTTAGAAGTTGTTATCCTGAGCGCCTTAAAAATTATTTAAGCACAACTTGTTGAACGCGAAGGATCTCAAACATTAATACAACCCAATTAATTATACTTTGAGACCCTTTCACGGAATACTATATAATCTTAATTATATGCTATATGCGCTCAGGGTGACAACAAAAGAATTACTTTAACTTAAACTGATCTAAATGAGATTAAAGGTTTATTTAGCTTGCTCAAAACTCACCATTTATTCCAGATTCAATATACTTGTTATAACATGTTGTTACAAACAATACAACTTCGATATCATTGGAGCGAAGAAAAAATTAAACGATCAATCAATCAACAAATCATAAACTGATGGACATACTTTCACAACCTATGCCATGGTACATTGCAGGACCGATTATCGGCCTCACCGTCCCCATTCTTCTTATTCTGGGAGGGAAGATGTTTGGTGTATCTGCAAACCTACGTCACGCATGCGCGGCCTGTAATTTCGGAAACGTAGAATTTTTCAATTACGACTGGAAAGAAGCCGGTTGGTGGAACATTACCTTTTTAGTGGGTTCTGTTTTAGGTGGGTTTTTAGGCGGATATGTTTTTGCGAACCCCGAACCGATCGATCTTGCCGCTTCAACAATAGCCGATTTACAAGCACTTGGAATTCAGAATTTTGACGGGCTTGTTCCGGCTGACCTGATTTCATGGGAAGCACTTGGCACTCCAGCCGGACTTATAGTATTAGTGTTGGGCGGATTTCTGGTAGGCTTTGGTGCACGGTATGCCGGTGGATGTACATCCGGTCATGCCATCTCAGGACTTTCTGATCTGCAGCTTGCCTCGCTGATGGCCGTAGTTGGCTTTTTTATAGGCGGCTTACTGATGACCTACTTCATTTACCCACTCATTCTTTAATCGAAATAAGGCAGAACAATGAAATTTTTAGAATATCTCAAATACTTACTGATCGGTACTGCTTTTGGATTCATCCTTGTGAAGTCCGAAGTGGTTTCCTGGTTCCGAATTCAGGAAATGTTCCGGTTCGATTCTATTCACATGTACGGAATAATTGGACTTGCGGTAGTAGTAGGCATTATTTCCGTTCAGATCATCAAAAGAAATAACATCAAAGACTCAAAAGGAAATCCCATCACCATTCCGCCCAAAGATGCCTCTCAATGGAAGCGTTATATCATTGGCGGAAGCATGTTTGGGCTTGGATGGGCACTATTAGGTGCTTGCCCCGGACCGATGTTTGCACTGCTTGGAAGCGGCCTCACAGTGATGATCATCCCTATTATATCAGCAATTGCAGGAACCTACGTCTATGGTATGCTTAGAGACACTTTACCTCATTGAGGAAGAATTCAGAACACAAAACTCAGAAGTTACTGAGTTCTGACTACTGAATTCTGAGTTCCAAGAATATTAAAAACAACACAACACAGGAGAAACAACATGTATTTCAAACAATTCTTTGACGAACGACTCGCACAGTACGCATATATGATCGGTTGCCAGGCAAATGGCACCGCCATCGTAATTGATCCGATGCGTGATATCGATCAATATATCGAACACGCAGCCAGCCAAAATTTAAATATTGTCGGTGCTGCCGATACTCACATTCATGCTGACTACATTTCCGGTCTTCGGGAATTTGCGGAGCGTGGAGTGAAAGTCTATGCCTCGGATGAAGGCGATAAAGACTGGAAGTACGAATGGCTGATTGACAGCGATTACGACTTCGAATTACTAAAAGACGGCGATGAATTTAGCATTGGAAACATCACTTTTAAAGCTTGGCACACTCCGGGTCATACGCCCGAGCACTTAAGCTATTTTATTACAGATGGAGCTGCCGCTGATGAGCCGATGGGCATTGCAACGGGTGACTTTGTGTTTGTAGGTGATGTGGGTCGTCCCGACTTGCTGGAATCAGCTGCCGGTCAAGCTAATGTGATGGAGCCTTCAGCGCGAACACTTTATAAGACCGTTGAAGATTTTAAGAGTATTCCGGAATATATGCAGATCTGGCCGGGACACGGAGCCGGCAGCGCATGCGGAAAAGCTTTAGGGGCCATACCGGAAACTACTGTTGGATATGAATTGCGTTACAACAATTCCATTAAATCAGCGACTTCTGAGGATGACTTTGTGAAATTTATTCTTGAAGGACAGCCCGAGCCGCCCTTGTATTTCGCCAGAATGAAGCGTGATAACAAGATTGGTCCCAAAATCCTGAAAGGACTTCCACAGCCCAAACATCTAAACATGAATGAGCTGAAGAAATTGGCAGATAACACTGAAGTGGCTCTTGTTGACACACGTGAGCGAGACGAGTTTTCCGAAGGTCATATACCCGGGTCACTGCTGTCTCCACTGAACAAGCAATTCAACACGGTTGCAGGTTCATACATCACAGAAGATGAAGATATTTATCTGATAGTGGAAGAACATCGTGTGAAAGAGGCTGTTCGCGATCTTTATAGAATTGGTTTTGATAATATAGTTGGGTTTGTAACTCCAACCGACCTGGATCATTACAAAGAACAGGGTGGTAAGCTGAAAACCATCACCGTACAGAAATTCGATGACATCGATCAGTATGTAGGCAATGATGACTACCAGATTTTGGATGTTCGCAAGGCTTCAGAATATGAAGAAGAAGGCAATGTGGAAGGAGCACAAAACATCGCCCACACACGCTTATTGCCAAGAATGAAAGAAGTACCCAGCGAGCGCAAGATCATAGTACACTGTCAGGCCGGTGGACGTTCTGCAGTAGCTGCAGCCTTACTTCAGCGAAATGGATACGATGTAGTTCTCATCGATGATGAATGGGAAAACTATAAATCCAAAGCAGCAGCCACTGCATAAATTAAGTGGAACCGGCGGTTCCCGCATGCATTTCGAATGGGACGTTCGGAACGAGAACCAAACGCAAGTTGGGCAGCTTACCCGGCCACTTTTACAGGGCTGGCCAAAAGAGAGTTACTATTTTGTACCCCGAAAAACCCAACCCGTCGGAAGGTGAAAGGTCCGGCGGGTTTTATAAACAAAAACTTTGACATATTGAATTGGTGGTTGTGAAGGCTTATTGCCATGTAAGACAACACCCCACGAAATCAAAAAAAGGAACAGCTTTTTTTGATTGATCTCCCCTCGAGGGGAGACTTCTCCAGAGTAGATGAAAGTTCGAATGTTGAATTTTTACTCTAAAGTAAAATCAACTTCGGATAATCTTCCCTTGAGGGAGGTGCCGGACTGAACGAATGTGAAGTCTGGCGGAGGGTGTCTGTAGCCAAGGCCAACATTGCTTTCCCAACCCCATTCCAAAAAACCAAACCCATGAAATCCAAACCATCCTTTACCAAATACATTCCCATTCTGGACTGGATTAAATCCTACTCCGGTGATGACGCGAAGGGAGATCTGAATGCAGGTATCACGGTGGGAATCATGCTTATTCCCCAAGGTATGGCTTACGCGATGCTTGCCGGACTTCCGCCTATCTACGGACTTTATGCTTCCATTGTACCGCTTATTTTATATGCGATCTTTGGAACTTCGAGGCAGTTAGCGGTTGGGCCGGTAGCGATGGTTTCCTTGCTTGTTTTAGCCGGTGTAGGTGAAGTTGCCGAAGTCGGAAGCGACCGATTCATTCAGCTGGCTATTATGACTGCCATAGGAGTTGGGCTTTTTCAATTTTTCATGGGTGTATTCAGGATGGGGTTTTTGGTGAATTTTTTGTCTCACCCTGTGCTGAGTGGATTTACTTCAGCGGCAGCTTTGATCATTGGCGGAAGTCAGGTTAAAAGCATTTTGGGGATCGATATTGCCAGAACTAATTATGTGCACGAGATCGTGATGAATACGATCCAGAAAGCCAGTGAGATCGACCCATTTACAGCGTTGATCGGTTTCGGTTCCATCGCTACGATCATCCTACTCAGGAAATGGAAGAAAACCTTTCCCTCTGCACTTGTAGTTGTAGGTTTGGGAACGCTGGTTACCTATTTCTTCAGTTTGCATGAATCGGGAGTGGCTATTGTTGGGCAAGTCCCGGAAGGTCTGCCAAGTTTCAAACTAACCTCGTTCAGTTGGTCAGATTTCGAACTCATTTTCCCAACTATTCTGGTGATTTCTTTGGTAGGTTATATGGAATCCATTGCCGTGGCTAAGGCCATTGCCAACAAACGAGGATATAAAGTAGATCCCAACCAGGAATTGATTGGGTTGGGTGTAGCTAATATTGGTGGTGCGCTATTTCAATCGTATCCAACTACAGGTGGATTTTCCAGAACAGCTGTAAACGATCAGGCCGGAGCAAGTACCGGGATGGCTTCCATCATCAGTGCGGTGATCATTGCATTGACGGTGCTTTTCCTGACTCCATTGTTTTATTATCTGCCCAAAGCGGTATTGGGAGCGATTATTATCGTGGCCGTAGCCGGATTGTTTGATTCGCATGAAATGAAGCATCTCTGGAAAACTGACAAAAAAGATCTCGCTATGTTGGCGGCGACCTTTATTGCTACACTTGCATTAGGAATTGAAGAAGGGATTGCCATTGGTGTCTTGCTTTCCTTAGTGATGGTAATTTACAATAGTACAACACCTCACAATACAGAATTAGGACGATTAGGAGAGACCAAAAACTTCAGAAATGTGAATCGATATAATGAGGCAAAAACACAGGAAGATGTTCTTGTATTTCGCTTTGATTCTGAACTCTACTTTGCAAATGTAGAGCACTTTCGATCCTCAATAGATGAGCTGATCGACAAAAAAGGCGATGAACTTAAATTAGTTGTATTGGATGCTTCAGCTATTAACAGCATTGATTCAACAGGGGTGCATGCGCTCGAAGAACTGATCAAAGATCTTGAAGAACGAGATATTGAACTCTACTTCGCCGGTGCCATTGGTCCTGTACGCGACAAGTTGAAGGTTGCAGGAATCACAGACGGACTCAGTATCACCAATTTTTATTTTGATGTTGCTGATGCCATTGATGCATACAAATCAGATGGAAAGCCGGAACGGGAATTCTCCCCACTTCAAACGAATATTTAAGAAAGATGAAATTCTATACAAATACTCTCAATTGTTGTCACTCTGAGCGCCCGTTTGCAACTAAGATAAAGGATGTTGAACGCGAAGAGTCTCAAAGTGAAAACAACCCAAAAGCTGACTTATAATTTGAGATCACGCCGGTAGTCGGACATAGTCCTTCGCGTCAACTATGCTAACTCATTATTTTACTTGTAAGCGCTCAGGATGACAACATTATTGGCTCAGTCCTAAATCAATAAACAAAATGAAACCACTCGGTCTTAAAAATAACTGGAAGCAATTTTC
The DNA here is from genome assembly GCF_031581265.1 of Gracilimonas sp. Taxonomy (GTDB): domain Bacteria; phylum Bacteroidota; class Rhodothermia; order Balneolales; family Balneolaceae; genus Gracilimonas. The sequence goes on from NZ_JAVLBQ010000013.1 coordinate 25,371, forward strand.
GCTGCTTGTACTCATCAACGCCTTTGTAGGTGGGATGGTGGGGTTGGAGCGGACCATCCTTCCGGAGATCGCCGAAACTGAATTTGGGATTGCGGCACGATCGGCCATTTTCTCATTCATTATTGTGTTTGGGATCACCAAGGCGGCTTCCAATTATTTTGCCGGACGCTTTGCTCAGCAATATGGGCGTAAGAAAATGCTGATCGTTGGCTGGCTGTTTGGCCTGCCGGTTCCTTTCATATTGATGTGGGCTGATAGCTGGAATTGGGTGATAGCTGCCAATATCTTCCTTGGTATAAACCAGGGGCTTGCATGGTCTGCCAACGTGATCATGAAAATTGACCTGGCAGGGAAAAAAGATCGAGGATTGGCTATGGGTCTCAACGAATTTGCGGGATACCTGGCCGTAGCCGTTGTAGCTTTTTTGACCGGATGGATCGCCTCTGAGTTCGGACTACGTCCTTATCCGTTTTATCTCGGAATTGGAATCGCAGCCATCGGTTTACTGCTGTCCGTCTTTTTTGTGATTGATACCGCACCCTGGGTTGAAGCCGAGGTCGATGAGGACGAAAATGAAAAGCGCAGTAAAGAACATCTGTTTTGGAAAGTCTCTTTTGGAGACCGGAATTTGTTTGCTGTTTCACAATCCGGAATGGCAACAAATTTAAAAGACGGCATGGCCTGGGGCATTTTTCCACTGTACCTCACCGCCGCCGGATTGGATTTGTACCAAGTGGGAATTGTAACCGGGATTTACCCTGCTTTCTGGGGAATACTGCAGGTGGTGACGGGTAAAGTCTCGGATTATACTGGAAGGAAAAGAATGCTGTTTTGGGGATTACTGGTGCAGGCCGGAAGTCTGCTGGTTTTCCCTTTACTGAGTGAATTTTATGAATTTGTGATTGCAGCTTCTTTCCTTGGAATAGGAACAGCTATGGTCTATCCAACCTTTTTAGCCTCCGTAGCAGACTTGGTTCACCCCGACGACCGCGCGGAAAGTATCGGAGTTTTCAGGTTGTGGCGGGATGGCGGTTATGCCGTTGGCGCATTGCTGGCCGGATTTCTGGCAGATATGTTTGACTTGGGCTTTGCCATCACCATAACAGGAATGATTGTAACGGTTTCAGCGATTACCTTGTTTATCAGTATGAATAAACTAAAAGAACCGGTTCATCAAAAAAATAATGAAAAACCTGAGAGCGTATGAAAGACCTCGCAGCGTTTGGAATGATTATGAGCTAATTAACCGCAAAGCTCGCAGGACCTGTCGGACGCTGCGAGGTTGCTAACCGGATCGCCAAAAAATGACGATCAAAAAGAAAAATTTTAAATCACATAAGGTCTAAACCATGTGGAAAACGATTTTAACAATAGCGACAATATTAATTTTAGGAATCATCATGTTTAATATTTTCAACAAAACAAATACCGAAAAAGGAACAACTATGAGTATCGATATCAGTATCGAAGAATTCAAAGAGAAAAGAGCAGAGACAGAAGGCGTGATTATTGATGTGCGTACGCAGGATGAATACGACGAAGGCCACCTTGCCGAAACCGATTTTCAATATGATTTGATGAACGGAGAATTTCAGACTCAAATCGATAATTTCAACAAAGAAGAAACCTACTACCTCTACTGTCGAACGGGAAATCGAAGCGGACAAGCGGCTCGCATCATGAGAAATGCCGGATTTGAAAAGGTGTATAACGTAGGCGGATTCGAAGAACTGGCAGATGCCGGTTTTGAGGCGGAGTAGGCTTGAATTCTGACTATCCTCCCTGAAAGTAACAGCAAGCTGTACTTTCGGTCCCTCCGGACGGACACAGTTTCTTGCCTTTAATACAAATGTTGATGAAAGCTGAAATTACAGGCAATGGCAAGAACCTATCTCTCTTTGGAGAGAGATCGATTTCAGCTCTGCTGGAAATCAGAGAGAGGACAGTGCCTGCTGAAAAAACTAACCTTTTAAACTAACCTCAAACTCATGAGAACCAATATACCCGAGAAAGAACACAGCAACATCGAGGAAATGATAGGCAGCGAAGAGAGCGTAGTAGGTATTGATGCCAAGAAAACACACATCGTGATTATCTATATGCTGCAGGAAATGAATAAAAGCATCGAAAAGTTGGATAAACGATTAGAAACACTGGAACAGAAGGTTCAATAAATCTTCATTAAAGTTACTTAGAATTCGTCATGATATAGATGAATCTTGTTATAACAAGTAGAAAAAAGGATCGGAAATGAATTTAATTGAGGTAACTATTAATAAATGAGGTAGAGTGATGGATACTATTTTTGATGTACTTATAATCGGAGGCGGGACGGGTGGAATTATGACCTCTTCACAAATTCTGGCAAAAGATTCTTCCCTGAAAGTTGGAATTATTGAACCTGGTGATACCCATTACTATCAACCCGCTTGGACCCTGGTTGGAGCCGGAACCTACGACATGGAAAAGACGGCCAAGCCCATGAAAGAGGTGATGCCAAAGAAGGCAACCTGGATTAAAGATAAAGCCACGGGGTTTAAGCCGGAAGAAAACAAAATATTCACTGAAAAAAACGGTGATCTTGAATATAAATATCTGATTGTATCACCCGGATTGGTAATGGCTCCGGAAAAGATCGAAGGTTTGCCTGAAGCCATGGAAAAAGGCATCGTTTGCAGCAATTACACTGACCCCGAGCATGTGTGGGAGACCCTAAAGAACTTTAAAGGTGGGAATGCCATTTTTACACAGGCTAATACGCCCATCAAGTGTGGGGGAGCGCCACAAAAGATCTGCTACCTCTCGGCGGATTATTTCGAGAAGAATAACATTGATGCCAATGTGATATTTGCAACACCCGGTTCAGTAATTTTTGGAGTTGAACCAATCAGAAAAACCCTCCGGAGAGTTTTGGATCGTTATGATATTTACTTCCGGCCGTTTTATGCGCCATACAAAATTGATGTTGAAAACAAGATTGCACATTTCCAGTTTATTGAAACCGAAGACAACAACTGTAATGTGGAGGAAGGTAATCCCATTGGGGAAAAACTGACCGGTGCTACGGATATCGAAATGCCATTTGATTTCTTGCACCTGGCTCCTCCCCAAAAAGCACCTGATTTTGTTGAAAAATCAGACCTTGTAAATGGTGAAGGCTGGCTGGATGTAGATCATCATTCCCTTCAGCATAACAAATATCCCAATATTTTTGGAGTTGGAGATGTTTGCGGATTACCAACCGCCAAAACCGGGGCAGCAATCCGTAAACAAACGCCTGTTGTGGTTGATAATATTTTCAAACTTATGGCTGAAAAAGAAGCTGATAACGCTTCTTATAATGGATATTCATCTTGTCCGCTGATAACAGGTTACGGAAAAATGGCGCTTGCTGAATTTGATTACGAAAAAAACTTCACTCCTGACCCCAAACTCAAGCGAATGCTGATCTTTGATAGCTCTAAAGAACATTACAGGCTATGGCTATTGAAGAAATACGCTCTTCCTTATTTGTATTGGAATAAAATGTTGAAAGGGAAGAAGGTATAATTTTACCGAAAGTTTTAAATGAAATGAACGTTTGATTTCATACTATGATTTAATAATAAACATTTTTATTAGAGAAGATTACTTATGGATTTAGGATCAGGAACAGTATCTGTATTTTCTATTTCAGTTCTTATGGTAATAACTGCGTTAATAATTCTGATCTTTACCATAAAAAAGGGCTATATCAAAGACTTGAAAAAAGGTGCTATGATACCGTTTGAAGAAGACGAGCCTGTCGGAGAGCCTACTGATCAACTATTTAAGGAAAGTGATAATGAGTCTGACTAAAGTTCTATGAAACAAAAAAAATTCAAGAACGCTGCAGAGAGAAGAAATTTTACAGATCAAGACTCTAGTAATGTTTTACTTGCTTACTTCACATCGGGTATGATCTGGCTTTTGGTGGGTTCGGTACTTGCTATTCTTGCTTCCTTTAAATTACATGCCCCAAATTTTTTAGGGGACATCTCGTGGCTTACATTTGGCCGAGTGCGGCCTTTACACTTGAACACCATGGTATACGGGTGGGCATCCATGACAGGTGCCGGTGTTGCGCTATGGTTACTCACCCGAACACTCAGGGTGGTTATCCCTATGCAAAAATTTCTACTAGGTGGTATTGTATTATGGAATATTGGTTTGACCGTGGGATCTTTCCAAATACTTGGTGGCTTTTCGAGAGGTCTTGAATGGCTGGAATTCCCTTTTAGCTCAGCAATATTCATTCTATTAGGGTTATTACCACTTTTAATATCAGCGCTGACAATGCTTGCATACCGTGCTACTAAACACCTTTATATTTCAGTGTACTACATCATCGCAGGGTTTATTTGGATATTTGCTTTACTGTTGGTGGCTTATATACCTGATTTTGATACGACCGTGCAAGCCGGTATGAATTGGTGGTATGCTCATAATGCATTGGGATTATGGTTTACCCCTATTTGTCTCGCAGCAGCCTATTACCTAATACCAAAAGTAACAGGAAGGCCTATATATAGCTACTCTTTAAGTTTGCTTGGTTTTTGGACACTCGCACTCTTTTATAATTGGAATGGCTTTCATCATTTGATAGGTGGTCCGGTCCCAACTTGGGCCACAACAATTTCAATTGCAGCAAGTGCCATGATGATTATTCCGGTTGTTACCGTGGCTGTGAATCATCACTTGACGGTCGTGGGAGTTTTTAAGCGAGTGGTTAATTCTCCAACTCTCAGGTTTGTAGTATTTGGGGCTATGAGTTATACCTTTGTAAGTCTACAAGGAAGTCTTCAGGCATTACGAAATGTAAATGAAGTAGTTCACTTTACTCATTATGTGATCGCACACGCACATATCGGAATGTACGCTTTTGTAACGATGGTTCTGTTTGGTTCTTTATATTACATCATGCCGCGAATCACTGGTAATGAATGGCATTCTAAAGGGATGATAAAATGGCATTTCTGGTTGAGTGCAGTTGGAATCATTCTATATATCGTAGCTTTACAAATTGGAGGAATTTGGCAGGGTATGCTTATGAACAATCCTGATATTCCTTTTTTGGATATTGTTGAAAAGATGAAGCCATTCCTGGAGTCAAGGTCTTTTGCTGCAATATTACTTACATCAGGTCATATTGTATTTGCTTACTCATTTTTTAAGGTGATTAAAACGGATACAATACAAGAGAATGAAATTGTAACTCTAAGTGATTGATATATTATGGGTAATAATATTCTGTTGATCTTTGGTGCTGTAGCTTTATTCATATCTTCGATGCTGGGACTGGTTTATATACCACAAATGTTGGCTGATAAAGAAGTCAATCAAGTAGAATATGTGGCACCAAACATTGAAAATGGTCACAAAATATATGTAAGAGAAGGTTGTGTTTATTGTCATACCCAACAAGTAAGGCCAAAAGGTTTTGGGGCAGATTTTGAAAGAGGATGGGGAGAAGCTTCTTTACCCGAAGATTATAAGGGGTTAACCCCTCATGTACTCGGAACTATGCGAACCGGGCCCGACTTAGCTAATATTGGTAAAAGGCAGCCAAGCAGAGATTGGCACTATACACATTTGTATGCACCTGAATCGGTATCTCCCGGGTCTATCATGCCTCCTTTCCCATGGTTATTTGAAGTGGTTGATGAAGATGAGGCCACAAGTAGAAAACCCATCAATTTACCGGGAGAGTACGCCAAAGAAGGGAAAAAAGTAATACCAACAGAAGAAGCTGAACATTTGGTTGACTACTTGCTTTCCTTAGATCAAGAGAGAGAAAAAGAGTAATGTTATGGATAAAGAAGAAGCTAAAAATTCGAATACTTCTGACAATTCAGAAGAGGTAGATCGCGAAGACATCTATGAAATACATCAGGCGGCTTTAAGAGAAAGGGTATTGCCTGGTGAAGGAAATGAAAGAGGTCCCTGGTGGCTCTATGCAATTATTTTCATCACCTTTGCTTTTGGGTTTTTTTATATTGGCTATTACTTCGGAGATTTTAGCTATCAACCTCACCAGCTTTATATTTCGAATGCGGAAGCAGAAGTTCCGGCAGAGCCGGTTGAACTTACCCAAGTGGAACTTGGAGAAAGTATATACGGAAGGGTTTGTTCAACTTGTCATCAAGCAAATGGAGAAGGGGTAGAAGGAGCTTTTCCTACCTTGGTGGGTACTGATTATGTGAATGGAAATGTAGGACGTTTTGCCGGTATTATAATTCATGGATTATATGGTGAAATTGAAGTGAATGGCGTGACTTATAATGGAAATATGCCGGCTTGGGGAGAACAGATATCTGACGAAGAAGTGGCGGCAGTAATGACCTACGTACGAAATTCATTTGGTAATGATGGCGGTGATGTACCGGTTGATAGTATCAAAAGCTACAATGATATTTATGGGAATAGGACCTCTCAGTGGGAAGTTGGAGAGCTTAACGATACATTTATAAACTAATGCCTTGGCTGATTCGGCTTTAAAAATTACTCCTTGTGACCACTGTGGCTTACCCGCACAAACTAAAGATGTAAATTCGGATTTGAATTTTTGTTGTCATGGTTGTGCCATGGCTCATCGACTTCAGGTTGGGGATGACGATCAGTTTCACTTACCCGAAGGCCTGCTCATACGTTGGGTGATTGCAGCGGTTTTGGGCATGTTACTTCTATTTCTGAGCCTGACTTTGCACATTGATGAAAGTACACCTGACCTCTTTATTTGGCTGTCATTGGGCATTAACACTTTGATGCTGTTACTACTGGGAAAAGAAGTGTTTTGGGTGACATATGATGAATGGAAGACCAAAAGTTTCAGCCTCGGTACATTGATTTTTATAGGAGTATTCTCTTCCTATGGACTTTCTGTTAGTAATATTTTAAAGGGGGCAGATAATACAACTTACTTCGAAACATCCGGCATGATACTGGTCTTTTATATAGGCAGCCTGCTAATAGATATTTATTTAAAAAATAAGATTGGCACATATAGTAAAAAGTGGGAAGCATATGTCCCAAATGTTATAGCCAAAACTTCAGATGGAGCCTACAGCAGAATCAGTGCAGAAGCCTTAAAGGTTGGGGATATGATCAAGTCTGAGGTGGAAAAGGTGATTCCGGTAGACGGAATCGTAGAAAACCAGGGTGGGTTTGTTTCAGAGGCACACTTAACGGGTGAACCGACTCCTGTATTAAAGAAAACAAGAGACAAGGTAAAAGCAGGTTCCATTGCACTGGATGAGGATATTGAGATCAAATTGAGTAGCTCATATGCACGGTCATCCTTGTCGTCTTATTTTCGACAATTTGAATGGGAGAAAAAGCAACTTTCCTCTTACGAGGATATAGCAAATCGTGCGGCAAGTATATTACTTGCCACAGTTTTAGTATTAGCTATGTTATCACTGGGTTTCTTTTTATGGTCAGGAGATACCGGCACTGCCATCAACAACTTTTTAGCTGTACTTATTATAGGCTGCCCTTGTGCATTTGCAATCGCAACGCCTGCGGCCATATGGATCTCTCACAAAGCCCTACACGATGAAGGCGTGTTACTGAGAACCGGCTCAAAAGCGATTGAGAGATTATCGGAAGTAACACATATGATTTTCGATAAAACAGGAACGATAACAGCACCCGCTAATATCCACTCTGTTGAAGTAGTTGACAGTACACTTTTAGACGATCAGAAAATCAAAGAGCTCTTGGTAGGATTAGAATCCGTAGATGAACACCCTATTGCAAAAGCCGTCAGAAAATATGGGGTGAAGTATGAGATTAAACCCCAGCAAATCACCGAAATAAGGAAAAAAAAAGGATTGGGTATTGAAGGCAGTTGGTTAGATGAAAAAGGAAAAGAACATCGGGTTGCTTTGCTGAACAGAGCACATCCAATGGGGAAAGAGCTAGAGGAGAATGTATTTGCTTTGTTTTTAGATGGCCGTATAATGCTGAAAATCAGGATCCATCATCCTTTACAAACAGAGGCTAAAGATCTTTTAGAATATGTTGCAGGTCAAGGATATGAGGTGTCCGTTATTTCCGGAGATCCGGCTGCTCAAGATGAGATGAAAAATCAGAATTGGACTTATATTGGGAACTTGAGTCCAGATGAAAAAGCAGATTATGTACAGCAGAAAAAAGAATCTGGCGATAATATATTATTTGTCGGAGATGGTTTAAACGACCTAATGGCAATGACAAAAGCTGATTGCACGATAGCTATGTTTGAAGGATCAGATAAGAATAAAGTAGAAGCTGATATAGTTTTTTATAATCCAAACATCAAATATTTGCAGTTTACAGTTCAGAAAGCAAAATCTACGAAAAAGATTATACAGCAAAATTTTTTCTGGGCTTTAATCTACAACTCAATAGGATTACCTCTTGCTGCAACCGGCTTTCTTTCACCACTAATATCAATTGGAGCAATGATACTATCCTCTATCTTTGTAACTGCAAATTCATTAAGACTAAAAAACGCAAAAAAGAATACCTATGATCAATGAATGGCTGATCGGTGGACTTTTATTCGGCTTTTTAGGTAGTGCACACTGTGTAGGAATGTGTGGGCCTATTGCCTTGGCACTTCCTGTACATGACATGCAGGGTGTAAAAAAATATACCGGCATCCTTCTCTATAATTTGGGAAGAACTATTGTGTATGTGCTTTTGGGAACCGTGGTTGGTTTCTTCGGTAAACTGGCCGGATTGGTTGGTTTTCAACAATGGTTATCTGTTTTGACAGGTGTATTGATAATCGCAGCCGTGTTGATTCCAAAAATCAGGAATAAACTAAACAGTTGGCAGGCCATTCCCTCTAATCAAATGGGGGCGATTGTTAAACCGTTCAAAAAGTTGATGAAGAAAAATTCTGTTTCAGCTTTGTTTGCCATCGGGTTACTCAATGGGCTTTTGCCGTGTGGATTTGTGTATATGGCTATAGCAGCAGCCCTAAATACCGGCAACACAGTTTCCAGCATGATATTTATGACCGGATTTGGTTTTGGAACCATGCCCGCCATGATTGCAGTAGCAATGAGCCCCGGTTTCCTGAGCCTGGAAATGCGCAGAAAAATTCAAAGATTTCTGCCCTGGGCTACTGTTGTACTTGGCTTGATTTTGGTCTACCGCGGATTGTTTATGATGGGTGGGCATTAAGAAGCATTATGGCTTGAAATGACTCTTAATGTCTGATTTAGATTGAGTGACAATGTGTGAAAATGGAAGCTGGAGGTACTGTGTTAAAGATCAAGATAAATATTTGTATTTTTGGCTAAAGAACAGTCCCTGAATAATCTTCCTCTAAAAGAAAACATAACAACTACTCAAAATGTATATATTTGATAAAACATTTATTGCTATAACTGGGATGTTACTTGTAACGGTATTACAGGTGACGGTTAAGGCCCAGGAAATAACGAATATACATTTTGAAGAAGTACTGGTTCTGGGGGATGATGAGCGTGCACCCCTGGAATACTAGTTTGCTGGTCCGGGGGTAATAGATACCGATGATTCTGGAAATATTTATATAGCAGGAACCAACAACACTATCCGGGTTTTTACGGCAGAGGGAGAGTACAAAACCACAATGGGTGGCAGAGGTCGAGGTCCAGGTGAGTTTCTCAAAATAACTACTTTTGCCGTTATTGGTGAAGGAGCTGTAGTGATCAATGACAGCCGTTTGTTAAGGATAACCCTTTTTTATCATTTTGGAGACAGCACCGTTACCCATGCCCCTCCAAAGAGTTGGAATAGTAGTATAGGGAATAAACGGATACAGGAGAATATTGTACCGATAAATGATCAAACCTATGCTATTACATCCAAAGTAAGGGATGTGTACTTTGATCGTCCGGCAAGCGAGTTAGACAACCGGGTGGTACATGTGATTAATGACAAATTTTCGGCTTTTAAGCGATCCTATTTTGATGTATATGAGTACCTGTTTGACCCGCAGAAGAAGCTGGAACGAAAGCTTGCCACCGATTGGGATTATCGATTAGCCAAACTGGATGGTAATAGGGTAGCCCTAACCCATAAAATATTTGATGGAAATGTCTATATGATAGATTTGTCGTCCGCTGATGGCAGTATTAAAAAAGTGCCCGGTAACTTTACAGGTAAGGAGCGATACCTGGAGTTAGATCCAAATAAAAAGTATCGTGAAAATGAATACTATGGGGTAATAAGATCTGGAGGGGTGTTAGGAAAGTTCAGATATCAAAAAAAACTAACGTCAGATATTCTATTGTCCAATAATGAGTGGTTGCTCAATTTTGTTAGTGTAAATGAGGGAAATAAAGGACAGTATTACATTGAATTCTATACTTTAGAGGGGGAATATAAGGGCTATACTCAAATTGATGATGATTTTGTGACCCAGGAAGGAATGCGTACACGATTTTATCCCAAACATTTAGATAATGATAACAAACTGTATTATGTGGATTATTCCAGCGGAATACCTCTAGTTAAAGTCACGAAAATAGTACTGGGTGATACGCTGAAGTAAATCAGAATGAGTTGTTCGTGATGGCGAGGGAGTGAGGTTTTACATATTTGCAGACACCACAAGAAGATACAGCGGTGTACAGAGTTTCCACTCGATATCAGTGCCGGAAAGTAATTCACCCAATTTTGCCCTGGGCACCATAGTTCTTGGGCTGATCCTGATCTATCGAGGATTCTTTATGATGGACGGTCATTAAGGAAAATTACTTTGCAATAGCGACAGCTCGAATCACCATGGCTTTACCCACATGGTAATCACCCTCATTCAGATCTATTTCCATTTCTCTCACCCATTCAATATCAGTTCCCGATAGTAAATCTCGTAGTTTGTCTTCGGTATATAAAACCCGTTCATCTTTAGGCCCTCCGGAATCTCTTCCCAACTGATTGACTGAATACACTTCCACAATGACTTTTCCACCCGGTTTTAAACTTCTGATGACATTTTGATACACCTTTTTGATGATCGACCGTGGTAAGTGCACATAAATGAAAGCAGCGGCATCGTACTTTTCTTTCCCAAAGCCATATTCTGAGAGATCGCTAAGATCATAATCGATCTCAACTTCATTTTCAGAAGCTAATTTCAACGCTTTTGTCTTTGCGGATTTACTGTAATCCACAGCTTGAACCTTCCAGCCTTTTTGGGCAGCATAGACCGCATTTCTCCCCTCACCATCTGCGGGAAGTATGATCTTTCCCGGTTTAAGTTGCTCTAACTGTTCTGCAAAAAAATCGTTGGGTTTAGTTCCGTATACAAATTCAGGTTCCGAATAACGGTCATTCCAAAAATCTTTCATTATGGTTTTTGATGGGTTCAAGATGTAGTATTTTCTTCCAGCTCCTAAAAACGCAAAATTACACAAACTCATTCATGTTTTTTCAGCATATATTCGAAGAAAAATTAGCACAATATGCCTACCTGATTGGTTGTCAGGCTACCGGAGAAGCTATTATAGTAGATCCGATGCGTGATATCGAACGATATAAAGCAATCGCAGAAAAGAATAACCTAAGTATTACAGCTGCAACTGAAACGCATATTCATGCAGATTATCTATCAGGATTGAGGGAATTTGCAGAGGATGGGGTGAAAATATTAGTCTCGGATGAAGGCGATGCCGATTGGAAATATGAATGGGTGATTGGGAGTGAGTATAGTCATCAGTTGTTGAAAGATGGGGATGAGTTTGCCATCGGGAATATTAAATTCACCGTAAAACACACACCGGGACATACGCCTGAACACATCAGTTTTTTAGTTGCAGATGGTGCTGCTACTGATGAGCCCATGGGTATCCTTTCAGGTGATTTTATTTTTGTGGGTGATGTAGGCCGCCCCGATTTGTTAGAAACTGCAGCCGGACAAAAAGGTGCGATGAGGGAATCAGCCAAAGTGATGTACGACTCCATTCAGAAATTCAAGGAAATGCCGGAATATTGGCAAGTGTGGCCCGGTCATGGAGCCGGTAGTGCCTGTGGTAAAGCGTTGGGGTCTATTCCGGAATCTACGGTGGGCTATGAACAGCGATTTAATGATTCTATTCGCGCAGCAATCGATGAACAGGATTTTGTGGAATATATTTTAGATGGACAACCTGAAACTCCTTTGTATTTCGCAAGAATGAAGCGTGATAACAGAAAGGGGCCGAAGGTACTCGGAGAAATTCCAAAGCCGAAAAATTTAAGCGTGAAGGAAATTATTGATAAAGTTCAGGCTTCAAATGGAGTGACTCTTGATACCCGCAATCGGTACGAGTTTATGACTGGACATGTAAGAGGTGCATTGCTTTCCCCCTTAAATAAAGCTTTTAACACGGTGGCCGGTTCCTACATTAATGAAGAAGAGTCGATTTATCTCATTGTGGAGGAAGAAAAGGTAGAAGAAGCGGTCGTTGATTTGATCCGAATTGGTTTGGATAACATCGCCGGGTACGCTACTCCTTCGCAGCTTCTTGAATTTGGCGAAAAAGATGGATCTCTAATATCGATGGAAACCATAGGGTTTGAAAAAACAGAAGAATATTTGAGTAAAGAAGAAGCCCACTTACTGGATGTTAGGAAACAATCCGAATTTGAGGAGGTCCACATTCCCGGCGCGATGAATATTGCTCATACCCGTTTATTAGATCGCCTGGATGAAGTCCCCAAAGACAAGCCCGTAATGGTTTCTTGTCGCTCCGGGGCACGATCTGCAGTGGCATCTGCTATGCTGGAAAGAGTCGGCTTTGATGTTAAATACGTGGATGACCTGATTGAAGAGTGGCTGATAAGTAAAGAATATTGAACATTCAATATTCAGTAACTCCTCGTTGCCAAGCTCCGGCTTGGCAATGCAGTCCTGTAAGCTCCGGCTTCCAGTCATTTAATACGCTCTATATCCAAGATACCATCCTGCCATAAATAATTTCTCGCTGAAGAATATCTCCAATCTTCCGGTTTATCTACATAACCTCTCTTAACAGGATTAAAATGCACATAATTGATCTTTTGTCTTAACATCTTTCCTGAATTAATTTGTTTGGGGTGATATCCTTCCTGCCAAACTTGATATGCAGATTCTTTCTTTCCACGTTTTTTAGAAAAAGCAAGCTGCTTTAAATAGAGCTGATTGTTATGTGATTTTAAAAAATCAAGGGTCCGTTTTGCAGTATAAGATTTAATGCTCTGCATACAGCTTTTGAAGTCAGAATGTGTAGCAATCATGTGAAAATGATTTTCCATGACACACCAGGCATGCACTTTGAGTTCACTTTTGGATTGATGAAACTTGATAGCTTCAATTAGTAATGATGCAATTTCTGGCTTAGAAAACAGTGGCAGTCCATGGACAAAGCTGCTTGACATTGAGTATGGATACCAAGTTTCGTGTTGTTTATATCTGCTTCTTCCCATCGTTTTTTATAAGTAGGAGCGATGAGAATGGGATTCCTTACAAATTTTTTTGAGAATAATTCAGATTATAATTTTACGGTGTACTTACTGGAAGCCGGAGCTTCCGGGACTGCGTTACGAAGATAGACCTTCGTAACGAGGGGCTTTTAAGAATTAGGAGCTTAATTCTTCATGCCTAAAGCAATCAGTGGTATGATCCATTACCAAGCCGCAGGCTTGCATGTGGGCGTACATGATGGTGCTTCCGGTGAATTTGAAACCCCGTTTTTTGAGGTCTTTTGCCAAGGTATCTGATTCTTTGGTGGTGGCCGGCACTTTTTTCATGCTTTCCCAGTGATTTATGATCGGTTCACCCCCAACAAATTGCCAGATGTATGTATCAAAACTTTCGAATTCTTCTTGAATATCCAGAAATAACTGAGCGTTGGTAACCGCAGATCTCACTTTTAACTTATTGCGGATAATACCCTCATCTTGCAACAGCTCCTGAATTTTGGCCTCATCAAACCGGGCTACTTTCTCTGGGTCAAAATTGGCAAATGCGTTTCTATATCCTTCCCGACGCTTTAGAATAGTTGACCAGCTTAGTCCGGCCTGGGCGCCTTCCAGTATTAAAAACTCAAAATGTGTTCGGTCATCATGGACGGGAACACCCCATTCTTCATCATGATATTTTATGTATTCGGGGAAAGTATTTTCAACCCAGCTACAACGTTTTTTGCTCATAATATGTATTTAATTAAAAGGATTGACCTTGGCGTAATTATATAAGAAGTCAATTATTTCTACCTTAGGAAACTCTCACACACTCAATATAAAACAAGTATTTCATGAACTGGAAAGAAACGGTAAAAAATCTGGCTGAAGAAAGCGGAATTAGTCAAAATCTCTCAAAGCGGGTTTTAAAGCTTACTGAGATTTTGGAAGAATTGACGATTGAGAAGCATGGGGAAGATCTAGTTCAAACGTTAGGACGTTTGCCGGTTGAAAGTGCTAAAGCTTTGGATGAGGGAGATGAAGAATTACTTCAGAAGCTACAAAAGGAGATGGAAGGCCTTTCGATTGAGGAGATCAAAGAAATTCTACAGATGTACACTACTTTCTTCCACTTGGTAAATTCACTTGAGCAGCATGAAATAAGTCGTGTTAATAGAATGCGGGAGTTTGAGGAGACCCCGGAATCGCCAAGGAAAGAAAGTATTGCCGAATCGGTTCATGACATGAAAGAAAAAGGGTATAGTTATGAGGAAGCCCTGAATGTATTTCAGCAGATGGATATTCAGCCTACCATCACCGCACATCCAACCGAAGCACGTCGACGCAGCGTTTTGCTGAAACAGCAGGAATTGGCTTCCATGATATCAAGATTGGGAGATTCTGATATCACCCCGGATGAGAAAATTGATCTTCACCGCGAAATCTTGAATCAGCTGAATCTGCTATTACTAACAGATGAAGTCCGCTCTGAGCGACTAACGGTAGAAGATGAGGTTGAGAACGGCCTGTTTTATTTCACTCATTCAATTTGGGACTCTATTCCCATACTGTATCGTGATATTCGACAGGCTTTTGATACCTATTACAACAAAAGACCGGAGGTGCCGATTGTGCTGAGGTATCGATCGTGGATTGGGAGCGACCGGGATGGAAATCCAAATGTGTCTTCGAATGTAACCTGGCAAACGGTAGTTGAGCAGCGAAAAACTATTTTGAATCTATACCTGGATGAGCTGAACGAGTTGAGGCGATACCTGAGTGTTTCTGATAAACAAGCTAAAGTTTCTGAAGACCTGGAAGAGTCTATAAAAACAGATGAGGACGAATTTCCTTTATCCGAGCGTTATGAACGTCGATATAAGCACGAAATGTATCGTCGGAAAGTGACGCATATGATGCATAAAATCCGGTTTTTGATTGATAAACTTTCCGAAGACAAACAGACAATTATTAAGACGTCTGAGGTTAATACAAACGCTGATTTTATTGATGATTTAGAGCTCATAAAGGAAAGCTTGGTGAGCAATGGGCTGTCCGGGCTTTCAGAGCAGGGAAGGCTTCAGGATCTAATTATTCGGGCCAAAACATTTGGGTTTCATTTAAGTGGATTGGATATCCGTCAGCACAGCAGCTTGCATGAGGAAACGGTTGAGGAATTACTGGCACAAGCCAATGTCATTTCTAATTATGGTGAACTGAGCGAAGATGAGAAGATAAACACATTGGTGAAGGAGCTTAAAAATCCTCGTCCGCTGAGTCCTGTTAAAAGTGATCGATCTGAAGTTGCAGCAAAAGTGATGACGGTTTTTGAGGAAATCAGTGATATGCTGGCGCTGAATGCTGATATTTTTGGAAGCTATATCATCAGTATGACTCATGGCATCAGCGATATGTTGGAGGTGATGCTGATTGCAAAAGAAGCAGGTCTTTGGAGTTATCAAGGGGGAGAGGTTGACAGTCAAATAGATGTAGTTCCATTGTTTGAAACTATCGAAGATCTTGAGAATAGTGCAGACTTGATGGAACAAATGTATGAACACGATCTGTTTTCGAAATACTTGAAGTCCCGGGATAATTTTCAGGAGATCATGCTGGGATATTCTGACAGTAACAAAGATGGTGGTTACTGGATGGCTAATTGGGCCCTCGATAAAGCGCAATATGAACTTGGCTCCGTTTGTCGCAAGCATAAAGTTGATTTCAGGTTATTTCATGGGCGCGGCGGAACCGTGGGGCGTGGGGGAGGTCAGTCCAACCAAGCCATCGTCGCTATGCCGGCTGTTGCCAATAATGGGCGAGTTCGATTCACCGAGCAAGGGGAGGTTATTTCCTTTCGATATATGCTGCCATCTATCACTCATCGTCACCTGGAACAGATAGTAAACGCCATGGCCACAGTAACAATGGCTCAACACGATGAGGCAGCCGGCTATCTTACCGGTAAGGAAAGTGAACGAGCTATCATTGAAGAAATAGCCGAAACTTCTATGAAAGCATATCGTGAACTGATCGACGACCCCGAGTTTTGGGATTGGTATTCCGGGATCACACCGATTGAGCATATTGGAAAGTTACCGATTGCTTCAAGGCCGGTTTCCCGCGGTTCCTCTGATGATATGACTTTTGATACATTACGAGCAATTCCGTGGGTATTTGCATGGACCCAGGTTCGCTACAATACACCCGGCTGGTATGGCATAGCTGAAGGGATTGAAGCCGCCATTCAAAAAAGAGATGATGCAATGACTGTGTTACAAAAATGGCATAAAGAATGGACTTTTTTCAAAACGGTACTAAATAATTCACAGCGTGAAATGGCGAGAACCCATTTACCGACGTCGGATCTTTATAATTTTGAACCATCAAAATTTCATGACCAGCTAATTCGAAAGTTTGGTGAGACCGAAAATAAGATTACTGAAATTACGGGATATGACCACATTCTGGATCACAATAAAGTGATACAAAATTCGATTTTATTTAGAAACCCATTTACGTATCCCCTGAATTTCATTCAGGCAGAATTATTAAAACGATGGAAAAAAGCAGAGACGGACGCCCAGAAAGAAAGGCTGACGGAGGCTTTATTTTTAAATATTAATGGGATTGCCGCAGCCATGCAAAGCACCGGCTGATTTAATAAAAACACATATAATAACAGGGTGATCACTGTTATTTAATTCGAAACATGCTATTTTAAAAATATGATGAGCGAAATAATTACTGATACAAATATAGCTATAGAACCAGTTGAACAAAGTCGGATCCACGAGGTTGATTTTAATAACCTTGTGTTCGGTCGAAAGTTCTCTGATCACATGTTTGAAATGGAGTATATAAATGATAAATGGGGTGAGCCTCTTATCAAACCATATGCTCCTTTTGAGATGACTCCGGCCACCAATGTTTTGCATTATGGGCAGGCCGTATTCGAAGGTATGAAGGCGTATTATGTTGATGAAAATACGGTTCATATTTTCAGGCCTGAAGAGCATCACGAGCGGTTTAATAATTCGTGCCGGCGCATGTGTATTCCGGAAACTTCCTATGATATTTTCATTGAAGCTTTGGAAACGCTGATTAAATTGGATCACCAGTGGATCCCAAAACGATCCGGAACGGCCCTTTATATTCGTCCCTTTATTTTCGCATCCGATGATTTATTGGCGGCTCGTTCCTCTGATACCTTTACCTATCAAATAATTACCTCACCGGTGGGAGCCTATTATAAAGAGGGCTTTAATCCTGTTTCGCTTACCACAACTGAAGAATTCGTTCGAGCCGTTAAAGGTGGGACGGGAGAAGCTAAAGCCGCAGGTAACTATGCCGGAAGTTTTCTTCCCGCTCAAAAAGCCAAAGCTGATGGCTACACCCAAGTACTTTGGTTAGATGCCAAGGAACACAAATATATTGAAGAAGTGGGAACCATGAATATCCACTTTTTAATAGATGATACTTTAGTAACTCCGGCCTTAACGGGATCAATATTACCAGGTGTTACCCGCAGGTCAGTCATTGCACTTGCCAAAGAGTGGGGACTGGATGTGGAAGAACGACGTATTACAATTGATGAAGTTTTTGAAGCCCATGAAAATGGTACACTTCAAGAGGTATTTGGCTCGGGAACAGCTGCCGTTGTTTCGCCGGTAGGTTTGATACACCACAAAGGAAAAACTATTGAGCTCGACCGCGAAAAACCCGGTGAGTTTGCCCAGCAATGCTTCGATAAAATCACGGATATCCAATATGGCCGGGCAGAAGATAAATTTGGTTGGGTGCATAAGGTGAGCATCTAAGCATGAATGTTGATTTGATCAAAATACTTGCAGTCGGCTCCGGTGGTTTTCTTGGAGCCGTTTTTCGTTATCTCATCTCGGTGTTTGCTCAATCTCAGTTCCCCGGCAGTAAATTTCCATACGGTACAGTAGCCGCAAATCTTTTAGGTTGCTTGTTGATAGGTTTTTTGGCCGGATTGTTTGAACTAAAATCCTGGGGCAATCCTGAATTCAGACTCTTTATTTTTGTAGGAATTTTAGGCGGATTTACAACCTTTTCTACTTTTTCTCATGAAACCTTTCTGCTTTGGGAGAATGGAAAATTGTTGCTGAGCCTGGCAAATGTAGGAGTTCAAGTGGTCTTTGGATTAGCGTTTGTTTGGGTGGGGTATCAGCTTACCAGATTATTTTAGAGCTCGTTACTAAGCTGAAGCTTCCATTAGTTTGTATCAGTGACCATCCGCTCAATCCGAGTCATCCGTGTTCCGTTCCCAAAGTTATTTGAAGCAATAACTTATCAATACCCTCTCTCCCGATCCACCTCATACAACAAATCCATTCCCGACATGGCTCGTTTGTAATTTTCCACTAAAACTTTAGCGGCTTCCCTGGCTGGAGTGATAGCCGCAATATGTGGGGTTACCATAATCTGCTTGCGGTTCCAGAATGAATGATTATTAGGGAGTGGTTCTTCTTCAAATACATCGAGGCAGGCACCTTCAAGGTAGTCCATATCGAAAGCGTAGATCAGGTCCTCCTCTACCAGGTGATCGCCACGTCCCACGTTAATCAAATAGCCCGGCTGTTTTAATTTTTTGAAGAGATCGAGATCGAGGATACCTTCGGTTTCATCGGTAAGGGGCAGGAGGTTTACCAGGATCTTAGTTTCTGAAAGGAAATCGTTTAACTCATTATTTCCGGCATAAGAGGTAACCCCTTCAATATCTTTCTTAGAGCGGCTCCAGCCCGAAACAGCATATCCTTGTTGTGCCAATAATGTTGCAACATTAGTACCCATTTCACCCATGCCCATGATGCCAACAGGGGAGTATTTGATGGGAATCGTGCTTTTCTGTTCCCACACTCCTTTCTTTTTGTTCTCGTAATAATCCCAGATGTGAAGGCGGTAGTTAACGACTGAATTGAGTACATACTCAGCCATTTGATCTTGAAGGGCATCAGTTATAAGCCGGCAAATGGGGATGTCGTCCGAAAGGCTTTCATCATCCAATAAGTGATTTACCCCTGCTCCCAGTGAGGAGACCGCTCGTAAGTTAGGATAATTCCCCAATACTTTTTCAGGATGATTCCAGCAGACAGCAAAATGGACTCGTTCTTTATTTTCTACCCGGGGCCAAATCTCAACATCCAGGTTGGGGTCTTTAACGAGCAGAGCTTTTTCAAGAGAACTGAAATCACGGTTTTTTGCAATAAGTAAAAGTGACATATACAGAGTTAAATTAAAATCAAAGGAAGATAAGAATTAGAAATCTTAAGGCAGAATAATTAACCGTTAAATAAGGTTATTGATTTTTAAAAAACGGCCGGCTGATTTCAACAAATTCACTCATCATCATAGCTGTAGCTCCCCAAAGCGGAACGTGATGTATTTTCCAGAATGGGACATGATATGGTACGTCCCGTAATGACCATTTCTCAGTAACAAGTTTATCTTTATGTATGAAATCTTTGAGAGGTACGGTAATAATTTCGTCCACCTCATTTGGATTGGGCGTGAATTCTTGTTTGTGGTGGATAAACGCAATTACGGGTGTGACCATATTATCAGAATGCCCCACATATAGGGGAGTTAGTCGTCCAATAATTTCTGCCTTTTCAGGATTTAACCCGATTTCTTCCTGGGCCTCACGTAGTGCAGTCTCCTCAATAGTTTCATCGCCTTCTTTTCCTCCACCCGGGAAACTCAACTGTCCGCCATGATTTATTGATTGAGTTCGAAGAGTAAATAAAACTTGCAGCTCATCTTTCCAGGTAATAATGGGAACAAGCACACTGCTATTTCTGAAATCATCATTGGCCGGCTCATAATTTTTGGGATTGTTCTTGCCGTTTACGGGGGTAGGAGCCATCTTGCGTTGGGCTTCTCTTCCCGGCAGTGTATTGTTTAGCTGAGATTGTATGTGCGATTTGAATGAAGACATATCTTTTATTTGAGTAGCAAACATAAAACAGGCACCAAGCATTTCAAAGTATTTTTAAAGCTGAACTCATGTCCTTACTTTTGAGGGTTCAGAAAACCACTAATAATAAAAGTATTCCCATTCTTTAATGAGTCAAAAATATAACGTTTATGGCATTGGAAATGCCTTGGTAGATTTAGAATTTAAAATTTCCGATGAGTTTCTTGAAAAACATAATGTCAAGAAAGGGTTAATGACTCTTGTTGATGAAAACACTCAGTATCGATTGATTAAGGCTATTGATCACAATGACGCTGAAAAAAAATCAGGGGGTTCTGCTGCTAATACGGTTATCGCGGTAAATCAATTTGGTGGAAAGTCATTTTACTCTTGCAAAGTAGCAGATGATGAATTTGGAGACTTCTATTTAAAGGATATGGAAGATGCCGGTATCCCAACAAACTTCAATCGGCAGGATAGAGAAGATGGCATTACCGGAAAATGTTTGGTAATGATTACCGATGATGCCGACCGGACCATGAATACATATCTGGGAATTTCCTCCGGACTTTCTACCAATGAAGTAGATGAACGAGCTATAAAAGATTCTGAATATGTGTACCTGGAAGGGTACTTAGTAGCAGCTCAAAAGGGCCTTGATGCTATGAAATACACCAAGAAAGTGGCAGAGGAGAATGGAATTAAAACAGCTGTAACGTTATCCGACCCTTCTATTGTACAAGCATTTAAAGGGGCTTTTAGAGAAGTTATAGGGGCGTCAGTAGACCTTTTGTTTTGCAACGAACAGGAAGCAAAGGCATTTACAGAGAAGGATAATTTACTTGAGGCAAGAGAAGCCCTGAAGCAAGAAGCTAAGAGGTTTGTAATTACCCAGGGAAGGAACGGGGCTATGATTTTTGATGGAGATACGTTTATAGATATTGAACCTTATGAGGTGAAAGCAGTGGATACCAATGGTGCAGGTGATATGTTTGCAGGTGCTTTTTTATATGGCATTACCAATGGATTGGGTTTTGCCAATTCCGGGAAACTGGCAAGTTTAGCCGGGTCTAAAATAGTTTCTCAATATGGGCCAAGGTTAAAATGGCATGAAGCCCAGGAACTGCTTCACGAATTGAAATAGAAATAGGCATTAGTAGGATACATTATGGTAGGAATTGAATTTTTAGGATGGGCCGGTTTTGGCATTTTAGTAGCTGCCTGGATTCCACAAACATGGGAAACTATTAAAGCGGGAAATACACAAATGAATATCGCATTTATCATTATGTACTTTTCGTCCAGCTTGATGTTAACTATTTATTCTGTACTCATTGATGATACCGTTTTCACCGCTCTCAATGCATTGCTTACACTTGGCAGTGGTATTAATTTATTCTACAAACTTTTCCCAAGAACAAAATCATGAACATTGATCGACTGGTATTGGCTTCCCGAAATGTTCATAAAATCGAGGAGATGAAACAGATTTTAGAGCCACTTGGGATAGAGGTGCTTTCAACACAAGATTTTCCGGAGCTGGAAGAAGTTGAAGAGGACCAGCCTACGCTGGAAGGTAATGCTTTGAAAAAGGCAAAATACGTAGCAGGGGAAACCAATCTGCCGGCATTATCTGATGATACCGGTTTAGAAGTGGAAGTCCTTGGAGGGCGGCCGGGCGTTTATTCTGCACGATATGCCGGTGAAAAAGCATCCTACCAAGATAATGTGGATAAACTGCTTGATGAATTAAAAAATGAAGCAAAAAGAAGTGCCCAATTTAGGACAGTTGTCGCTTTTTTTATTGAAGGAAAAGAGTTTACTTTTGAAGGAGTTTGTAAAGGTCGGATTATTAAAAAACAAAAGGGCAACAAAGGATTTGGCTACGATCCTGTTTTTAAGCCAACAGGATTTGATAAGACTTTTGCTGAACTGGCTAGTGCTGTTAAAAATGAAATTTCACACCGCGGTAAAGCCATTAAAAAGTTTACAGAATTTATTAGTTAACATTCGTATATAAATCGAAAAATAAATAGAACCTGTAATCCAGTAACCAAATGTACAGCAGAAAAGATTTTTTGAAAACATCGATTGCAGGTTTGGTGCCTGTCAGCTTTTCCGGGATTCTAAAGCCAAAAAAATTCACAGGAACAAAACCGGTCGTAATATCCACGTGGAAAACTGCAAAAAATGCAAATAAAGCAGCCTGGTCGGTTTTATCAAAAGGAGGGTACGCCCTCGATGCTGTAGAAAAGGGAGTAAAAGTGGAAGAAGCAAATCCCAAGAACTCCACTGTTGGTTATGGTGGACGTCCGGATCGCGATGGTAATGTCACCCTGGATGCTTGCGTAATGGATGAGAAAGGAGACTGTGGTTCGGTCATGTACCTGGAAAATATGATGCATCCTGTTTCGGTAGCAAGAAAGGTCATGACGGATACACCTCATTCTATTTTAGTAGGAGCCGGGGCGAAGAAATTTGCACTGGAAAGCGGATTTAAAGAAGAAGATTTACTTACAGAGGAATCCAAAAAAGCCTGGAAAAAGTGGTTGGAGAAAGAGGATTATAACCCGGAAATAAATGTCGAAAACCACGATACCATTGGCATGTTGGCTTTGGATGAAAAGGGCAGAATTTCAGGCGCATGTACTACCAGTGGAGCGGCCTGGAAAATGAACGGTCGGGTTGGAGATTCCCCCATCATTGGCTCAGGGTTGTTCATCGATCCTAAAATAGGTGGAGCAGTGGCTACCGGATTGGGAGAAGAAGTCATAAAAACAGCCGGCAGTCACTTAGTAGTGGAGATGATGCGAGCCGGACATTCACCTGAGGAAGCCTGTAAGATAGCCGTTGAACGAATCATAGAGCGAAATCCGGATAATAAAAAAGGTATTCAGGTGGCATATATCGCACTTAATGTTGATGGTGCTTTTGGGGGATATAGCATTCAGGATGGTTTTGATGCTGTGGTGACAAACACCGATGGGCAGCGTGTTCAACCCATGAATTTCTTAGTGTAATGGAGTTTTCCATAATAGACTACTTCGTAATCATCATATACCTGGTCGGGGTAGCTTATTTGGGACTCAAATCATCCGGTAAGCAAACGTCCAATAAGGACTATTTTTTGGGCGGAGATGGAATTCCCTGGTGGGCAGTTCTTTTTTCTATTGTTGCTACTGAAACAAGCACACTCACATTCATTAGTATTCCTGCCGTGGCCTATGGAGGTAATCTTACTTTTTTGCAGATTACAGTAGGGTATGTAATAGGAAGGATTTTGGTCGCATTCTTTTTTCTTCCTAAATATTATGAAGGGGAGCTTTTTACAGCCTATACATTCCTGGAACGACGTTTTGGGGCTGCTATGAGAAATGCGGCAAGTTCTACCTTTATGATTACCCGCTTGTTAGCAGATGGAGTACGGCTTTTTGCAACGGCTATTCCACTGGCTATAATATTGAGGATTGGAGGGGCTTTCTCAGGTTGGGGAGACCTGGAATTATACATTCTGTCAATTTCTGTTATTACGGTGATTACGTTGATTTATACATTTTTTGGAGGCATCAAAGCAGTGGTATGGATGGATTTTGTGCAGATGATCGTATATATAGGTGGGGCTTTTATTGCTATTGGAGTCTTGTTTGGGAATATGCCTGCGGGATTTGAATTGTCAGCTGAGAAAATAAAAATGGTTAATCTTGGGTTCGATATGAGCTTTAGGGAGTTTATTGCTGAACCGTACACCATAGTCACGGCTATTGTTGGAGGAGCGGTATTTTCATTAGCCTCACATGGTACGGATCAATTATTGGTACAACGGGTGTTAGCAACAAGAAGTTTGAAATCAGGACAGAAAGCAATGATTTGGAGTGGAATTGTGGCAATGCTTCAATTTGCATTATTTTTAGGAATCGGGTTATTACTGTTTATGTTTTATGAGGGAATGTCGGCTGCAGAGATGGGGCTTGCCACAACCGATGAAATTTTTGCCAAGTTTATTGTAGAAGAACTTCCGGTGGGTGTATCAGGATTAATTGTAGCAGCCTTATTTGCTGCGGCAATGAGCAGTCTCAGCTCTTCCCTGAATTCTTTGGCATCTTCAACGACTTATGATTTGTATAAACCCTATTTCGGGAAAGAGAATACAGAAGCTGAAGACCTGTCCATGTCCAGAAAAATTACTATGGGGTGGGGAGTTATTTTAACGGTATCAGCAATTTTCTTTGCCGTGCTTCAATTGCAAGGTGGTGAACGTCCGGCTATAGTAGAGTTAGGCTTAGGAATAGCATCTTATACCTATGGCGGACTATTAGGAGCATTTTTGTTGGGAATGTTTTTCGATAAGCCAGACAAAACTGATGCAATAATTGGGTTTTTCTGCGGGTTGATTGCTTTGCTATTTATGGTTCAAGGTCCTGTTCAAAATATATTACCCGGCGATGGATTGGCTATTGCATGGCCCCTTTATACATTGGTTGGATCACTTATCGTGGTGCTAACCGGTTTGGCTTCTTCTTTTATCCGGTAATCTTCCTATCCGAAAGCGTAATCATTCGCTGAGTTGTAATACTTATAAATGGGAAATTCGATAAGATTCTGATCAGAGAATTATCTAACATCTACAACTCTGAGCGCATTAAAAGTTTCAATTAGTTTCGATGTGTAACGAGATCCCGAGCTCGGGACATAAGAACAACAACATCGTTAGTATTTGAGGGTTTGAGATCACGTCGGTAGTCGGACACAGTCCTTCGCGTTAAGTAACTATTTTTTTAAAAATGCATTCTAAGCACTCAGCCTGCCTGCTGGCAAAGGCAGGGATGACATCTTGAAACTTTTATTCGAACTCAGGTATCAAATAAAAACTCAAGAAGCCTAACTAAGCAAGCAATTCTCGTTGCGATTTCATTTATTGAGTCATGAAAAAACATGAAGAAGTAATACGAAAACTATACTTAGGCCTGCAAAAACTGAATGCAGAAAAAATGGCCGCTTGTTATCATGAAGAGGCTACTTTTCGAGATCCTGTATTTGATTTAAAATCCAAGAGAGAAATAGCAGGTATGTGGGCAATGTTATCTTCACGTGCCAAGAAATTCGAACTTACCTTTGATTCCATTGAAGCAGATGAAAAATCCGGTTCTGCATATGTTGAAGCACAGTATCTTTTTTCCTCAACAGGACGGATGGTTCACAATAAAATAGAAGCCAATTTTAATTTCAAAGACGGACTCATTATTAAACAAGTGGATTCTTTTGATTTTTGGAGATGGAGCAGGTATGCACTTGGTTTGCCGGGGTATCTATTAGGGTGGAGTAGCCTGCTGCAAAATAAAGTCAGAAAAGAGGCTGGGGAAAATTTGGGTATCTTTTTGGACAGCTAACCTGTAGTAACTTAATGTGACTAAATATAAATTCTGAAAAATCTATAATAGTTTAATAACTAAGATTTACACAGAATCTTCATAATAATAGACTAAATTAAGTTAATTACGGTACAAATTTAGTAAAGGTTGAGTAATGAAAAGTACATTTCAGAAGTTTGATAAATGGGTTGATGAAATTGAAGAATTGCTTTCAGAAAGTCCCCAAAAAAATATTATTCAAGATTTGCTGCAAAAATTTCGGGAAGAAATCAGGAATAAGAAAGAGAATTCAAATTCTACAGATAATTTATATAAGCAAATTTTTCACAAAGCACCGATAGGAATACTGCATTACAATTCGGAAGGTGTAATAGATGCCTGCAATGAAAAATTTATTGAGATTCTCAATACATCAAAAGAAAAGATAAAAGGCCTTCAAATAGAGGATATCAAAAATGAAGGTGTAAAACAGGCAATGGAAAATGCCCTCAAGGGAAAGAAAGGCAGATATGAGGGAATGTATACGTCTTTTACCTCAGGAAAAACCTTACCCATTCGTGTAGAATTTCACCCCGAGCTAAATGAGGAGGGAGACTGGGTTGGGGGTATTGGGATGCTGGAAGATATCAGTGAGCGATATGAGGCTAATAAGAAACTTAGAGAGAGTGAAGCCCAATACAGGACTATTTTTGAGCAGAATGATAGTGTAATGCTGCTCATTGATATTGATGACGGTTCTATTTTTGATGCAAATCCTGCTGCTTTGGATTTTTATGGATGGAATCTGGATGAAATTACAGAATTGAAGATCGGGGATATCAATACGCTGCCTTCTGAAAGAGTTAAAAAAGAAATGCAAAAGGCTCAAAAAAAGGATAGCGGTGGGTTTCATTTCAAACATCGGTTAGCCAACGGTACTGTTAAAGATGTGGAACTATACTCAGGAATGATAATTGTAGAAGGCAAGCACTATTTATACTCTATAGTGCACGATATCACAGAGCGGGTTAAAGCCAAGAAAGAGTTACAAAGATTTAAAATGGGGATTGACAATTCCTCAGATATAGTAGTGATGACAAATATGAATGGGAAAATTGAGTATGTAAATAATGCTTTTGTTCAAAAATACAAATATAGTCGTGAAGAAGTGATCGGTAAAACGCCGAGAATTTTACAGTCAGGGAAGTATTCACAAGCATTCTATGAAAAATATTGGAACAATCTATTAAATCGTCGGGTGATGAAGGGAGAGATGATCAATAAAGCCAAAGACGGAGAGTTGGTTTATATAATTTACTCTACTAATCCAATTGTTGATCAAGATGGAAATATGAATGGGTTTATTGCCATTCAGCATGATATCACCGAGCAAAAAGAAGCTGAAGAGGAATTAGCAAAATCATTGAAGGAAAAGGAGGTTCTTTTATCTGAAATTCACCATCGTGTAAAAAATAATCTCGCCATCATTTCAGCTTTACTAGAATTGAATTTATATCAAAGGGGGAAAGATATTGGCATTGAAGAATTTGTCAGAAGCAGTCAGATGAGAATAAAGGCAATGGCAGAAGTCCATGAAATGCTCTATCAATCAGAAGATTTTTCGCATATATCATTTAAAGAATATGTAGAACGCCTTATAAATAAAGAATATTCAATTATTGATGGAGGGAAACGAAAGGTGACTTTTAAAACTAATATTGATGAGGTTGAACTAAATATTAATCAAGCTATCCCTGTTGGATTGATGATTGATGAATTAATAATGAATGCAATTAAGCATGCTTTTATAGAAAAAGATGAAGGGTGCATCTATATAAACCTGGATAAAATTGGAGAGCAAATAAAGCTTTCTGTGAAGGACGATGGAATAGGATTTTCGAATGATGTGGATCTTACGGAAACAGATACATTGGGTATGACTTTACTAAAAGTTTTAAACCAACAGCTAAAAGGAAATCTTCAATTTGAAAACTCTTCTGCCGGACTGAAATGTACAATAGAATTTCCCATCAGGGATATAAGCGGGTCATCAAGCAATATGCTATCCTAAAAGATTGAGTCCCCGAAATTTGAATGTTTTAGCCATAGTTTTTGTAATAAGTGTGAATACAAAAAAGGATAAAATTATGGCACATACACTTAAAATATTAGATATAGAAAAGGTAACTCATGACGTCAAAAAATTTACTTTTGAAAAACCGAAAGGCTATGAATTTGAACCCGGTCAAGCTACAGAAGTAGCCATTGATAAAGATGGCTGGAGAGGTAAAAAGCGTCCTTTCACCTTTACCTCATTAAATGAAGACGAGCACTTAGAATTTGTGATCAAAATATATCCGGAACATGATGGGGTTACAGAGCAAATTGGAAAACTTGAAACAGGGGATTCATTTATAATCGACGATGCCTGGGGCACTATTCAATATGACGGTGAGGGTGTTTTCTTGGCCGGTGGAGCGGGAGTAACTCCCTTTATTGCTATTCTCCGCGACCTTCATAAGAATGGAGAAATTGGCGATAATAAACTCATTTTCTCCAACAAAACCGAAAACGATATCATCCTGCAAGAAGAGTTTAGCAAAATATTAGGGGATAATTTTATCAATGTTATAACCGATGAGAAACCGGACGGGAATCATATATTTTTGGATGGATTCATAGATAAAGAATTTTTGGAATCCCAGATTGATGACTTTAAACAGCCTTTCTATATATGCGGCCCACAGCCTTTTAATAATGCTATGATGAAGTATTTGAAAGAACTGGGTGCTAATCCTGACGCCTTGGTGTTTGAGGAATAATTCAATCTTGAATGAGATTACCCAATACTTTCGAACACATTTATCATTTAGTGTAAAATTTTTCAATCTTTTTTGTTATAAATATTAGTTAATAAATTACATGCGTATAAGTTCAAAAGGGTGACGATTTCCTATGTTTTCTGTATGTTCATTCAAAAATTAAATGGCACACGGCACTCATAATGCGGTCCCCGATCCGCGAAACGAAAACATATTAGTTTACATCAACGGAGAGCTTCATCCCCGGAATGAGGCCAAAATATCTGTTTTTGACAGTGGCTACTTAGTAGGTGATGGTGTTTGGGAAGGACTTCGGTTACACAAAGGTGTATTAGTTTTTTTAGATGATCACCTTGATCGATTGTTTCAGGGCGCCAAAACAGTAGGTATGGAATTAGGTATGAGCCGTGCTGAGATAACACAAGCTATTAGAGAAACACTGGAGGCTAATGATATGAAAGATGGAGTTCACGTGCGGGTGATGTTTACCCGTGGCATCAAAAAAACTCCTTCCCAAGATCCGAGGTTAACCATTTCAGATCCAAATCTTGTAATTATTGCTGAGCATAAAAAAGCCGATCCCAAAAGCAAAAATCGTGGTGTAACTCTGTTTACAAGTACTATTCGTCGAGGCTCACCTGATTATTTGGATCCCCGCTTAAATTGTCACAGTAAAATTCACGAAGTGCAGGCGTTAATTCAGGCTATAGAAGCAGGAGCCGACGAGGCATTAATGTTGGATGTAAATGGATTTGTGTCAACCTGTAATGCTACGAACTTTTTTATGGTTAAAGATGGTGAAGTGTGGACTTCTACCGGTCAATATTGCATGAACGGGATAACACGCGGAAAAGTGATAGAAATTTGTAAAAAATCTGGGATTCCCTGTCACCAGAAAAATTTTTCTTTGTTTGATGTATATGGAGCAGATGAAGCATTTGTAACCGGTAGTTTTGGAGGTTTAACACCGGTAACTGAAATTGATGGAAAAATTATTTCAGATTCAGTTCCCGGAACCATGGTAAAACGCCTGCATCAACTCTATGAAAACGAAATTAAAGAAGCGATACGAAAAGGAAAAGTATAACAGTAAAATTTGAACGTAAAATTTGGGTGTATTTTTAACCCGATTTATAACAAAAAGTAAATACGACCTATATGTTAAAAACTAAACGAATTTGCTTATGGAGCGGCCCCCGCAATATCTCTACAGCGTTGATGTATTCCTTCGCTCAAAGAGATGATACTACAGTGGTGGATGAACCCCTTTACGCCCATTACCTGTCCTCAACGGATGCCAAAGGCTATCATCCGGGAGCTGATGAAGTATTGGCCAGCCAAGAAAATGACGGCCAAAAAGTTATTGAAGAAGTGATACTGGGTGATTACGATACGCCCATAGCTTTTTTTAAGAATATGACGCATCATCTGGTGAATTTGGATCTTAGTTTTATGGAAGATACCATCAACGTGATTCTAACTCGTCCGCCAAAAGACATGCTACCCTCTTATGCCAAGCAGGTCAAAAATCCTACTATGAGAGATGTGGGGTATGAAAAGCACCTCGAAATAGTGAAATACTTAAAATCTATTGACAGGAAGCCGGTGATTGTGGACTCAAAAGATATTCTTCAATACCCACAATCTCGGTTAAGGGAGTTATGTGGTACTTTAGGAATCCCATTTGATGAGTCTATGCTTAAGTGGCCTGCCGGTTCCAGGAAAGAAGATGGGGTGTGGGCCAAATATTGGTACCATAATGTACATCGCTCAACAGGATTCAGAGCCTATCAACCTAAAAAAGAACCTTTCCCTGAAGAGTTGGAAGATCTTCTGGAAGAGTGCCAGGAAGCATATGATGAGTTATTGAGCTACGCAGGCGATTGATATCCTGCGAGCTCAAAATATGTGTAATCCTTAAAGTATGATCGTTTGGCTGCGCTTAGGTCCGGTTGAAATAACCGTAAACTTGACGCCAAGGTATTCCTCAATGAAGCGAATATAAGACTGGGCGGTTGAAGGAAGTTTATTCCAGTCGGTAAGCCCTTCGATGGAATTTTTCCATCCGGGCAGAGTAGTATAAATGGGTTCTATATTTTCAACCTCTTCCAGACTTAGAGGGAATACATCCGTTTCTTCACCATTAATTTTATAGGATGTACACACTTTAATTTCCTCAAAGCCATCCATTACATCCATCTTGGTGAGCGTCATTTCGTTCATTCCGTTAAGCTGAACTACGTATTTAAGAGCTACCAAGTCTAACCAGCCACATCGTCTTGGCCGTCCGGTAGTAGCACCAAATTCAGCTCCTTTCTTTCGAAGTTCTTCTCCGGTTTCACCCAGTAACTCTGTTGGGAAAGGTCCGTTGCCAACTCTTGTACAATAGGCTTTCGTGATACCCATGATGTTTGTAAGAGCAGAAGGGGGAATCCCGGAACCCGTACAAGCACCTCCTGAAGTAGGGGAAGAGGAAGTGACATAGGGATAGGTGCCGTGATCTACATCCAATAACGTGCCTTGTGCCCCTTCAAGTAAAATAGGTTTTTCATCTTTAATTGCATTATGAAGCAGTGCAGTGGTGTTACAGATATAGGGCTTCAGGGTTTCAATAGAATCTCTGAGTTCTTCAATCAGATCATCGGTATCTAATGTCGGCTCTTTATAAAGATTTTCGAGGGCAAAATTGATGTCCTTTAGATTTTGATCAATTTTATTGCGGAGAATGTCTTCATCCAACAGATCAACCATGCGAATTCCCACACGAGATACTTTACTTACGTAAGCCGGACCAATTCCACGTCCCGTGGTTCCAATTGCATCACCGCCCCGTCGTTTTTCTTTGAGCTGATCTAATAGTTTATGATAGGGAAGGATAACATGTGCGGTTTGGCTTATAAAGAAACGGCCTTTTAGGTTGAACCCCATTTCTTCAACTCCCTTGATTTCCTCAACCAAGGCGATGGGGTCAATAACTACTCCGTTCCCGATGACACAGTCTGCATTTCCATTGAAAATTCCTGAAGGAATTAAATGAAGGACTACTTTCTTATCGTCAAATTTAAGGGTGTGTCCGGCATTGGCTCCTCCCTGGAACCGTACTACATAATCAGCCTTATCGCTGAGCAGGTCAACGATCTTGCCTTTACCTTCATCACCCCATTGTGCTCCAATTACAACTCTTGTACTCATAATATGCTCAATAAAAAAGGGGTGCAGAACACCCCTCTGTGTTTAATTAACTTTTTAGGAAATTAGTCTTCGTATGATTTTGCGGCTTCTTCCACTGATTTAAAGTGCTTAAAGACCGTAATCAATTTTGTGACTATTAGCAGACTTTCGATTTTATCGGTAGCATTGGCAATTCTAAGATCGCCCCCTGCTTTACGCATGGTAGTTAATCCTCCGATAAGCATACCAAGTCCTGAAGAATTCATGAATTTTACTTTACCGAGATCAACCACAACGTTGGTTTTGCCGGCTTCAATAAGTTCATGAAGTTTTTCGTTTAGGCTAACCGCATCAGGGCCACCCATAACGTTTCCCTTAAATTCGATGACAACGCTATTGTAGCGTTCTGATGTATTAAAGCTCATAAATTTCCTGTTATTTAAATTATGATTTTTTGGTACGCTCTTCGAGTTCGACTACTAATGCGCTGGCTACAAACAGTGAACTGTAAGTACCCAATACTACTCCGATCAAGAGGGCAAAGGAAAATCCTTTTAAAACCTCTCCGCCGAAAATAAACAGCACGGTTACCACAAACAAGGTAGTTACAGAAGTAATTACCGTGCGGCTCAAAGTATCATTCAAACTTTTATTTACCATAGGAATGAATTCCATTCCTTTGTGTACGTTTGAGTTTTCACGGATACGGTCAAATACTACCACCGTATCATTCAACGAATAACCTACAATGGTCAAAAAGGCAGCAATAATAGCCTGATCAATTTGTAAGCTGAAGTCGACTAAATCAGACATTATAGTAAAAATACCCAGTACAATTACCACATCATGAATCAATGCTGCAACCGCACCGGCCGAATAGGTCCAATTACGAAACCTGATTAAGATATAGATGAAGATGATTACGATGGCATAAATAACAGCCTGTAACGCTCCCCATTTTAAGTCTTCAGCGAATCGGGGACCTACAACATCAGTTTTAATAACGGTGAAGGGGTTGTCCGGATATAGTTCGGATATGTTTGAAGTCACTATATTCTGAACAACAGCTATCTCTTGTTCATTGTCGGTACGAATAAGCACTTCACTGTCTGAACCGAAAAGTTTGATTTCAGGAGCAGCTCCCAGAGGTTCGGCAAGTGCAGATCGCATGTCAACAACGTTTACGGGATCTTCAAAATCAAGAACGTATTCTTTACCGCCCTTGAAATCAATTCCGTATTGCAGTCCTTTAGTTAAAATTGCCCCAAGTGAGGCAATAAAAAGAACAGCAGAAAGGATATAAGCCATTTTCTGTGTTCCTGTAAAATTGAAATTTGGTGTTTCAAACCATCTCATAATATTGTTCCTTTTGTCGTTTTAAATTCTTTTGTGGATTAACCGAAGCTTACAACTTTTTGCTTGGCTTGGGTTAGATAATCAACCACTACACGGGTGATTACAATAGCACTAAATAATGACGCTACAATACCTGCCATCAGGGTAACAGCAAAACCTTTGATAGGTCCAACTCCAAAACTGAAGAGGATAATAGCTACAAAGAAGGTGGTTACGTTAGCATCCACAATGGCACTCATGGCGTTTGCATACCCTGCCTCAATAGCTGCTTTAAGGGTTTTTCCGGTTCGCTGTTCCTCACGTATTCGGTCAAATATCAGTACGTTGGCATCTACCGCCATACCGATGGTTAATACAATACCTGCAATACCGGGGAGGGTAAGTGTGGCTTTGAAAGCTGCCAAAATTCCCAGTATAAAAATGATATTAAGCAACAGCGCCAGATCAGCTATTCCACCACCGGTACGGTAGTAGATAATCATGAAGATTGCTACAACTCCCAATCCAAAGAGAATGGAATTTAGACCGGCACGGATCGATTCAGCCCCCAAAGTAGCTCCAACTGTACGCTCTTCCATAATTTCAAGCGGAGCAGGTAAAGCACCTGATAGCAGAATATTCACCAAATCTTCTGCTTCCTGAACACCATCTAAACCGGTAATGGAAGACCGACCATTTGAGATTTTGGTCTGAACATTAGGATAAGAGAATACATATCCATCCAAGACAATGGCTACAGGTTTACCAATATTCGCACCGGTAATTCGTCCCCATTTTCGCGCACCGTCACTATTCATGCTCATAGATACTTCAGGCACGTTGGTAGCAGGATCAAATTGCACCGTTGCGTTCTCAATAACATCGCCGGTTAGTTCAATTTGAGTTCTAACCCCAATCAGCTGATATAAATCCTGTCCGGCTTGTCCGGCCAATGGATTCGCACTCCACATTACAGTAGTATTTCGGGGCATCATACGTTGGATGTCCTCATTTCTAAGGAGGTCCATTACACGAGCAGTGTCTTCAGCGGTAGCATATCCAAATAGGTACTGTCTTTGGGCCGGTACCAGAACTTCTTCTAAGGGGTTGAATTGGTTGGTTACCGCAGCTGTGTCTGAGGTATCAGCTTCTTGTTCAAAACTGTTGTAATACTCATACACCTGTTCGGTGAAGTTGCTGAACTCCTGTGCGTCAGCTGCAAGTCTGAATTCAAGACGTGCGGTTCCTTTAAGAAGGTTCCGTACACGCTCTTTGTCCTCTACACCGGGAAGCTCAACGACAATACGGTTGTTTCCTTGCTTTACAATTGAAGGTTCCGTTACACCGTAGCGGTCAACACGAGTTCGAATAATTTCGATGGCACGCTCTAAGGCTGAGTCCCGCTGTGTCTTAAGGAAAGTTGCAATTTCCTCATTTGTAGAACGGCGGGTAATGTCCATTGCATCGTTTCTGTAATAGCGACTGAGACGCGCATCAGGATCACGTGATTCGAATTCGGCTACCATTTCATCAATAAAATCGGTGCCTTCTTCGATAGAACGTTCTCTTGCGGTATCAATTACATCTTCCAGTAATTGATCGGCATTTTCACCGGCTAATTCAAGAATTAGCTGAGGAACACCAACTTCCAGAGTTACGTGCATACCGCCCTGAAGGTCAAGACCAAGTGAAAGAATGTCATCTCTCAGATCTTCGAGCTTTTCCTGGTTTTCTTCTTCATACTGAGCAGCTTCAGAAGCACTAAGGTCTTCGATATAGTTTTGCTCCAGGTTCCATACTATTGTTGGGTAAAGGTAATAGATTGTAAGTGCCAAAAAGGCCACAATCGTACCAATTTTAAATCCGTTTCCTTGCATAATTATGTTATTTAGTGTTTTAAAAAAGAGTTGAAGTAAAATTTAGAACAGCAGATTACAATAGCCGCTTCAAACTTTACTGTTTAATTAAATAGAAATAGAAAATGATAGGGGATAGGAAAGTGTAATCTAAGGGGCATTAATAGCTATGCCACTTTTAAGAGGAGATGCAGATTCATTGAAAAGATAAATTGAAGACTGCTGGAAAGAGTTATTGGCAGAAGTCAGGAATAGATTACTATGTTGACCGATAAACTTTCCACCAAACGAAAAACCATCCAAAGGTAATATAGAATGGGGATTGGCTTGTTTGACAATAACCGCTTTCCCCATACCAGAGGAAGAATTCTGATAATCCTCCCACTCTTTTAAAAGTAATTTAAAAACATCATTCTCGTCTTGTGACTGCTCACTCAAAGGAAGTTCAAAGTTCTCAGCATGTGCCTTTACGAGTGTTGAAGCTTCACGAATAACAGATTCAATTTCGCTTTTGGATGTAACTAATTGTTGAATCTGATCAGCTATCTCGCCGTTAGAATTTGCTTTGAGATTAGACTGCAGCCAAGAAGCAAAGGCATCATGGTCCGAATGGGCATTCGTTGGTTTCAAGAAATAGAAAACCATCCCAATCAGCAGAAAACCGATGTTGAAAGACTGAATTATATGTGTTCGGAAGAATTTCATACAGATTTAAAAGATAACCAAGAATTTCACAATTGTGAATTAAAATTTATGAATAAATATGCTCTAACCTGAACTTTGATTTAGAGTAGACAGGAAGTGCATTTTAATATTAAAGAAGTCTCAACAACCCTTATTATAAGTGGCTACCAAGACTAATGTATTGCAATAAAAAGGTTTTTATATTAGTTGAGAGTGGTCAGATTAAATGGTAGCCAACCCAAAAATGAAATAGTATTTAGAAATTAAGTTCCACAGATTATGAAAAACTCAATCGGCATTATCGGAATGGGCTGGGTCGGTGCCAGCGTGGCTATAAGTATTTTAAATCGAGGGATCTGCAAGAACCTATTGGTTAATGATATCAACAAAGACATTGCTGAAGGAGAGGCGATGGATTTAAATCACGGTTCTTCGTTTTACCCAAGTGCCAAGGTTCGTTCTGCTGAAATAAAAGAAATGACAGATTGTGATGCCATTGTGGTAACGGCCGGTAGGGGTGGAAGCGGGGATGAATCCAGACTCGATTTGCTGAATGACAACATTAAAATTGCGAAGGACATATCGGAAAAACTGAAGGGTTTTGAAGGAATATTAGTGATCGTCTCAAATCCTGTGGATGTGCTCACCTATTATTATCAGAAATTCACCGGATTACCCAGAAACAAAGTCATAGGAACCGGGACCTTTTTGGATACAGCCCGATTACGTGATATGATAGCAGCCCGAATGGATATTGATCCTAAAAGCATTCACGCCTACGTGGTGGGTGAACATGGGGACAGTGAAGTGGTACTTTGGTCCGGAGCCGATATCGGCGGAAAACCAATACGGGACTGGCCCAACTGGAAATCAGAATATGAGAGTGAAATTTCAGAAAATGTACGCAAAGCAGCCTATGAGATTATCAAAAGAAAAGGTGCTACCAATCATGCTATTGGATTGGTAACTGCGACTCTATTGAAGTGGATACTTCGGAATGAACGGCGTATTGTGACGGTATCTACAGTTCAGGAAGGTGCATTTGGGCTGAATGATGTGGCAATTTCACTCCCTTCCCTCGTTTCTTCTGAGGGCGTTGAAGAAATTATAGAGATTGAGATGAGTAAGGTAGAGAAGCAAAAATTTGACCAGTCTGCTGAGGTAATGAGGACCGCTATTGAAGAAGTCCGGGATTTAAATTGAATGATTCCAAGTAAGTATTAAGCAGAGACTAACTGGAGCCGTTCAAATTCCTCTTTCAAAAATCTACCGGTTTCAGAATCCACTATTTGAGCAACTTTTTCGGGAGTTCCCTGCGCAATGATTTTGCCACCGCCATTTTCAGTACCAAAGTCTATGAATAAGTAAGTGGCATTATTAAGATTTAGACTATGTGTGATGAGCATTTTATTACACTGTAGATGTGTTAGTTATGGTAGAAAAGTTTAAATAATTAACCAGAGTTGTCACGATATGAGTATGTGGCACATAAAAAAATAAATTAGGTCAATAATTTTTGTGCAATAAAGTACATAAGATGATATATCTTTTTTATTATTTGTTTTTATTATTAATTAAGCAAGGTTATGACTTAACACTTCTAAAAATATACAAACACAGGATTTAATTTTGAGACATTAATTAAAAAATTGTGCCCTATTAGAGGCTAATAAACCTATAAGCCTTGGTTTTATGAGTTATGAGTTATGAGTTATGAGTTATGAGTTATGAGTTATGAGTTATGAGTTATGAGTTATGAATTTGATATAAAAAAATTCAAAAGCCTCATTGTTTGGTCAAATAATGAATCAGGTGATCAGTTAACGCAAGAAGGGGACTTGGAGAATTTTTACGGTTACTCTCAGTCCGATTTTGAAAGTGATACTGATCTATGGTTTAAAGTTATACACCCAGATGATAAACCATATTTCCAAAAAGCAATACGTGAACTTAAAAAATTACAGGACGGTAGTGTAAATGTTCAGTATCGAATAATCAGAAAGGATTCTATAGTTCGTAACGTGTTGGGGGTTATAAATAGAAAAGATAAAGATGGCCAAGGGCAATATACGGGCTACTTAGTGGATGTATCTCATAGAAACCAAAACTATGATGCAAAAACGCGCCGTAAAAATATACTTAATCTCCTGAGCGACTCAATTTCAACCAGTTTTGATATCACTAAAAGCAGAAAAGAAATAGTTCACAAAGTTCTTTCTCGCTTAGGCGAAATAACAAATGCTGATAGGGTTTATATTTTTGACAAAAAATCGGGTAATAATCTAAGGCCGATTCTCAATCAAAATTACGAATGGTGTAAAAAAGGCATTGAGTCACAAATGACAAATGATGTGGTGTTCGATGTAGATTTGAAAGACTTAGTACCAAGATGGTATGAAAATATGGTAAATAATAAAAAACACATTTCCGGTTTAGTTCGGCACTTGCCAATTGAAGAAAGACAGGTTTTAGAGCCTCAAGGTATTGTTAGCATACTGGTAACGCCGATTTGGTATGATAATGAATACTACGGGTTTATAGGTTTTGATGATTGCAGAGAAGAACGGTTATGGAGCGAAGAAGAAATTGGGTTGTTAACGGTATTTGGCTCACTGATCATTGCAAGCTGGAAATATGAGGATTCTATTAAAAAGGTTGAAGATCAGCTAAAACAGGTTAAGAAATTACAATCAGAAAGAGAACAATTTTTGAAAATGGTATCTCATCAATTCAAGAACCCACTTTCTGTGGTTAAGTCAAATACGGATCTATTAAAGCAGGCCTGCAGGTCAGATTCCAGTAATTTAAAAAACATTTTGCCCCCCAAGTTCGGGAGAATCGAACGCTCAATTGCTAAATTTGAGGAACTTATAGAGGCTATTCTCATTGGCGACTCAAATTACTCAGTTGATGACAACCCCGAAAAAATTGATTTTCACAATTGGCTGGAGGAAATGTTCAACACCAAAAAGAGAGACTACAATAACCTGAAAAGTATTGAGCTGAGTTACAGTGAAAAATTAAATAAAGTAGTTGTTCCTTTTAGTACTAAAACCTTTGAGTACATAATGGATACTTTATTTTCTAACGCAGTTAAGTATCGTGGTGAAGAGGCAGCGAATGTTCAAATACATTATGACATTACCGGTGAAGGTCACTTAAATATTGTGTTTAAAGATGAAGGTATTGGTATTAACGAAGGTGATTTAGAAAGTATTGGTAAACCGTTTTTCAGGGCAAATAATGTCATTAATACTTCAGGAACCGGAATTGGGCTTTCAATGGTAAAAGATTCATTAACAAATGTTGGTGGGGCTTTTGAAGTCAAATCAAAAGAAGGGGAATACACCACAATCCTAATTAGTTTTCCAATAAATACTCAAGTTAATGCTCAACAATAAAATCTTACTGGTAGAAGATGACCCCGAATTGAGAGATACCCTGCAGGATGTCTTTGAACTATCCGGAATAGAAGCAGACATCTCGAAAGATGCTAAGGGTGCTCTAAGGTGTATAGAGAAAGAAGAAAATAGATATAACCTTATTCTTTCTGATTATTTGATGCCGGGAATGAATGGCTTATTACTATTTTCAGAGATAAGGAAACTAAGGAAATATGAGAACACGCCATTTTATATAATCAGTGCCAGAACGGATAAAGAAAACAAGGATAAATGTAGACAGGCAGGAGTTTCGGGTTTCATAGAAAAACCGTTCAATATTAGTGAACTAGTAAAATTAACAAGCAGATATGTAAAAAAGTAAAGCCCCATTCAAGGAGCTTTACTACTATGTTGGTGTAGGTATTTAGGGTTAACTAAATATCTACACCAGTAATACAATATAATTTCCGTGGGATCTAAAATATGGCCAGAAATTATAGTTAGTGTCTCATAATTTTTAAATACAGAAAGAAGATAATTTAAGGCAAAAATTGTGATCATACTTTACTGTAAAATAGTACACTAAGTATTATGCTCTCGTTGGATAGTTAAATTTGTAAATAATATAGAGAGTTTATAACAGATATTAGAAAGATAAAGGGCTACTTATTATAGTTGTACTGTCAGCTTCCCTAAAATTCGTCCGGTCTAAAGTGCAAAAACTCTTACTTTTGACCTATGAAAAAATCTCGATTTACCGAATCTCAAATCATCTCTATTCTCTCCCAGCATGAGCAGGGACGTAAAGTAGCCGATCTGGCTCGTGAACACGGAATCAGTGCGGCTACCTTTTATAACTGGAAAGCCAAGTACGGAGGCATGAGCGTCAGTGAGCTTACCCGTCTGAAAGAATTAGAAACCGAAAACCGTCGTCTAAAGCGTATGTATGCCGACTTGAGCTTAGTCCATCATGCCCTGAAAGACGTAATGGAAAAAAAACTGTAAGTCCTGACGTTAAGCGGGAAATGGTAACTCAGATGCGTGATGAGCATAAGATATCCATTCGTCAGGGCTGCAAGGCCGTGCGCCTTCCACGCAGCACCGATAGCTACCAGCACAAACCCAAAGATGACAGTAATGTAATCGATACGCTACTGGCATTAGTAGACCGGCATCCTTCCATTGGCTTTTGGAGCTGTTACTGGAGGATTCGCAACCAGGGCTGGCAGTGGAATCACAAACGGATCTACCGGGTCTATACGATGTTGGGGCTCTACATTCGACGCAGAGCCAAGAAACGGCTACCGGCACGCGCCAATCAGCAACTGTTCCAACCGGAAGAGGCGAATCAGGTGTGAAGCCTGGACTTTATGCACGACAGCCTGTGGGACGGGCGCAGCTACCGCCTGCTGAATGTGATTGATGACTACAACCGGCAAGTGCTGCATATTGAAACCGACACAAGTCTGCCTGCTCTGCGGGTAATACGCGTGCTCTCGCAACTCAAGGAAACCCGAGGGCTCCCGAACATGATCCGGGTAGATAACGGCCCGGAATTTATCTCCCATAAACTTGACCAATGGTGTAAGGAACACCAGATTACTTTAGCTTTTATCCAGCCGGGGAAACCCACGCAAAACGCCTATATCGAACGCTTAAATGGAAGTATGCGACAAGAACTGCTCAATGCATATGTGTTTAAAACCCTGGATGAAGTGCGAACTAAAACCCAGCAATGGATGTACGATTATAATCACCACCGACCCCATAAATCCTTGGGGTATAAAACACCGATAGAACTCTTAAATTAAACCGAACATTCTACTTTTAACTGGTCCAGTTTTTGGGGAAGCCGACAGTACAATTATAGTATTTAGGAGTTTGATGAATTCTTTTTTACGACCCAATATTTGGTGAATAGTCTCATCATTAAGATGACTTTCTGCACAAGTATATACAAACTAGAAGGACTTAAGAAAATGTAATAGTGATTTAAGGTTTAATGCTTGATCAGATTTGACAGGCAAAGGTATTTCTCCTAATACTATGACTTAGAAAAGTACTCAACGGCATATTTTTGTCTGTAAAAACGAGAGCAAGGATTAGGTTTATAACGAGTTTGTTCG
>NZ_JAVLBQ010000014.1:0-61986 GCF_031581265.1 Gracilimonas sp.
GTATTTGAACGCAAATCTTATGAGTTAGAAGTTACAACCAACGGAGAGGGTACAGTAAGTGAAGAAGTAGTTCAAGCGAAGACAGAGTATGCTTATCAAACTCAAGTAAGATTAACAGCAAAGCCTTTATATGGTTGGAAGTTTGTAGAATGGAGTGGTGATCTTACTGGTTCTGAAAATCCACAAATAATAGCTATAGATACATCCAAGCAAGTACAAGCCAAATTTATCAAGAAGTTTTACGAGTTTAATTTATCCACAGAAGGGGAAGGTAGTGCAACCACAGTGTTAATTTCCGGCGAAGGAGTTGACAATAAATATGAGTATGCGTCTGAAGTTAAGTTAGAAGCAGTACCTTCTCAAGGGTGGAAGTTCAGTAAATGGGAGGGTATAAATTCTACAAGTAATCCTGTTACTGTAGAGATTGATTCAGCTAAAACAATAAAAGCTGTATTTGAACGCAAAACTTATGAGTTAGAAGTCACAACCAATGGAGAGGGTAAGGGTGAAATTGATATTTCAATTATCGAAGGGGGTATAGCGAATGGAAAGTATCTATATGAAAGTGTTATTAAGTTGACTGCTACTCCTAATAGGTATTCAGAATTTGAAGAATGGTCTTTGAGTAATGGAGTGAAAGAAAATGAAGAAGAAATACTAGTAAATGTCACTGGAGACATTCAGGTACAAGCAAAATTCGATATGCTAATAAAAAAGCTCAATGGTTCCGAAACAGATATTGTAAATGATGTGATTCTGGATGCTGAAGGAAATTTAGTTATGATTGGTGAAACTGAGTCAAATGATGGGGTGTTTGCAAACCAAAACCCTCAAAATCTAAGACTAGGATTTATAATAAAATTTAATAGAAATTTTGAAGTTTTAGATCATTTAATTATCGAAGGTTCTGACACAAGGAGTGGAACTGATATAGTTGATATTATTGAGGATAAAGGCGGCGGTTATTTTTTATTGGCACAAGATAAAGAAGGGAGGGGTGTTTTTAATGATAATCCAACAAAAGGAATTAGAAGATCATTAGCGATCCTAAAACTTAGTTCAAATCTTGATTTGGAAAAAACAGTTTTTTATGAAGACAATGATGATTTATTTGGGGATGGATTTGTTAAACTTCAAAATAATAATATTATGGTTGCTAGTATGGTAGATAATCCTAATGACAACGTCTCTTGGGGATCATTTGGTGCAGATATTGTAATTTTGAACTTCTCTGAAAGTCTAAATTTAAATTGGTCAAAGCGAATTGCAGGAACTCGTTCTGATTATACTAGTGATATTGTTGAGTCAGGAACAAATTGTGCACTCGTAAGTGGTATTTCTGAATCTACAGATGGTTATTTTAAATCAACGACTGCCTATGGAGAAAGAGATGCTATAGCATTAAAAATTTGTCAAGACAAAAAAATAAGTTTCATTAAAAGATATGGAGGGAGTGGAGAAGATTATGGCAATGAAGTAATAAAATTGAAAAATGGGAATTATTTATTAAGGGGTATCACTGCAGGTGGGGGGAATATTAATGGTAATTTAAACACCTCAACGAGTGCCAACTTTATAGCGGAGTTTGATTCTGAGGGAAATGAAGTATTCAACTCTATTATAAGTGGTTACTCACTACGATCTCAAATCACCAGAACTATAGATATGGATGAATCCATATATACAATAGGAATAGGTTCGCGAAACATTATTTTGGACAAGATTAATTACTCAGGTGATATTATAGAAAGATGGTCATATGGCGGTTCAGGCATAGATAAGCCAGAAGTTGTATTACCTGGCTTGGATAA
Source organism: Gracilimonas sp. (assembly GCF_031581265.1). Taxonomy (GTDB): domain Bacteria; phylum Bacteroidota; class Rhodothermia; order Balneolales; family Balneolaceae; genus Gracilimonas. The sequence continues at coordinate 1,812 of NZ_JAVLBQ010000014.1, forward strand.
TGGGTTAAGAGTCTTCGGATGGTCAACAAGTACAGATTTCAATTACATAAGTAAAGATAATTCAAATGCAGATATTATTTATATGAATTTTGACAAAAATGGTAACATTGTCGAAGTGAAATAAAGTTACAGCTTCATTTAATATGTTGTTCTTATAAGGAAAGGAAAAATTATTGTCATTCTGTAGATTATCCATAGATAACCATAATAAAAATTTCATGTTACTATTATAGGCGAATAATTTAATTTTACAGAAATCAATAAACCCTTACTTTAATCTTGTAAAGCCTATTAATGCAAGAATAAGTGCACTAAATCCACCTAGCAATTTCCTAAACATCTTTTCCGGCTCTTTCTGGGTCATTTCTTCAAAGACTTCATCCTTTTCTAGGTCATGTTTATTTCGGGCATGAGAGGTTAATCCCCTTTTATCCCTAAAAGATTCATCACAAAGTGGATTCTTTTGTACCATACTTCCATTTCTATTTGGAACAAAAATTTACTTAATTCGAATGCAGGTACAAATTCAAAGAAACAGCAAATCGAGATGAGAAAATCAGAAAAATATGAAATGGCCCTGGCTGCAGAAAAAGCCCTGGATAATGCTACCCAAAAATACCAGGAGGTTATTGCTGAGCTAAAAGAGTCAGACGAGTATAAGGAATCCAACCTTGCCATTGCTGTTAATGACTCTATTCGAAATCTGTCCCGAAAAGTAGAAGCTTATCTTGAAGGACGAATTTCAATGGATAAGCTACTGGATGAATTTGTATTTGAGTATGAGATTATCGAAGGTGAGCTGGAGTTTGAAAAACAAGAATCAGCAAAGATAAAGAGGTTGGCAAAACGATTACTGTCGAGCTACCAAGATTTTATAGGAAAAGTAGGCGGAAGCAAAAAACTAAAAATTCTTGAAAAGATTGAAAGGCAGTCATTTGAAAAAAAGTCGAAAGGCAAGGCATACCTTTTTTGGTTCGTGGGATTATTTGGAATATTGGGGCTGCATCGATTTTACCTGGGGAAAACGGGAACCGGTATCGGCTGGCTTTTGTCAGGGGGAGTGTTGGGATTAGGAGCACTGTATGATTTATTTGCTCTTTCTCAAATGGTAGAAGAGCAGAATATGTATAATGAACTCAGGGCTGCAAAACTGAAACAGCTTAAAGGCAGGTAACTTATCGTTGGCCTACTTTATCAGCGTCATCGTACGACTGGCTTCCTGGTCTCCGGCTTTTATCTTATATAAATAGGTTCCACTTGCTAATTCGCCGGCGTTGAATGTGGCAGAGTGAGAGCCGGCTGGTTTTACCTCATCTACCAAGGTGAATACTTTTTGCCCGGACATATCAAACACTTCTAAACGCACCTCACTTGCTTTTTCTAAGGTGTAATAAATGGTAGTAGAAGGATTGAAGGGGTTCGGGTAATTCTGTTCAAGTGTAAAATGTTTGGGCTGTACTGTTTCCTTTTTTGTGCTGGTGTTCATCATTTCCCGCAATTGATAACGGAATACACCTTCCCCCTGAGTAGCTGCATACAGGTATTCGCCTCCTCCAGAAAACTTCAGCATGGCAATAGCACGGGTTGATGGTTGTTCGTTCAGCAGTTCCCAGGTATTTCCACTATCGCCACTATGATAGACGCCACCGTGCCACTCTGCTGCATATACATTGGCGGGATCTACAGGATCTATAGCAATGGAGGTGATATGGGCATGATCGCGTGTTCCATATTCAATAAGTTTTTGCGGAGCAAGTATTTGTTCCCAGTTCTCGCCACTGTCTTCTGATCGGTAAATACCATAAATATTACCCCCGATATACACCACGTCATCATTTTGAGGATGTACAGCGATTGACATCACCGAGTGGCGGGGCAGGGGATCTTCTGCAGTCCATATATCGTCCCAGCCTTGGCCTGCCGGTAAACTACCTTTGGCATCAGTCCAGGAGCTTCCTCTATCCTCAGTTATAAAAACACCGCCATCTCTAAGTGAGATATATACCTTGTCTGGGTTTTGATGACTTATAGCAATATCAGTAACATTTTTAGCCTGGGCTCCGGTTGGCAGTCCATTATTTTGTTCTTGCCAGGTTTCCCCTCCATCCAACGACCGATAAATTCCCATACTTTCCGGAAAGTCAATGACGTGAGGGTCGGCATGGAAACCGGCGGACATAAAACCTGCATAAGCGATATCATTATCTGATGGTGCAAAAACAATGTTTCGTACTCCATGTCGGTTACCCACTTCTCCCGTTTCCAGGTATAAAACAGGGCTCCAGGAGTTACCGGCATCGGTGCTTCTCAACAAAAAACTTTCGTGTTCATCGGCTGAAAAGAGGGTGTTGCCATTAGGATCTTTTGGATCGAAAGCGACTCCAAAGCCTTCCGGAAATGCGGCATATCCATTGCTGATGCCTTGCCAGTTTTCTCCCGCATCTTGGCTTGAAAATACCCCACTGCGTCCATTACCCAGTATTTGTTTGGGATTATTGGGATGAACAGCTACCGCATGAATATCTGCTCCAGTATATCCTTTGCTCCAGCTTATCCAGCTTTTGGCTCCATCCGTAGACTTGAAAACCCCACCGCCATAGTTATTTACAAATAATGTATTTGGGTCATCAGGATTGACTACCATATCAATGGGTACACCACTACGGACACCGGGTGGGCCGTATGGAGCATCATTTTCGCCTGAATACCGAGTCCATGTCAAACCGTTATCCCCCGATCGGTATATTGCCTGCGCCGAACCCGCATAAACGATATCCGGATTGGAAGGGGCAAAAGCCACGGCGGTGAAAGGTTCCGCATTATTAGAAAGAGAAGGACTTACATCGGTCCATGTAGCTCCAAAATCTTCGGAGCGATAGAGAGCACCAAATATTCCTTTGTTGAAATCATTGTTATTACCGGCGGAAATTATGATGGTATTCGGTTGGTTAGGATCACAGTCGGCTCCGCCCATGAACATACTTTTAGACTTATTGATCCCCGAATTTGTTTCGGTCCATGTTACTCCTCCATCATCTGAAGAAAACATTCCTAAACCGGGACCGGATGGATGCTCTTCATCTGGATCATCGGTGTTAGCTTCGCGGTCAAAAATTCCGGTGGCTACCAACAGGTTGTCTGTATTTTGTGGGTCAATGAACATCCATCTGGTGAGACTGTTGAATTCATGCATTAGCGTGAAATTTTCTCCGCCATCGGTAGATTTGTATATAAAGCCTTTTACTCGTTCAAATTCTGTGCCCCATTCCCCCGTATGATTCTCTCCCATCACAAAAACGATATCCGAGTTACCCGGTTGAACTTCGATATGACGGATAGTTAAGGGGCTGGTGTCTGGATTTGGATCGAGGTTTATTCCATTGTCTTTTTTTACCCAGGTGGTACCATCATCAGTAGATTTAAATAATCCGCCTCCTTGCTCCATGCCTGCCCACATGATGTCATTATCATTAGGATCGATACGAAAAGCGAACACTGGTATAGCATCGGAAGAGGGGCCGAACCTTACATCAATTCCATTATTAGAGGAGGCCCAATTCGCACCTCCATCGGTACTTTTCTGAAGGCCGGTCCATGCATCTGTCACAAAGAATGTATCGGGATTGTCAAGTCTGTAGCGAACATTGTAGCCAAGTCCTCCAATGGGGCCACCCGTTTTTTCCCATAAATTAAGGTCTGAAAAAGAGGTGCTATTTTTGATTTGTGAGGTTTTAAGGAAGCGCCAGGCAAATGGAAGTCCTGCTGTTACAGTTAATCCGGTTTTGAGGAAAGCTTTTCTATCCATAAAGCTACATGCTTGTTTTCTATTGTTAACTGTAGGAAGAAACAGAATTTTGTGCAAAAAATCCTTAGATAAAAAAAAGCCACCCTCAAATCAATGAGAGTGGCAGATATCATCTACAGACGGCTATTACCCCATTTGCAATCTTAAAATACTTTTTAGCAAGCGGTTCGTCAATGGAGGGAATTACGTAATTTGAGTACGTGAAAATACGTAGTTGTTAAATTCCAAACTCCAATTTTCAAAAAGCTTGAGAATTGGAGTTTGGAATTTGGTAGTTACAGTAGTGCCTGTTGATTTTCCATTGCAAAGCGGACGAGAGCAGCTGTATTTTTTAGATCCAACTTTTTAAGTAGATTGGTTCTGTGTTTATCAACGGTTCTAGGACTTATATAAAGTTTGTTGGCGATTTCCGTACTGGTGAGTCCTTCAGTTAGCAATCCTAAAATTTCCCGTTCTCTTTTAGTGATGGATTTAATGGGATCAGGATGTTTTTTCTTTCGGGCAAGGCGTTTGTATTCCTCAGTCATCATCCGGGAGAATTGCTTACCCAAAAACCGCTCTCCTATAGCTACTTTTTCGGCAGCATCAATAAGTTCAAATTCATGGGCTGAGCTGTGAATCAAACCAAAAGCTCCGGAATCAAGAAATTCATTGAGTGTAGAGCGGTCGGTTTTATCAGCCACCAATAAAATATTTGCATCAGGATCTTTGTCAATGATCTTTTTTGCAATGATAATACCTTCCATTTCCGGCATGGAAAAAGAGAGAATACATAGTTGAGGTTTTACGCTTTCGTAAGCGGTAAGGACAAGCGCACCATTATCAACCTCGCTGCAAATTTTAAATGCACCGTGATCTCGCAAAATGGCGCTTAAGCCATATCTGAAAATTTCGTTGCCGTCAGCAACAATTGTATCGATGATATTCATTTTACCTCCCCAGGCAGAATGGTTCTCCTCCGACCCACTCGGAGAAAGGATAAATAATGTATATAAAAAAGAGGGTAGTTCGCCAGTTTTATTTTATGGGTTGATTAATCGGTATTTGGAAGTGAAAGTGAGTGAGATGTTGAAGTAAGCGGCGTTGCCCCAAATAACACCCACCGCCCGACTTCGCATTCGCTCAGTCCGGCACCTCCCTCAAGGGAGGACTATCCGAAGTTGTATCAAGATAATTGAGCCCGATTTGAAATAGGAATACGTAAACAATCTCGGAAAGTCTCCCATTGAGGGGAGATCAATTCAAAAAGCTGTTCCTTTTTGAATTGTGAGGGGTGTTGGTGCCAAAGAAGACCAAGTTAAAAGCCACTAAAAAAATTTTGTAAGGAATCCCCTCCAAACGGCTCTTACTTATAAAAAAGACCATGAGCCGAAATACAATTATACTCTATAAACCGGAAATGAAAGAAATTGCCCGAAAGCTCCGACGGAATATGACGCTTTCGGAGGTGTTGTTGTGGCAGCAAATCCGAAAGAAAACATTAGGAGTGCAATTTCACAGGCAAGTGCCCATGGTATGTTTTGTGGTTGATTTCTACTGTCACGAGCTGATGCTTGCCATTGAGGTCGATGGTGTAAGCCATGATAATCCACAGAATGCTGTTTCAGATGAAGAGCGCCAGAAGATACTGGAATCCTATGGAGTCAGCTTTATTCGGATTCCGGATAGGGAAGTGAAGCAGAATTTAGATGGGGTGATGCGATATTTGGAGATGAAAGTGGGTGAGATGTTGAGGTAGGCAATATTGCCCCAAAGACACCCACCGCCTCCCATTCGGTCGGCACCTCCCTCAAGGGAGGACTATCCGAAATTGAATTCGAATTACATAACTTTATTAAAACTCTTAAGCAGGAACTAACTCGGTTAAGTCTCCCATTGAGGGGAGATCAATTCAAAAAGCCGTTCCTTTTTGAATTGTGAGGGGTGTGAGTAGCCAAGGCCATACATGTCAAAACTCACCCAGCAAATCCGATCAACAAATAAAAACTCAATCCAGACTTCAGCGTCCACAAAATCGTTCGAATCCAGTTGGTGGAAACCAATCGATTTATGGCATCTATGTCTTTGCCGGATTCCAGTTTGGAATGAGCCGGAACTGAGAATAAGGCGGTGGAGATCCAGATCAGAAGCACCAGGTAAAATCCGAGTGCATTCAGCGATAGAAATCCATCAAACCAAGTAAGAGCAAATGAGGTAGTAATTTCAGGCACCATCACCGGAATTACGACTTTATCGATGCTGTGAATATGGTGTTTTTGAAAATTCAGGTAGTTCTCTTCCGATACATATCGAAATGAGGGATAATGCACCAGCTGCACAAGCCATATAAGGCCGGTCATGAAAAAGGATGCAAAGACGTTTGTCAGAAATAAAAGTTCCTGCCACATTGATTAGGCGATTCGTTAACATTATGCGTATTTTCAGCGCCTTAATAACCAAAGTTTTCACTCTACGATTCATCGAAACGAATGACGCTCAAAAGAACACATACTTGCGGAGAGTTAACCGCAGATAATATTGGAGAAGAAGTAATTTTAAATGGCTGGGTAGGTCCGCGCCGCGATTTGGGCGGGGTTATATTTATTGATTTGAGAGATCGATATGGTATCACCCAGGTGGTATTTAAAGAAGATGACGATGCCCTGCATGCAAAAGCCGAACAGCTTCGAGCTGAGTATGTTATTGGTATAAAAGGGAAGGTTATTACAAGGGGTAAAGAAAATATTAACCCCAAAATGCCAACGGGACAAATAGAAATTGAAGCCACCGATTTGGTGATTTACTCGGAAGCCGAAACACCTCCATTTGAAATCAAGGATGGTATATCTACTAACGAAGATGTACGCCTGAAGTATCGCTATTTAGACCTTCGCCGACCTGAAGTGCAAGAACGCTTAATGCTGCGGTCTAAATTTTACCAATCAGTACGTGAATTTTATCACAACCTGAATTTTGCTGAAGTGGAAACGCCTGTATTGATGCGCAGTACACCGGAAGGAGCTCGTGATTATCTCGTACCCAGTCGAGTAAATGCAGGGAAGTTTTTTGCACTTCCACAGAGCCCACAAACTTATAAGCAGCTGCTGATGGTTTCAGGCTACGACCGTTACTTCCAGATCGTGAAGTGTTTTCGGGATGAAGACCTTCGCGCCGACCGTCAGCCTGAATTTACTCAGATTGATGTGGAAATGAGTTTTGTAGAAGAGGAAGAGATATTTAAAACCCATGAAGCTCTCTGGAAAAAAGTGTTTGTTGATACCATCGGATATGAAGTTAAAACGCCTTTCCCACGCATGACCTACGAAGAGGCGATGAATACCTACGGTTCCGATAAACCGGATACCCGTTTTGGCCTTGAGTTCAAAGATTTTTCTGAGATTGTTCGTGATGCGGAATTCAAAGTATTCTCGAATACGGTAAAAAATGGCGGTGGTGTAGTTGGTATTACCGTTCCCGGACAGGGAGATATGGGTCGTGGTGCTATCGACAGGCTTACCGATCGTGTGAAAAAAGAAACCGGTGCAGGTGGATTGATCTACATCAAGATGCAGGAAGATGGTCCGCTTTGCAGTGTTGCTAAATTCCTGACGGATGAAATTGTAGAGCAGATGGTTGAAACATCTGAAGTCGAGCAAGGAGATCTTGTTCTGATTCTTGCCGGACCTAAACCGGATGTACTCAAGCAACTCGGTCAGCTTCGACTAATGATGGGGAAAGACTTTGACCTGATTGATGAATCAAAATTCAATTTTTTATGGGTTACCGAGTTTCCGCTGTTGGAGTGGGATGAGGAAACACGTCACTACCATGCAATGCACCATCCATTCACCTCACCCCGGGAAGAAGATGTGGAGTTAATGGATTACGATCCCGGTAAAGTGAAAGCGCGTGCATACGATTTAGTACTGAACGGAAATGAGCTCGGTGGTGGTTCTATTCGTATCCATAATCAGAAAATGCAGCGTAAGGTTTTTGAATTATTGGGAATCACTAAAAAAGAGGCGGAAGAAAAATTCGGCTTCTTGCTGGATGCGTTCAAATACGGTGCCCCTCCTCACGGCGGAATTGCTTTTGGCGTTGATCGTGCGGTGATGTTATTGACCGGGGCAAAAAGCCTTCGCGATGTGATCGCTTTCCCGAAAAACCAAAAGGCACAAAGCATGATGGATAATTCACCGGATACAGTAGATAAACACCAGCTGGATGAGCTGCATATCCAACTCAAGAAAAATATTAAAGATCAGTTATAGTGAAAACAGCAGGAATTGACGGTTGTCAGGCAGGATGGATACTTATCACTTTTGATGAGGGTGAGGAAAAGTATGAAATCCTTCGTGATCGGGAAGCATTAAAAGAGGCTTTTGAGACTTTTGATTGCGTATTTATAGATATGCCCATTGGGTTGGAAGATGAAGAATATACCCGTGAAGCCGATGCCCTTTTGCGTAAAAAATTAGGTGGAGAATATGCATCGAGTGTATTCAGTCCGCCAATCCGTCCGGCGCTTACAGCTCCTTCTTATGTGGAAGCGAATATGATCAGCCATGAGTACACTGATAAAAAAATGACGCTGCAATCGTGGAACATCACTCCAAAAATACAGATGGTAGATGAGTTATTGCGGGCTGATGAGTCTCTGATTGATAAGGTACTTGAATCTCATCCCGAATTGCTTTTCCAAACGTTGAATGGTGGGATGATTTATCAGAAGAAAAATCTGAAAAAAGGAATTAAACACCGACTTAAGCTTATCGAAGATCGCGAACCTATTGCCGACGATTTTTTCCGTGATATTAAAGAGGATTTCCGTCGTAATGAAGTGGAAGAAGATGATATCGTGGATGCGATGGTTCTTGCATACTCGGCTAAAATCTCAGAAGAAAAAGGCATTAAGACTTTGCCGGAAGAATTTGAATACGATTCGGAAGGCATGCGTAAAGCAATTCATTACGTATAGAGAATCTCCTATATCAAAGGGTGTGTCCGCTCCGACGCAGAGCGTCGGGAGCGAGTTTTAAAATCTTAATTAAAGTAAAATAACTCGAAGCCTCTCTTTGTCCCTCGCTCCCGACGCTCTGCGTCGGAGCGAACTTCAACAGAATTATTTATTACTTTTCAGGATTTTCTTGTACTTCACTCCGGCTTTATATACCCGGTTCATGCCATTGAAAGCGGCAATCCGGTATGCTTCACTATAAGTAGGGTAGTTGAGTACGTGATTAATGAAATAACGTACATCTCCGCCGAGCGACATTACGGCTTGTCCCAGGTGAATGAGATCACTTGCTCGCTCCCCAATAATATGAATGCCAACCAACTTAAGACTTTTAGTTTCAAATACCAGTTTTAGCAATCCATCTTGCTGATTACTGATATCTCCCTGAGTAATGTTTTTGTAATAAGCACGACCAACCGTTACATCATGTCCCTGAGATTTAGCTTCTTTTTCGGTGAGTCCAATACTTGAAATTTCCGGGATAGAATAGATAGCAAAAGGGATTTCCGGTGGCACATCCAGAGCCTTGATACCAAACATACTGCAAGAAGCCAGTCTTCCTTCAGAGAAAGAGGCTGAAGCGAGTGCCGGATATCCTATAGCATCTCCTCCGGCATAAATAGTATCAACATTGGTTTGATAATCGCTGTCTACAACGATGTACCCTTCTTTATCCATTTCGATACCTATATCCTCCAGTCCCATTCTGGTTGTGCTGGGTACTTTTCCACCGAGATAGAGAACATGCTCAGTTTCAATAACCCGGGTTCTTTTGCCTTCGTTATCATTTCTGAGATTATACCTGACCTCAGTAGTATTTCGAAGGGTGTTAGTGTTTACCGCAATATTTTCGGCATCGGAAAAAACCTCTATTTTTTGCTTTTTCAAAAGCTGTGTGAGTTGTTCTGATATTTCATTATCCAAAAAAGGAAGAAATGATTCAGATTCATTTAGGATGGAAACGCGACTTCCGAGGTTTGAAAACGTTGTAGCATATTCCAAGGCTTGAACTCCACTTCCAACAACTAATAATTTTCTGGGTATATGAGTAAGATTCAGCACAGATATGTAGTCCATCACTTTGTCATGGTCAAGGTCAAAGCCTTTAGGTTTCAATGGCTTACTGCCCGGTGATAAGAATATAAATTCAGCAGTATATTCGGATTTTTCACCGTCTTTGTTAGTTACCTCAACGGTGTTTTCATCTTTTAAGACACCAAAACCGCGAACGGTATCAATTTCATTTTTCTTGAAGTCATTTTCGACCTTGAGGTTTTTACTTTGGAGGGTTTCATTTTTGTATTTAAGCAATTCCTCCATTTGATGATTTTGGTACGCTTTTTCCTGTGAAAGTTTTTCGAATTGATTTTGGAAACGCTGAATAATACGAGCAGTTTCGCGAAGAGCTTTACTTGGAATAGTTCCTGAATTGATCCACGTTCCACCAAAAGTTTCTTCTTTGGATTCAATAACAAGTGCCTTTTTATCAAATTTTGAGCTTTGCATGGCACAAGAAAACCCGGCCGGCCCGCTTCCGATAATGATAACGTCGTAATCGTAGTTCATAAATAAGTAGAGTGAGGTAAATAAAGTGAGTGTGCAATGGAAAGATACTTCAATTTGGAGACGAATTCAGAGCAACCTTTATCTATAGTGTTAACAAATCTAAAAGATAGAAGGTATTGATGGGGTACAGGAACGAATTTTAATGCCGTTTTGCTTATGTTTGGGAACGATAAATAAAAGGCACGCAATATCTAAGCGTGCATAATCTGAAATTAAAAAACGGAGTAAACAAATGGCATATTCACTTCCAGAATTACCTTACGATTATGATGCACTCGAGCCTTATATCGATGCGGAAACGATGAAGATTCATCACACCAAACATCATCAGGGATACACCAATAAAGTAAATGCTGCACTTGAAGGACATGAATTCGCAGATCTTGATATAGAAGAAGTGCTCCGGCGTATTGATGAAGTTCCTGCCGGCAAAAAGCAAGCTGTAATAAACAGTGGTGGCGGATATGCAAATCATAACCTGTTTTGGACTATCCTGTCTACAAATGGTGGAGGAGCTCCTGAGGGAGAATTAGCCGATGCTATCAATGACACTTTCGGTAGCTTTGAAGATTTCAAAGAAGAATTTGCCAATGCAGCAGGTGGACGTTTTGGATCAGGTTGGGCATGGCTTTCAGTTGATGGAAGCGGAAACCTTATTGTACACTCAACGCCAAATCAAGACAGTCCTCTAATGGAAGGCTATACACCGATATTGGGACTTGATGTATGGGAGCATGCATACTATCTGAATTATCAGAATCGCCGCCCTGATTACATTTCTGCATTTTGGAATGTAGTGAATTGGGATCAAGTAGCTAAAAATTACAACGACGCGAAGTAAGTACGACGATTGACTAACGACAATTGACGAATGACGGTGGGTTTTGTTCACCGTCATTTCTTTATATGAAATATTATGGCCTTTAAATTTGAAAAGTTAGAAGTGTGGCAGCTATCTATAGCTCTATCTGATAAAGTGTATGTTTTAATCAAGGAGTTACCAAAATCAGAGAAATTTAACTTAGCTCACAAATCAGGCGTGCTGTAACTTCTATTTCTCTAAATATTGCTGAGGGCTCTACAGGTCAAAGTGATGCTGAGCAAGTCAGGTTTATTAGATATGCTCACAGATCTCTTATGGAAGTTGTAGCCTGTAATATTTTGATGCATCGAAGAGATTATATAACAGAAGAAAAATATAAAGAGCTTAATAGTGATACTGAGAAATTATCCGCTAAGTTATTAGCCATGAAAAACTATTTACAGCAAAATTATAAAGTGAAAGAAGAAGGTGAAGATTTCAATATTGATGACTAGATCCCGTTGGTCATTTGTCAACGATCGGTTGTCCTTCGTCATTAGTCCTTCGTCCTAAAAAATTAATTACAATAGTTTGTATATTTAACCGAATTAAAAATTAAGAGAAAATATTATGCAATTTGGATTTGGAATGGGACCTGATACGTCCTGGATGAGAGAAGAGCTGACTAAGTATGGCGTAGAAGAATTGAAGACCACCGATGATGTTGATCGCGCCATGAAGGAATACAAAGGCACTATGCTTTTGGCTATTAATTCCGTTTGTGGATGTGCTGCCGGAAATGCACGACCTGGTTTGGGAATCGCTTTGGAAAAAGCTGAGACGAAACCTGATCATATGGTTACCGTATTTGCCGGACAGGATAAAGAAGCCACAGCACATGCTCGCGATTATTTCAGTGAATACCCACCATCATCACCTGCTTTTGCCTATTTCGTGGATGGTGAGATCAAAGCAATGATTCCGCGCCACCGTATTGAAGGCCGCACGAAGGAACAAGTGGCTGAAGATCTGAAAATGGTGTTTGAAGCTTTTTCCGGAGAGAAGGAAGAAGAGAAAACAGCGGAATAGGGATCACTGATTTCTCTGATTACACAGATTTAAAAAAGTCGGCTCAGTTGAGTAGGCTTTTTTTATGTTAACTACAGAGGGCGCAGAGGTTTATTGTAAATAGACTTTCTCTGCGTTATTCTGTGTCCTCCGTGGTTTATTTTTCTGCCCCAAAATCAACTTCTTCCCCGGCTCTGAATATCCTAATTCCATCCGGTTGGCCCTTTTTACCATCCGGGCCAAATTCATAAACAGTGGATGCCAATTCCTCTTCGGTTCGTTCTTCACCCACCTTACGCGGTTCTTCTTGGTGAAAACTGTCCATGTGAAGTGTCTGAGTTGGGAAGGCAAATTCAACACCTACTTCTTTAGCCAGGCGTAAAACCTCTAACAAGAAATTATGGCGCTGTTGCAGCTCTGTGCTCCAGTCGGGGACATCAAAGAATACATAAACTAACACATCCAGCGAATGGGCTCCGAAAGAATTGAAGTGCACTTCGTACATCTCTTGCCGGAAATGTTTGTTGGCTTTCACAATGGCTTTAATGCCTTCTACAAAAGCTTCCATCTGCTCGGGAGTAGTAGAATAAGTGAGATTCAATACCGTCTTCAATCGCCGATATTTTCTCAAGCCAAGATTATCAATATCAGTATTGGCGATATTGGAGTTGGGCACACTTACCAATGAGTTATAAAAAGTGCGAACGCGGGTTGAACGAAAACCGACTTCTTCCACCGTACCTTCTACATTACCGACTTTTATCCAGTCTCCGATTTTAAAAGGCCGGTCCATGAAAATGGTTATCGATCCAAAGAAATTAGCAAGGGTCTCACGAGCGGCAAGGGCTACGGCTAAACCTCCAATTCCGAGTCCTGCGATAAGTGAAGCAACGTTGTATCCGTTATTTTGCAGGATGGCAATCACTCCCATTACAATCACAAAAAAGCGTAAGGTTTTTCGGATGAGCGGTATAAGCTGGTTATCGAGCTCGGTTTCGGTTTTGGAAGTCAGAACCCCCAAATATTTTGAGAAAACTTCCGAGAGATTATAGAACAACCACACTACGGTTACCGATAATGCTATTTCCAGTGTGATGGAAAGAAAGTGACTGATACTCACAGAAAACTGTAGGTTGGAGTATGTCAGGAAATAAAAGGTAAGCAGGAAGATATAGGCTGAGGGTTTCTCAACACCATCGATGAGGTCATCATCCCAGCTGATTTTGGTTTTCTCGGCGAGTCGGCGGACGTAATTGTCCAAAAAGAACACGAATATCTTCATCAAAATAAGACCGACAAGCAGCCAGATAAAAACCGCCAAATACTGCCAGATCATGATTCCAAACCACTCATTGTAGGCCCAGTCGGGCAGATTATCTACTAAAAAAGTAAACCAACTTGAGAAGGTATTTGCATATAATTCAGGAATACTCTGCACGGTGGATTCTGAAAAGACCCATTCATTTTGGGCAGTTTTAGTTAGATAGATCTCCGGAAGACTTGGAAATAAAATATACTGCTGAAGTCCTGACAGGCTATCGGTGTAGTTGGGGTTGGATGGGATTTCATCATAGTTGATTAAAAGTCCCCGAGCATCTAAAATTTTTAAAAGTCGGGATGCCAGCTCTGCTTTTAGCTCCTTATCACCCTCAGCCATTTTCATGGTTTGGATGACGTAATCCGGATTTTTATGTCCTGCTTGCTGCCAGTGCAAAAAGGTGTGGACGGCCCGCTGTGGATTCGTTAAAAGGTTGCTATCACGTGGTTGCGGTTGTTGTTCCTGAAATCCAAATGCGGTTCCCGAATAAATAATGAAAACCAAAAAAAGGAATAAGGCTGATTTAATTCGACCCATAATAATGCAGTTGATTTACTTAATTGATCAGCCAGAAATTAACAAAACTTAGCGTGGGATGGGCAACGTAAATCAATGGGATATTTAATATTAGCTTTCTCTAAAACTGAATCCAAAAAATCATTCATGAAAGGAAAAATTGAAAGTAATATCCATCTTTCGGGCCACAGCCCGGGTGATGGATATGGGCCAAGGGCAAGATAATTTGCTTTAGCTACGAAAATTTTCTGAGACAAAAATCCATCCATCACCCCGCTTAAAGCTTTTAGAAACTCCCAAACCTGTTTTGGCAAGCGGAAAGATGGATTATTGCCTTTCCTTAGAACAGTTTTTATGCTTGTTACGAAGGAGAGGTGGAATAAGTGATTTTAGAAACAGCTTTTTCTTTTAGAATACTTTGAACAACAGTAACCGTACCCATCAAAGCTTCGTCAGCTACGTTTAGTCTGACCTCTATATCACCGGAATTTTTTGGCCATTCATCCATTGCAACTGCGATATCTTCGGGATAAAGTACATTACCATCCAGCATCACTTTCTCATTGGATAGAATATCAATCACGATATCATTTTCAAATTCCTGGAATGCTTCAGGGCTCATCATATTGAAAGTGATTTCATCAAGGTCTCTCTGTACCAGTTCACTGGAAATTCTATTGACCAAACCGGTGTAAACCATATCTGAAGAAGAAATGCGTACTTTGGTTTCACTGTTTACATCTAATGCATCCAAGTGACTTTCCAAAGATGATTCCGAAAGAAGAGTGCCATTTATTTTAAGAGCACCATCTTCATAGATTCGGACATCAATAAGTTCCAGTACCTCATTATGAGCAATGATCGACGGGTTAGCTTCAGGCTTTTCAATTTCAGATGAAGTGCAGGAAACAAATAGAGCTGATAATACAACCAACAGAAATAACTTTTTCATAGTGATATTTTTAAATGAGCTTTGTGAAAGATGAACTAAAAAAATCATTTATGAAAGTATAAATTGAATGTAATATCCATCTTTCGGGCCATAGCCCGGGTGATGGATATGGGCCAAGGGTAAAATAACTTGGTTTAGCAGCGAAAAATTTTCGGGTTAAAATCCATCCATCACCCCGCTTGAGGCTTTTTGAAACTCCCAAACTTGTTTTGGCAAGCGGAAAGATGGATTATTGGCTTTACTTAGAATAGTTTTTTGGTGATATGGTCTGGAATTGTTTTTAAGGATAGCTTGTGGAACTCGTTGGGTTTGACAGGGAGTTTAAAAAGCTCTTTTGCTAATGCCTGATTACACAAATCACCGTTTCTAATGCCAAGATAATCTCTGAATGAACTAAATTCCCATTCCTCCATATTATCAACCAAGCATGCTTTTAGAGGATTTTGATGAATATACAAGAAACAGTTAATGCCTTGATTTCTGCTGCCATTTCTATCTTCGCTTAAAGACTTTGCTTTAGTTCTTTTTCTGAATAAAGATCCGGTACGGTTATATTTTTTGTTGATCAGTTGGGAGTAAGAGCTCAGCAGCGTGCCAATATCTTTATTGAGAGGGTTTAATTTTCTGGTCATTTGGTTTGGATCATGCAAAACCTCATAATCTTCATTTACTTGGATCAACCAATGAAAATGATTAGGCATAAGACACCAAGCTAATATTGATGCGTTTGGCATTAAAGCTTTTCTCATCTTTTCAACAAAAAGTAAATAATCTTCTCGGTCAAAGAAAATGGGCGCTTGGTTATTTCCTTGATTATAAACATGATAGGTATGTTCGGGAAGAAATTGCATAAACTGAATAAATGCAATTACATCTTATCTGCAAATCCCTGATGAAATTAGATAATAATATCCATCTTTCGGGCCAAAGCCCGGGTGATGGATATGGGCCAAGGGCAGAATAAGTTACTTTAGCGGAGAAAATTTTTGGGGTTAAAATCCATCCATCACCCCGCTTGAGACCTTTCGAAACTCCCAAACCTGTTTATGTAAGAGGAAAGATGGATTAATATGCATAAATCCTTCTTAGTTATTTGAAATAAAGTAATAGGTCATTAAAACAAAAAAATGGCTCCGACGCTCTGCGTCGGAGCCATTCCTAATAAAAAAGGGCAGACAAATCTGTCCGCCCTGCGAGTTTTGTTGTAAAGAATTTTTCTTACTCGTCGTTGTCGTCTTTACTTTCACCACTGTTATCTTTCTTCCGGATTAAATCAGAAGGATCTTTTTTCTTGAAAGCTTCCAGGAAATCCATGGGTAGTGGCAAGAAGGCAAAGGTGGCATTTTCCTCACTAATCTCATTCATGGTTTGCAGGAAGCGCAGTTGCAAGGCAGCGGGTGCCGTTTCAATCATCTTGGCAGCATCAACAAGTCGCTCGGCAGCCTGGAACTCACCTTCGGCATTAATTACTTTCGCACGACGATCACGCTCGGTCTCAGCCTGACGTGCCATGGCTCGTTTCATATTCTCAGGAAGTACCACATCACGCACTTCAACAGAAACTACTTTGATTCCCCATGGATCGGTTTGGGTATCAATATTTTGCTGAATTTGTTTGTTGATCTTCTCACGATTGGCCAGCAATTCATCCAGTTCCACCTGACCGATGATACTTCGCAGCGTGGTTTGAGCCAACATAGAAGTTGCATGGATATAACGCTCTACCTGAATGACAGCAGCTTCGGCATCAACCACCCGGAAAAAGGTGATCGCATCCACATTTACCGTAACGTTATCCTTAGTAATAACTTCCTGTCGGTCTACATTAATTGTGAGAACACGTAAATCAACCCGCTCAATTTTATCGATAAAGGGGATGAGGATGATCAATCCGGGCCCTTTTACGCTTTGGAATTTACCGAGCCGGAATACAACAGCTCGTTCATACTCACGAAGAATTTTAAAAATTTGAGGGGCTAATAACACCAAAAATACTACCAGTGTTATGACCCATGTTACATAGCCGGAAAAAATTTCAGTCGACTCCATCGTCAATCTCCTTTTTTGAAGTGTAAGGTTTTACGGTAACGGTAAGTCCTTCGAAGCGGACAATCTCGCACCATTCGTTAGATTTAATTTCTTCGCCTTCGGTTACAGCGTTCCAGTATTCCCCGGAAATCGATACACGTCCTGAGGTTTCATCAACATCATCAATGACTTTCGCTTTTTTGCCAATAAGGGATTCCAGTCCCGTTCGATGCCCGCTAAACTGTGCTTTGATGCCGGATGTGGCGATCCATCCAAAAAATATCACCATTAAAATAGTAGCCGGGACAAGCCAATACCAATCCAACTGCATTTCTTGGGGGAAATCCTGAAAAAGCATAAGTGCACCAAGGAAAAATGAAACAGCTCCTCCGGTCATAAGAATTCCAAATGTTGGGGTGAATGCTTCCAAAACAAATAAAACAATAGCCAATCCAATTAAAATAAATCCGGCTACATTAATCGGCATAGCCGCTGATCCATAAAGTAATAAAATAAGAGAGATCACACCTGCCATACCGGGAACAATGGCTCCGGGATTGGTCACCTCCCCAACAATTCCGTAAATAGCAACCATCGTTAAAATCAGCATGATTTCAGGGCGCATAATGAAACTGAAGAATTTCTCGGCAAAGCTTTCTTCAATGCGTTCAATATTAGCTTGGGCAGTATTCAGTACTCTTCCTTCAAATTCGAGGCCGTCCATTTGGACTAATAACTCATTAAGGTCGGTAGGTATAAAATCGATTACATTTAATTCAAGGGCCTCTGTCTCAGTTATAGCTTCACCATCTCTAACAGCTGATTTTGCCCACTCTGCATTTCGGTCTCTTTCTTTGGCAATGTTTTCGATGAAGCTTTCTGAGAAATTAAAAATCTTTTTCTGCATCACGGTGTCCTGTTGTCCGCCTCCCATGGAAATCGGTGAAGCAGCTCCGATGGTGGTAGTGGGTGCCATCGCGGCAACATGCCCGGCTAGCGTGATAAAAGTTCCCGCGCTACCTGCATTGCCCCCAGTAGGTGACACATAAACGGCGATAGGCATTTCCGAAGCCAGCATTTCTTTTACAATATCCTGGGTAGAATTTAGGAGTCCGCCCGGCGTATCTAATTCTATGATAAGCGCTTCACTTTCATTAGCGATGGCATTTTCCAATCCCCGGGTAATATAATTGGTGGTGGCAGGACCGATAGTGCCTTGAATTGTTATTACGGTCACGTTGGTTTCAGCAGTTGTGTCTTGCTGCAACGTTTCTCCAATGGTTGGAGAGGTAAAAGCCAACGCCCAAATTAAGAGAGCAAATATGTTTGTAATCCACTTCATACTATTCCAATGAATGCCTGTTTCTAAAGGTTCCATCATTGTAAGCAAAGCATGTGAATATTTAAAGAAAAACAGGGTTTATTTTAACGGGGAATTTATTCATTTCTGATTGCTTCCACAGGATTGATCATTGCTGCTTTAACGGAATGATAACTTACGGTAGCCAGTGCTGTGATTATGATGACCAATCCCACAGCTAAAAAAATGAGTGGGAGGGTTGACACCAGATCAATTTTATAAGAGAAATCTGCCAGCCATTTTGAAGCCCCATAGTAAGCAACCGGCCATGCGATGAGATTTGCAATTCCAACAAGCATCAAAAACTCTTTGGAGAGCAGGGATATAATATTTGGGATGGAAGCCCCAAGGCTTTTCCTGATTCCAATTTCTTTCCTCTTTAGTTGAGCGGAATAGGAGGCCAGTCCCAAAAGTCCGAGACACGCGATGATAATACATAAGATTGCAAAAGCGGTTGCCAGTGAACTCATGGTTTGCTCGGCTTCATAGATCTCATTGAGCCTTTCATCCAGGAATCGGTATTCAAAAGGATCGATGGGATTTATTTCTTCCCAAAGCCATTCCAAATGTTCAATAGCCGGAGCAGGGTTGTCCGGGGCAATTTCGACAGCGGTATGCTCTACGGACCCAAGTATAGCTCGTGTGCCTTCAAGTAATTTAATGACAAGAGGCTCAATTTCTTTTTTAAGGGAAGAATAATTGAAGTCTTTAACAACTCCTATAACATTAAACTGCTCACGTTCTCCTTCCGGCGGATAAAAGTAGAAAATCTCTCCAATGGCCTCCTCCGGTGTTTCAGCATCAAGCTGATTCAACATCTTTTGGTTGATGAGAATGTTCTGAGTGGCATCACTGCTAAAATCTCTCGAAAATGAACGTCCGGCTACAAGTTCCAGATCAAAGGTTTCCATAAAATCGTGGGTGACATGAAGCACCAGGTTAGAGGCGTCTTCACCTTCTTGGGTTCCGACGGGTACGTAGCGATAATATTCTTGTTCTTCAGATCCCGGAATTTTACCAATCCCGCTTATTGTCTGTACTTGGGCGTGACTTAGCGCCTGTTCTTTAAACGTATCAAACTCCCATGCAATAAGGTTTTGCTTAGTGGGTAGCAGTAAAATGTTTTCCTTATCAAATCCCAGGTTTTTATCCTGTATGAATTGAAGCTGTAGAAAAATTACAGCCGTCCCAATCAACAAAATAGCGGAGAGGGTAAACTGGAAAGTAACCAAGACCTTTCGGAAGAGGGTACCGCCTTTGCCAGTTGAAGTACTGCCTTTTAGAACATCTGCCGGTTCAAAAGAGGATAAGAACAGGGCGGGATATGACCCGGAAAAAAAGGCAACAAACAGGGTGAGCAGCAACAAAGCCGGCAGGGTGTAGATGCTATTAAAGAGACTAAAAGTAAGTTCTTTGCCAGTCAGGTCATTGAATAAAGGCAAGGCAAAGTAAACCAGAAAGCATCCGACGATGATAGCTAAAAGTGATACAAAAAAGGATTCCCCAATAAACTGATTGAATAGTTGTTTTCGATATCCGCCCAATACTTTTCGAAGGCCAACTTCTCGGCTTCGTTCCAGCGAACGTGCTGTAGATAAATTCATAAAATTGATGCATGCTATAATCAATATGAATCCTGAGACAACCAAAAGGATGTACACATAAAGACTTGAGCTATTAGCCTGCATTTCCTGATCCCGATTGGAATGGAGATGGATATCTGTGATGCGCTGCAATTCTAATTCCACAGTTTCGCCGGGAGGCCAGCCTGAGTAAGCGTAATAATAGTTTTCAACTACAGAGCTTAATTGATTTTCAAGCTGATCAGGGGACGTTGTTTCATCCAATAACACGTAGGTCCAAATGGGATTCCAGAACCAGCTTTGGTTGTAATCGGGACTGTTGGCATAAATTTCCTTCAGACTGCTAAAAGAAGCCAGCAGATCAATATCCATGTGGGATTCATCCGGCCAATCTTTCATCACTCCGGTGAGGGTCATTTCAGCAACCCCTTTGAAGTTTAGGGATTTTCCTATGGGGTTTTCGGTACCAAAATATTTTTCAGCTAAAGTTTCAGTAAGCACGAGAGAAAAAGGGTTTTTTAGAGCTTCATCTGGATTTCCTTGAATTAATTCAGATGAAAAAACAGTGAAAAAAGTAGAGTCAACAAAGTAGAAATTTTCTTCTCTGAAATCTGAAAGAGGACATGTCACTGCGGTTGATAAAGGAATGAGACTCTTCCTGCATATCAAAAAAGCGAACTGAGCTTTCAATTTGATTTGGAAATTCAGCATCCAAAACGGGACCTAATTGAAAGGGAGTAGTAGCTTGTTCTTCCTCGCGCTCAACAGATGTAGTAGTTTGCACTATCCTGTGAATACGTTCTGAATTATTGTGAAAGTCATCATAACTCCATTCATTCAAAACAAATAAAATAATCAGCAGGCAGGTAGCTAAACCAATAGCTAACCCAATTATATTGATAAGAGAATACACCTTGTTCTTAAGGAGATTTCTTACCGCAATCTTCATGTAGTTTTTAAACATCAATGATTCCTGTTTGTACCAGTTTTACCAACAATTTTTTATAGCCCTAAGCATTACTTATCAAGAGTAATTCGAGGTGCAATTGTTACAAAAAAATTAAATTTTTGTAAATATTTTTTTAAAAATTGTCTTTAAGCTTCTCAGAAGCTGATATGAGGAGGGGTGCAATTTCAAATACTAATTTTGGGCTAATAAGGGAATGATCTGGTATTCCAATAATTCAAAGATGGGTTCTTTATAAGATCGACGTTGTGTGGCATTATTCAGAAAGGAGGTCATCACTACTACAGAATCTAACTCAGGAATCATAAAAACATATTGACCGCCAAATCCCCATGCAAAATACACCCGATAATTTCCAACCGTCCGGTTCCACCACATATATCCATAATCATAAGGGTTGAAGTTGCTGCGGGTATAAGTGCCAAATGAATCACGTACCCATTCATCAGAGACGATTTGCTGTCCGGCATAGTCGCCTCCGTTTAACATAAGCTGTCCGATTTTGAGCAGATCTTGGGGAGTCAATGCTAAATTATTCCCTCCCATGTAGTACCCCTGTGGATCTCGGTCCCAGCCGCCAACATTGATATTCAGAGGATCAAAAAGATATTCCTCGGCAAAGGCTTTGGTACTCATCCCGGTTGCCTTAGTAAGAATTACGGAAAGCAAATGGGAAGTTCCGGTACTATACACCATTTTGCCCCCCGGTTCTTCCTCCATGGGTTGATCCAGCTGAAATTCAACCCAGTCATCACTGATAACCCAGGCACCGTAATTATAAAAACTGGTGGTTTCCAAACCTGATTGCATGGAAAGTAAATTCCGAATGGTGATGGATGCCTTTTCTGGGTTTGGGTTTGACTCAAAATAATCGGGGAAGTAATCGTTGAGTGTTTCATCCAGCGAGATTTCGCCTTGATCTACGGCAATACCAACTAATAGAGAGATAACGCTTTTAGAAGCAGACTTGATGTTGTACGGATAATCGGCGGAAGCATTTCGAAAATATTCTTCACCAATGAGTTCTCCATCTTGTTGAATAAGTACACTTCGTAATGAACGTATTGATTCAGCTTCTTTAAAGGTCCGCTCAAGTGTAACCGGCTGTGATGCAGATTGCGCCTGAAGCTCACAGAACGACAGAATTAAAAGCGAAAGAAGTCCAAATCTTAATAGTGGTATTCTCATGTGTTGGTATTGTTTTATAATTAAGTAGAACTAACTTTCAAACTGTATCTCATGGTGAAGGAGTTCCAAAATTGTGATATAGTTCCCAATTGCTCCTATTCGGCCTTGTTGTACATTTTATCGATATAAGGAATGCCATCAATGATCCAGTCGGCTGCGGGTTCATTTCTGACATAATGATCAAACCACTGCTTCATCCGGATCTGGAAATCAATTTGGTTGGCTTCGCGTCCCAAATGGTGCCCTTCACCGGGATAGGAGAGCAGCACTACTTCTTTGTCGAGACGGCGGGCAGCGTTATAAAATTCGAGTCCCTGCATCCAGTCAACGGCGCCGTCTTCAGTTCCATGTAAGATCATAAAGGGGACTTCAATATCCGGGGCGTGGTACATGGGGTTTTCGCGCTGATAAGTTTCTCGGTGCGACCATGGGGTTACATTTCGGCCCATTCGCACCTGACCAATTTCCATAATGCCATGATGATTGGTGCCGGAACTCCCGTAAATATTATTGTAGAAACTCGTCAGATTTGTAGGCGGTGCTCCGGTAACCACCGTAGCAAATAAATCCGTTTGGGTGAGAATGAAGGACGACTGATATCCACCCCAGCTATGGCCCTGCAATCCTATTTGTTCAGGATCGGCGTAGCCCAGATCAATCACTTTTTGGGTGGCAGATGTGATGCAATCCAAAGAACTTGTTCCCGGTGCTCCAAATTCAAAATCAACATCCGGCATAAAAACCAGGTACCCATTGCTGGCGTAAGTTGACATGTGTGGGCGGTCATCATAAACAGGCATGGAATATTGATGGTGGCGGTCCGACATTTTCTCGTAGAAATACACAATCATCGGATATTGTTTGCCGGGTTCGTAATTGGCAGGAAGTGTCAGCGTGCCCTGTAATTTTACACCGCGACTATTTTCGTAATCCACCAACACTCTTTCACCCCATGCATATTCTTCTTGCTGAGGATTGGCATCGGTAATTTTCTTCAGGTTACTAAAGCTTGAATTGGTTTGATAGTAATCCGGGAAATCAACGAAGGTCTCACGGGTAAGCATTACACGATTTGCATCACGGGCTTTTTCCATATCTCCGAAACTCGCATCAGCAAAGAGGAGAGGTTCCGGTGAATCCCCAATATTTAACTCATAAAACCCATCTTTTTTAGTCCATTCGCCGAAAGCGGAAAGCAATAGTTTTTTGGAAGTATCGATGTACTCTTCCTCCTCGTTCAGCGTTTCATATCTGAAAATGATCTTCTCCTGTTCCCCCAGACCTTCGGTAATATTTACTGCTTCAGAACCATCAAGTGCCAACATCCAGAGATCATACTTATGATTCATGATGACGTGCTCACCATCTTTGGTCCAGCCGGCAACTCCAAAAGTGGGGCTTTCGTGGGGGTAAATATGCTCGGCATTTGTAAACTGAACCGGGGCGGATTCCGATAAATTGGTCCTGCTGTTTTGCTCCACATCATAGACATATAAGGCGGTATCCTGTGCCATTATTTTTTGGTAGAGGTAGTAGCGTCCATCAGGAGAAAAACCATTGGTTCGCTTAATATTTTCTGCAAACTTCGTCCGCTCTCCGTTTTGAAGGTTTACCCTATACAGGTCAGCCGGAGAAACACCCCAGTTGATATCATTAATGTAAGGCTCTTCATCACGCCCGATCATAAATCGGTTATGGTCTGAGAAATTAAGGTCCCGCATGTCATCATCCGTGAGACGTGCAAAATTGGAATTTCCGGGAGTGAATGAGGTCACATAGGTAAACCGGCGATCCCAAGAAGCCTGCCGCTCTTGTACCGTTTGGATTCGATCGTCATTCCAGTGAAAAACATCGACATTGGCTACAGTGTCTTTGTCCATTTTTACGGTTGGTTCTTGCTCTCGAATTCCGAGGTACACCATTTGCCCATTCGCACTCCACGACAAATTTCTATTTCCACTGATAACCATATTATCCGGGAAGCCCGACTGAGTATCAGGATCTAAGACGGTTTTGTTGATGTTTGAAGGTATGTTCCGAAACACCAACAATTTGTTTTCAGTGTGAACCAAGCTGTCAACGGTAATTCCTTTTAATACGGCAAGGCTGTTACCTTTTTTGTTCCAGTCAGCACGACGAGCATTTTCGTCATCCCAAGTTAGATCAGAGTAGGTTGCGGTGTCAGAATCCAGGGTTGTAAGAGCACCGGTGCTGAGATTTTTGAGATACAGGCCATTGCCTTCCTTTTCGCTGGCATCCACTAAATAGGCAAGCATCGTACTTTTTTTATTGAAGGCAAATTCAGAAACATTCCCAATATTTATAACGGTGCCTTCCTGAAGATCCCGAACGATCAGATCACTTCCCTCATGCTTACTGTTGTCGGATTCCGGTTTTTCCCGATGAACCACCCAATATCGTCCATCCTCAGAAAACTCCATATCAGACAGACGCTCCACCGTATATTTTTCTCCGCTGCTAAGATTCATCAATTCAGCTTTGCTATAGATTTCATCCCCGCTTTGGGACATTTTTTCTCGAGTTTCTTCATCGACGGTGATGGAGTAAGCCGCCCACTTACTGTCATCTGAAAACTCAATATTTCGAGCAAGAGGAATGGTGTACTCTGTATCGTTTCTCAAGGAAACGACATGCAGGGTGTCATCGCCGCCATTAGGGCGCAGGCCGTAGCCCATCCAATTTCCGCTGTGTGATATTTCGGCACCAACGATATGAGACCACCGGTCATAATCATCAACAGTCAATTGTTTGTCTTGAGCTAGTACAGAGCTGTTGAGGACAAATAATGCAGTAAACAGTAGGATCGTAGAGGCAGCTTTTTTCATTACAGTGGAGATAAATAAAATTTTTGTTCAACCAACAGTTAACTGCAAAGAGTTCAGATAATCAAGTGCCTGCTTGTTAAATCTTGTCTGATGCAAAGAATTACCGTTGATGACCATAGTAAAACCCTTTCAGGAGATCCGAAGAGGGGAGGTCTGATAGCTTTTGCTCGCCTTCCAAAAATTGGATGACTTGTTCATAGGCCTGCTCCAGTTTTTTGTATTCTCCTTGAGAGGCATACACAGTAAAACTGTAAATGCGTTCATTTCACTGCCAAACCGTTATACGATGGTTGTTGGTGATGTCGCGGTCGAGTCGGATAGTGAATATTCCATGATCAAAGGTGCAGATAGCATAACCCGGTGAAATGTCACTCTCGCTTTCCTTTCTTTTAATTCGGGAGATCAATGATGAGATGTCCAGATCAGGAAAAGATGATTCGGGCTTACCATTTCTTTTTCTTTGAAATAGATTTTTTATAAAATCAAACATGCGAATGTGGTTAGTGGAACTGAATGGAGTTCATGGGAATATTTGTTTAATTACCGATCAAAGTTAATAAAGCCAAAAGACTATGCTTCTATTGAAGTCTGACAATATTCTGGAACATCTTTCTAACCTGATCCATAAAGATACTCAGCAGAACGATTCACAAATTGACCTCACAGTGAATGAAATTCACCAGATAACCAAAGCCGGTTCTCTCGATTTTGGGGGTAGTGAATTTGAACCGGTTCAATCCGTATTGTTGAAACCTGAGAAACAAAATCCTGAAGACGATTACGGATGGTGGAAATTAAGTAAGGGAACGTATCGTGCTTTTTTTAATGAAACTCTGGATAATCCGAAGGATATAACATCGCTTATCTCCCTTCATGATCATGCCCAGGATGCCGGTTTAATAAGCAGTACTGTTATGATTACTGAACCGGGTAAAGTTGGCCGCATTTCCATGAACTTTCATGTTCCCGAAGCCGGTTGTAATATCAAAGAAAATGCCCGGCTTGCTATGCTTCACATGCTAAAGGAATAGGTATTATTCGGATTCGTAGGGGTTTTCCTCAGTAGGTACTCCATCTTTGAGATTAATGATCCGATTGCCATAGCTTGC
Organism: Gracilimonas sp.; assembly: GCF_031581265.1. Taxonomy (GTDB): domain Bacteria; phylum Bacteroidota; class Rhodothermia; order Balneolales; family Balneolaceae; genus Gracilimonas. The sequence goes on from NZ_JAVLBQ010000014.1 coordinate 27,916, forward strand.
CATTTTTTCGGAATGGGTAACCTGTATGATGGTTACTCCCTCGTCGTTGAGCTTCTTGAACATGTCCATGATCTGTTCACTTTGTTCGGAATGAAGATTTCCGGTCGGCTCATCCGCCAGCAGTAATTTGGGGCTTCCTATGATGGCTCTTGCTACGCCCACTACCTGTTGTTGTCCGCCCGAAAGTTGGGGCGGAAAAAGATCTTTCTTGGCGACAATATTAAACCGATCCAAAATATCAGCTACCATGGCTTTGCGTTGTTTTCCTGAAACTTTTCTGTAGAGAAGCGGCATCTCGATGTTTTCATACACTGTCATTTCATCGATCAGGTGATAGGCTTGAAACACAAACCCAATATGTGATTTGTGATATTTCGATTTTTGCTTTTCGCTGAGGTTGTGAACCGGTTCACCCAAGAATTTGTATTCACCTTCCGAAGCGTCATCCAGAAACCCAAGGATGTTCAGCAAAGTCGATTTTCCGGCGCCGCTCGGCCCCATGATCGTCACGAATTCCCCCTCCTCAATATTCAGGTCAATGCCTTTTAGGATGAAGGTTCTTTGGAACCGCTTGTCGATGTATTTGTCAATATTTTTTAGTTGGATCATAAGTTTTGTTTTGAGCATTCAGCCGTCAGCGATCAGCTTTCAGTGTTTTTCGATCTCGATAAAACTGAAAGCTGAAGTTTGAGAGCTGATAGCTATTATCATTCACTTCTTAAACTATCTACGGGGTTTGCCACAGCGGCTTTGATGGATTGCCAGCTAACCGTCAACAGGGCAATGGTTAATGCGGTAACACCGGCAAATATAAAGATAGCCGGGCCGATTTCAATTCTGTATGCAAACTCGCTAAGCCACTGATTGATAGCATACCATGCAATCGGTATGGCTATGATAAAGCCTGCAAACACCAGCTTTACAAAATCTTTGGAGAGTAATGTTACAATATTTGTCAATGTAGCGCCCATCACTTTTCGGATGCCGATCTCCTTGGTCCTCCGCTGGGCGGACAAGGCAGCCAGTCCGAATAACCCAAAACAGGCGAGGGCAATAGCCATAAAAGAGGCAAACTGAATAATATTTCTCCAGCGTTGCTCTTCCATGTATTGGAGGGCGACCATTTCATCTAGGAAGTTATAGTTGAAATTCTCTTCCGGGACTACTCTTTCCCAAAGTTCAGAAAGAGTAGTAATAGTGGTTCCCAAATTACCAGGAGAAGCCTTAACCAGAATGGTTCCGGGAGGGCCGAAATCCCTGCTATTTATATGTTGTAATGCAATGGGTTGTAATTGTTCATAAAGGGGTTTGAAATGGAAATCACTAACAACTCCAATGACTTTCTTGCCATTCAACGTTAAAGTCCTGCGTTCATTTTTATCGCTTATAACCTGGCCAACCGGATTATCCCATCCCATTGTTTCCACAAAGGTTTGATTTACGAGGAGTCCATTTTTGATATCTGAAGGACGATCGGGAGAAAAGTTACGGCCTGCTAAAAGTTCTATATCCATAGTTTCAAGGTAATGCTCATCCACAATTTCCAAATTAATTCTACCATCAAAGCCTTCTATGGTTGATGAGGTTCCATACGTTCCCATGCCAAATCCGGATTTGAACTCAACATATTGGGGGTCAGAACGATAGTGCCCTCCAATGGTTGACACTTCTTGAATGCCGGGCAAGCGACGGACTTCATTGCTGAAGAGATTAGCAACTTGTTTGCCTTTATCTCCTTCCATATCCAATTCCACGGTTATCATGTTTGAAGTGGAATATCCAAGATCTTTATTTAGCAGGTAGTTCAATTGCTCGTTCATAGTAAAGGTAGCAATCAGAAAAGTGATGGCTAAGGCAAATTGAGTTCCAATCAATCCTTTAACGAATAGTGGAATTCGCTCTATTGTCCGCTGTGATGAAAATAAATGAGAGGCTTTTTTGTGAGCCATTCGAAAAGCAGAGTAACTGCCGGTTATAAGAGTTAGAATCAGTACCATACCGAGGAGAAATAGCCATAACATTGGGTCCTGCCATAGATTTACCTGGAAGGATTTTCCGGTCATTTGCTGGAAGAAAGGAGTGGCAAGTTCTGCAAGCATTAGTCCGGTAATAAAAGAAATGCCACAGGTCACAAATACTTCTCCAAATATTTGAAAGTTTATTTGCCGGGATTGGGCACCGGCTGCTTTTCGAATGCCCATTTCATGACTTCTGCGATACGCTCTTGTAAGAGTAAGACTCATGAAATTCATACCTGCTATGGCGAGAATTATAAAAGCAATCCCTCCCAGTATAGTAGAATATAATTTATTAGAGTTGCCGGTAATGGATGAACGATATTCTTGATTAAAATAAGCTCCATCAAAGGACTGAAGACCCATTTCTAAATTTCTTTGCTCAGCATAATCACCAAAAATGGTTTTGACTACATCCGGGAATTTAGATTCCATGCTATTTACAGAAGCTTCGTCATTTAATACTACCCAAGTTTAGCCAAAACCGATATACCAAGTTTCGCGCATCATTTTCCTATTTTCAGGGCTTTCATTTCGGAAATAATTTTCAAGAGGCAGCACCATGTCAAATTTGATACTGGAATTTTTAGCTATGTTTTGTGTAACGGCAGAAACAGTAAGGACATATTCTTCTTTATTAAGTCGAATGGTTAATGACTGTCCAACTACGTTTGTAGTACCGAAATAGCGCAGAGCCGCTTCCTTGGTTAAAACAATATTATCAGGATTTTCCAAAGGGGTAGAGGAGTTCCCATGTAGAATTGGGAAGGTAAAAGTATCAAAAAAGCCGGGGTCGGAAAATGTAACTACCTGCTGGATGAACTTATCGTTTTCTTTAATATCAACAGGACCCTTTACAATATTCAACACATATTCTGCTTGTGGAAAAGTAGAGTCAAGAACCGCAGCAAGGGGATAAGGAGTTGTTAAGGACTTGTACACCTCGCCGGTGCTTGGATTTTCACTTTGATCGGTAACCCTATAAATCCGATCCGCATTCTCATGGAAGTTATCGTGCGACCATTCAAACCGAACATAGAAGACCAAAAGAATACAGCAGGCTAATCCAACCGCCAATCCCCCGATACTTATAGCAGAATCAATTTTATTTTTTCTAAGATTTCTGAAGGCGATTTTGATGTAGTTTTTAATCATTGTTATAAGCTTTCAGCGGTCAGCCAACAGCTTTCAGTCCGCCTAATCTGACGGCTGAAAGCTGAAAGCTGACGGCTATTATCATTCACTTCTTAAACTGTCTACGGGATTCGCCAATGCGGCTTTTATGGATTGCCAGCTTACGGTAAGCAAAGCAATCACCAAGGCTGCAATTCCTGCCAGGGCAAAAATGCCGGGGCCGATTTCAATTCTATATGCAAAATCTGCCAGCCATTGGTTCATGGCGTACCATGCGATTGGGCTGGCGATCACAAAACCGAGGATTACCAGCTTTACAAAATCTTTAGAGAGCAGGGCTACAATGTTGGCTATAGAGGCGCCCAGTACTTTACGGATGCCTATTTCTTTTGCTCGTTTAGAGGCCATAAACGCCATCAACCCAAATAAGCCCATGCAGGCTATAATGATGGTGATCAGTGCAAAACTTGAAAATAGAATACCTAATTGCTGTTCGGAACGGTACAGGCTCTCGAAAGTGTCATCTAAGAAACTATACTGCATGGGAGCTGCGGGATTTATCTGTTGCCAGGTTTCTTCAATTTGTCCCATTGTGGAAGAGAGGTTGTTGGAGCTTAGTCGGGCCGATATAAAGTATGGATCACCACTCAGGGTGGTAATTAGTGCCGGTTCAATTTCATTCTCAAGGGATTGAAAGTGGTAATCCTGAAGTACTCCAATAACTTCATAGGAGTCAATTTTTTGACCTATGGCTTCTTCCGGTGTCCAGCCTTGCTGATCGATAAGTGATCTATTCACCAGTGCTTTGGTTCTTGCCTGTTCGAAATCGGATGGGGTAAAGTTACGACCGGATACTAAGGTCATCCCCATGGTTTCAATGAAATCCTGATCAACCCGGTTATAATACACGGGGGTTGGTTCTTCGTCATCTTCATTAAAAAATAAATACAAACGTGTGCCACCATGGGCAGGTATGCCAGCTGATGCTGTGTAAGATTCAATGCCCGGGATTTGATTTAGCTCATCAATGAAAGATTGAGCACTTGATTGTGAACTGTTGGTTTCAAGTGCAATGTTCAAAACCTGATCGGGATTCAATCCCAGATTTTTATTCTGTATGTAGGACATCTGCCGGTCAATAATGAGCGTCCCAATCACCAAAACCATACTTACCGTAAACTGAAACACGATCAGTCCTTTCCGTAATCCTCCGCCACTGAATACTTTTTGGCTGCCTTTTAGCACCTCGGATGGTTTAAAGGAGGAAAGCATTAAGGAGGGATAAACTCCCGATAAAAAACCGGTCAGGAAAACCACAAGTAGGAAACCTCCCAAAAACCCGGGCGACCATAAAGCTGCCGTGCTGAGTTCTAATTTCATCAAGGCGTTAACCTGATTTAGCAGGAGTTCCGCCACTCCCAGGGAAAGCAGGGCAGCGAAAAATGTCAGAAGTAAAATTTCTCCGGTGAATTGCCAGAATAGATTGTTTCTTCCGGCTCCAGCGGTTTTTCTAACGCCCACTTCTTTCAGCCTTGTAGTAGCGCGAGCGGTTGAAAGGTTGATATAATTCAGGCTGGCAATCAGCAAAATAAAGAACCCAATAGTCGCAAATAAATAGATGTAGTTGATACTCATAATGCGGTCAGAACTCAACTCAGAACTTAGGTCAGATTTCAAGTGTATATCTTTTAGCGGTTGCAGGAAATAAGAAGTATTAGCCAGGGCTCCGTCCGAAATTTTCCCTTCCAGCACCTGAGGTACTTTTGCTAATACTTGATCAGGATCGGCATTTTCGTCGAGCAAAAGATAGGTATAAAAAGCACTGAGGCGATTCCAGTCCATGATGTTCACTCCATACAGTTCATCTGGCAAGTTGATCAGCATGGAGAAATGAACATGCGATTGAGCCGGTAGGTTTTGAACGATCCCGGTTACGGTATATTCGTCAGTCTCATTTAAAGTGATGATTTGCCCAAGTGGATCTCTATCACCAAAGTACTTATGTGCGATTTGTTCAGTCAAAACAATACTGCTTTTGTCGGACAGCAGGTCTTCTTTATTTTGTTGAAGCTGAACAATGTCAAAAATCTTAAAGAAGGAGGGATCCGTCCGCATAATATTTTCTTCATAAAAAGACTCTCCATCAACAGTAACCAAGGTTTTTCCGACACTTTGTAACCTGACTGCTTGTTGAACCTCAGGAATTTCATCTGCTAAGGTACCGGCCAATGGCCCCTGCATATTTCCGCTACGCTGTGGCTCGCCGGAATGAGATTCTTCCTTAGCAATTCGGTAAATGCGATCTGATTTCTCATGAAATTGATCAAACCCCAAATGGAATTGGATAAAGAGTGCAATAATGAGACAAATAGCCAATCCAACACTCAACCCGGTTAGGTTGATGAAGGTGTAGCCCTTGTCTTTTTTAAGGTTTCGGAAAGTTATTTTGAGGTAGTTTTTAAGCATAAGTTTTGTTTTGAGCGGTCAGCCGTCAGCGATCAGCTTTCAGTTTTTTTCGATATCGATAAAACTGAAAGCTGAAGTCTGAGAGCTGACAGCTATTACTATTCACTTCGCAGGCTATCCACGGGATTGATTAAAGTTGCTTTGATGGATTGATAGCTGACCGTCAACCAAGCCACCGCTAAAACGGTGAGGCCGGACAATAAAAAGATGCCAATTCCCAATTCGATGCGATAAGCGAAATCCTGCAGCCAGGTATTCATTCCGTACCAGGCAATGGGAGCTGCGATTACAAATGCGATGGCTACCAGCTTGGTGAATTCTTTGTTCACCAGAAGTACGATACTTTGTGAACTTGCTCCTAATACTTTTCGAACGCCAATTTCTTTGGTGCGGCGGACCACCATCAGTGAAGCCAGTCCAAATAATCCAAGGCATGCGATGATGATGGCAAGGGTGGAGCCAAAAAATACAATCTGGCTGAGCCGCTCTTCCTGCTGGTATTGGATATCCACAGCCTGATCTATAAAGGTATAATTAAAGGGAGATCCTGCAGCCGCCATTTCCCAGCTTTCTTCTATTTGATTCATAAGCACCGGAAGGTTCTGAGAAGCAAGTCCTATGGAAATTCGAGGGGTAGGCGAAGCATTGAAACCTAAGTTATCAACCCCGCTGAATAATATGCCAGGATTAATAGTTAATACGAGAGGCTCAACTTCGGTATGTAGCGATTCATAGTGGAAATTTTCAACCACGCCAATAATCTCATGGTCTTCAAAATTAGCCCCCGGCAGGCGTTGGCCGATGGGGTTCTCCCAATCGTAATCATCTACAAGAGATTGGTTTACAATGATAGCACGTCTTTGGTCCGATGGATTTTCCACCGAAAAATTCCTTCCTGCTACTACGTTGATCTCATACGTGTCCAAAAAAGAGTGATCCACAATGTTGAAATCAAAAAATCGCTTTTGGTCATTTTGATCTCTGAAATCGGCGGATATCCACCCTCCGGATTGAACCGGAGTAAAGGAGGATATACTGAAGGACGTGATCTCGGGGATGCCCGCCAACTCTGATTCCAGCCGCTCTTTAAGGCGTGTGGCCTCTTCGATGGTTTGTGATAAGGGGGTGCCGGGACCGGCATTCAAGTCCGTAGATAACACAACCACCTGTTCTTTTTGGTAGCCAAGATCGGCCGAACGCATATAATCCAGTTGTTTGGTAATGATCAAAGCTCCTGCAATTAATACAATGGAAAGCGTAAATTGGAATACGACCATGGATTGCCGAAACAAGTTCTTATCACCGGATAGATTCAATCGGCCTTTTAGCACTTCGACGGGTTTAAATCCGGAAAGTATAAGCGCGGGATACATGCCGGCGATCAGGCTGACTATAATGGTGCTAACTAATAGGTAGAGAATAAAACTTCCGGCTAGAGTGAGTTGTAAATTGGTGCCGGGTAGCATGTTGAATTTAGGCAGCAGCAGTTCGGCGAGTAAGATTCCGGCCACCAAAGCAAAGAAGGTCATCAGGAGTGCCTCACCCCAAAATTGAAACATGATGTGTTGCCTTAAGGCTCCAATAGTTTTACGAACGCCTACTTCTTTCGCCCTTGAAGTCGAGCGGCTGATGGCAAGCGTCATGAAATTCACACAGGCGATGATGAGAATCAGCAAGGCAATGGCTCCCAAAATATAGGAATACATGGGGTCGCTCACCTCCGCAATTCCGGCCGGTACTTCTGTGTTCAGGTGGATATCAGTAATAGGTTGAAGGCCTACCGTATAAGTCAGGTCGCCTTCGTTAAATTCATCTCCATAGCGATTACCCAATTCGGTAACCATCATGGATTTCATCTTGTCATCAATTTCATCCAATTCGCTGTTTTCTCTCAGCAGAACATAGGTCTCCGCCGATACGCTGAACCAGTTGGTGAGTGCACCTTGACTGTATATCCTTGTATCGTTAGAAAATGGAATGAGGATATTGAATTGAATGCTGGAGTTAGTCGGCGGATCTTCGGTAACAGCAACGACTGTGAAATCACTGAATGTTTGACCAAGTTGAATGCTTAAGGTTTGCTGGATCGGGTTTCCATCTCCAAAATATTGCCTGGCAGCTTGTTCAGTTAATACTACCGTACCGGGATTGTCTTTGATGGAAGCTACATCACCGCGGATGATCTCAAAATCAAACATCTCAAAGAAAGTGGTATCAGCAATTGAAATAGTTGCAGAAGTAGATTCCGTTTGATCCGGTCTTTTTACGAGATTCGAAAAGGTTGAAAAGCGGCTGGTTTGTTCTACTTCCGGGATATTATTTTCAAGAGTAGAAGCCAGAATCAGCGGAGTAACGGAATTGAAGTAAATTTCATCCTTTCCATAATCTTCATGCACCCAAGCCCGGTACAGCCGGTCAGATTTGGAGTGGAATTCATCATAACTCCATTCATTGTGAACATATAATCCAATGAGCAAACAGCAGGCAATTCCCACTGCCAGCCCAAAGATGTTGATAAAGGAATACACCTTGTTCTTGAACAGGTTTCGGAAGGCGATTTTGAGGTAGTTTTTGAGCATAATTCAATCAGTTAGCAGTGAACAGTTAACAGTGATCAGTAAAATGTTGCTAACTGTTTACTGATCACTGTACACTGAAACTGTATTCAACAAACGTGCCAAGAAATTAAGAAGCGCTTAAAACGGTATTGAAGGCAACCTGTATCCCCAAAAATGTTCGATTTGCTACACCCGGTGTTCGAATGTGAACAGTGTAAGCCATCAGCTCTCAGACTTCAGCTTTCAGTTTTTTATCAATAATGAAATAAACTGAAAGCTGATCGCTGACGGCTGAAAGCTACTAAACATGAAACCCTTCCTGCATATTCTCGGTCACTACATGGCCATCAAATAAGTGAATCACACGTCGGGCGTAGTCGGCATCATGGGGCGAGTGGGTTACCATCACGATGGTAGTTCCAGCTTCATTGAGCTCAGCGAGCAGCTTCATGACTTCGTCACCGCGGTCGGAATCGAGGTTACCGGTGGGCTCATCGGCGAGTATAAGTTTGGCGTCTGCAACGACGGCCCGGGCTATGGCAACACGCTGTTGCTGTCCACCGGAGAGCTGTTGCGGAAAGTGATTACGACGGTGCATCATACCCATACGCTCGAGGGCTGCTTCCACTTTTTTCTTACGTTCGTCAGCATCCACACCTAAATAAAGTAGTGGAAGTTCCACATTTTCAAAAACAGTTAGTTCATCGATCAGGTTAAAGCTTTGAAAGATGAATCCAATATTTCCTTTTCGTAGCTGAGCTCTTTCCCGTTCTGAATGATCGGAAATTTCATGGCCCAGAAAACTATAATCACCTTCGGTAGGATTGTCTAACAAGCCCATGATATTCAGCAGAGTTGATTTTCCACATCCTGAAGGGCCCATAATGGCAACAAATTCCCCTTCATTGATTTCGAGATTTACATTGCTCAAGGCTGTGGTTTCCACTTCCTCAGTCGTATAAACTTTCTTTAGATTTTTTGTTTGAATCATCATGTTTGGCTTTTATTGATTATTAGTCTTTTTAAAAATTTTGTAAGGAATTTAGTTTTCGATGCTCTAACTATAAAGCTTTCAGCTGTCAGACTTCAGCTATCAGCTATCAGCTATTTTTAATTCAAAATTTAATATCATTCATATGAGGAATTTTAAGAAACTTTCGGTTTGGCAAAAGAGCCATCAGTTAACATTGGCGATTTATAAATCCACCACTTTTTATCCAAAGGAAGAAATGTATGGGTTGACCAATCAGATGCGAAGGTCTGCCGCTTCGGTTCCTTCAAATATTGCTGAGGGATGCGGTAGAAATACGCAATCACAATTAGCTCATTTCTTAAATATTGGAATGGGATCAGCATCAGAATTAGAATATCAACTGATATTATCCAAAGATTTGGGATTTATAAATGACCAAATTTTCAAAGAACAGACTATGCAGGTGACGGAGGTAAAACGGATGTTAACCTCACTTCACCAAAAAGTCAGTAGTGATTGAGCTTTCAGCTATCAGACTTCAGCTTTCAGTGCTTTTCGATGTAAACTGAAAGCTGAGAGCTGACGGCTGACAGCTACTCTAAAACCAGCACTTCGTTGTCTCCAAAAGTATCATAACTCGATGTAATTACCTTTTCTCCCGGTTCGAGTCCAAATTGGACTTCAAAGTATTCCGGGTTTTGCCGGCCTAACTGTATGTCTCGCCGGTAGGCACGGCCTTCGTCTTCATCGACTACAAAAATCCAGTTTCCGCCGGTGGTTTGGTAAAATCCGCCACGGGGAATTTGAACCGCACTGGCCGATTCTCCCAATTCAAGACGAATTCTCACCGTTTGTCCACGGCGCAAATTATTCGGCGCATCGTTCACAAATTCCATATCAACTTCAAACTGACCATTGTTGATGACCGGATAAATTTTAGTGATCTCAAGCTCATGGGTTTGCCCGTCAAAGTTAAAAGAACCACGAAGTCCTTGCGTAATTCTTGAAAGGTGATACTCATCAATGGCAACACGCACCTTGTAGTTATCGAGGATATCAACCTGCCCGATACGCTCGCCCGAAGAAATAGACTGCCCTTGATTGAGTTCGATAGTACTTAATTGCCCTGCAATGGGAGCACGCACCGTGAGATTATCTAAAATTTGCTGAACGGCTTCCAGGTTCTCGTACATACGCTGCTCCGACTCATTCAACTGCTCCATCTGGCGAATGGTCTGAACCGAATCTTTTACATACGATTCATAGGTCAATTCATATCGCTGTTTCTGAAATTCATAATTTTCTTTGGTGGTCTGGAACTCTTCCTCTGAGATCATATCGCGATCCATTAATGTCTTTTGTCGCTCATATTGTCCCCTCAAGATCTCCATTTGAGAGCGCGCATTGGCCAATTGCTCTTGCAAACTGAGGGTATTTTGCTCCAGTGCCAACCGGGAATTTCGGGTATTATTGATCTGATCGTACAAGCCATTGGTTTGTTGCATCACCTGAAGTTGTAAGCCGGAATTAGTGAGCGTTAGTATCGTATCACCTTCCTCCACCATGGTTCCCGATTGAAGAAAAACTTCCTGAATAACGCCTCCTTCAATAGCATCCAAATAAATTGTTTGTATGGGTTGAACCGTCCCGGTAACCTGGATAAATTCCTGAAAGGTATCCTCCTGAACTTCAGAAACCGTGATTTTATCTCGTTCCACATTTAAAGTTGAGCGTACATCCATAAACCAGAACGCGTAGATACTCAGCCCAACAAAAGCCACGATCGCAGCAATGGTGAGGATGCGTTTTAAAGTCCATGTTTTCTTCTCAATTTTTTTATCCATTCCCATAAGGGTAAAGCCTTTACTTTTTAATATCCGTAATTATGATTTTGAGCTTGAAAAGCTACCATACATTAGCTTTCGCTGTTATGTTTATTTCAAGATGCGTGCCAAACTACATTAACCATCAATAAAAGTGAAATAAGGATGATTCTTTCCAAATTAATGTTCACATTCCAACACCTGCTGTTCGATATCGGACAGTTTGATTAACCAACGCTGATGATAAGAGTGATTTAGAAGTCTTTTGTTACAAGTGGTATGAAATTGGCTAATACAGTGTTAAGGTATTAAAGTGTTACGGTGTTCTACTGTCACGGAGAACTACGTAACACGTTAACACTTTCACACCGAAACACTATCATAGAATGAAAAAAACCGGACGAATTTTAGTAGTAGATGACGATACCGATGTGCTGAATGCGGCGCGTCTGTATCTCAAGCAACATGTTGAAAAAGTAGATGTAGAAACCAATCCCAAGCTGATTCCATCGCTGATGCAGGAATATGATTATGATACTATCCTACTGGATATGAACTTCACTGAAGATGTAAGCAGTGGAGAGGAAGGCTTTACCTGGCTGGAAAAAATTCTGGAAATAGACCCGGCAATGGCTGTGGTTCTGATTACCGCTTACGGCGATGTTGAAAAAGCCGTTCAAGCTGTAAAAATGGGGGCTTCTGATTTTGTACTCAAACCGTGGCAAAATGAAAAGTTGCTGACCACAGTGACTTCCGCCATGAATCTCAGCCAAAGCAAGCGAGATTCTCAGCGACTCAAAACCCAAAATGCAGCCCTAAAAGCCGATATGGAGCAGCCGTATCAAAATATTATTGGGCAGAGTCGGGCGATGGAGCAGGTGTTTCAAACCATCGAGAAAGTGGCAAAAACGGATGCGAATGTGCTCATTACCGGAGAGAATGGAACCGGGAAAGAATTGGTGGCGCGGGCGTTGCACCGTCGTTCAAACCGCAGTGAGAATGTATTTATTACGGTAGATATGGGAGCTCTGACAGAAAGTTTGTTTGAAAGCGAATTGTTCGGTCATGAAAAAGGCGCTTTTACCGATGCCAAAGAATCTCGGGCTGGGCGGTTTGAGATTGCGAATGGTGGGACATTGTTCCTGGATGAGATTGGAAATATTCCACTTCAACTTCAGCCCAAATTACTGTCGTCACTGCAAACGCATGAAATTCGAAGGATTGGTTCCAACAAAAAAAAAAAATTGATATCCGCTTGATTTGTGCTACGAATGAAAACTTAGATGCGATGGTGAAAAATCAGGATTTCCGTCAGGATTTACTGTACCGGATCAACACCATTGAAATAAAATTACCCCCACTTCGGGAACGTGTAGAGGATATCCCATTATTAGTGGAGCACTTTCTGAAAAAGTATCGAACAAAGTACAAAAAAGAGATTTTTGGAATCACTGAGCAAGCCTTGGAACATTTGAAAGAATATCACTGGCCGGGGAATATTCGTGAGCTGGAACATGCAGTGGAACGGGCAGTCATAATGACGGATGAAAATAAACTCCAAAAAGGTGACTTCTTACTAACAACCTCTTCAGAAGAAAACAGTAAAATCCCTGTTTCTGGCTTGAATTTAGAGGAAGTAGAAAAAACGGTTATAAGAAAAGCCATGAATAAACATGAAGGCAATATCTCGCACGCAGCGGAGGAGCTAGGACTGACGAGGGCTTCGCTATACAGAAGGCTGGAGAAGTATGGATTGTAGGGAAGCTCTCAGCGATCAGCTGTCAGTTTTCAGCATGGTTGGAGACAACCTCGCAGCGTCCGATAGGTCCTGCGAGCGTTGTGGGTAATAGCCTATTAAACCGAACGCTACGAGGATCTGTCGAACGCTCGTAGGTTCTTCATTTTAAATACATGAAAAATTGGATTGCTGTCTTTACGGGAATGACTTTAAATCTAAAAATAACCAGCTGAAGCCTGATAGCTGACTGCTGATAGCTCAAAAAAATGACCTTTTTTAAATCTTTTCGGTTTGGAATTATTATTCGCGTGCTGCTTCTGGCGGTATCGCTATTGGGATTGATGTATCTGGTACTTGAGACGAGTTATTATGTGAGTATGACTATTTTGGGAATAGTTATCATCGGACAGATTATTGCACTTATTAAATACCTGGAGCGGACAAATGAGCTGCTGACTCGCTTTTTAGAAGCCATTCGTTATTCTGATTTTACCGGTTCGTTTCGGAACCATGGCTTGGGTAGTAATTTTGATGAGCTCAATAAATCGTTTAATGAGGTAATTGAGCGATTCAAAGAAGAGCGCAGTGAAAAGGAAGAAAGTATTCGTTACCTGGAAACCGTGGTACAGCATATCGGAATTGGGCTGATGTGCGTGAACGGTAAAGGGGAGGTAGTTCTGCTAAATACAGCTGCCAAAAGATTGTTCAAAGTGGCAACATTGCGAACTATTGATTCTCTTAAATCGGTTTCCGAAAAGTTATATCAGTCGGTTAAGAAACAGAAGGGCGGAACCCGAAGTTTGATACGAATCACGGTTCAAAATGAAACGCTTCAACTGGCGATGTATGCCACGGATTTCAGGATGAGGGATGAGGCCTATAAACTTATTTCATTTCAGAATATTCATACTGAACTGGAAGAGAAGGAAATGGAGGCCTGGCAAAACCTGACCCAGGTTTTGGCTCACGAAATAATGAATTCTATTACCCCGATTTCATCTCTCTCTGGAACCGTGAAAATGTTGTTGGAAGAACACCTTGACCCTGAGAAAGAAGAGGTGAAGCTGAACACGGAAACCATCAAGGATGTAACGGATGCGCTGAATACCATCAGTAATAGAAGTGAAGGGCTCATGCGATTCGTGAATTCCTATCGTGATTTTACCCAAATACCAGAACCCAGTTTTGAGCAGTTTAGTGTAGGGGAGACTTTAAAGCGAACAGAAAGTTTAATGAGAACACAAGCAGAAGAAGTTAGCGCAAAAATAGAAGTGGATTGTGATCCCGAAAGCCTGGAACTTACAGCCGATCCCCATTTGGTGGAGCAGGTACTTATCAATCTCACCAAAAACGCTATAAGGGTATTGGAGGGGCAACAAGACGGACAAATTTTATTGAAGGGGGAAATTGATGAATCTGGACGGGCGGTTATTCACATTCAGGATAATGGACCGGGCGTAAAACAGGCGATGAAGGAAAAAATCTTCATTCCGTTTTACACGGTAGGTGGAAATGGAGAGAAAAAAGGTTCGGGTATTGGATTGAGCTTATCCCGACAAATTATGCGTCTGCATGGCGGAAGTTTGATCTTGAAATCTGAGAAGGGAGAGGGTTCTACGTTTACAATGCGGTTTTGAGGTGATTATAGAAAGGTAAAAGGAATACGTCACGATTAAGAAAAATGAACAGGAATAAATCTAAAGTCTTATGAAGTATTTACTAAAATATCAGACGCTTTATTACATTTTACAACCAATAGCAGTTATTGGTGTACTAATTCTTTTGCCAGATTCTACATTGAAAATAGTATTACTGATCTCATTAGCAGTTTTATTATTACCCATAAATATTTATTTGTTCAGCAAAAGAAATGAGGGTAAAAATAATGAACCAAGTACAATCAAAGTTCAGTTTTCTGCCTTGGCACTCTTTGTATTAATTACGGTTTACGGGCTCTTTTTTATGTGAAATATTGATAGGTTTTTCTATCCATTATTCTAGTTAATACTTTTGGATAATCTTTGATCATTTTTTCTTGATAAAAAACGAACCAAAAAAATCAAGGCTTACGAAAAAAGAGCTAAAGAGGCCTGCATTACGCTAAAATAAATCAATGCTCCTTCCCAAGCTGATATTGCATCAGGATTGGTCAGCGGAGTGATTTATTTTTTAACGCCTCATTCCGTCCTCTTCTTTACGCTCTTTTTTCTAAGGCCAAGCTCTAATGAACTCACTCACTACTTTCGGGGCGGATAGCCAGTATGAGCCATAAAAAACTGGTCCAAGTGGGACACTGGAACCTGTTTTGGTTTAATCAATAGAATTAAAGTGAAAACTTAATGCGTACCAAAACAAGTACACTGCAATCCGGCCGGAGAGAGTGTAATGGCATGCCAGTCGAATTCCTCATCATAGCCATCGCGCTCCCACCAGAATGGCAGTCGTTCGCGTTCTTGATTTCCAACTTCATTCATAGTGGCAGCATCGAATAAGCGACCGTTAACCATGGTGTGTGTTACCGAGTTGGTATTACGGATATTATCCAGCGGATTTTCATCCAACACCACTAAATCAGCTAATTTGCCAACCTCAAGAGATCCTATTTCATGACCCATTCCAAGATAATGGGCTCCATTTAGCGTTGCAGCTCTGAGGGCTTCCATGTTGGTCATGCCGCCTTGTTCAAACATCCAGAGTTCCCAGTGTGCTCCCAGTCCCTGAAGCTGTCCGTGAGCTCCGAGGTTTACCTTCACCCCGGCATCAGTGAGCATTTTTCCGGATTCAGCAGTGAGGATATGTCCGTTTTCGTATTCCTCATCAGGAATCATGGTTCGGTGTCGCGAACGAGGATCAATAACGCTTCTTGGGGTGAAGGTTAGCAGTCGTTCATTCTCCCAAACATTGGTTTTTTGGTACCAGTAATATTCACCGCTCATACTTGCATAATTAACCACGTGAGTTGGCGTATATCCTGTTTCACTGGCAGCCCAGAGTTCACGAACATCCTTGTAAAGTGGAACCACCGGTACGTTATGCTCAATTCCTGTATGGCCATCCAGGATCATACTCATATTGTGAGTATAGGTTGAGCCGCCCTCCGGCATTACCATCATTTCCAATTCCTTGGCCGCTTTCATAACCTGTTGCCGCTGATTTCTTCGGGGCTGATTATAGCTTTTCACCGAAAATGCGCCCCATGCCTTTGTTCTTTCTAAAGCAAAAAGGGCATCCTCATAACTGTTGATCTCTGTTTTGATGGATCCATCGGCACCATACAAAATCACTCCGGTTGAATATACGCGCGGTCCTACCATGTTTCCGGCTTTCACCGCTTCAGAGTGAGAAAAGATCATCTCAGAATTAGAGGATGGGTCGTGAATGGTTGTCACCCCATAAGCCAGATTTGCGAAATATTCCCATTGTTGCTGTGGACTGATCCCCAGCCTGAAATTGCCGGCATGTGCGTGTACGTCTATTAGTCCCGGAATAATGGTTTTCCCGGTAGCGTCAATTACTTTTGCATTCTCAGGAATTGAAACGTCAGTTCCTACTGCAGAAATTTTGTTGCCTTCTACAACAATGGTTCCGTTTTCAATCACTTCGTCTCCGTTCATTGTGATAATTCGGGCGTTGGTGAAGGCGATGGTTCCTTCAGGCACATAGGTGTCGAGCTCAAGACCAAGATTAGTACCTTCGGTTGGAGGTTCGGGGAGTTCTTCAGGAGCTCCATCCACAAACTCGAAAGTCTCTTGAAGATCTACAGTGAAATACTCTTCGCCAAGAGTCCAGTGTATCTTTTGACTGTCATTTGACCAATGCATATGATACCCGGCCTCCTCTGAGATTTGCTTCACCGGAATGGCCTTGGTGTTTGGATTCAGCTCGATGGTTTTGCCGGTTTTGGGGATAGGAGCGAGGTACACTTTATGCAAGTTCGAGAAAGCCATCCATTTTCCGTCGGGACTTGGAGCAAATTTATGTCCATAGCTGGAAGTGAAATGGGTGGTTTCATCATTTCCGGAAAGATCTACACTTTTATAAGATTTATTGATAGCTCCTAAAATATAACCGCCGGTTTGGTAGAAAATACGCTCGCCATCAGGGCTGAATTTTGGAAATGCTCCTTCATCGGTGATCATAGAGGCTTCGCCACCGGAGGCAGGAATGGTATAGATTCCGGGATTCAGTGTATGCACAAAACCTTGTTGCCCATTTCCACTTTCCTTTCTGAATACGATAGTATTTCCATCCGGTGAAAATGAAGGCTCACGATAAATACCTTTTCCGGTAGTTATTTTTTGGGGTGAGCCGGCATTGCCACTTCCGTTAAATTCGATCATGTTAATGGCGCCCATATCAACATCACTCCAGGTTACATAAGTTAATTTGCTTCCCTCCGGAGAAAAGGCGGGTTCAAATTCAAAATCGGATCCGTTCGTTAGTCGCTCAGGGGTTCCGTCGGGAAGTTCTTTGGTCCAGAGGTAGCCGGCTGCATTCCAGACTACTCTGTTTCCATCGGGGGATGTGGTCAGGTGACGAACCGCTTTTACCTTAAATTTATCCGGAGCTACATCCTGTTTGAATCGGGCAGCTTCAAATATTTTATGGGATGATTCCGCTTCAAATGGAATAATTTCGGACTCTCCGGTCTGCGTATCAATTCGGTTAATTTTACCATTTGCATAGGCAATGATATTTCGGTTGTCGGGCATCCAGTTAAAGTTCGGGTACACCCCAAAAATAGCCCATGCCTCTTGCTGGTCTTTGCTCATATTTTCATAAACAGGCCATTCACGACCGGTATCTAAATCCCGTAAAAACAAAACAGATTTAGTTCTCACTCTTCGAACAAAAGCCAGCGTTTCACCATCCGGTGAGATATGTGAACGAACAGCGCCGCCATTTCCACCGGTCACCGTCTCAATATCTCCCTCTTCCCGGTCGTAGCGTCGGATCACATAAATCTGGCTGTTGGGATCTTTGTTATACTGAAAAGCACCGCCGGGATACACATCCTGACTGTAATACACATACCGCCCGTCAGGTGAAACCCAAGGTTCCCCAATATCCTGCTGTTCGTTGGCTTTTTCCACCAACTGCACACCTGCACCACCTGATTTATGATACATCCAAATCTCTCCGGCCCCAAGTGAGCGTGTAGATGAAAAGTGTTTTTTGGCAATAATATATTCACCATCCGGCGTCCAAACCGCGTTATTCAATAATCTGAAACTTTCGTCGGTTACCTGCCTGGCATTGCCACCATCCACCTCCATGATCCAAATATTATCGCCTCCGCCTGCATCACTGGTAAAGGAAATTTGGGAACCATCGGGACTGAAACGAGGCTGTATCTCGTAAGCATGTCCCCCGCGCAGAAGTTCGGCTTCACCACCTTCAATAGGCATGATGTAGATATCCCCAAGCAAGTCAAACACAATGAGGTTGCCATCCGGGCTTACATCGAGATTCATCCATGTACCTTCATCGGTGGTGAAAGTGATGTCATTAGATTCTCCTAAATCCGGGTTACTGACATCCCATTCATCCTGAGCCATTGAAGTTGAAAAGAATAGCAGTGCAGTTACTATGGTTGATAAAATCTTCATAAAATTTTTGATTGATTAAACGATGCCAGATTATACCAAATGTTAAAGATAGTTGTGGTATATAGTGGGCGATGAATTATTGCGATATAAGGTTTTAAAAAGGAATAAATTTGTGCATATTTGGAGGAATTGTTTGGGTATTTAAAATGAATATTTGTGGGATTAAAAGGCAAGTACGTACGGGTATTACTGTTTCTTTGTTTTTTTACGTTTGAAGCAGCAGCTCAAGAATTTGATATAAAAAAGATTTCGACCAATGAAGGGTTGCCTTCGGGGCAAATTGGCTACGTTCAGCAAGATAGTATGGGAAATATGTGGCTGACCACCTATGATGGTTTAATCCGCTACAATGGGTTTGATTCAGAAGTATTTACGGTAGATGATGGCTTACGGAATAATATTATAAATGCCGTTTTTTATGATTCAAGAGATCGGCTTTGGTTTGCGGCAGAATCAAGTGGAGTAGGATACCTGCAATCCGATTCGGTACATTATAAAAGGGAATTAGCTGCTCTTGATTCCATGAATGCGATGTATATTACTGAAGATGAATCCGGTTCGTTTTACTTTTCAACTTATGGAGACGGACTTTTTATTTGGGACGGGCAATCATTAAATCAGATAACAACGGAGCAAGGGTTGCCCTCAAATTATGTATGGGAAATTCATCTCTCAAAAAGTGGAAAAACTTGGGTTGCCACACAAGAGGGAGTCGTAGTATTGCAGAATAATAAGGTGCAAGAGGTCTATAATCCCGAAAATGGGTTGAGTGGGTGGGCTGCATACTCTTTTGCAGAAGAAAAAGACGGAACATTATGGATTTCCACAAGTAATGGAGTTTCGAAATATGATGGTGAAAACTGGGAACAGATTACACAAATTAACGGCAAAGATTTGCTCTACGTATATGATGTTCATGTAGATAGTGAAGATATCTTGTGGATTGGCACCGAAAGTGATGGATTGTATTGGTACGAGGATTCTGGCTACACCCACATCAAAAAAGAAAATGGACTGAGCTCTAATTATATTTTTTCCTTTTACGAGGACAACTCAGGTCAGGTTTGGGTATCAACAGATGAAAATGGGGTAAATATATTTCGAAATCGGGATTTTGAATTGTATTCAGGTAGGCATTTAAGTGGGGAAGAATCTATTACTGTTATACATCAGCAAGGTGACATTATCTGGTTAGGTACGGATAGCGGTTTGTTGTCTTTTGATGGTAAAGAAGTACAAGAAAAATATTCTTTCCCTGATGAACTGGCGATTTATAAAGAAGTCTGGGATATCGAAGAATTGCCAAATGGAAACTTATTGATACTGAATAATTACAACAAGCTGCTGGAGTTTGACGGGCAGAATTTTAGCGATTATGGAAGTTCAATTTCACTCCCGTTCATGTTTATAAAAGACATTCATCTCAAAGATAATGCTTTATGGATGGCTACAGAATCTGGGGTAACCAAATATGACTATAGAAATGAAGACTATACCTATTTTTCTACCGAGGATGGCTTGAAAGACAATTTTGTGTGGTCGCTTTATGAAGATGATCAGGGTGATATGTGGGCCGCTACAGATAAAGGGATTTCTCGTTTTGATGGGGATTCTCTATTTACGGTAGGGTTGGGGTCGGGTATAAAGGGGACTTCCACAACCTTTATCACGCAATCCCCGAATGGAAAATATTATATAGGGACAAACGAGGGGTTTTCCCAGTTTCAGATAGAAGACGGCTCCCTGATAACAGCAATTAAGAATTTCACTCTTAGCCCGGAATATCTTCCTGAACCAATGTTTATGATGTTTGATGATCAGGGGCAGTTTATGGTACGGTACCAATGCAGGACTGCATTTCTTTGATGCAGAAACCTTAGAGGAGACTGAACCGGGAGTGATTGAAGGATTATTCTATCCACTGCAAGATTTTGGTGCAGGAATTGAATTCAATTTTCTTTCCACACTTAAAGAGGATGAAGAAACTCTGTGGTTTGGCTCTTATACTCATGGACTTATAGAATACAGCGGTACAAAACCGATGCCGAAAAAGCCTTCACAACCATTTTTGAGAGGACTTTTAGTCTATGGAGATAACGTTGAAAATCCAAATAAAGGCGAATTCAAATTTAGTCACGATCGTCACCACGTAATGCTGGAAATTGGGGCTTATAACTACGAAGATCCACAGAGAGTTTTTTATGAGTATAGGCTAAACGGTTCTCAAGAAGACTGGCGCAGGGTGTATAATAAAACAGAGATCAATTACACCCATCTGCCACCCGGTGATTATAGCTTTGAAGTAAGGACGAAAAGCATGCAATCTTTATGGGGTGATCCGGTTAGGTTGGCTTCTTTCACAATAGAAAAGCCCTATTGGAATACTGCGTGGTTTTATGGACTAATGCTATTCTTGGCAATTGGAATTCTTTTCACAGCGGTTAAAGTGTACCTGGTGTATTATGAAAAAAAGAAGTTAAACAGATTGGTAGAAGAAAGGACGAATGCATTAAAGCAGGCATTATCAGAGAAAGATATTTTGATTAAAGAGATACATCACCGTGTAAAAAATAATATGGCGGTAATCTCGGGACTTTTAGATCTTCAAGCCTGGAAAATGCCAGAGGGAGAAGCAAGGAATGCAATTGAGAATAGTAAGCTTCGTCTTCAAACAATGTCCTCAATTCATGAAAAGCTGTATCAGCATGATAATTTGACGGATATTGATTTTAAATCATTTACAGAGGATTTGGTACAAAAAGTATCTCAAACATTGAAAGGAAAAAATCAGGGAATTGAGGTTAACTTAGATATTGAGTCCGGCAAGCTGGATGTACATACAGCCATTCCCTGTGGGTTAATAGTAAATGAAGCACTATGTAATTGCTTTGAACATGCATTTACAGATAGAAAGGAGGGAAAGATTGATGTTGTATTTAAAAACGTGAAGTCAAATTATCATTTGAAGATAGCTGATAATGGTATTGGAATTCCAAAGGAACTGATGAACGGAAAAGCAGCCTCCCTGGGAATTACGCTGATGCGCTCTCTTGCCTCACAAATTAAAGCAGAAGTACATTTTGATAATGTAAACGGGACTACTCTTTCATTTGTAATTCCAAAAAAACCAGAAGGAATAAATAAACCTACTTAGCTTTAAACTTTTTGATGAAGTTTTTGGTGAAATCAGAAAGTACCAATCGGCCACTGATTTCAGCCCTTCGTTCCAAAAGCATATCCCAATCTTCCGTTCCCTTCCAAAGTACGGCTTTCAGGTTTTTCATAGCCTCGGGACTACTATTTGCTAATTCATTAGCCAAATCACGAACAGCCTGATCAAGGTCATAGGTTGAATTAAAGCTCTTATTGTATAGACCATTATTTAGGGCCCATTCTGCATCGTACCAATTGGTAGCATCAATAGACAGGGCCGAAAAGGCGCTTTTACTAACCTTCCGTTCTACGGCCGGACCTACCACAAAAGGCCCAATCCCCAGTGCTAATTCACTTAATTTGATATCTGCTTTCTCTTCAGCAAAGGTGTAATCACCGGCAGCAGCAATGCCAACTCCTCCGCCTACCGTTTTACCATGTACCCTAACGATGATCAACTTAGGGCAGGTTCGCATGGCATTCAGTACAAGCGCAAATCCCATGAAAAATTCTTTGCCCGAATCGTAATCATCAATGGCAATCAGTTCATCAAAAGAAGCTCCGGCACAAAAGGCTCCGTCACCCCGACTTTTGATTACTAAAACTCTGACCTCTTCATTCTCGCCGGCATCTGTAATGGTTTGTGCCAGCTTTCTGAGGATAGCTCCAGGCAGGGAGTTTCCTTTGGGGTGATAGAACTCAATAGTTCCAATGTTGTTTTCGATGGTTAAGTTAACAGATCCGTATTGTTCTGACATTTGACTTCGTATTGTAATTAATAATTTTGAATTTGATGTTAGAATTCAGAACTCAGGATTCTGAATTCAGTATGGCTTTGTAGTAGCCATCAAGGAGGCGACTGACTTCTTCCAATAAATTATTTAGGTGATCTGAATCTCCATATTTTAGATCTTTAGCAAGAATAATATAGTATCTGCACTCCTCCAAAGAACCGTGTGAAATATTTAAGAACCGCATAGTATCTTTGGATCCTCGCTTTTTAAATCCTTCTGCTATATTTGCTGGAATAGAAACTGCTGCTCTTCTGAATTGAGAACTTAATCCATAAAGTTCATGCTTTGGAAATTTTTTGGTGTACTTATAAGTTTTCAATACAAATTGATGAGCTTTTTGCCATACAATTAAATCTCGGAATGTCTTTGCTGGTTTTCTCATTGCTTTATCTGGTTAATTCTGAATTCTGACTCCTGAATTCTTTAACAGTAAGAGCGATGAGATTAGTAAACCTTACAAAAATTCCTATAACTACACTTCGTCTATGGGTAATTTGTTTTTCCTCTTCATAAGAGTCAAAATAGTGTATTCAGCAACTAAAACGTCTTCCTGATTAACCACTTCTACATCCCAGTACACTACACCAAAGGGGAATGGATCATCCTTTTTCTGCTGTCGGACGTTTTTCCGTTTTAATATAAGCTTAGCCTGAATAGTATCTCCGGGGGCAACAGGGGCTGTGAAACGTAGATTTTCTAATCCATAATTTAACATCACTGGACCTTCATCCGGATCAACAAATAAGCCGGCGGTGGCTGATAGCACGAAATAGCCATGAGCTACAATCTTGCCGAATAGAGAACGTGCAGCGGCTTCAGGGTCGGTGTGGGCATAGAAATGATCGCCGCTTAATTCCGCAAACTCCTCAACATCTTTTTCGGTAACGGTTCTTGTGTCTGTGGTAAATGCTTCACCAACTTCCAATTTCTCAAAATATTTTTGGAAGGGATGTTTCTCTGATTCCTGCGTTTCGGCTCCTTTTATGTGCTGTTTCACAATATTTCTTAGGGTAGTTGGAGAACCCTGTAAAGCAATTCGCTGCATGTTGTGGAGAACGGCGCGAGCTCCACCGAGTTCTTCCCCTCCACCGGCATGACCGGGGCCGCCATGCACCAGCGAAGCAATAGGAGATCCATGTCCGGTAGATTCTTCGGCAGAATTCCTGTTGATCACCATAAACCGTCCGTGGTAGGGCGCGCACCCCATGGTTACTTTATGAGCCAGTTCGTCATCTGCGGTAAATAGGGATCCTACTAAAGAACCATTTGCTTTATTCGCGATATCTATTGCTTCCTTAGTTGAGGTGTATGGCATGACGGTGGTCATAGGACCGAAAGCCTCCAATTTGTGAATTTCATCAACCTGCATCGGCTTATGGCAAACCAGTACCCGCGGATTGGTGAAAGCATTTTCCTGATCGCCGTTTGACATATAAACCGTTTCCGTGATTTCAGAAAGTTGCTGTAGTTGCTGTTCAAAACGCTCCGCTTGAAGGGAACTCGCCAAAGGCCCCATCCGAGTTTCTTTTTGGGCCGGATCGCCAATCGTTGTTTTCTCCAGCCGTTCCTTTAGGGCTTCAATAACTTCTTCTTCGAGATGTTGAGGAACGATGGTCCTGCGTATGGCCGTACACTTTTGTCCGGTTTTAACAGTCATTTCGCGAGCCACTTCTTTAATGAAAAGATCAAACTCTTCCATGTCGGGTGTTACATCATCTCCAAGAATAGAACAGTTCAGGGAATCGGCTTCCAGGTTAAACTGCACATTGTTAGCAATGATATTGGGATGAGCTTTTAGTTTTTGCCCGGTAAGGGCTGAGCCGGTGAAGGCTACAGAATCCTGGCTGGTAAGGTGGTCGAGAAGGTCACCGGGTTTATCAGCAGCAATAAATTGAACCGTTCCTTCAGGTAAAATTTCAGATTCAATGATATCCTTAAAAACTTCCCAGGCTAAATAAGAACCAACCGGCGAAGGCTTGACAATAACGGGCATTCCTGAAATGATAGCCGGTGCCAATTTCTCCAGCATTCCCCAAACCGGAAAGTTGAAAGCGTTAATATGAACCGCTACGCCATGTTTGGGAACACAAATATGCTGCCCCATGAAAGAGCCTTTCCTGGAAAGTCGTTCGGTATCGCCTTCCACATGCCAAGGCAGATCAGATAAATGTCGTCTTGATTTACTGGAAATTCCAAACGCCGTGATGATGCCCCCTTCAATATCGATCCAAGAGTCAGCTCGTGTAGCACCTGTATGGGTAGAGATTTCGTAATATTTCTCTTTCCGTTCCATTAGATACTGACCCAGAAACTTGATCTTGAACGCCCGCTCGTGGATAGACATTTCGCGAAGCTTAGGTCCGCCTACTTCTCTGGCATATTCCAACGCAGATTTGTAATCAATATCCGCTTCCACCATTTGGGCAACTGGTTCATTGGTAACTGCACTGATGAGGTCAGTTTCATTGCCCTCGGTTAACCACTTTCCTTTTATATAGCTTTGTACTTTAATCATTTGTATTTCATTTAAAATGAAGGAACTCAGGAGGCAGAATTCAGAACTAAGCGTTCATGCTATTCTGATTCCTGAGTTCTGAATTCCGATTTTTTCTTTCCCCAGGTCTCATAGCCCATAGTTTGATCTTCCCGGCCTTCAGGGACTTCCCGCAGTGGTTCACACTCCTTTAATGTCTCGTGCAATTCTTTTGGAAGTTGTTGGTAGAGTTTCGTGCCCTTGGTTTTCCATGCCGCCATTTCATCGGTCACATCTTTAACGATCTTTGCCGGATTCCCAACTACCACTTTCCGTTCAGGAATTTCCATTCCTTCCGGTACAAACGTCAAGGCTCCAATAATACATTCTTTCCCGACTTTCACATTGTCCATAACTACAGCATTCATTCCAATCAGGCAGTTTTTTCCAAGATGCGCTCCGTGAATAATAGCTCCGTGCCCAACATGAGCAGATTTCTCTAAAGTCACTGTCACTCCCGGAAACATATGAATCGTACAATTTTCCTGCACATTACATCCATCTTTGATCACGATCTTTCCCCAATCGCCACGAATGGCTGCTCCGGGACCGATATATACATTCTTCCCAATGATCACATTCCCAGTAACCGCCGCTTGGGGATGTACAAAAGCCGTTTCGTGTACTACGGGTTTGTATCCGTTAAACTCATATATTGCCATAATTGATTTTCTTTTAAACCGCAGAGGACGCTAAGGTTACGCAAAGTTTGCAGAGTAAATGCTCTTAGCGTACTCTGCGATTTCTCTGCGTCCTTTGCGGTTAATTACTAAGTTTTTTCGAGGATTACAGCCATTCCCTGGCCAACTCCCACACACAACATACACAAAGCATATTTGTGAGATTCTCTCTCGTGAAGCTCAACCGTGGCTGTCTGTAACAATCGCTGCCCTGTCATTCCAAGTGGATGTCCCAATGCAATAGCGCCACCATTTGGGTTGAGCCGGGGGTCGTCGTCTTGCATTTCCAACATGCGAGTTACACCAAGTGACTGTCCTGCAAAAGCCTCATTTAACTCAATGACATCCATATCATCCAATTTCATTTCAGCTCGTTTCAATACTTTTTGGGCCGCTTCAACAGGACCCAGTCCCATGATTCTCGGTTCAATTCCTGAAACAGCATGGGCTACAATTCGTGCCTTGGGTTTCAATCCAAAATCTTTGACCGCTTTGTCTGAAGCAACCAATAATGCTCCGGCGCCATCATTCAATCCCGAGGCATTTCCGGCGGTTACGGTTCCGTCTTTTTTGAAAGCCGGACGGAGTTTGGCAAGTACTTCAGCGGTGGTATCGGGACGCATAAATTCGTCGTGCTCGAATAATAATGGATCTTGTTTTCTTCGTGGAATTTCTACGGATACGATTTCCTTTGCCAGTCTTCCGGAATCTTTGGCTGCTCCGGCTTTTTGCTGACTCCACGCTGCAAATTTATCCTGATCTTCCCGGCTGATATTATGCATTTCAACGACATTCTCAGCGGTCATTCCCATGCCATCGGTGCCATACATTTCTTCCATTTTGGGATTGATGAATCGCCAGCCGAAAGTGGAGTCGTGCATTTCGGTAGTTCCTGAGTAAGGAGAAGATCCCTTTCCTAAAACGATGGGGCCGCGAGTCATGTGTTCCACTCCGCCAGTAATAAACAGATCGCCTTCCCCGGCTTTAATGGCGTGGTATGCCTTCACGGTTGCACTCATTCCAGAAGCACAAAGTCTGTTTACCGTTTCACCTGGAACGGAAGTGGGAATACCTGCAAGTAAAGAAGCCATTCGGGCAACATTTCGATTGTCTTCTCCGGCTTGGTTAGCGCATCCCAAGATCACATCCTCAATAGCTTCCAGATCAATTTCAGGATTGCGTTTAATGAGCTCTTTGATGGGAATTGCTGCCAAGTCATCAGCTCGAATTGGAGAAAGAGCTCCCTTAAATTTGCCAATTGGAGTTCTGATTCCGTCAATGATATATGCTTCGGACATATAATTCTAAATTTTGAATTTTAAATTTCTAATTATCCAAATCATGCTGTTTTCCAGTTCTATAAACCGTACCTCTAAACTCAGCTACCAATTCTTCATTTTGGTTTGAAATTCGGACTTTATAAACACCAATCGTGCGGCCATTTTGAAGTTCTTCGGTTTCAGCAATAAGTATATCCCCAACATTCACTTTCTTAGTAAAGTTTATGTTGTTTTCCAGTGCAAGTGAAATTGATCCCCGGGAATTGGAGGCAAAAGCAAGAGCGCTGTCAGCAAGGGAAAACGTAATTCCACCATGACAAACTCCAAACCCGTTAGTCATCTCCTCCTGCACCTTCATGGAAAGTTTGCAATAACCCGGATCTGATTCCAGAACCTCAATGCCCATCCATTGGGAGAAGACATCTTGTTGGAGCATTTGGTTGATTATGTTTGTTGGTTTCTTACTCATAGTCGATGGTTATTAAAGCTTTCAGCCGTCAGCTCTCAGCTTCCAGTAATTAAGAAAAACTGAAAGCTGAAGCCTGATAGCTGATAGCTATTCCTCATAAAAATTCTTTCCCTGAGCCACCATCTTCTTTAACAGTGGATTGGGTCGATATCGGTCTTCCCGGTATTCAACCTGAAGGGCGGTCATTCTGTCGAGTACATTTTTGAGTCCAATTTCGTCGGCCCATTTTAGTAAGCCTTTGGGATAATTCACTCCGTTTTGCATAGCTAAATCCACATCTTCAACGGAGGCAATATTCATGAAAACGGCATCGCAGGCCTCGTTGATTAACATGGTCAGAATTCGATTAAAAATCTTTTCACCTAACTCTTCATCTTTTGTAGGAAGTGGATTGTCAGCTCCTTCCCGATAATCATAAAATCCACGCCCTGATTTTCTTCCCAGCCAACCGGCTTCAACCATTCTCTTTTGTGCGAATGATGGTTTGAATCGGGGATCGTAGTAAAATGCTTCAAATACCGTACTGGTGACTTCATAATTGACATCGTGTCCAATTAAGTCCATCAACTCAAACGGCCCCATCCTAAATCCACCGATTTCTTTCATTGCCCAATCGATGGTTGCAGCATCAGCAATTCCCTCTTCAAAAATTCTGAGTGCTTCTCCATAAAAAGGCCGGGCAACACGATTCACAACAAAGCCCGGAGTATCCTTTCCGGAAACGGTAATTTTGTCCCAACTTCTGATAAATGCTTTAGTAGCATCGAAAACTTCCTCATCTGTTGCAATACCCGGTATAAACTCAACCAATTTCATAAGCGGAGCGGGATTAAAGAAATGTACACCTAAAAATCGCTCTGGTTTTTTGAGGGCTGATGAAATCGCAGCAATGGAAAGTGAAGAGGTATTTGATGCGAGAACACAATCTTTGGAAACTATGCCTTCCAGCCGGGCAAAAGTGTCTTTTTTGACATCCAGGTCTTCAACAATAGCTTCAATCACAAATCCACATTCTCCAAAGTTAGTGATGTTATCGACGAATTCAATCCTGCCCAAAATTCCATCCACTTCCTTTTGGGTCATTCGTTCTTTTTCAACCTGCCGGGCAAGGATGCTTTCCAGTCCCGCTTTAGATTTTTCGAGTTGTTGGGGATAGGCATCATATAAATAAACTTGGTGACCTTGAGTTGCAGCAACTTGTGCAATTCCTGTTCCCATCGTTCCGGCGCCGACCACGCCAATCTTAGCATTGTTTGATATCATAGAATTTGTTTGTTTATCGTCTGAAAAATCGCTTCCAAGATAAGGAATCTGAGGCGGAATACGTTGTAAATTGAGCTAATTTTTTAAACTTGAAAGTAATTGCAAAAAAAGATATCATAATGATATCAAATAACCAATCAGGAGGGAATATGCCTGACGTTTTAGTACGAAATATCGATGAGGAAACACTGAGCAATCTCAAAAAAAAAGCAGAGCGAAATAACCGTTCACTTAATGCTGAACTGAAATCCATTTTAGAAACCTATGGGAAAGTGGATATCGAAGAAACCCGCAATATGGTTCGTGAAGAACTAACCAAATATAGAGCCGAGGGGCGTATGTTCTCTGATAGCGTAGACGATATTCGAGAAATCCGAAATCGATGAGTAATTTTGTATTGGATGCTTCCATTGCTGCAAAATGGATTTTTTTAGAAGAGGATTCAGATAAGGCAGAAGAGCTTTTAGAAAACAATTATGGGTTTATTGTACCAGATCTGTTCTATATTGAAATGGACTCCATTATTGGGAAGAAAGTGAGACGGAGAGAACTGGAGGTAACAGATGCGCCCCGAAAAAGAGATCAAATTCAAAAGATTGCAACGGACGTTGTTTATCATCAAACGGTGGCGAAGCTGGCTTTTGATATTTCCATTTCTTTGCCGGTCACAATGTATGATGCATTATACCTCGCATTAGCTGTTGAAAAGCAAGCCGTAATGTGGACGGCAGATGAACGATTGGTACGCGGACTTTCGAATACTATATTTTCTGAATACATAAAAAATCCACTGTATGCAGATTGATCTTTAAAATGAATAGCAGTTAATTTCCAATCTTTCCCAAATGTGTACGCTTGAATTCATCGGGGAATTTGAGTCCATAGCCGAACACCCGGTCGAAAGCTGCATGCCCCAGAAATACAATTCCAACTGCTAATATCCATTCCATTTCTGCAAAATAGCCGGTTAAGATCAGCACTATCATAATTCCTTTGTGATGACAAATATTATAGATCCAAGAGCCGACCTTTGTGTTTATGAGGTAAGCTGCAAAGGAGATATCCGGGAGAAAAAAAAGAAGGGCAAATATCCACCAGCTAAAATCTGTAGCCAACCCAAATAGAAGGAATGAGCCAATGAAAAGGACAATTTCTTCGAGGATCAGTTGGATTTTTAAAGAGGAGTTGAGTTCGATATTCATAACGAAGTGAGTTATTGTTAGCAAAAAAAGTTGATCACAGATTACGCAGATTTCTTTGATCGGTTGAGGGAAATTGTGCAGAGAAAACCTGTGTAATCCTTAAATCAATGCAATCTGTGATCCTACTTGCCTTTAAACTCCGGCTTTCGCTTTTCCAGGAATGCCTGAACACCTTCATTATAATCATGCGTTTCCCCTGCCTCAGCCTGGAGTTTTGCTTCCAGTTGCATCTGCTCTTCCAGGTTATTGGAAAACCCGGCATTAAATCCGCGCTTGGTAAGCCCAAATCCACGAGTGGGCATTTGGGCTAATTTTTGAGCGATAGCTTGAGCTTCATTCATAAATTCATCCGCGGGATAGAATTTCCAAATCATTCCCATTTCTACGGCTTCTTTGGCTGATACTTTTTCACCAAGAAAAGTGAGAGCAGTTGCTCGGGACAATCCGACCAACCTTGGCAAAATGTATGTTCCGCCACTGTCAGGTATCAACCCTATTTGAGAGAAGGATTGGATGAATTTGGCTTCTTCATTGGCAACTACAATATCACAGGCTAAAGCAATATTCGCTCCAGCTCCGGCTGCAGTTCCGTTCACCGCACAAACCACAGGCTTTTCCAATTGCCGGATGCCTTTTATGATAGGAATATAGGTATGATGTACTATTTCACTGAGATCTCGATCAGGATCTTTAGAAACTTCAGTAGCTTCAGCAAGATCTTGTCCGGCACAGAAAGCACGTCCGGAACCGGTGAGTAGCACGCAACGAACCTGATCATTTGATTCCGCTTCCATCAACGCTTCTTTCATTTGATCGGCCATCTCAAAGTTGAAGCTGTTGAGTTTATCGGGACGATTTAGGGTGATGGTGAAGGTGCCGTTGTCTAAAGTTGTCTGAATCACAGATTATGCGGATTTAAGGATTACACGGATTTGATATAGGGTGAATTTAGAGAATGAAAGCCTTTTCACAAAAAATGGTTAACTAAATTTACTGAGTTGATTTTGAACAAGTATAAATCTGTGTAATCAGCGTAGTCAAAATAATCTGTGATCCTATATACACTTAAAATGCTCGAAAGGCTGATCACAGTTATTACAGAAATACTGGGATTTACAGGCCGTAGATCCAAATTGACTTACTAATTCCGTTTCAAAAGAATCGCAAAAAGGGCAGGGGACTATTTTGGTACTTGAGAGGCTTTTTAGAAAATTAGCCTCTTCTTCGGTTTTTTCGGGAGGGGCGATTCCGTAGTCTTTGAGCTTCACTTTTGCTTCTTCTGTCATCCAGTCGGTGGTCCAGGTTTCAGCAAAATCGAGTTTTACGTTGAACTCCTGAACTCCTCTTTCCTCAAGCTTTTCATTGACCAGCTTCTCGATCGCATTCATAGCCGGGCAGCCGGAATAGGTAGGCGTGATCTTCACTAACACTTTGCCATCCTTATCTACTTCTACCTTTCGTGCAATCCCCATTTCCACAATGTTTAGCACCGGGATCTCGGGATCGGTCACTTCTCTTAAGAAGTCCCAAATCTGCTCTTCGGTATGTAGTGTTTTAGATAGTGGCATAATTTGGCATCAATAAATAAATGGTCAGGAACAATGCTCAAGGTACAAGTTTTCTTGTGCCTTGTGACTAACAACTTGCACCTATTTTCTACTTCCACTCCGCATCAGGGTATGATCTTCTCAAAAACTGCATCTGTGCCAACATATGTCCCAAATGCTCAGTATGAATTCCTTTTCGACTCCCGCTCATCATAAATTGATCCCAATCGGGAACAGTAAGAGTCGCTTCTGTTAACGTATCTTCCACCAATTTCTTCCATTCCTTTTTGAATTCAGAGAAATCAACCCCCAAGCCTTCTTTCATCATCAGTTCATCCACTTCATCCATGTAGAAAAGCTCGTCGGTGTACATCCACAATTCATTGAAGGATTCTTGAATACGCTCGTGACTTTCCTCAGTTCCATCGCCCAAACGCAGCACCCATTCGCGGGAATGACGGAGGTGGTATTTAATCTCTTTCAGGTGCTTGTTAACCATGCCTGCAAACTGTTCGTCTTCAGCTTCTTTGAGTCGCTCATATTGAAAATAACTGAAGGCACTGAATAAAAATTGTCGGGCTATGGTAAATCCGAAATCTCCTTTGGGAAGTTCACATAGTTGGAGATTGGTGAATTCGCGATCATCGCGGAAGTAAGCGAAATAATCTTCATCATGACCCTCACCTTCAATTTCAGCCGCATATTCGTATAGTGCTGTTGCATGACCGATAAGATCCAGGGCCATATTCGCCATGGCCAGATCTTCTTCAAGTTGAGGTCCATGCCCACACCATTCGCTCATTCGTTGACCGAGTATCAGGCGGTCGTCAGCTAACCTGAGCAGATAGCTAAGGAATGCTTCTTGTTTAGTAAGTTCTTTAGTTTCAGTAGTCATTCTTGCAATCAATTACTTTTAGTTAATCGTTATTAGTGTAATGGTTATTTGGGTTGACCCAATCACGAATAACCATCAACCAATAACTAAGACCTCTTCTTAACAGCTCTTGGTACACTGTAAAACTGTGGGTGCCGATACGGCTTGTCATTTGCAGGATCAAAAAACGGTCCCGTATCATCAGGTGTAGACGCAGTAATATGCTTCGATTCTACCACCCAGATACTCACTCCTTCATTTCTGCGAGCATAAGTATCTCGTGCATTTTGTAGAGCCATTTCTTCATCCGCAGCATGTAAACTACCGGCATGTTCATGGGGTTTTCCTGATTTTGGTTGAGTAAAAACCTCCCAAAGAGGCCAGTTGTCTTTGTTGGTATTATTGTCTGACATTAAAATTCTTGGTTTCAGATTATTGAGAAGTCTGAACTCAGAATTCAGGGGTCAGAAAATTCTGTATTCTGACTCCTGTGTCCTGAATTCTCTTTTACGATGCTTTTTCTTGCTGTAATTTCTTCTTCCGGGCATAGGCGTTGGCTGCTTCACGAACCCACTCACCATCTTCATGAGCTTTCCGGCGGGCTTTCATTCGTTCCCGATTCATGATGCCGTTGCCTTTGACCACGTTCCAGAATTCATCCCAGGGAATTTCACCGAAATTCCAGTGACCGGTTTCCTCATTGTATTCCAGGTCGGGATCGGGCAGTTCAAGTCCTATGGCTTCGGCTTCCATGACCATGCGGTCTACATAATGCTGACGGAGTTCATCATTGGTTTTTAATTTCACTTGCCATTTGATGAGCTCGGCGCTGTTTGGAGAATCAGAATCGTGTGGGCCGAACATCATCAGGCTTGGCCACCACCAGCGATTTACGGCATCCTGAGCCATTTTCTGCTGTTCGGGGGTGCCGTCCGCCATTTTGGCGATCATTTCGTAGCCTTGCTTCTTGTGAAAACTTTCTTCTTTGCAGATACGAATATTGGCACGAGAATAAGGACCATAAGAGGAGCGCGCCAGCATGGTTTGATTTACAATAGCCGCACCATCCACTAGCCAGCCGATTGCGCAAATGTCGGCATAAGTCATGGTAGGATAATTGAAAATACTGGAATATTTGGCACTTCCGTAAAGATATTGGTCTACAAGTTCATCTCGGCTCACCCCAAGTGTTTCGGTAGCGCTGTAGAGATAGAGTCCGTGACCGGCTTCATCTTGAACTTTGGCCAAGAGTACCAATTTTCTTTTTAGGGATGGAGCCCGCTCAATCCAATTACCTTCAGGCAACATCCCCACAATTTCAGAGTGGGCGTGCTGACTCATCATCCTAACGAGCTGTTGCCGATACCGTTCCGGCATCCAGTCTTTGGGTTCAATTTTTTCCCCCGCATCAATGCGAGCTTGAAATTCGTCTAACTTTTCTTGGTTTTCCATAATGGTTGAATATACAGTTTTTTTGGAAGCGCTTTTCAGTCTCTTTAACAGGAATTTAAAAAGAGTAGTTCGGGAAGTGAAATTCAAATTTCTTACGCAATATCATGCATTTGGTAACTATGCCGTGGCTTGTATCAAGCTATTTCCCATAATCATCTTCTTTGTTCTTTTGTGCCGACAAAAGAACCAAAAACTCCCGGCTGCGAAAAAAGCTAAAGCTGACTCCATTCCGCTAAAATAAATCAATGCTCCATTGCGGGGCTTGCTTGAAATTCAAGTGCCATGCGGTATGATTTATTTCTTAACGCTTCATTCCGTCATCTTCTTAACGCTCTTTTTTCTAAGGCCGATGGGTGAAAATCTCACCCTCGTTGCGAAGGTCTATCTTCGCAACGCAGTCGGGGAAGCTACGTTAACCTCGTTACCAACGCCCCCAGCCTGTGTGAAAAGTCGAAAAAAAATGTAATGCTATTGCTATATATAGCATTAATAATTATTGTTATGTGTG
>NZ_JAVLBQ010000015.1:0-60278 GCF_031581265.1 Gracilimonas sp.
CCTACAAGGTCCGCTCCTACATCGGCAGCTTTAGTATAGATACCACCGCCTACACGTGCAAAAAGAGCAATAGAAGATGCCCCAAAAGAAAACCCGGTTACAACAGCCAATACTTTATTCACTGCACCGGCTCCTTCAAGACCAAAATACATTCCGAAAATGATAAACAGCAAACTAAGTCCCAAAACACCAAGACCAACAACACCAAGCCCCATAACAGAACCGCCGGCAAACGCTACTTCAAGACCTTTACCAAGGCTTGTTCGTGCTGCATGAGTGGTTCTAACATTGGCTTTGGTTGCAACCTTCATACCAATAAAACCGGCAAGACCGGAACAAATTGCACCTACAATAAAGGAAATGGCAACCATCCAGCTAGAAGTTGTTGGATCAGCGCTAAAAGCTAATAAAACAGCTACAACAGCTACAAAGATAGAAAGTACTTTATATTCCGCTTTAAGAAAGGCCATCGCTCCAGAAGCAATGTGCTTGCTGATGCGTTCCATTTTTTCTGTCCCGATTTCCTGCTTGGAAACCCAAGAAGTTTTAAAAAGAGTGTACAAGAGTGCAAGCACCCCAGCCACCGGTATTAAATACATGATTGTTTGCATAGTTCCGATTGCGTTAGTTGTGATTTACTTGTGCCCTTAAGGCTGTATTAATTAAAATGGTTCATCGTTTTTTGAATGCCTTCCCGTGTAAAATAAAGAGCAGCATCATGGGCTTTATCAATACCCTCTTCTAAATACTTTTGATCAGTTTTTTTAAATGGAGATAAAACATAATCAACTTGTTTGCCTCTTGGAAAATCGTTACCGATTCCAAATCGTAAGCGGGGGAAATCCCTGCTTCCCAACAGATCAATAATATTCTGTATTCCATTATGGCCACCGGCACTACCCGTTGATTTAAGCCTGACATCACCTACCTCCAGGTTTAAATCATCATAAACAATCAGGCAATTTTCTTTATCTGATTTATATGACGAAAGGGCTTTACGCACTGCCAGCCCACTTTTATTCATATAAGTAGTGGGCTTTATCAATACGACATTTCTGCCTCTGTGTCTGCCCTCTGCAACCACAAAAGGCCCGTTGCCCGGGCCAAATGTAGTAGAAAGTGTTTCTGCTAATGCATCAACAATTTCAAAACCAATGTTATGGCGCGTACCTTCATACTCCTGCCCAATATTTCCTAATCCTACGATAATGGACATGATTGAAGGCTTGCGTTACAAGGTTGAAAGTTTAGAATTATTCTTCTGTACTTTCGTCAGACTCTTCATCTTCACCTTCTGCAGGCTCCTCACCTTCAGCTAATTCTTCTTCACCTTCAGCAACCTCTTCTCCTTCAGCAGCCACTTCTTCTTCAGCTTCATCCGTAACTCCGGCAACAAGACTTTCAAGGAAATCAGCTCCTTTAGGAGGACGAATAGTTACTATCGTTCGGCTCATATCATCCAAAGGAATAATGCCTTCAAGATCCAAATCTGAGATATGGAAAGACTGACCAATACCTAATTCACTGATATCAATCTCGAATTCTGCAGGAATCACTTCCGGAAGAACTCGTACTCGTACAAAATTCATAGGCTTGAATACACGCCCACCGTCTTCTACTACACCTCTTGCGCTACCAGTAATTTTTATAGGAACTCGGATGGTAACTTTATGACCATCTGCAAGAACATAAAAATCAGCGTGAACAGGACGGTCAGTAACCGGGTCAAATTCAGTTCTTTTTAAAAGTGTTTTATATGTTTTTCCGTCAACAGTTAGTTCCTGAAGCTTCGTTTGAGGCTTTCTGAGAATTTTTTCTAATTCAAGTTCGTCAATGGAAAAATGAACATTCTCTTCAATTTCAGGACCATAGAGTACCGCAGGAACGCGAAGTTCTTCTCTAAGCGCTTTATTCGCTTGTCTGCTGGTCTCTCTTTTCTTTCCTTCAAGTTTTACTAATTCTGGGTATGCCATAATGCGTTTACCTTAATCTTAATTATCAAACAGTGCACTGATTGTGTCGTTAGTATGTATGCGTTGTATAGCTTCAGCAAATATATTCGCAATGCTCAATACCTTTATCTTCTCTGAAGGTTGGCGAAGCTGAACCGTATCTGTTACTAACAACTCGTCAATTGGCGAATCTTCTATTCGCTGATATGCCGGACCCGACAAAATCGGGTGTGTACAAATTGCGATAATGTTTAGCGCTCCTCTTTCTTTCAGAGCTGCTGCTGCATTCGTCAATGTTCCGGCGGTGTCGATTAAATCATCGACTATTAACACATTCTTTCCTTCCACTTCTCCAATCAGATTCATAATCTCTGATTCATTGGCTTTGGGTCTTCTCTTATCAATAAAAGCTAAACTCGCGCCTAACTTTTTAGAATATGCCCGCGACATTTTAAGGCTACCTACATCAGGCGCCACTACAACCAAATTATCTATTGGATTGGAGGTGAAATGATCAATAAAAGCCCTGCTTGCATATAAATGATCAAGAGGGATATCAAAAAATCCTTGTATCTGAGCAGCATGTAAATCCATGGTCAGAATTCGATCTGCACCGGCTTGAACCAATAAGTTTGCCATCAGCTTCGAAGCAATGGATACCCGCGGCTGATCTTTTCGATCTTGGCGTGCATATCCAAAATATGGAATTACTGCTGTTACCCGTTTCACAGATGCCCTTTTTGCTGCATCTAATAAAAGCAACAACTCTAAAATATTATCTCCAGGCGGTGGTGTGGATTGTATGACAAAAATATCCTCACCACGAATGCTTTGCTCATATTTAACATATTGCTCACCATCAGAAAATTTCCGGATAGTAACTTCACCTAATGTTGTACCATATTCTTCGGCAATTGCTCTTGACAGAGCCGGGTTACTGGTACCGGAAAAAATCGCCAGGGGAGTATCCACAAGTGCGGGCTTTCTATTTAGGTTAATTTAATATGGTTTATTTATCTGCCAATCATTGACAAATAAACAAAAAGGATGGCTTACCAGTCATCCTTTTAAAATCTGTGTTGCCCGGGGAGGATTCGAACCCCCACTGACTGGACCAAAACCAGCTGTCCTGCCATTAGACGACCGGGCAATGCATGTCGTTGACAGACTCCAAAGATAGAAATCACTTTAAAAGCAATCAAGACTGAATCGCATTTTTTAGTACAAAACATTCTGAACACCGAACGGGACCACAATATGATTTTAATTGATGTATAGTCCCTAGTTTTTTGCGATATAATTTTGAATCAACCGGCAAAAAATTGAACTTTTTAAGTAATGAAGAGGGAATCGGTGTTTTCAATTCTTTCCATTTTGAGAGTACTTCTTCGGAAAGCTTTTGATGGGCATATAATTTTGATAATACATACAAGGAAGGCAGGAAAACTGTACCATATAATATTTCCATTCTTGAAGAGCGTTTCACAGAAATATTTTGCGTCCATGTTTGCCACAGATTTAAGGAACGGATGCTTAAAAAATCTTCAAAGGAATTTGCTAAAATTTGAAGAGTAATTACTACCGCCTGCTCTATTCGTTTTTTTGGATGATTGGCGGGACGTACTGATTTAAAATTCCAGCTTATATCAGATGTTTCTTCTCCTACCCCTGCTAAATTCTTAGCCAAATGGATACCTTCCTTTACAGAACCACCCTTCCATCTTTCTAAAAAATACCGGGCTGTTTGCTGCATGGACTGCCGGTTATATGAAATACCCAATCCATCCCAAACGGATAGTATCAATGCATGCTTCCATGCTTTTGAAGGGAGTAGTTCCGGGTTATAAAATTTCAGAAAGTCATCCGATTTCTTTTCAAAATATTCGATGTGTGCTTTCTCTATTTGCTTAAGAAAAGCTTCTTCTGAAATAAAATTTAAAGCTGAACCACAAGGGAGTCCTTTTGTAGTTTGAAAGCTTTTAAGAAATACTTTCAGTTCATCCGGTAAATAATTTGATAAATTTAAGATATACGGCTTTGCCCCATTTTCGCATGTAACTTCTCTATTCTCTCCTTCTGCTACTACATGAAGTACCACCGTATTGAAATTTGGATCTTTATCATGACCATGTGCATGCCAGCCATTACTTTTTAGGTGAAGTTCTATATCTCCGTACCATTTTACCCCACCAATATCTAATTTGGCTTGTTTAAAATCAGGGCCATCGGTACTGTTAAGGCTTCCCGGATTAATGATTTGGACACGTTCTCCGCTAGCGGTTTCGAGTTCCGCAAAGTCGAAAAGTAAATTTTCCCAGATCCATTGTAGAAAAGCTTCTGAATGCTGGA
This sequence comes from Gracilimonas sp., assembly GCF_031581265.1. Taxonomy (GTDB): domain Bacteria; phylum Bacteroidota; class Rhodothermia; order Balneolales; family Balneolaceae; genus Gracilimonas. The sequence goes on from NZ_JAVLBQ010000015.1 coordinate 4,302, forward strand.
ATTCAGATTTAGCCATTTTGAGTTAATTCTTCCAATTCTTCTTCCTCGGAGAAACTAATGTCTTCTGTAGCTTCATACAAATCGGGGAGAGAATCTTTGACCGTTTTTTTAATACCTTTAGATACACGATCGATCCTTTTCTCACTGTCGTTTTTAATTTTCCGGCCTTTGATTTCTAACCATCGTTTGGTTTCATCACTTTGATCTTTAACCCAGCGACGATTTTCTTTTCCACTTTTAGGAGTAAGTAATAAACCGGCCACGATGCCCCCGGTAAAGGCTGCAGCTCCAAATAATAATGTTCCAATTCCTTTTTTCATAGGTCTCTCTATTTTAGTTCAAGTTAACACTGTTAAGATAAGAATTTCGAGTATGTTTTTTTGTTATTTTTTGAACACTATGTATAGAAAACCCTACCTTTCAACGAAATTTAATATCGTCCTATGGAAAAGCAACTTACTTTAATGGATCAACCTCGCATCAAGCGCACACTAAAGCGTATTGCTATTCAGGTTTGGGAAAAAATAGAAGATGTCGACGATTTAATTATTATTGGGTTAAATGAACGGGGATTTGCGGCTGCAAATGAACTCGCCAACCATTTATCTACCTATACCGAAAATGCCTCACCTGTGTACCAATATACGGTATACGGTACTTCAACAGATACTAAGCTTCCGGATTGCAACGATAAATTTGTGCTTCTGGTTGATGATGTAATATTTAGCGGAAAAACCATGTTCAGTGCACTATCTGCTGTTTGCAGTATATACGATCCAAAGGCGGTTGAGATTGGGGTTTTAATTGACCGCGGACATCGTAAATTTCCTTTATCTACCAATATGTCGGGTATTACAGTGCCTACTGAAACCGGTGAGCACATTGAAGTAATGCTAAAAAATGGTCAGTTGGAAGAAGCTATACTTTTCAAAAATAAATAATTACATCACCAATGAAGTTTTTTACTAATTCTCTTTTATTAATCAGCATTTTTATTCTAAGCAGTTCTTTAACCACAGCTCAAAGTATTTCCATCCCGGATACCCTGAGTGGCTGGGATAAAAGCTGGACCGCCAGTGCCAATGGCTCACAGGCTGCCTATGACAATTGGTCTCAAGGTGGTGTAAGTTCCATAAGCGGTACTGCTTCATCTGTTTTTACTTTACTGCATCGAGATGGTCAATTTAGTTACGGATTTCGCACCAGCCTAAAATACGGCCAATCTAACATCAGAGATGGTGGTGTCAGAAAAACGGATGATCAGATTTCAATAAGAAATCGCTTTAATTACCTTTTTCGGAAAGATGGTTCTATTTCTACTTACGCTACCATTCATTTCAGAACCCAGTTTGATAAAGGGTACGAATATTCTGATCAAGCCGGGAAGCCGAACATTTTAATTTCCAGATTTATGGCTCCAGCCTATCTCAGCGAGGGATTAGGTCTCTCATTCAGCACCTCAAGCACATTCTCGCTTGAAGCTGGTTTAGGTCTTAAACAAACTTTTGTGACTGACGATAATCTTGCCTCTGTTTATGGATTGGAGCGAGGAGAAAATTTTCGTTCAGAGGGTGGTTTAACTACCGGTATCAATTTTGAAAAAGAAGTTTTTGAAGATATTCTGTACTCAAGTTCCCTGGAAACATTTACCAACTTACTTATTCCTGTTGATGAAACGGATGTATTCTGGTCTAATGAAATTGTTGGAAAAATTAACAGCATTGTAAGTGCCTCTTTCCAATTTGAACTTCGCTATGACAATGATTATTCCAGTGAGCTACAGGTGAAACAGGTTCTCTCAGCCGGTGTTTCTGTAAGCATTTATTAATGGATAAGCAGTCTAACAATACTTTAGATCAATCACTTAACGCATTAGAAGAATGGAAAAATTCTTTCGGTGAATGGGAGCAAGATTCAACACTTGTTGTTCCTTCACAAAAAGTGGAAAAAGTATTTGATCGTTTAGCCCAGCGGCTTCAATGTAATTTTCCGTTTCACCATCCAATTTATGCCGGGCAGATGCTCAAGCCCCCACACCCTTTAACTTGGGCAGCATATGCCATGGCGATGAGTATCAACCCCAATAACCATGCACTGGATGGAGGACCACCTTCTTCTGAAATGGAAAAGGAAGCCGTTGCCATGTTAGCTGATTTTTTTGGTTATGGTGATTCCCACTTAGGCCATCTAACCGCAAGCGGTACCATCGCCAACCTTGAGGCGCTTTGGGTTGCACGAGAATCTCATCCCGATAAAAAAATCGCCTACTCTGAAAACTCTCATTATACCCACGAAAGAATGTGTTCTGTATTAAGGGTTGAAGGAGTTAAAGTTCCTGTAATGCAAACCGGACTTTTTGATCTTGATTCCATCAATCCTAAAGAAATTGGAACCATTGTGGTGACTCTGGGTACCACCGGTCTTGGAGAAGTTGAACCACTGGATCAGATTTTACCCTGGGCAAAAAAACATGGCGTTCGGATTCATATAGATGCTGCTTATGGAGGTTTTTTCCGGGCATTAAAAAACTCCCAACTCATTGACGGGGCTTCATGGAATTTGATGCAAGAGGCTGACAGCATAGTTGTAGATCCCCATAAACATGGACTTCAACCTTATGGATGCGGCTGTGTACTTTTTAAAGACCCGGCTGTCGGTAAATTTTATAAACACGATTCTCCATATACCTATTTTACCTCAGAAGATCTTCACTTTGGAGAAATAAGTCTTGAATGTTCCCGGGCCGGAGCGGCAGCTGTTGCCTTTTGGGCTACCCTGCAAATGTTCCCGCTAAAAGAAAATGAAGGCTTCGGACCTATACTTACCAAATGCCGAAATGCAGCTTTAAAAATGTATGGCCTTGTGGAATCAAGCTCAAAACTTAGAGCATACAAAAAGCCGGAACTCGACATTCTTGGTTACTTCCCATGCAATGTTGTTTCGACTTCAGAAATTTCGGCTAAATCAAAAGAGGTATTCAAAAAGGGAATGAAAGACAAAACGTTCTATTTGTCTCTGTACCGCATCCCATCATCTATTTTTAAGATCCGCCACCCAAACTTTGAAATAGATTCTGAGAATGTTACCATTTTAAGAAGTGTGTTTATGAAGCCGGAACATCATCGTTTTGTGAATGAACTATTCAATAGAATTCAAAGTGCATGCTGATTAAATCAGCTTAAATATATCTTTAGAAATGAATACTGATATCTTCAAACTTATTTTCCAACACGACCAACGCCTTGATAAACTGGCAGAACGTAATACCTGCGATAATCCCAAAGAAATGGAATCAACGCTCGAAGATTTCATGAAACCTGACCCTACTTACTCTAAATTTTATCTTACAGGAACCGATCTTGCCAATGAACGATTTGGACTAAATATGCTGTCAGCATATGAGGAAGTTATTGGTGCATTAGAAACTGCCTTCCCTGATAAGAGTATCTTCACCCAAAAAGCTCAATTTCCTTCCCTTAGAAAAGCCATTCAGGATTTAGAATTGGGCAAAGTTTTTATCCTGTCAGATAATGAAGAAATCAATCTCGACATTTCCACTTTACACATTGATGTGAATTCCAATGTTGGACATCTGAAGGAAGAATTAAAAGAAGCCCTGGAAGCCGGACAAATTGTAGTCTATAAAGAACAGGCCAAAGATGGCTTTGATCTTCACATATTTTCCAAGAAAAATGTATATCGCGAGATGTTTTTCCCCCTCCAAAAATTAGTGCCCGATCACTTCCGCTTTTTCAGTATCAACGGCAAGAAGTTCAGGTCTGAACGGCATTTCTATTTCGAGACCTGGACCCTGGATCGCCCTCCCCACGGATTTGAAGAAGTACACCCTGAGACGGTTTTATAGTGACGAAGTGATAGAAGTGATTAAGTAGGCATTAGTTACTGAAGTTTCATACGACAAGTTCCGTTCGTTTCTCAAATTCTTAGAGGCAAAATGAAATAAACACTTCTGTATCTCGGTTTGAGGTTGTAGGGGAGGAAAAATTTATCATTTCACATCAATTATCGAACCTGATGTCATCGGGAAGAAAATTGGCTACTCTTTTATTTGACCATTCGCCATCAAACCGAATTGATTTTGGATCATTCAACTTCCCATTTTCCGAGATAAGAAAAATTCCGGATTGGTTTAGCGGTACCAGCCTGGACCGAGTCCTTTCCTCTTTTAAGTTGCTTCTCCTGCCATAAAGAATATCCACCGGCCGGCTTAGTTTAAAGGGTTTCCAGTTTCTGCTTATCTTTAAACGTGCCTTTGAGTTTCTAATCAAAAATTGATTTAATTCCACTTCATCAGGCCGTGCTACCTGAACCCGTGCATCGGTGCCTGGTAAAACTGTTTCGAATCTGTTGCGTGATAATTTATCATCATATAAACTGATAAAGAAATGTTTAGAAGAACCTTTGAAGACTCTCTCCCTAGTTTGATTCCATTCTCTTTGTTGTGCCCTGTTTACAGGCTCTAACTCCTCAAACAGGGAGTAAAACGTATAAAAATTTGTAAAGCCACTTAGGCCCCAGTTAAAATCAATAAGGTCGATATGTATTCTGTATCCGAGTGCATGGTTAGTTATAATAACAGGTTCAGATGCACTTGCACTTAAATTTCCATCGTCGTCTTTTTCAAAGTCGAGAACCCAGGGGTTTTCAATAACGGTCCGTTTAGCATATCGGTTTGTTCCAATAAAGTGGCGTTTGAACTCCTCATAATTTTGCTGCCACTCCTTGTTTGACCCTATTACCTCAACCTCATTTAGTTCAATAAGTATTGGTTCCAGCTCAATATTTATGTGATGTGAGCTTTGTTCAGAATCCAGATTCAACTCATATGTGTCGGTCTTATAACCAATAAAACTAAATACAACCGTTACACGACCCGTCAAATTGGTTGAAAATTCAAACTCGCCATTCGCATCTGTTGTGGTACCGATTGTAGTATGAGAGAGATATACATGTGCAGCCGAGATAGGTTTTCCAGTTTCCTTGTCAGTTACTACACCCTGAATAGAGTTCACCTGATGGTTATTCGATGATAGATATCCCGGAAATAGAAGGAGTACAAAAAAAGCCAGAGAGAAGCTATAGCTATATATGTATGTTTTCCCCATACTACAAACTATTAGTGTATGCTATTACAAGTTTAAATGAATATATATTATAAATTCGGCGTTTAATTATCAACTCCGGGAACCCCAACAGGCTCATTATTCTGCCACCAAAACGTTGGTAATTCTTTTTGATTTGGGAATACTTCATCCAGCGTTTCGGCTTCATACATATAACCGTTTTTTATTATGAACTCGAGATCCTTGGAATTGCGGATGTCTTCCAATGGATCAGAGTTTAAAATCAATAGATCAGCAAGTTTACCTTCCTCAATGGTTCCGAGATCGGTATCTAATCCAATTGCTTCTGCTCCCTGTATGGTGGCTACTTTTAGAATATCATGCTCAGAAATGCCACCGGCTTGCATAGCCCATAGCTCCCAATGGAAACCAAGTCCCTGTAACTGTCCGTGACTTCCTACACCGGCTCTGCCGCCTGCTTCCACTAAGTCTTTCACGAATACGGATAGCTCTTCAAATACGTGCTCCTCTTCCATAAACCATCCGGCCGTTCTGCGGCGGGTGCGTTCATCTAAGTTTTGATGTGGCATAAATCGCTGAAGCTTGGGCTCGTCATGTGGGCGTTCAATTGCATAATAATAGTTCTCAGCCCATGGCCCACCATACGCAACCAACAAAGTGGGTGTGTAAACAGTTCTGGAAAAGGCTGTCATATCGATCACATCTCTATATAGCGGAAATACGGGAAATGAATGCTCATGGCCGGGGTATCCATCAATAACCTGCGTTAAGTTTTCTTTGAAATCGAGTGAGCCTTCGGTTGTTGGCATGAGCTCCATTTCTCTTGCAGCTTGAATAATCCACTGTCGCTGTTCGCGATTTCCAGCTCCATACATCTTGATTGTTTTAGTGTCGTAATAATCACTGTAACGCTTCATCACTTCGCGGGCATGATCTAAGTCGCTTATATTTTCACTGCTGAAAACACCCGGGCCGGTAGAATACACTCTTGGACCCAATAGTTTTCCGGCATGAACCAGGTCTTGGTAGGTCAGCACATCCGTAGTTGCTGTTTGTGGATCTCTGGTGGTGATCACCCCATAAGCCAGGTTCGTAAGATAACTCCAAAACTCACCACGGTGTAAATTTACAGGATGGCGAAAATGCGCGTGCGTATCAACAAAACCGGGAATAATAGTCTTACCGGAAACATCTTTGATCTCAGCGCCCGATGGGATCTCAACTTCACCCCGTGCTCCTAATCCCACGATTCGATTATTTCGAATTACGAGATCGGCATTTTCAATGATCTCATCGCCGTTCATGGTAATCACTTTGGCACCGCGAAGCACTAATTCACCTTCAGGGATGTCACGGTTGGCCATCACACTGATTCGGATTTCCTGCGGTTGATATCCTTCTTCTTTTTCTTCCTCCTCTTGATCTTCTTCGGATTCCTCTTCACTTTCTTCATCAGATTCGGATTCTTCTTCCTCCTCAGCCTCCATCTCGGCGGCCGCTTCCACACTATCCTGATAAGCTTCTTCAGCTTCAAAATCATAAATCACGTGAGCATTTCCGATAGACCAGTGTGCTCGATTGGCATCCCAACTCCAGGCCGGGAATTGACCTCCGATATCAGTTAGTTGGTTACTTGGAAATGCACTTGAAGAACCTCCCACTCTAATACTTGGAGCTTCACCACCAACCTGAGGAACCGTCACTACAAAAAGATCTGTGCCAATTTGAGCCAGGGCCTGATCACCTTCTGGAGCCATGCGAATCCAAGAAGCACGGCCTCCACCACTACGGGTGACTTCCAGATGCTCTTTTTCATCGGTTCCATCCCAGCGAATAGACGTCAAACCCATCCAGCTTGAAAGATAGATACGGTTCGAACTTTTAATAAAGTGCGGATTCGACCGGCCATTGGTATACGTAATGAAGTTATTTTCACTTCCATCCGCATCAATCCAAATCAAATCACTGGTTCCCTGAAAAGCAGACCGACGAGTAGCATTTCTGAAATCCTGAGGTTGTCCTTTAATCACCACTATACGATCCCCGTCATTATTCCAAACAGGATCTTGAAAAACGCCCTCTTCCTCATTCAGTTGCTGTAGCCTTCTTCCATTGGGACGAACTTTGTACAATTTCCCGGTTTCCGGTGTCCAGGTTACGAAAGCAATCCATTCTCCATCCGGTGACCATACCGGTTGTGCCTGCGTTTCATCCAGATCAACTAACTTCTCCGGTTCACCATCCGGCAACTCCATCGTGTAAATCTCATTTAGGGCAGTGAAGGCAATTGTACTTCCATCCGGTGAAGGAACTGCATCCCGGATCTGAGTAATTTCAAACTCTGGAGTGTCTTCAATAGGATAATCGAAATCCAGTTCAGGGCCTAAGTCAATGCTTCCTGTAACACGAAATGGGATCTCTTCCGCATCTCCTCCATCAATAGGAAGTTTCCAGATCTTTCCGCCATATGAAGTCACAACATATTCGTTATCCGGTGTGAAGGACATTCCGGGCAGCACATCCCGCGAAGCTCTCGACTCCTGATCATCGTGCTGAACGGGATAGGCCAGCCAGCTTTCATCTCCGGTTTCCAAATCACGTTTCACCAAACCGGTATGCTCATCGTGACGGGTTCCATATACCAGCCACTTGCCGTCACTCGAAAGTGTGGCTCGAAATGATGATCCATATCGATCGCTTTGCGTCGTGATATCTCCTGTTTCCCGATCATAAGTTGCAATCTGGTACTGCGGCATAGATGCGTTGTAATCCCATGTCCCCGACCTTCTTGAAAACCATACATACCGGTCATCCGCTCCAAAAGCACCCTCCGTCATACGAAGATTTCCCGGTTCATCTACCAGGGGTGTTCCGGAACCACCGTCAATGTGATACATCCAGATTTTATGGTTTCCTGGATCGTCCTTTGAAGCTATTATATATTTGCCATCCGGAGTCCACTCAGGGGACTGATACTCATTGTCTTTACCCCTTGTAAGCTGTTCCGTTTCTTCATTCTCCATATCATAGATCCAAACACCTTCTCCGCCGGAGGCATCCGAGATAAAAGCAATTTTTGTGCCCTCCGGGTTGAACCGGGGCTGACTGTCGAACTGCATCCCTTCTGTAATCTGAGTTGCTTCTCCACCCTCCATCGGTATGGTGTATAAATCTCCCAAAAAATCGAACACAATAGTTTCGCCATCAGGACTTACATCAAGCGAAATCCATGATCCTTCCGTCAAGTCAAAAGAAAATTCACGACCGGGTTCAAGAGGCAAGTCATTGAGTTCTTCTGATTCAGTTGAATCAGATTTAGTGTCTTCATCCTGCCCCATCACCATTTCGGAAGTGAATGGAATGATTAAGACCATTAAAAATAATTTCAAAAAATTGGATACAGTATCAGTCAGTTTCATAGCAAACTATTTGTTTTTAGTGAATGAGAGAAGCTAAAAAATTGCCAAAGCTCCCCAACGATTCCACAAGTATAAACAAGCAACAGGTGGATTGCCACGAAATCTCAAAAACACAAAAAAATGCTGAGCCTGCTCCTGAGGTAAAATATGTTCTCCCCTAATACCAATACCAGGTCAAATTTTGGGTAACCGATCTAATCTCCTTAAACCATTTTGAAATGGGAAATCGAAAAAGTATCCCCAACGAGATGTTGGAAACGAGTACTAACCCTGTAATTTTCAGCGATGATCCGCTCAATCCTTGTTATCAGCGTTCTATTCCCTAGTTTATCAAAGCTCCTGTTTACGTAATCATCTTTAGACAATTTCTTGCTTAACTTGACTTTTTTTCTGTTTTAGAGATTTCGTGGCAATGCCAAACATTGGATTTCAGAAATGTTATCTTCCTCAAAAATTTTCATCTATGACTTTCTCCAAAAATCTAAAAAAATCAGTTTCCAATACCGGGTCAGTACTTTGTGTAGGACTGGATCCTAACCTCGACCTTCTCCCACAGCCGGTCAAAGAACAATTTGATTCCCCCGAAGAACAGGTTATCTATTTTTGCAAACTGGTAATCGATTACACGGCGGAGCACTGTGCAGCATTTAAACCTAATCTCGGATTTTTTGAAGCACTGGGTCCAAATGGTCTTTTAGTTTTTAAGGAAGTCACACAACACATTCCGAATGATAAAATCATTATTGCCGATGCCAAACGCGGCGATATAAGCTCAACAGCGGAACATTATAAAAAAGCGTTTTGGGATGAATTTGAGGTGGATGCCATCACCGTAAATCCACTTATGGGATTTGAAACACTTGAGGCTTTTTCAAAAGATGAAAGCAAAGGTATATATGTACTGACTCTGACTTCCAATCCCGGTGCCAGTGATTTTCTTAAACAACCATTTGGCGGTTTTGATATAATGGCACAATTTATAGCTAACCAACTGGCAATAAGAGTTTCCACTTCTGATGCACATTTAGGAATGGTAATCGGAGCCACGCAAGCAGAAGAGGCAGCATCTGTATTATCTCATCATCCCAAAGGAGCCCTTTTAATTCCGGGTATAGGAGCCCAGGGCGGCTCCATTTCAGAGTTAAGTAAATCCTTAAAAAATCACCAAGGGATTCCTCTTGTTAGTTCAAGCCGAAGTATTATTTATGCCGGAAAAGATGAAGGCAACTGGCCCGAACATGTAGCTGAAGCTGCAAAATCCATGAAAAAACAGCTGAACCAGATTACCAATCAATATGTCTAAGAAACCCGAAGTTATTGTTTATACCGATGGTGCCTGCAGTGGGAATCCGGGTCCGGGCGGCTGGGGCGCAGTTCTAAGATGGAATGGGAAAGAAAAAGAATTATCCGGCGGTGATCCCCAAACCACCAATAACCGCATGGAAATGAAAGCCGTCGTTGAAGCCCTGAATGCACTAAAGAAACCTTGTACGGTTAAAATTCACAGTGACAGTGCCCTGATCATAAATGCTTTTAAACAGGGATGGATAAAAAATTGGCAGAAACGCGGCTGGAGGAAATCCAATAAAAAACCGGTGGAAAACAAAGAACTCTGGCAAGAAATGCTAAAAGCCATGGAACCTCATAAAGTCATATGGGTGAAGGTAAAAGGTCATGCAGGAATAGAATTGAATGAGCGGGCTGACCAATTAGCGGTAGCAGAATCACAGAAATTTTAAGTGTTTGAGTTTCAAATGTTAAATGGAATACCGAGCCATTTAACATTTAAAACTTAGCATTCAACATTCACAAGATAATATTTGTGAAGTCATTTCCATTTCCGGCAAGTATTTTGTAATTATCAGTCTCTTATTAACGAAAAAAAAGATGTATGTATAAGTCAATTATTTTTCTGGTGATTCTATTTCTAAACGTGAGCGGATTCTCCGTTATGGCTCAGCAAAACGACGAGCTGCCAAAGCGGAGTGATAATCTTGAAGTTCTCTCACATGTCCCCCTTGGAGCCCCTTTAAGTGTTACGGATATTGTGATTGAACAGGAAATGGACCGACCCTATGCCTATGTAGGCAGAATGCAGGCAGAGAAAGGATTTGATATCATTGATCTCTCAAATCCAGAGAAAGCAGAAGTGATTTATCGCTGGAGAATGCCCAACGAAGAGCTTCACGTTGGCCTCGGTGGAATGGATCCCAAGTATTTTAAGCATAATGATCGATACTATGTAGTGCAGTCGCTACAGTTTTTCCAAGGCGGACCAAATACCGATGCAGGAGCAGTTGTTGTTGACGTAACAGGTTTACCGGATGTGAGCAAAGTTGAAACAGTGGGCTATGTTCGGAATGCAGAACATCCAGGTGGATTCCATAATATATTTATGTACAAGCATTCGGATGGACGCCCCCTCCTGTTTGCCACTACTTCAGGAGATGCAGCATATGTTTATGATCTTGGAAAATTCGTAGAAGGTGAAGAAGACATTCTTGCCGGAACGGTTCCAAACCCTGATACTCCTGCTCGCAGAGCTGGTGCATCACTGGGTTACCATGATTTTTACGTGGGTTACCACCCGGATAGTCAGCAAGATCGTTTTTATGGTGGTGGAGCCGGCGGTTATTTTGTGTTTGATGTTAGCGACTTCGAATCTGTGAATTTGATCGCTTCCGTAACAGGTGTCAGTGGAGTTGTTTGGGGACATACGGTTACTCCTTCTCCTGATGGTCGCTATATTGTAGGTGAGACGGAATACATGCATGCCCCTCTCCGAATTTTTGACCTCAAACCTGCCCTGGATGGTGAAGTTCAAAATATACGTCAGCCGATCAGTTCCTGGAATTTTGACTATGAGAATCTGGTACATAATCACGAAGTGAGATGGCCGTATCTTTTTGTATCCGGTTATGAGGATGGTTTATTAGTTGTTGATCTATTTAGTCCGGATGAGCCTAAAACCGTAGCTTATTACGATACCTTTTTGGGCAAGCATCAGTCCGGTATGTGCGGTGATAATACCTGTAACGGAGCCTTTGGCGTAGATGTTAGAAATGAAGACGGCCTAATCGTGGTAAGTGATATGGGAACCGGATTCTGGGCCTTTAAATTGGAAGATTTTCAGGGCTGGAATGGCCGCGGTTGGGGACTGCCAAATATCTCCAGTGCACAAAACTGGGATGAAGGACCTCAGGCAAACTAATTTTTTACCACAAGCTAATTTCATTTAGCAATGATACAGACGAGAAATCTTATAATTCCAATACTGCTGATCTGTGCGGCCTTTAGTTCTCAGCTGAAGGCCGAACCAGGTCCACCTATTCAGTGTGTGGATACCGGATCGGATTATTATACCATCGACTTGGTGACTACCAAGAATATTCCGGGCACCGGACAGGCTACCGGTAAAGCGGTGATGAAATTTTCTCCAAACCCTTTTGGCATATCCATCACAAAAGACGGTTCCTTCCGCCACCAGTTAGATATTCAAATCAACAAAGCCAACAAACCTGAAGAGGGCACCTTTGTGGCTTGGGTTACTACCCCCTCACTGGATAAGATCAAAATGATCGGTCCTCTTGATGAAAACATGGAAGTAAGCGGCACGGTAGAGTGGAATAAATATATCGTCGTGATCACTCTTGAAGAGGAAACGCCTGACCCAAATACAAATATGTGGTCCGGGTCCATTGCTTTTCGTGGTTTATCCAGAAGCGGACTCATGCATACTATGGCAGGTCATGGGCCTTTTGCCCAGGAACCCTGCGCTAAATACGGATACTATTAATGTTAAAGCTGTACCCTAAGATTTTTCTTTTTCTCCTGATTGTCGCAGGACTCTCCCATCCATTAATCGCCCAGCATGAACATCATAACATGGATGGTCAGACTATGGACATGGACACTGCCAAGGCCACATGGAGAATGCCTCCCATGAATATGGAAATGCCCATGATGCCTGGGATGCATAACAAATTACCTCCGGTTGAACCTTTTCTGGCCGGAATGGGACTAACCAAAGAAGATATCCCCTACGCAAAACCCCGTGAAATTTTAGATCTGGCAGACGGGGATACCGTTGCTCTTCAGGCTTCTATAGTCCGCCGAAGCTTGGAAGGGAAAGATTATGTGATGTATGGCTACAACGGTCAATATCCGGGTCCCTTACTGAAAGCTCCTCAGAACAGTACGGTGGTGGTAGAATTCAACAATCAGATCGAACTTCCTACTACCGTTCACTGGCATGGATTACGTCATGATTATCGCTTCGACGGAACGATGTTTTCGCAAGACCCGGTGCAAGTTGGTGAGTCTTTTACCTACGAATTGTTTTTCCGAGATGCCGGGGTGTACTGGTATCATCCGCATGTGCTGGAATATATTCAGCAGGACCTTGGGCTGTATGGAAACATGCTTGTAGAACCGCCAGAAGAAGATTACTACAGTCCGGTAAACCGGGAAGAGATGGTGATACTGGATGATATTCTCATCGACGATCAGGGCCTGATCCCGTGGGGAGAATCGAGTCCGAGTCATGCCCTGATGGGACGATTTGGAAACGTGATGCTGGTGAACGGAACAACCGATTACGAATTGAACGTGGATAAAAATGAAGTGCTTCGTTTTTACATCACCAATGTGGCTAATACACGAACTTTTAACATGGTGTTTGAGGGAGCTAAGGTAAAGGTGGTTGGCTCCGACATCAGCAAATTTGAAGAAGAAGTGTATACAGAGAATGTTCCAATCGCGGTGGCTGAGCGATATATCGTGGAAGTTTTATATGAAGAACCGGGGACCTACCCGATTTTAAACTCCATTCAGGCTATTAATCATTTTCGGGGAGAATTCTATCCACAAAAAGACACGCTTGGGATGGTTACGGTTTCTGAGAATGAAGTCGAAGAAACTTATACAGAAGACTTCAACACCCTGAGGGTGAATGAGGATGTGAAAACAGATATCGCCGAATTCGAAGATTATTTTGATAAGCCGGTGGACAAAGAATTGGAGCTGACCGTAGCTGTTCAAGATTTACCCATCCCAATCATGCAAGCCATGGAACTGGATACGGCCTATGTTCCCCACCTCGAATGGAATGATACCATGCCCATGATGAACTGGCTGTCGACTGGGAAACAGGTTAAGTGGATCCTTCACGATCCTGCTACCGGCAAGAAGAACATGGATATCTACTGGGATTTTAAGAAGGGAGATATTGTCAAGCTTAGGATCTTCAACAATCCTGATACTTTTCATCCTATGAATCATCCATTCCATATCCACGGGCAGCGCCACCTCGTATTAAATATTGACGGAGTGGAAAATCCCAACATGGTTTGGAAAGATACTTCCATCATACCGGTCGGTTCTACAGTGGATCTGCTGATCGAAATGTCAAATCCCGGCAAGTGGATGATGCACTGCCATATCGGCGAACATCTGGATGCGGGAATGATGATGGGTTTTGAGGTTGGGGAGTAGGTTACAGACGCTCGCAGGTAATCCTGAACCAAAACAGACTTATAAACCTGAGTCCATTATAAATATCAAAAAATTGTACTCCTGAGTGCTTAAAATACTTTATTAAAAATAGTTACTTAACGCGACGGACCGTGTCCGACCATCGGCCTGATCTCAAATTCCCAAATACTTTTGATGTTATTATTCTTTTGAGACTCTTCGCGTTAAACATGGGAAGTATTTGAAAATTATGATGCGCTCAGAGTGACAACTTTAGCTATTTTTATATCAATACAAATCAAACTCAGGCTACAAAGGCACCATATCCAAATCATCAAACTGACCCCGTTCGGCTTTCATTTTTCCGGTGATGGCGATCATGGCGGCATTATCGGTGCAGTAGCTTATTTTTGCGTAATAGAGCTGCACGTCCATTTCGTTGGCCATTTGTTGTGCTTTCTCCCGCAGCATGGAATTGGCTGAAACGCCACCGGCCAACAGTACCGTTTTCACTCCGGTTTTTTGGATAGCTTTCTTTAGTTTTTTAACCAACACTTCAGCAATCGCAAAAGAGACACTGGCACAAATATCATTCAGGTGATCCTGGATCCACTCGTCTTCTTTTTCCTGTAAATAATAGAGCACGCTGGTTTTTAGTCCGGAGAAACTGAAATCAAGTCCTTTGTGTAATAGTGCCTGGGGGAATTTATGGAAATTTGGGTCTCCTTCTTTAGCCAGTTTGTCCATATGCGGCCCCGCAGGATATGGCAGCCCCAGCAACTTCCCAATCTTGTCAAAAGCTTCACCGGCGGCATCGTCGCGGGTTTCACCTATGATCTCATGTTTAAATGCAGACTTCACATGAACCAGTTGTGTATGTCCCCCGGAGACGGTAAGTGATATCAGTGGGAAATCCGGTTCATGATCAATGAAGTTTGCATAGATATGGGCAGCCATATGGTTCACCCCGATCAGTGGAATATTTCTGGAGAGAGCCAGCCCTTTGGCAAAACAAATTCCAACCAACAGTGAACCAAGTAGTCCCGGTCCTTGCGTTACAGCAATGGCTTCAATGTCCTCTATTGAAACATCTGCTTCTTCGAGTGCCTGCTCTACCGTTTGGGTGATCGTTTTCTGGTGAGCCCGGGAAGCCAGCTCCGGCACCACGCCCCCAAATTTAAGGTGAACAGATTGCGAAGCTATGATATTGGACTGAATGCCCTGATCGGTAAGTACCGCTGCAGAAGTGTCGTCACAAGATGATTCGATGGCTAAAATATTCATATCCCAAAGATACGAATGTTGGGCTTAATCTACATTTCGAATGGAACGCAGATTACACGGATTTTCGCTGATTTGAAATAGACTGTTAAGCAACCTCGCAGGTTCTACACCATTGATGAATTATTTATTCCGTGACTATCCACAGCATCTGCGTTATCCGCGTTCTATTCCATCAGGTTATACTTATCTCAAATACAAAATTTATTTTTTATTTCTCTCAATGTCATTTCTATCTGACAAGCTTCTTGCAATTCGTTCTGTGTTAGCGGCTATTTGTTCTGTTGCGGTTATCAATCGCAATACCAACCATAAAACAACACCAATTATAATTGTGTAAATAATTAACGGAATAAGTACAAATAAAGAACCGGCTGCAAACATATTTTCTATGTATTAGTTATAGTTTAGTCTCATAAATAAGTTTTATTCTTCAGCCTTTCAATAACAAAATTTGCCTTATTTAATTCTTGGAGTATGATGAAGCCCCTAAACCTGAGTTCGATTAAAAGTTTCAAGAAGTTGTCATCCTGATCGCTTAGAATGCATTTTAATACGCTCAGAGTGACAACTAAAGCCTTTTGTAAATCAATATAAATCAAACTCAGGTTTAAACTCACCAGCCTGGTGATATCTGAAATCCAAATACTCCTGTTTTGTCGGGTCGCTGAAAGGGGACGGCGTAGTAGAATTCGGTAATCAAGTATCCCAGGATATTTATACGAAGACTTAAGCCGGTACTGAAAACAGGTACATTGTCTGACGTTTCATCGGTGGTCCATTTAAAATCCGGAGTACGAGTATCGCTCCAGGCAAGTCCGCCATCCACGAAAGCAGTAAGTGTACTGGGTAGTATCCTTGATCTGAATAATGCCAAATCCTCAACACCTGTAACCGGCAGCCGAACTTCAGCATTTAACACGCCTATTCGGTTGCCATAAAGGCGATCAAATTCCGGGCAACCATCCCCGGGAGAGTCACTGCATTCTACTGCGGTAAACGAACTTAAATTATAGCCCCTCACCAACCTTGGATTACCAACATAATTAGGACTCAACCGGCGGTCACCTAAATCTTCGAAATATCTTCCGCTGTGTAGGGCTCGGAAGCCAATCGTGATCGGTTCTACGTAAAAATATTTCTTGAAATCAGCCAAAGCCTCCACATAAGATAATGAGCCTACAGTCGGTGATACTTCAAACCGCATCCGGTGACCGTTAATTGGTCCCGTGAAAGCGGAAACTGAGTTATCCTCCACATAAGCTGTGGAAGCGTTAAATAAATTAAGTGGGGACGGCTCCAGAATATTCGCATCTGTAAACTCTCTTTTAAAAGGGACACCACGTCCCGAGAAATAAACTTGCTGTCGCTCAGTATCATACCAGAGATGTGTATATCCGGCTGAAAACTCAAATCGCTGAGTACCTGTGAGCGGATACAATCCCAAGGCAGAAATTCGTTCCTGAAATACTCGCTGCCTCAGGCTTATCACTGATACGGGAGCAATTACTTGCTCACCATCTAAAGTTGTGGTATCGTTTCTACTCGTGGCTCTCTTGGTATTTCTGTACACTTGGTGACTCGCCGAAGCCCCCCAAATAAACCTGTTATCCCGATTCAAGTAAGCTACCTGACCGGCTACATCCTGTATACGCCCCTGCATTCTGACTGTTGAAAAAAGCTGATGCTGATTCAGCATATCGCTGAAACTTACACTGACACCCCCTGCTACTCCGGCACCAAACTGACTGGAAATGCCTACACCCCCACCCCCGGTAATATAATCGAGCATTAGTTTAGGATGATAATCTTCTATACCAAAGCTGGTGTCGGCCGGTAAATCAGTAATTGGGTTTTCCAGATTGGATAGCATCTGGTAATTTCCTTCAGCAGTCCGTCCAGGTAAAGCATCTGAATTTGCAATTTGGAATGTTGGGCTTACCGGAGTACCGGCTTTCATATCTTCGTTGATCTGATAAACACTGTAGTTAGATTTTTCAAAAACCGTAGCCATCATCTCACCGGTATTAGATGCTACTGTTAAAGCAGGTGAAAGTTTACTAATTCCTGAAACACCTGTATTAGCATCGGTTACCCGATAAGCACTATTTGATGAAAATTCATACCTGAAAATATCACTAAAACCCTCATAATCGGATACAAAATAAATTGAACGGCCATCCGGGCTGTACTGAGGACTGATATGTTTTGCTTCCTCAAAGTAAGGCAATAACTCAATATCTCCAGTTTTAATAGTGAGTTCTGCAATTTTTGTATTACCGAATAACATCTTTTCAAAATCAGTATCTGATCCGCGATCAGTCACAAAAGCAATGTTACTGCCATCAGGAGACCAAGTGGGTTGTAAATCTGAATAGGAGTCTTGTGTTAAATTTTTCAGTGAATCTGTTTCTAAGTTGTATAGGTATAAATCGGTATATCCTCCATCAGCGCCGGAAAAGGCAATGGTATTACCATCGGGAGACCATGCCGGATTTGTGATCGCATCCACATCCCCAAAACTCAAGCGTCTTTCTATCTTCCCCGATTGTACATCAATGATTGCGATCTGGTTGTCTCCTTCTGCAAAAACGACGGCCGCAAATTTTTCACTATCCGGCGACCAGCTTCCTGAAGATTCAACAAATCGGAGTGCACTCAGGTGAGGGTCCATATTTGTGGACGTTAATTTTCGAATGATTTCCCCGGATTCAGCATCGGCAAGGAATAGTTCAATTGAAAAAATGTTCTTTTCTGAAATAAAGGCAATGTAATTTCCGTCGGGACTTAATGATGGGGCAACATTGATGGTCCCTGTATCCTTTTCTTCCCCTAGTATTAACTCTCCTACCTCATTGGGCTTTGACCTGATTTCAATATCATCTTTGTATTTATCCCTGATGGAATTTTGCCATAGCGTAGAAACGGAATCTCTTGATATCCCTAAAACATCCTTGAAGCCTTGATTCAATCCGTTTTTTGCTGAGGCTATATATAAATCTGACACAGATTCATCTCCCCAATTTCCTGCAATGAATGTCCAAACCGAATGACCAAATCTATAGGGAAAATATTCGCGACTATTTGACAATTCTTTTATAGTGGGTAAATCGTCATTTTGAAGGGCATCCCGAAGCCACATAGCCGTGTGTGGATCTTCAGGCCCAACAGAAAGATATTCAGCCATTCCCTCTATAAACCAAAGTGGTAATTGACTGGTTGACTGAATTCCGCCGATTTCGTCCTGACGAGCGATATCATATTGAAAAGCGTGCACCAACTCATGCCCAAGCACATGATTCGTGCTTTGATTGGCTTCCGCAAAAGGCATTACAATGCGATTTCTGAGTCCTTCTGTTACTCCTCCCGTGCCAACTCCTACTCGTGGAACTATATCATTTTGTTGAAAATCAGCATGGTTAGCATATATTATCAGTGGATTTGGTGAGCTAAAACTGTGCTCCAAAATAATGGAATGCCTCATATACCACCGTTCCGAAAGTCGCCCCAGATCTTTTATAGCTTTCTCTTCTTTAGGGTAATGATAGATATCAAAATGATCTGTTTTTAAGATCTGGAAGTCAAAGTCTTCATATTGCACATTGTATCTTCCAAAATATTGAGCCTCCAAAGAGAATGGAACGAGGGTTAAGATTAAAACAATGAGACTTAGTAATAATTTACGTAAAGA
Source organism: Gracilimonas sp. (assembly GCF_031581265.1). Classification (GTDB taxonomy): domain Bacteria; phylum Bacteroidota; class Rhodothermia; order Balneolales; family Balneolaceae; genus Gracilimonas. The sequence continues at coordinate 23,270 of NZ_JAVLBQ010000015.1, forward strand.
CATTTATTCAGCTATCTGATTAATTTTATATCAACTTTTCATTTACACCAATAAAAAAGTTATTAGATAGCAAGCGTTCATTTTAATAACCATTTATACTTAAGACTATGATAAGTATTATCCTGAAAATTTTAGTCTTCTATAAAATCAGGATATTACAAGTTGCTTAATCTTTTGGAGGAAATTACGTAGGACGAATTAGGTGGGTTTTCGCTGATTGGATATGCTACCTACCAACTTCGTATTGTCAGCAGGTCCTACTTTTTGTTAAATCAATTTGCTCAGCGACCATCCGCTCAATCGGCGTCATCCGTGTTCTTTGCCAATTTCCGCTATTGTGAAAAACCCTTCCAGAATTCAAACAATTAGCCTAAATTTGGCAACCAGCTCAAGACTCTGGAAGGGGTGTGATTGATTTAAAACCCCAAAAAAATCCCGCTTCGGAAAACCAAAGCGGGATTTTTAAATTTATCGAGAGTAAGTGAGAAAACTCAGCTTACTTTATTTCTTTTCGTCTTCGTCGTCAACTACTTCGTAATCTGCATCAACGGCTTCTTCGCCATCTTCTGATTCTGAAGAAGCACCTTCTCCGTCAGTAGCACCTGCTGCACCCTGAGCTCCTGCTCCGGGACCACCTGCTGCGCCACCGGCGGCAGCTTCTTCCTGAGTAGCCTTATAGATTTCCTCGGAAGCACCTGACCAAGCTTGGTTCACAGCTTCTATAGCTGCATCAATCTCGTCCATGTTTTCTTCCTTATGTGCTTTCTCGAGGTTTTCAACGGCCTCTTCAATGGCTTTCTTATTTTCATCGGAAATCTTGTCACCGTATTCATCAAGCTGCTTCTTGGTTGAAAATACAAGACTGTCTGCCTGGTTGAGCTTTTCAATGCGCTCACGCAACTTCTTGTCTTCTTCTTCGTGCTCTTCGGCAGCTTGCTTCATTTTTTCGATGTCTTCTTCGCTTAACCCTGAAGAAGATTCGATTCGAATACTTTGCTCTTTTCCGGTTCCTTTGTCTTGTGCCTTAATGTTCAATACACCATTTGCATCAATATCGAATGTTACTTCAATCTGGGGCACCCCGCGTGGAGCCGGGGGAATTCCATCTAAGTGGAAGCGACCAAGCGTTCTGTTATCTTGAGCTTTGGCACGCTCACCTTGAAGCACATGAATTTCAACACTGCTTTGATTGTCGGCAGCGGTTGAGAACGTCTGTGATTTGCTGGTTGGGATCGTACTGTTGGCTTCGATCAATGGAGTCATAACACCACCCATTGTCTCGATACCAAGAGTAAGCGGGGTTACATCAAGCAGTACTACATCGTCAACATCGCCGGACATCACACCACCTTGAATAGCAGCTCCCACAGCAACAACTTCATCAGGATTTACTCCTTTGCTTGGATCTTTACCAAAGAATTCCTTCACCGCTTCCTGGATTTTAGGAATTCGGGTTGATCCACCAACAAGAATTACCTGATCGATTTCGGATTTATTCAACCCGGCATCATCCATTGCTTTTTTGCAAGGATCAATGGAGCGTTTCACCAAGTCATCCACCAACTGCTCAAATTTGGCACGGCTTATGTCGATATTCAGGTGTTTAGGTCCTGAATCCGTGGCTGTTACAAATGGTAAGTTAACATTGGTTTTTTGTGAACTTGAAAGCTCAATCTTGGCTTTCTCAGCAGCATCTTTGAGTCGCTGCATAGCCATTGGATCTTCGCGAAGGTCAATACCCTCGTCTTTCTTAAACTCATCAGCTAAGAAATCGATAATGCGCTCGTCAAAGTCATCGCCACCAAGGTGGGTATCGCCACTGGTTGACTTCACTTCAAAAACACCGTCACCTAATTCCAGAATAGAGATATCAAAAGTACCTCCACCCAAGTCATAAACTGCGATGGTTTGATCGGTTTCTTTTTTATCAAGTCCGTATGCAAGTGATGCCGCGGTGGGCTCATTGATAATTCGTTTCACTTCAAGTCCGGCAATTTTACCGGCTTCCTGCGTAGCCTTTCGCTGAGCATCATTAAAGTAAGCCGGTACGGTAATTACCGCTTCCGTTACTTTCTCACCTAAATACTCTTCTGCAGTTTGCTTCATTTTTTGAAGTACCATTGCAGAAATTTCCTGAGGTGCATACAGGCGATCTTCAATTTTTACACGAGCAGTATTATCGTCTGCTTTTGTAATTTCATACGAAACCTGCCTGGTTTCGTCTTTTACCTCATCATACATTCGCCCCATGAAACGCTTCACAGAAGCAACGGTTTTATCCGGGTTGGTGATAGCCTGACGTTTTGCAGGCGCTCCCACCAAGCGTTCACCATCTTTGGTGAAAGCAACAACTGAAGGCGTCGTTCTTCCTCCTTCGCTGTTTTGGATTACAACCGGCTCGTTACCCTCCATTACGGCAACACACGAGTTGGTAGTTCCTAAGTCAATTCCTATAATTTTTCCCATTGGTCTGTTCTGTTTTACTTTTTACTGTTATTAATATTCTTATCAATTTTCGTACCGACGCGGAGCGTCAGGTACAAGAGTCAGTATATATTTTTCTAAAACTCGTTACGATCGCTCTGCGTCGTAGCGAATGTCTGAAAAGTGATGAAGTAGGCTAAATTCTACTTCTGATCTACTTTATCACTCATCACTTCATCACTACTTAACCGGAATGGATTGTGAGTCTTTTAATACCTCTGATTTTGGCATCGCAATTGTCAAAACTCCATTCCTGAAACTGGCGGATACTTCCGCCGCATTTACATTTTGAGGAACGGCAAACGCACGGGCAAATGCACCGCGACATCGTTCCTGTCGTTTAAATTCTTCCCCATCACTTGCGGTGATTTCACGCTCACCTTTCACAGTCAATACATTATTTTTCAGGGATATCCCGATTTCTTTTTTCGATAGTCCCGGAAGATCTAATAAGATTTTGAATTCATCTTCGCTTTCCAGGATATCGCAATCGGGAGCAAAGTCTTTGTCTTCATTGGCTAGCGGTACCACTTTCTCTACAAACTGCTGAATATCTTTACCCAGCTTGGATAAGTGTCGCTCTATTTCAATACCAAATTCTGTAAAATCTCCCATATGCGTGATGGTTTGTTCTAATTCACTGGTATTAAAGCAATACCAATGCCAAGTAAGGAAGGGTGGAAGAAAACTGACGTATTGACCGACGTATTGTCAGGATGGGGAGGGAACATTTAATATTGAACAAGGAACGCCGAACTCAGAAGTGGTTTCGGATAGTTGAGAGTTGATAGGGTGATTTTACTTATCTATCTATTTTCCTCTGAATTCTATTCTATACTTTACTATTCGGTCAATGCTTTCTGACAGATTCCTCTCTCTTGTATAGAAATATCCGTTTTTTATTATTGGAAGTTGACGTTCAAACATCGGGCTGCTCTCTGATCTTTTACCCGGAAATGTAAACTCAGCTTTTAATTCGCCGTTATTTTCAAGCACATACCATTGATAGGTTGAATCGCTGTCGATTATAGTTGCAACCCAAAGCCGCTCTTCCTCATCAACCCGTATTTGATGAAGTGCAGGCCAGGTATCCGGGACGTCTATTCCATCAAATGTCTCTTTCATTCTTTCATGAATATCCAATGTTTCGGTATTCAACACACTATTGTCATATGAGTGATAAATAGCTCGTTGATAATCCACCTTTGAATCAAAAACTTTAATCAAGAAATCTTGGGTCCATGCGTCATATATATAACCGCTGTCTGAGATCACAAACAAAGAGGAGCGATGGAATGGTAAAGTCCGAACTCTCATTCCAAAAAACTCGCGGTCTCCATCTCCCTGTTTATAGTGATTTAGATCATATTTCTTTTGAGAAAATACTTCATCCGGTAAAATTTGCCCAGACTCAGACACCGGATAATAATAAATCTGCCCCAGCGTATCAGAAAGTGCAAAGTTGTTGAATTTCATTAAAACTCTTTCCTGTTCATCTACATATAAATCTGAAGCCCGCATTAAGCTGAGTTTTTTATCTGAAACACTATCCCGCTTTAAAACTGCATCTCTTATAAACGCAAAATCTGATATTGAATACACTAAATATTTTTGAAGACGAGACCCTAATAAGTAGATCTTGTCGTCTTTTATTTTTATCGATCCAATTGCCTCTGATTCTCCTGGCCCTCTCCCTTCCCTATAAAATTTGGTGATAAATTCACCATTCGGTTCAAAAACATACACATGTACCGTTCCCGGAATCGATGAAACTATATAAACGCGATCCTGGTCATCTACTGCAACTTCTCCAAGATAACCTGCCATATATACATCTTCATTACTTTCAAAAACAGTTTCACGAATCAGTTCTACGGTGTCTGCATTGGCAAGCTGTTCTTCCAGTGAATACACGGATACATTTTGTAGATCTTTTACATGATCAGGTAATGCTGTCGTGGATGATTGGACCTCTTCTGTTTCTACATTGCACCCAAGTGATATCAACACAATATATAGTACCCACATTAAATTTGTTTGAAGAGCAGCCATAGATTATTCCGAATATTTATTACTATCTAAATGGCACATTTTATTTCTGTAATGCAAGGATTAAAATTTTACTCATCAATGTTGCTTGAATATGCCCCATCTCTTGGGCAGGCTGGAAACTGTGTATAATCCGAACCGAAAAGACTATTTTACCTTATCTAATATGTTATACAACTTACATCCCATTATTTAAAATTCATTTTTCGCAATGACTGATTTTCAAGACACACAAATCCATTGCATCCAAGGTGACATTGCCAACCAACCTGATGTTGATGCAATCGTTAATGCAGCAAATGCTCAGCTTAAAATTGGCGGAGGTGTAGCCGGGGCAATTCATCGGGCTGCCGGACCCGGATTAGCCGAAGAGTGTGCACCGATGGCTCCCATTAAACCAGGAGAGGCTGTTATTTCTGGTGCTCATGATCTTCCCAATGATTATGTAATCCATTGCTTAGGACCTGTATACGGAAAAGATAAACCGGAAGATAAATTACTGGCAGATTGTTATCGCAATGCACTCAAACTGGCAGAACAAAATGACATTGAATCCATTGCATTTCCGGCTCTTTCAACCGGAGCGTTTGGATATCCGATGCGGGAAGCTGCAGAAATTGCTTTTTCAACTATAAAGAAAGAATTGCCTGATCTATATTCTGTTAATGAAATTCGATTTGTACTATTTAGTGCTGATGATTTAGAATTGCATCAAGAGGTGATGAACGAAATATTTTAATCCATTATTCGCTCCGACGCGGAGCGTCAGGAGCGAGGTAAATTAGTTACCTGCTCATGGAGTAAAAAACATCAGCGTAATCAGCGTAATCAACACAATCAGCGATCCTTGTTCTTAATCTCTTGCCACTTTTTCCACAACAGTGCTTCTCTTCCCTGATTTCCCGCTTCGTACCATTTTTTATTTTTTAGCTCATCAGGTAAGTATTGTTGGTCCACCCAATTATTGGGATGATCATGGGGATATTTATAATCATCTGATGCATTTTCAACACCGAGATGTTTGGCTCCCAGCTTGTTGGCCGTTTTATCCTTTAAATAAGGGGGAATATCTTTCACCCCACGTTCACTGATTTCACGATTCACTTCAAAGATCGCTTTGGTGCTGTTACTTTTCGGACACTGACTCAGATATAAACAGGCGTGCGACAAAAAGTACATTCCTTCTGGCATCCCACATTTTGTAAAAGCATCCTGACATGCATTCACCATTGTGATGGCATTGGGTTCAGCCAGGCCCACATCTTCGCTGGCAAAGATGAGCATTCTTCTGAAAATAAAGATTGGATCATCACCACCTTCCAGCATCGCATTCATCCAGTACAGCGCTGCATCAGGATCAGAACCGCGCATAGACTTTATAAAAGCAGAGGCATAGTGATAGTGTTCATCCCCGGTTCGATCGTACCGAACATTTCTTCGCTGAATGCTTTCTTTGGCTACTTCTAAATCAATGGTGATCTTTCCTTCTTCATCCTGTTGACTTGAAAGCACGGCCACTTCCAGCGCATTCAAGGCATTTCGGATATCACCACCCGCCATTTCTGCTAAGTGATTGAAGGCATCTTCCGCAACCTCAATCTCTTTTTCACCCAACCCTCTTTCTTCATCTTTAAGCGCCCGATTCAGCATTAGCTTCACTTCATCCATAGTTAAGGGGTGAAGTTCAAAAAGCTGACATCTCGATAGTAGTGGATTTACCAGTGAATAAAATGGGTTTTCAGTGGTAGCGCCTACCAAAGTAATGATTCCGGATTCCAGGTGAGGCAGCAAGGCATCTTGCTGTGCCTTATTCCAGCGGTGAATTTCATCTACAAATAAGATGGTCTTTCGCCCGTTCAGCTTTCGAAATTTCTCTGCTTTATCCACCACTTTTCGCAGTTCCTTAATGCCATCCAATACCGCATTGATGACTTCAAATTGGGCCTTAATTTCCCTCGAAATAACGTGGGCTAATGTTGTTTTACCTGAACTGGGCGGACCATAAAATATCAGTGATCCAATTACCCCACTCTCGATCATTCGTCGAAGCATTTTTCCCTCACCTACCAAATGCTCCTGACCGGCAAATTCATCCAGCGATTGTGGTCGCATTCGGGTGGCTAACGGCTCACTATACTGTGGATTTTCTTTTTGAGAAGAGGAGGAAGAACTACCGGATTTTTTTTCTTGGAAGAGATCCATGAGTGAATGTCAGGTGATTTAAAAGCATATGTAAGATATGTGTTTTAAGGGAAAGAAGTTGTCAGATTTCAGAATTGTGACTGCTGCATTCTGAGTTCTGAATTCTGAGTTCTTCATTACAATAATGATTTCTGACTTCCGTATTTCTCCAAATACCGATCCAGCTTTAGCTTTTTCCTTGTTGATTCACTCGTCATGTAGCGCAATTTTCCGTAAATGGGGCGTTCTTGCCAGGCGCGATCAAATCTTCCAAAACACCAAAAAATTCCTGAGTAGCTATTTGGGTCCCGACCATCCAGTGCATAACGGTTATTGAGCTCAATCATATAGTCGAGTGCCGTGCGGTAATCTTTAGTCCACTCGATGATTTTTTTACCCCATAGCATCCGCAGGTAATTTTGCATGATTCCGGTTTCCCTAAGTTGCGTTTGGGCTGCATTCCAAATTTCATCATGGGTTTTAGATTGCGCAAATTCCTCCAGTTCATACACCCATTCCCGTTCATCATCCTGATGCTTACTGAGCGTTTTAAGCACCCAATCCGGCAGGCTTTCAAACTGATCATAATCGGGCCGGTGATGCGCAAAATGAAAGCCCACTTCCCGCCAGGTAATTACTTCATCCAGGAAACTCTCCACATTCGGATCGCCATTAAAGAATCCTGAATTTTTACCATTATTGGGAGTGATGTCATCCAGATCCCACCCCTCCGGCTGATGACCCAATACTGCTTTCACAATTTCGTATTCACTGATCAAGCCAAAATGCAGCCATGGGCTTAAACCACTTGCAGCATCTGCGTCGGGATCATTACGCTCTTCATCATATCGGCTCAAACCGTGTGCAATGAAATCACCTAATTTTCCGAGCGCATATTGGCGGGTCCCCTTTTTATCGGTGATACCAATATCATGGTTAATATCTAAGGTGGAAATGAACCTTGGAATGTCATCCAGTATTTCATCCGCCCGCGGGTATTTTTCTTCAAATCCTTTTGGCAAAGGTGCCTCTTCATAATTTTCCAGATCATCGAGCGGATCTTTCTTTGGAGCATGCGTGTAAGCTTCCAGAAAATTTTTCTGCATCACCTTTCGAAACAGGTAAGCAGAATACGGATCCTTGTCTGTAACTTTTAGAGGAATGATGCCATTGGAGTCGATGGAGATGTAGGGAACATCAATTTCACCGGCCATTTTTTCGTTATTTTCTCGAATGATATAGACAGGATATTCATCTGCAACGACAGCAATGGCATTCTCTGCCAAATCATAAAATGATTGTTTTACCGTGCGGGCTTCCTGCTCAGCATAGCAATAATGGGTGACTTCTTTGTCTTTCAATTCATCAAAATGCTCCTTCATCCCCTCCAATAAAAAAGCATGGAAGCGGTCACTTACCCAAGGATAATCGACCATCACACTTTCATAGATCAACAATGGCTTGTCGTATTTATTGGCTAAAGCCACGGCATATTCTAAGGCGAAATTGTACCGCAGGCGCCGGTTGATTTGCATCCAATAGAGTAAATAATCTCCATCCGGATTTACTTCTTTATCGTTTCGCTTAAACTTGCGGAGACTATTGATGTTTTTCATTTAGATAACTGAGATTCGTTTTATCATAAAACCTCATTCATCGTATTTGAATTCCATTTTACAAATCAAACCTCATTTAATTTCTCATTGAATTAGCACGGCTTAAAGTAAATATATTTTCTTCATATGGAGATACAACAACTGAAATCTGCTGTTTCCCTGTTTCTCCATTTGCATTCTCAAAATCTTCGTCTTCCCCCATCCGCTGAGTAACCCCAACAATGGTAAATGAAGAGTCTGTGACCTCCCCTTGAATTTTAAAATCAAACATAGAACTCTCTTCATAGCTATCTAAATGTTCAAGTTTTATATTTTCAGAATTGGTGGTCATATTTGTAAAAGATCCCTCGCCTCCGCCTTTTTCTTGCGGCATAAATATTTTATAGGATGCATCCAGTGCTAAATCCATAAGTTCGGCATTCAATAAATCCTTTTGACGAGAGTCCTCCATTGATTCTTTGGTATTCATATAGACTTTTGTTCCAATAACCGAACTCAATATGGCAGGAATCATAGTCATCATAATCATGATGGCTCCTATATACCAAGACCAACTTCTTTGCTTTGGATTTTCGGACTGATCAGACTGCTTATACCCCCTCAGTAATAAATAAGGACCAACAATAAAGATCACAAAAACACTAATTCCGGTTGTAATCGCAGTTTGTGCAAATTCGGTTAGATCTTTGTGATCTCCTGAAAAATTTAAAATTGCCTGTGCCGTCTCATATCCGGAGATCTTTAAAGCCGGCAACGCAAACACAAAACCAATATCTACCAAATACTCCCTGATGTTTACAGATAGAATGGATGTGATAAATGAAAAAAGAAGTTCTATTCCAATCGCAATTAATATGGCCTTTACCCACGGATTCCAATCTTTAATTAATTCGTACATAGTCTACCCCATTTTCACTTAATGTTGCTATTCCTTCATATTTCCCGGTGCTTCCATCGCTGTTTGAATATTTAAGATCTTGCCCCCGTGCAATATCTGCTACAATGGTAATTACAATAGAATCAGGGTTTACGATATTAGCAGAAAAGTTTAAATCTTGCCCCTGTTCCACTGGCTTTGGAAGTAATGTCCCATCTGCTTTTAAACGATCTCCGGCCACAGTCCTGAAGGCTTCTGCCAGATTTTCTACCTCTTCGTTCTGAGATTTATACCGAAGTCTTTCAACAAATATTTTTTCAGACTGTATCTGAGAGACATTCCCATCTATTGATTGCCTGATTTCAACAAGGATATCACTTTTTTTGTCAGATTTAATCATTTCAAATACAGAATCATATATAACCAATACCGACAATCCCAAAAACAGAAACCCAACCGTTTTCTTTATTCCTGCAGATTTTACCCCGGATAACATTTTTACTGTCATTATTAGTAACAAGCCCACCCCCGCTGTAAGAGCAACAAAAAAGCCAAGCCACAGATCCTGATATATAAATGAAAAGCATACTGCGACCGAAACAACCGCAAAGCCAACTATTGGCCAAATAAAATCTTTACTCATGATTTACCCCTAATTTTAGTTCCCTAATAAATAAGACATAAATTTTAAAAGTACAAAGATATTAATATTAGATACTTACTCTGAATCTCTTTTTAACTTTCTCAGAAATCCTTCCGAACTTTCCCAAATAGCTTTCTTATCCTCTTCACTCTTTTTATCAAACATATTTACCATGAAATTAGCTCTGCCATTATTGGTGAACGTCTCTCGCTGTTTGTCAATAAAATTCCAATATAGGTAGTTGAACGGACAGGCCTCTTCCCCGGACTTCTTACTTATCTTGTACCCACAGTGTTTACAGTAATCACTCATTTTTTTGATGTAATTTCCACTGCTCACGTATGGTTTGGAGGCCAAAACTCCGCCATCGGCAAAAGTGGACATTCCCAACACATTTGGCAACACCACCCATTCATAGGCATCCACATAAGAGAGATGAAACCAACGGTTCAATTCTTTAGGATCTGTCTCTGTGAGATTGCTAAAATTACTGAGCACCATCAGTCTTGGAATATGATGCGAATAGCCTTCTTTAATAACCGGTTTTAGGCATTCACTCATGCAGTTCATTTTGGTCTCTCCCGACCAATACATTTCCGGCAGTCTTTCGGTGAAATTAAAGTGATTAGCCTCCCTAACTTCCGGCATCATGGCCTCATAATACACCCGCACATACTCACGCCAACCTATAATTTGCCGGATAAAACCTTCTACGGAATTCAGCCGGGCATTGTCATTATGGTAAGCTTCTTCAGCTTTATTGCAAACTTCTGTAGGTAACAATAGCCCATTGTTCAAGTACACCGAAAGCTGTGAGTGAAAAAGCTCATATTTACCATGAGCCATAGCGTCTTCATAGGGACCAAATTCATCTAAACGCTCCTCAATAAATTCATTTAACCTATATAGAGCCTGCCTTCGGGTAACTGCATAGGTGAAGTTTTCGCTTTCTCCAAAACTGTCACCATACCAACTATCCACCATCTCTTTAACCTCTTCGGTTATATCATCCGACTCGGTTTTAGCAATTTCTGGCACGGGATGGTCTTTAGGAAGCTTCTCCCTGTTTTCCTCATCATAGTTCCACCCCCCTCCTTCAGGCTCATCCCCATTCATCAAGTACCCTGTCTTTCTTCTCATTTCACGATAGAAATATTCCATCAGCCAGCCATCTTTAACACGCTCCTTGTATTCTTCAACATCTGCCAGAAAAAAGTTATTGGGGATTTCTTCAACGCGATCCAAAAACTCAGACCTTACGTTTCGAAGTCGATTTCGGGAATCCCATTCTGAAGGGGCCATATACGTAAGATTTAATTCCTCATTTTCGGAAAGAATTTCATTCAAACCATCGTCAAAATGTTTTTTTGTGGAGTGATAGTGAACCGGATATCCGGCCTCTGCACACTCCAAGGCAAAATGACGCATGCTGCTTAATAAATAAATGGCCTTTTTTTTATGATGAGGCAACTCGTTCCCCTTTTCTGCAGATTCCATGAAGATAAGTAGCGGCTTTTCTTCCCGAATCCAGCTGGGCCAAACATCAAGGTTAAGCTGATCATGAAGAACAAATACCGCTCGCTCATGATTTGAAAGTTTTGGTTTGGTAATTTGTTGGTCAATATGTTTTAAAAAAGCTCTGCTCATGATGTTAGAATGAAAATAACTCATATTAGCGTTCCGACACTCGAATTTTTGCTTGCTTTAGAGTATCATTAGCTATGGAAGGAAGAAAAATTATTGGCATAATGGGACCCGGCGAAGGAGCTACCACTGCTGATATTGACGCAGCATTTGAAGTAGGGCAACTCATGGCAGAATCAGGTTACCTGGTTTTAACCGGTGGAAGAGCATCCGGCGTGATGGAAGCTGCTATGAAAGGAGCGAAATCGGCCGGTGGGACTACCATCGGAATTTTACCCTCTGAAGACGGAGCCGATCAATCCGAATATGTGGACATCCCCATCAAAACCGGAATGGGTAGTGCCCGAAATAACATAAATGTGTTGACCTCCGATACCATCATTGGTATTGGAGTGGATGCCGGCACGATTTCAGAAATAGCACTTGCCATAAAGGCTAATAAATTAGTTCTATTATTGAATTGGACGGAATCATCCAAAGCTTTTTTTGAAAATATAGAAACAGCTAAACTTACATTTTTCAATAACCCCGACGAGTTGATTAATTACATTCAAGCTTCCGAAAAATAAATGTTGAATTTTAATTCATTACTATTATATTAGTACTAACTAATTCAAAAACGCTATGAAAAAATCACTGACACCCCTTGGAGAATCGGAAATGGAAATCCTGCATCATGTGTGGGAACTTGGAGAAGCAACCGTTGCCCAGGTAAGAGAACGCATCCTAAAAGAGCGAAAAGTCGCTTATACTACGGTTATGACCATTATGAAAAACCTTAATGACAAAGGGTTTTTGAAATATTATAAAGATGGTAATACCTATGTATATAGTGCACGCAAAGAACCTCAGGAAGTTCAATCCAGCCTAATTTCGGGACTGATTGATAAAGTGTTTAAAGGATCGACCTCTGCAATGGTACAAACACTGGTAAAAGAAGAGAAAATCAGTGAAAAAGAATTGAAAGAACTTCGGGATATGATAGATAATATGGAGGAATAAGATGATTGAGCTTGTTTACTACATAAAGCAAATCGGCAATTTTAGTCTCGATGCCATTTGGTTTCCTTTGGGAGTTTGGACTCTTTGTTGTGGACTTGCCTTTCTTGTTTTGAGAAATCGTGAGAAACTAAATCCACTCTTTCACTATCATTTGCGCACCGCAGCATTACTCTCACTTCCATTTGGAATTGGGGTTGCAGCTTTGATGAATCGAATTCCAACTTGGTTTGCTGAATCCAATATTGAAACAGCTTTTATTGTGGTTCAGAATCCTATTGAAGTAGTACCGGCTGCGGCTAATTCATCAGCTACAGTAACTATTAACTGGCTTGAGCCTTCCCTCCTAATTGGCATCGGAACGGTGATTGTAGGCTTGATTTCACTTTTTATGATTGGTCAGCTTGTTAAAAGCTATGTCACCCTTAAATCACTGTATAAAAATCTGGAAATCACTGAATTACAGGATGTGATTTCAAAAGATCTTAGCAATGATCGATTAGTAAAATTAGCTTTTCACGATCATCCGTTGGTTCCCTTCACTTTTGGATGGAAGCAACCGGTGATTGTCCTTCCAAGTATTCTGCAACATGAACCGGAAAAACTGGACATGGCCCTGCAGCATGAGCTCACCCACATAAAACGCGGTGATTACCTGTTGCAGTTAGCCCTGTCTATGATTGAATCGCTTTTTTGGTTTCATCCCCTTGTCAGGTATGGAAATCAGGAAATCGACACCTATCGTGAAATTTCATGCGACCAGGAAGTCCTCTCCAAATCCGATTTCTCTATCAAATCCTACGCCAATCTTTTATATGAATTAGTTCCACTTAGCAGCGGCGCAGGAAAATTATCAGTGAGCATGGCAGTAAAAAATTCAACTTTAAAAAAACGGATTAAAACCATGAAATATCACAAACTCCAAAAAACTTCTTTTCGGCAAAGCATTGCTTTTTTAATGCTGATGATTGTTGGAATAACATTGCCTATTGCCTGTTCTGATTTGCGTGCGCCACAAGGTCTAAGTGAAGAAGAGTTAGCAAACACAGAATTAAATTTCAATAGTCCGAATGTAACGGTTAATGGTATTGAAGTGCTTCAAATGAATTCCAACATAGATGCTATGGCATTTAACGGAATGGTCATGATACTTGGAGAATATGGTAGTTTTGTATTTGCTCCATCTCATTTTGACGGCGCTGTAAAAGCCGGAAATATCTCAGGAAACAAGGCTACTTTTGAAGTAAATAAAATGACTGTAGAAATTACTACCAATGAGGATATTTCAGATAAAAAAATTCCCATTTATGCCCGTCACTTTACTCTTGATAAGGCTCTGGATTTTAAAATTTTCACCAAAATCCCCAACCAAATTTTGACCAATGCCCAAAGATTGAAAGATTTTGGAACCCTTACTAATGTACCTGTAAATCTTTCTGCAGATTTGAAACTTTCAGGAGACTTAAAGCAAAACACTACTGAAGAAGACTTCTTTGTAGTAGTAGAACAAATGCCAAAACTAATTGGTGGTATGGCGGGGCTTCAGAGTAAAGTTCAATATCCAACTTTGGCTCGCCGCGCAGGTATTGAAGGGCGTGTTACCATACAATTCATTGTTACTGAAAACGGTAATGTAGAAAACGCACGAGTGGTTCGAGGCATTGGCGGCGGTGCAGATGAAGAGGCTCTCAGGGTAGTACGCGAAGCCAAGTTTGAACCTGGCATGCAGCGCGGTAGACCGGTTCGTGTTCAATATGCATTGAATATCAAATTTAATTTAGAGGATTCAGGTTTTACAGTTGATCAGGAATCTGCTCAAAACACAATGGTAGTTAATGCCTGGAATAATGATAATGGGACTATTAAAGGAACGGTTAAAAGCAAAGGCGGTGACTTTTTAGCAGGAGCAAATGTAACTATACAAGGAACAAACATCGGAAGCACTACAGGTCCTAATGGAGAGTTCACCATCGAGAATATACCTGATGGCCGAAACTTCCTTGAAGTCTCCTATGTAGGGTACGAAAAAACCAGTTTTTGTATCACCGGTTGTAATTAAAAATTCTTGATTCTGTAACTCTTCCTAAGCGAAGCTTAAAAGGCTTCGCTTTTTTTATTTGAACTTTTTTGAAACATCTGGTTTTATCTGTCGTAATACCGTGTTAGATTATAATCAACCTAATATTTTATCATGCCAGCTAAACTCAGAAAATCAAGAACAGACAAGATGCTTGCCGGTGTTTGCGGTGGCTTTGCTGAATACCTTGGATGGGATGCCACTATTGTACGCATCATTTTTGCACTGATTCTTGTCTCAAGTTTTGGTACAGCCGTACTTGCCTATTTCATCTTAGCTATTGTAATGCCAGACTAATTCCTCTCCTCTTGTAAAATTCATGTGGCCTTAGCATCTTAAGTGTCAACTAACCCCATTATTATGAAAGTTGGAATTGTAGGAGATGCTAAACGTGCTGTAGCTTGGGAACGACACCTTCGTCCACACCATATTGTTAATGAAGTAGAACTTTGTGCCCATATTAATGAAGTAGGCA
The DNA here is from genome assembly GCF_031581265.1 of Gracilimonas sp. Taxonomy (GTDB): domain Bacteria; phylum Bacteroidota; class Rhodothermia; order Balneolales; family Balneolaceae; genus Gracilimonas. Next base: position 38,315 of record NZ_JAVLBQ010000015.1, read on the forward strand.
AAGTAGATGCCTGCTTCCTGGTTGATGAGTCCGAACAAAATCTGGATATTTTATTGAAAGGCATACAACAAGGCCTGAACTGCTTTCTTGTTTCTCGTCAGCCTACCAATTCTGAAAAACTGGAAAAAATATATCGCGCCGTACATGAAGCCGGTGTACATGTTCAATTCTCTCACTGGCCAACCCTCGCGCCAGCCTCACAATGGATGATGGATCGTATGAACCGCCCCTCTTTCCTTAGTATTACCCGGGAAGTAAACTATACCCAATTCTTAAATACAGAAGATGAGTTCCGCCACTTTTGGATTGATGAGCTTGGTTTATGTATGAAATGGATGGACAGTGGAATTCACCATACCGAAGCCAAGCAAATTAAACTGGAAGACAAAACACCTTCTGTCATCCATATTTTCCTACGCTTTGATAATGGATCTACAGCTGACATCAGAATTTATACCGGGGCATCTGAAAATCGACATAAACGTATTGCATCAAATAAAAGAGAGATACTTGAGTGCAGTGTACACGATCAGGATATACGAATAGGAAGACTCAATTCCGGTGACCACCTCTTTTTTGAAAAAAAAGTTTTTGATCCTGCTAAATCTGCCGAAAAGGCGGCCCTAATATTCTTGAAGTCCATTCAAATGGACAAAGAAACGGCCTATACTGCATATGATGCCTACCAGCTTTCTCAACAAATAAAAGTCCTTGAAAAACGGCTCTCACAATTCTCCTGAGGGCTTTGTTAACTTAATGTTAACTTTTCGTTAACAAACCATTTACATTGAGTTAACAATTCCTTAACATTGAAGCAGATCAAATGTGGAGGAATCTTATGAAAAATATCATTTCAGTTATTTTATTGGCCCTGTTATTAACTACAGGGTTAAAAGCACAACAAGATATTACGAATCAAAAACATGAGCGAGTTATAACTCATGTTGAGAATAACCTATACGATGTCAAATTCTTGAATGAAAAAGGTGATGTTGTACAAAAAGGTCAATACTGGAGAGATGGTGAGTCTATTCTTCCACATGGAACCTGGTTATTATTCTCTGGAAATGTAAAAGACAAAGTTGTAACGAAAGCAACTTTTGATAAAGGAGAACAATTAACCGTTGAGACATTTATTAATGGAAAACTGGTACAAGCTGATCAACAACAGCTGGCTGCAAAAAACAATTAACAGCGTTTTCCAAAATCATTAATTACAAATTTGCACCAAAGAAAATATGGAGGTGCCACTATGAGAGCTAAGTTATACGAAAAATATTACAAATTAGGTTTTGACCACTACATTTTTAAAAACATATTCGGATTGCATAAGCCGGATAGAAATGTGAAAAGATTTTATTATGCAATCATTATAACAGTAATGATGGTTGGATTTTTAATTTCCTAATCAAAAATCCAATCCTCATTTTTTGGGCTTCATTGCCTTAAAAGCTTTTTTCAGTTCGCTTCGCGGCATTAAACCGTCAATAAAGTTAAACTGACCGGCCTGAAGCCTTTCACCTCCATCTATGACCACGCATTCACCGGTCATATAGGATGAGAGGTCAGACATAAGAAATGTTGCAAGATTGGCGAGCTCTCCCGGCTCGCCATATCTTTTTAAGGGAACTTTTTCTATAAATTTCTTTTCCATCGTTTTATCAGGAACCAATCTTGACCAAGCTCCCTCTGTTGGAAAGGGACCGGGCGCGATCGCATTTAACCGAATTCCATATTCTGCCCACTCAAAGGCCAACGATCTTGTCATGGCTAAAACCCCGGCTTTTCCGCATGCGGATGGCAGCACGAAGGCACATCCTGTTCCTTCTGCATAAGTCGTAACCATGTTTAATATATTTCCTTCTTTCTCATTATCGATAAGATAATTACCAAACACGTGGGTACAATTGAAGCTGCCATGAAGTACAATATCTACTATTGCTTTAAAGCCTCCGGGACTCAGATCTTCTGAAGCAGACAGAAAATTACCTGCTGCATTATTCACTAATCCCTCCAAAGAGCTAAAATCTTCTACGATCTGTTCAAACATGGATGCCACGCCTTCATAATCCCGAACATCACACTGATAATATCTCGCAACAGCCCCTTCCCTTTCCTTCTCAATTTCTTGAGCAGCTTTTTGAAGTTTATCAACCGTCCTGCCACAAATAGCAATATCGGCTCCGGTTCGTGCAAAAGATTTCGCCATAGCAAGACCTAATCCACTTCCTCCACCGGTTATTAAAATTTTTTTTCCTGATAGTGTGTCTTCTTTGAACATAATTTTCTTAGTGACAGATGACCAATGACGAACGACTACCGACTTTCGTCATTGGCCGTTCGACAATCGTCGTCCAGGTTAAAGATTTTCAAAAATTCCGGCAGCGCCCATTCCTCCACCAATGCACATAGTGACCAAACCATATTTAGACTTTCTGGCTTTCATCTCGTATAAAATCTGTGTGGTTAATTTAGCTCCTGTACAACCCAGTGGATGCCCCATCGCAATGGCTCCTCCGTTAACATTGGTGATTTCTTCATCCAATCCCAACTTACGAATTACAGCCAGTGATTGAGACGCAAAAGCCTCATTCAATTCAATAAGATCAATATCAGATAGCTTTAACCCTGTTTTACTCAAAACTTTTGGAACAGCTTCAATCGGCCCAATACCCATAATTTCGGGAGCCACACCTGCAACCTGGAAACCTACATAACGAGCCATAGGTTCAAGGGCCAGTTTCTTAACCATTTCACCGCTCATAACCACAACTCCTGCAGCGGCATCATTCATCTGAGAGGAATTCCCAGCTGTTACACTTCCACCATTTTTGAATGCAGGTCGCAATCCTGATAAAGCCTCCATCGAAGTATCTTTACGAGGTCCTTCATCTTGCTTAAAGGTGAAAGATTCTTCTACAACATCTCCACCGGCTGTTACTTTCTTTTCTTTCACTTCAACGGGTGTGATCTGCTCATCAAACTTTCCATCTTCCCAAGCCTTTATAGCTCGCTGGTGACTTCGATATGCGAATTCATCCTGATCTTTACGACTCACATCATATTTATCTGCTACATTTTCTGCGGTAATTCCCATGCTTACATAAACACCCGGTTTTTTCTCAACCAGTTCAGGAGTGGGTTGAAACGACATTCCACCCATTGGCACTAAACTCATAGATTCAACTCCCCCGGCAATAATCACATCTGCCCCACCCGCCATTATTCGTTCAGCGGCCATGGCTATTGTTTGTAATCCGGATGAACAAAATCGGTTTACTGTAACTCCGGTCACTGAGTCAGGTAATCCCCCAAGAAGCGCAATTTGCCTTGCTACATTCAACCCTTGAGATGCTTCAGGAAATGCACACCCCATAATAACATCTTCTATTTGATCCGGCTCAAGCCCCTTTGTTCTGGCTAAAAGATCTTTTACTACAGCTCCCCCCATCGAATCGGGTCGCGTAAACCGCAGTGAACCTTTATTCGCTTTCCCACAAGGTGTTCGTGCTGCTGCTACAATGTATGCTTCCCTGTCTGACATAATATTAAATCCTGAATTTTGAATTTTTAATTTCTTAATGGCTTTCCCTTCTTCAACATATGCTCCATTCTGGCCAGTGTTCGGTCATCTTGCAAGCATTCCAAAATGGCTTCTCGCTCTAATTTCAACAGATACGATTCAAGTACTTCTTGCTCTTCACTTAAATCACCGCCGGACAACACATAGGCTACTCGTTCTGCTACTACTTTGTCGTAATCGGTGATATAGTTTCCTTCGTGCATCACATGCAGCATCAATTTCATAGCTGCCAAAGCAGTTTTTCCCAGCACCTTTACCGGTGTTTCTGCGGCAGATCTATATCCGGCCTGTACTAAATTCAACGCCTCTTCTTTTGCCGTTTTGATAACCAAATCCCGGTTCATCACTATGGTATCAGAAGGACGTAAGTAACCTAATTCTTTAGCTAAATGCGCACTTTCGGAAACTTTAGCCATACCAATAGTTTTGAACACTTCCCGTATAAATGGCAGCGGATCGGCTTCTCCCTCAAGCTTGTCCATAGCTCTTCGAAGCAGTTCTTTGGTTCCGCCTCCGGCAGGTATCAAGCCAACCCCTACTTCTACCAATCCCATATACAATTCGTGATGTGCTACTACTTTATCTGAATACAAACAAAATTCAACGCCACCGCCTAATGTTTTCCCGAACGGAGCAGCAACTACCGGGAAAGGGGCGTAACGCAAAGCAACCGCTGTTTTCTGAAAGTTATTTACTGCTTCAACTACACTGTCCCAATCTCCACTTTGCTTGGCAGTTAATGCTTCTTTCAAATTGGCTCCAAAGGCAAAATTATCTCCATCATGGCTGATAACCATGGCCTCAAAATTTTCTTTCACCTTATCTAAAGATTTGTGCAGAGATTCCACCAACTCAGCTCCAAGCGTAGCATTTTTGGTTTTAAACTCAAATAGCGCAACGCCATCTCCCATATCATGAAGTGCGGCACTGTCATTTTTCATAACCGCTACTTGTTCTTTTCGGAAATGCGATACTTTGATTTCGCCCTTGGCTTCCGGCGGAATTTCTACCATAGATTTAGAATCAGGATCATAGACCTTTCCATCCTGATAAAATTGTTCGAATCCGGCATCAAGCATTTTAGAAATCAAATTGGGAATATCTTTTCCTTCTTTCTCAATCTTTTCAGCCGTTTCTTTGATACCGAGGGCATCCCAGCGTTCAAACGGCCCCATTTCCCAATTAAAGCCCCACTGCATAGCCCGGTCAATGGAAAGTGGTGAATCCGTAATTTCCGGAATTCGATTAGCCGCATACATCAGCAGGTCTCGATGTACATTCCATTGAAAATCTCCAATCTTACCATCAGAGTTTACCAAAAACTTCAACCGCTCAGCCGTATCTTTAATCTTATTGGCTTCTTCCAGAATAGGATCTTCAAGACTTTGCTGCGATTCATATTCAAAACTATCCGGATTTAATACCAAATATTCGCCATCTTTTTTGGTGTAAAATCCTTTACCGGCTTTGTTGCCGATCATACCCTCATCTACCATTTTCTCGAACTCGTCTGGAAGGTTGAAGGTCTCCTGCATTTCATCATCAGGTATGGATGGGTACAGGTTTTTGGCTACATGATTGGTAACATCAAGTCCGGCCATATCAGCGGTGCGAAATGTGGCTGCCTTGGAATAACCAGTAAGTTTTCCGGTAAGCAGGTCAATATCTTCTGCTCGAAAATCCCCGTTAAAAAAGTAGGGCATAATATTGGCGATGGAAAAGATACCTACACGGTTGGCAATAAAATTTGGAGTGTCTTTACAAATAACCACTCCTTTGCCGAGTGATTTTTCACAAAAACGATGCATGAATTCGGTTACTTCATCCGATGTCGTATCAGTAGGAATCACTTCCAACAACTTCATGTACCTGGGTGGATTAAAAAAGTGGGTCCCTAAAAAATGTGCCTTAAAATCGTCTCTGCAATCTTCGCTAATCTCACTTATTGGTAATCCGGAAGTATTGGAACTCACAATAGTTTCAGGTTTACGAACTTCCTCAATGCGAGACATCATATCTTTCTTGATGTCCATTTTTTCAATGATAACCTCACAAATCCAGTCCGCATCATTCAGCTTATCAAAATCATCCTCAAAATTTCCGATTTCCACTCTATTAGCGAACTCAGGTTTTCCGAATGGAGCCGGTTTCATTTTTGAAGCCTTTTGCAAACTTTCCTCAACTGTCTTGTTGGGTCGGTCAGGATCGTCACTCTTCAGATCCAACAGCACCACATCCAAGCCGGCGTTTACACAGTGAGCCGCAATTTGACTACCCATCACACCGGAGCCTAAAACTGCTACTTTCTTGATAAAATATTTTCTTGTACTCATAATTTTAACTCTTACAGAAATCTCGTCTTAACGACTTAACCCTTTTTTGACTAATTCTATTTTCAATTCCAAAAATTATTAACAGAAATATTCCAAGTCATTCTATGATTTCGATTTACGATTCCTCATCTGCGTATATGGAATCAATCTGCTCTTTGTATTTCTTATTGATGACGTTTCGTTTGATTTTTAGTGTAGGGGTAATCTCTCCATCATCAATCGTAAATTGATCTTCCAGAAGCTTAAAGCGTTTCACTTTTTCCCACTTTGAAAGCTCTTTATTCACCTTATCAATTTCTTTCTGAATCCTTTTAACTACGAATTCATTTTCAGTGATATTTTCATCGGGAAATTGATGGGCTTTCGTTTCAAACCGTTTCTTCATGTTCTCCCAATTAGGTACAATCAGGGCTGCACAAAATTTATGCTCGCTCCCCACCACAACTGCTTGTTCAATGAATCCACTGTTTACTAATGTATTTTCGATGGGTTGGGGCGCCACATATTTACCTGTGGATAGCTTGAACAGAGATTTCTTCCGATCTGTTACGAAAAGCCATCCATCGTCATCCAAATGGCCAATATCACCGGTGTGGAACCAACCCTCATCATAAATGGCTTCTTCTGTTTTTTCAGGCATCTTGTAATATCCTTTCATGATGTAAGGCCCTTTTGCCAGGATCTCCCCATCTTCAGCTATTTTAATTTCAACATCAGCAATAGGTTTACCTGAGGAACCAATATTTAATTCACCTTTCGGGGGACCGGTAAGTACAGGCGAGGTTTCTGTCAACCCATAACCCAATCCACAATAAATACCGATTCCATTTATAAACCGGGCAATATTTGGTGATAAAGCCGCACCTCCAACATTAAATCCTACCATTCGTCCACCAAATAATTCACGGATTTTGGAATAAACAAGTTTGTCAGCAATCTTCCATTTCCACTTTGAAGGAGGATTATCGGGGTCATAATCTTCTGCTAAATTCACCGCCCAATAATAAAGCTGCTTTTTGATCCCACTCATTTCCTGCCCTTTCACTTTAATTCCGGTAACAATTTTCTCCAGTAATCGGGGTACAGTAACCAGATAAATTGGTTTTACGTGACCAAAATCCTCTTTAATCTCGTCTGTATCTTCAATGTAATAAGGAGGAATTCCGACATATGCATAAATGTAGGATGCCGTTCGTTCAAACATATGTGCTAAAGGCAGGTAAGAAAGAACTGTAGGTTTTTCATACTTGTCTACTTCAAATGGAAAAATTTCATAAGCAGCCAATGCATTTCCGGCAATATTATGATGAGTCAACATTACCCCTTTAGGAACGCCGGTAGTTCCTGACGTGTAGATAAGAGTAGCTAAATCATCCGGCTCCACATCGTTCCTTAGTTTTTCAAAAAGAGAAGGATCTTCTTCTCCCTTTTTGTGTCCCATTTCTAAGATCTCATCAAGAGTGCGTAGTTTTTCATGGTTTGAACCGAGAATAGAAACAATGGCCTTTACATTCGTAACTTCTTTAATGAGAGGTTTGGTTTCGGCAAACACTTCATCATTTGACACAAAATGGACTTTAGCCTCCGAGTTTTCTAATATATATTTGATTTGCTCGCCCGGTTGCGTAGTATAAATTGGAACGACAGCCGCCCCAAGTGAAAGAACGGCCTGATCAATAACCAACCACTCCGTAGAATTTTCGGCATGAAGAGAAATTTTATCCCCTTTTCGAACACCAAGTTCATGTAATCCCAATGCCAGGTCGCGAACCATCTGTTTAAAATCATCAACAGAAGTTTCGATCCATTCTCCATTTCTTTTTACGGCAGAAAATACTCCGGTTTTATTTTTTTCATACCCTTGTTCTACGATGGATAAGATAGTTGTTGGCTCGTATTTCATAATATTTTCCTATCATCAGCTTGGTTAATCGTAATTGGTATATTAGTTAATGGGATTTGCCATGTTTAAAGGCCAATTTTTAGCACTAATCACCATTAACAAATAACAAATTTGCCGCTTATTTGAAAGCGATTCCATGCCTTTATTTTAATAACTTAACACCGTTAATCAAATTCAAATTTTATGTTTATCGAAGATACCCTGAAAAAGAAAGCCGAGATGTACTTCAATTTCGATCATAAACACATGGGACACGCCTTAGGGATTGAATTTCAACACGTTTCTGTAGATAAAATAGTAGCTACAATGCCGGTAAATGAAAATTCGGTACAGCCTTTTGGGGTGTTACATGGCGGAGCTTCAGTGGCTTTAGCCGAAACTTTGTGCTCAGTCGGTGGGTGGTTTTTGCTTGAAGAAGTATCCAAAACAGTAGTTGGTGTGGAGATTAATGCCAATCACATTCGCTCGGTAAAAATGGGTGGAGAAGTTACAGGAACTGCAAAGCCGGTTCATGCCGGGAAAAGAATACAGGTGTGGGAGTGTGAAATTCGGGATGAGCGTGATAAATTGGTGTGTTCATCGAGGTGTACTTTGGCCGTAGTGAAAAGGTAATTTTAAATACTTACAATTAGTCATTTCTTAAACTGAACTTTTTTCCACTCCTCAAATAAATGCGCCACTTTTAATCGCTGGTATTTTCCTGTAGAAGTAACAGGGAGCTCCTCTCCAACGACCACAACCTTAGGAGCTTTAGAAAAGGGTAAATGCTTTTGGCAGTAGTCCAGAATAGCCTGTTTATCTTCTTTGGCTTCCTCCTTGAGTTGAACATACGCGCCCACTTCTTCCCCATACCAATCGTTTTCAAAACCAACCGCGATGCCAGCTTTTACGCCAGGTGCCTTGTTGATTACTTCATCAATCTCCAGCGGTGCCAAGTTTATTCCTCCACGGATAATCAGCTCTTTCAACCGTCCCGTGATGAAAAAATAGGGATTGCCCTCTTCGTCCTTTTTAATAAACCCCTCGTCTCCGCTTCGAAACCAACCGTTTTTAAAAGCCGATTCATTGGCTTCCCGATTGTTGAAATATTCTTTCATCACGTTCACCCCACGTATTACAATTTCGCCTCGCTCCCCTTCCGGTACTGAATTCCCCTGTTCATCCTGAATATCCATTTCATTAGCAGGAACCGGGATTCCAATACTGGGATACCCGAAATCTCTCATCCATTTGTAGTGCTCTTCTCTTGGTTGATCAACAGGGATAAAACAGGAATAGCACGTGGTTTCTGAAAGGCCGTAGCCATGAATAATCGGGATATCGAATTTCTCCTCAAAATTTTGTACTACCTGTACAGTCAGTGGTCCCGCCCCGCAGATAATGTGACGAAAATGACTGATACCAGGTGCTTCTTTGTCTGCATAATAATTGGTGAGATATTGAAGCAACGTTGGCACTACACTTACAACATGCACGCCCTCATTCTCTACAGCCTCAAAAAAATGGCTCGCACTGAATTTCTGATTCAGCACTGTCGATCCACCGGCATAAAACGGTGTAATCATAGTTACCACGGTACCATTAACATGGTGTATGGGGAGCACACACATCATTTTTGTTTGACCATCAATGTTATGCCATTGAGATATTGTCCTGGCATCCTCTAATAGGTTGCGTTGCGTTAAAACCACTCCTTTTGGGCTTCCGGTTGTTCCGGACGTAAACACAATCAGGGCCTCAGATTCCAGATCAACCTTAGGATCATCTAACACACCGTCCTTTTCAGAAAAACACGCTACATCATCATCACACCCTACTACTTCAACTTCGGAAAGAGCTATTTCTTTGTTGATAATGGATTGAATCCTTCCGGTGTACTCATCCCGAACCAATGCCAGTTTTACTTCCGCATTTTCGAGGATATAAGCAATTCGGTTGTCATCTTCCCCAAGATTTACCGGTACTACTACCAATCCACAAAACCATGCTGCAAAATATTGAACAACCGTATGCCAGTGGTTGTGGGAAATGGTGGCAATTTTATCTCCCTGCTGTAGTCCCTTGGACTGATAGAATCGAGCTGTATTCAGCACATACTTGTAAAATTCTCGATAGCTAACATCAGTCCGATTATGTTCTGCATCCCGATATGTCAAGTAAACCTTGCCGCTACCGATACCCCTTTTTAGTAATGATTTAAAATCAACTACCAACTCCGGCAAGGGATTATTGAGACTTCGAGCATGTGTAATTTTCTCTTCTAAGTTTCTGAATTCCATCGTACTACAACTCTTTTTTACAGATGGTAGCAGATGAAATCAAAAAAGGCAAATACTCTTAACCGTTGGTTACTGCGAAATTAATAATATTAAAGCTATTCAAATTAATGTTTATACATCATTGTTTAGCCGGCGTTCTTGGAATGGTCATGATTTCACGTTGACGTCCATCGATATACCAAACCCCTGATGCATCAAAAAAGGCATCTTCTTCCAACATAATGCGAATTTCTTTGCCCCACTCTTCAATATAGGTTGCGTTGTTCAGCTCAATGGAATACGCGGTATTTAGGTGAAGGGGATAGTCTCCATCGCCGGGCACACCGTCCTGCTTATCCCACATTCCCAATGTGGTACCTGCAGCGTGACCGTGGTAGCCAACTGGGTGAGTATAGATGCTCGGCTTGAGACCTTCTTCTTTGGCTTCTTTCAATGACATAGCCAACACCTCATTTCCCGTTCGGCCTTCTTTAAAATTATTGGTGAATATATCCTGCAGTCGATTCCCATTATCAAAAGCTTCTTTCAGGTAGTCGGGAACTTCTGTCTCTCCCGGTCGAAGTACATAAGCATGCTGTTGGGTATCAGTGTTGAGCCGGAGGTATTTTATGCCAAAATCTACGTGTAGTAAATCTCCGGGCATAATCAAATTTTCACCCGGTCGGCTGTCAAATGTTCTTAAATGATCAAAGGATTCGGGATCAGCTCTTTGAATGGACACACTTGGATGAAACCAGGTTATTAAATTCAGATCCCTGATTTTTTCCCTGAACCACCAAACTACGTCTTCTGTAGTTGTCACTCCCGGTTGAATGACATGATCTGAAAATCCTTCTGCTATAATCTCATGCGCAATTCGAACAATCTGAGGATAAATCTGCATTTCTTTTTCAGTCCGTGTTTCCAGCCAACCCACAGCAAGTTTTTCAGCTGACACCAATCGGTTTGCATATTCACTTCCTAAAGCTTCCTTCATTTCCTCATGATCCGTCACAACCAGTCCATCTGCGTGCCCCCAAATTTCAGAAATATTGATTCCAATTCGTTCCGGATCTCTTTCTTCTATAATCTCCGCAAGTCTTTTCCATTGATCCGGTTCCTCTTCCGGATCCCATGCTCTTTTGAACAACTCACCTACATCGTAACGAGCTACAGCAAGGGTTTCTACACCATTCCCCTCTCCAAGGTCGTGCATCACTAAAATGGTTCGGCGCCGGGCTGCATGCCATGTTGCCGGCAGAAAAGTCTTGATCACCGGATCTTCATTATACTCTCTCGATACTATGACCCACATATCAATATCAGCTCTTCGCATCAACTGCGGAAGTACTGTTTCGACCTTATCTATCAAAAGATCGTCAATAACTTCTGCTCTTTCCTGCATGGATAAAACATGGGGGTAATTCTGAGCAAATGGTGAGGTTGTGAATAGAATCACAATAAACAAAAGGGAAACGATTTTCTTCATTTGGGGATGATTTGATGGTTTAAGAGTTTCCCCCGAATATGAAGAGTAATAACCTAATCTGCAAAACTTGATCCCACTATAAACAAAAAAATCCTGACCCGGCTGTTCGCCGAATCAGGATTATAAAATCTAACTTAGATATTTAACTGCAATTACATGTCGGCTAAATCTCGAAGTGTTTGTGCCAGTGTTCGTACTTTCTCTGACTGAGAAGACGAAGCTGCTTTTGACGCTATATTTCCTGCCAATTCAGTCAGTACATCACTATTGCCACGTTCTGCACTTCTGATACCTGTGCGTAAAGCAGCAATATCGGCATCACTTAATCCATCATTACGATCAAGTTGATCTACATAAGCTTTTGCTAATGCATAGGTTGTTGGCCATTCAAACATAGGCTGTCCCTGTGCATTCAGGTAATCAAGCTTAACGGTATTAGCAGCATCAATTTCGTTCTGGGTAATATATGGACTTGGCTCCAGCTCAAAAATATCCAGTCCACGAGCAATCTCGGAATTGATGATCATCCCATTATACCAGTATACCGACCAGCTTCCGCCAGATCCCATTTGATCAGGATTGGAAGGCCCTCTATCGTGGAAAGCAATTTCAACCGGATTTTCAATATCCGTCCAGTCAAATACAGAGATTCCACCCTGATACCAAGACTGAACCATAATTTCTCTTCCCGGAACCGGAATCAACGAACCATTATGAGCTACACAGTTTTCCAATTCCGTTTGAGGAGCAGGTAGTTTGTAATAGCTTTCGAATTCCATCTGGTTATTGTCATTGATGGTGAATAAAGCATTTGCGCCCCACTCGTAAGGATCGGTTTCACGGCATTTTGGTTGTCCGCCACCGCCCCATTCATCAGTGAAAAGTACTTTCTTACCATCATTGCTGAACGTGGCAGAGTGCCAGTAGGAGAAGTTAGAATCTGCTACCGCATCTACCCTTTTGGGATTTTCAGGATCGGTGATATCAAGTAATAACCCGTAACCCTCACAAGCACCACCGGCTAATCCAATTTCAGGATACAGCGTAATATCGTGGCATTGATTTGGGCCTCTTTCCTGTCTTTCATTTCCACCAAACATTTGAGCAATCATATCAGGTAATTGGTCTCTCAATGCGGCACTGTCGGCAGCAGTAGGAGTACCTGTATCATTTCCTCGTTCCTGCATAACATTGCCAATTAATTGTTGCACAAATTGATCAGGTAGAACTTGTGGATTTCCAAAAATTTCTACTACAAATGCTCCTTCTTCTTTTGCTCTTTCAATGCGCTCTAGATCAGCAGGAGCAAGACCATGAGTAGGAGCTGCTTCCAGATCATCAAAAATACGAGGAGAGTTTACAATAGCTGCTTCCTGCGGATTGTCTAAAGGAACTTTGATAACCTCAATTCTAAAGAGTGCTGAGTTTGGATCATCCTCTGGCAACGCATTCACACAACCCGGAAGTTCCTCTTCAGGTCTTACCGGTGCTGAACCGGAAACATAGATAAATACATTGTCGTCATCTTCAGGATCTTTTAATACGGAATGCGTGTGTGATCCACGGCACGTTTGAACATTAGCCACATACTCAGGCTCTTCAACATTTGTGATGTCGAAAATTCTGATACCTCGTAACCGTTCCTGACTTACTGCTTGGTCTATCCCTTCAGTACCGCAATCGAGTCGGCCACCAAAGCCTTCACCGGAAACAAACATTAAGTTTCCATACACGGAAACATCACTCTGTGAAGCCGGGCATAAGTAATCGACTACCAATTCAGGAGAACGTGGATTAGTGACATCCCATACAATCACTCCATTATAATTTCCCTGGAAAACATAATTGTCTTTAAAGGCAAGGTCTGAGTTTGTAACCCCTACAAAGTTTTCAGGCGGAGGTGTTTGTGAAAGCATATTCAAGTTCCAAATAGCTTCTTCAGCGTCAAATAATCCGGCTTCTAATCCTACTCGTGGGTCCGGACTTGGAGGTGTTACTTCCGACATTGGTTTTGGTTCTATTTCCGGTACTACGGGACTCATGTCATCGTCAACCATAGAGGATGAACAACCATAAGCTCCAAATACCACAGCAAGAACCAGCATACCTAATAATTTAGCAGAACCAAGTCGTACCGACGAGGTCCATTTCGTATCTGATCTATTCATGTGTTTGTATTGATTTGTGTTGTTGTTAAAATTTGCTTGCAGTATTAATTGGAAGCGGTTATCTCATCCAGCATTAACTGCATTCGTGCAATTTCTGTTTTTTGATCTACTTGTATATCTGTAGCCAGCCTGAACGCCCCTTCATCTTGTGCGGCCCCATCTGTGCTGAACAGCTTATCTACCATAGTTACTGCTCCTTGGTGATGCTGAATCATGTATTTTAGGAATAACCGGTCAAATTCGACTCCCTCAGCATCTGCCAATTCCCTAAGTTGTTGATCACTCAACATACCCGCCATCTTTGAATGATCCATATCGGCGTGATGTCCTTCCAACCCATGGATCATTAAATTTAAACCTTCAATATGAACTTCAGGCACGGGCTGCTCTCTGTCTTCCAACCACCGCTGCATCGTTTTGATCTCATCTTTTTGAGCATTGATAATCCGTGCGGCCAGTGTTTGTACTTGTGAACTTGCATTGTTTTCCGGGGCGAGCCGAGACATGATCAACGCCTGAGCGTGGTGAGCAATCATACCAATCATAAAATCAGTATCAGCTTGTGTAAAATTCATTTTGGCGCTATCCTGTCGAGCATAAAACAGACGTTCCAACTCTTCAATAGATCTTCCATCCTCAACGGTATCAGAAGTATCTTCATTTTCAGTAACTGTTCCACTTCCGGTACACGCCGAAAAACCAATCACCAAAATAAAAAGTAGAACGAAGTTTCCTGTTGACCTTCCGAAAAGGGATTCTAATCTTTTATTAACCATAACTTATTTTAAAATAATGCTGTTTTGTTATTATTGAATGATAATAGCATTAGGAATCAAATACCATCACCATAATTTTATATTGACATACCTATTAATCTACGGATTGATTTCCTAAAAGTTTTCTCTGATCTCTAATTCTTTAACCAATCAGATTTTTTTGCAATCTGAGCTTCATTGGCTCTTTGATTAATCTCTGTCTTGAAGGACGGATCCTCAGCTAATTTCACCTGTACCGTTTTTGTTTCATTCCACCGACGAAAGATGATCTCAACTTCATCACCCGGTGCATAATTCTGCAAAATTTCATCTACGTCAGAAACAGAACTGAGATCTGTTCCTGCGATTGATATAATCTCGTCAGTAGATTCAATTCCTGCCTCATAAATGGGCGAGCCCATAATGGCATTTGATCTCAATAATCCTACTCCATCTTCGATTAGAATATTTGTTCCAAGAGTAACATTTCCTGGATTAGCTTTCCCAAAATTCACCCCAACACTGGCGAACAAAGACTCATAATCCGGCATTTGGCTATCGTAGATGTATTTACTAAAAAATTCAGATGCAAATTCCTGTCCAGCATATTCTCCCAAAGTTGCCTCAATATCACGATTGGTGTATGGTATTTCCGTCTCACCAAATTCATGCCACATCAACTTCATGAAATCGTCCATATTTTTATTGCCATCTAAGTTTCGAAGAGATAGATCCAAAGCCAACCCAAGTACACTTCCATAGGTGTAATAGGAAATAAAGGTGTTTTCTTTGTTTTGAGGATCTACAGAAGTGGCCGCATCTACAAATGGAGCCTGATAGCTCATTTCAACCGGACTGAAAAAATCTCGGCCGGGATGATTGAATGCGTAATTAATTCCTCCGGCTAACCCTTCAATATATTCTTGCTCAGTTCTGATCCCGGCTCGTGCTAAAATTAATCCTGTGTAGTAACTCGTAAAACCTTCTGCAAACCAAAGCTCGCCACTCATGTTGGCTTCCTCAAAATCGAAGGGTTCCAAACTTGCCGGACGAATACGCTCCACATTCCAGGTATGAATAAATTCGTGGGAAATCGTCCCGATGCTGGTTTCGGCAAGTGGTCGGTCTAACGGCTTCGAATTAGTGACAATCGTTGAGTTTCGATGCTCCATTCCATCTCCGCTGGCATTGGGCATAAAGCAATTGAGGAACACATATTCGCTATAATCCAGCTTCGGTAACTCCCCGAAAACTTCTACTTGCTCATTCACTATCGCCATCACCTTTCCGAAATATTCATCTACTTCGCTTTCAGTTGCAGAAGTATGGAGTGCCATTTTTATGAGCTGCCCATTAACCTCATCCTGTCTTTCAAAAAAGTCAGCAATTTCTACCGGACTATCTAAAAAGTAATAAAGGTCCGGTGCGTAATAGGTTGTTCCCTCAAGTGGTTTGAGTTGGGTGGCAATTTTCCAGCTTAGATCCTCACGAACATCAAAAGTGATTTCAATTGGACGATGTTCATAATCGCGTGCCCAGGCAAAGGTTGCCGGCATGTTGAGGTGGGCGTGCGTTTCATCCACCTGCGAGTAGGTTCCATCTCCCCGATTGGCAAACAGTGTGTACTCAAATTTCACGGTTCCGTCATGTCCGCTTACGTTCCATTGATGTGGATTAGGGCGCGTAACTTCCAACTCATTTCCTTTGCCATCAGTTGCCTTTACCCCATATACATTCTTGGCAAACTCGTGCAGTGCATATCGCCCCGGAGAAGTGCGGCTCATTCGAACTTCTAAAATCTTGTTATCTAAATTGGTGTAGGTTATGCTGATCTCAGCTTCATGGTGGACGGCGTTTTCGAAGGAGATTTCGTATTTGGTGGTGGTTTGTGCGGTAAGTGATAAAGTGAGGAGTGATAGAGTGAGCGTTAGTAGAATTTGTCTCATGACGGAATTTTGAGGTTTTGATTTGATAGGTGGGAATATGTAGAGGATTGGAGTAAGGTTCAAGGTGTTAGGTGCGAGGTGCAAGTTTCCTTCGCTACGATCGCTCTGCGTCTTAGCGTATTTGGTGACGACGGTAATAGTGGCATGTTAATGTCAGGTCCAATCGGATGCTTGAACCAGATCAGAGTCCCTACAATTATGGCAAAATTGCTCTATTCATTATCATCCAGCCAGGGAAAGTCCAATCATTTTTGGTGTTTATCCCTGAATTGTATCAGCTGGATTTGTCATGGCAGCTTGCAAAGACCTGATCCCGGTTGAAAATAATGCGATTATTAAAACAGTAAGTCCCGCCCCAATAAATATCATGGGCCCCACCTCTATCCTGTAAGTAAAGTGCTCCAGCCATTTATTGGAGATGATATAAGCGATAGGTACTGCTACTACAAAAGCTGCCATAACCAGTTTCCCAAAGTCTTTCGACAGAAGCAGTAGAATATTTCCCACACTGGCTCCCAAAACTTTTCGAATTCCAATCTCTTTTATGCGTCGTTCCGTCATAAAAGTAGCAAGGCCAAATAATCCAAGGCATCCTACAAAAATGGACATGAAGGCGAAAAAGCCGATGATTTTAGCCGTTTTCTGCTCTTTCTCATACAGGCTGTTTATCTGGTCATCCAAAAAAGTGATCTCCAAGGGACCATTAGTGCCGATCCCTTTCCATGCCTCCTGTAAGGCATCTAAGGTATTGGTAATGTTGCCCCCTTCAATTTTAATCAATAAGGTAAAGGCTCTCCCCCATTGATTTTGACTCATTATTACAGGTTGAACTTCTTTATGAAGTGGTTTGATATGAAAATCTTCCACGACTCCAACGATGTTGTAAAGCCCCACCTTCTCGCCTATGGCGTCCTGTATTGACTCCCAGCCCATTGCTTCTACCCCGGAACGATTTATCTAAGCCTTCCCTGCCACCCTCCGGGATTTCTGGCGAGATATTTCTTCCTGCTATTAATTCAATCTCTACGGTTGAAATTAATTCTTCATCAATCGTTGGTGTTACAAAAGTAATGGGAACATCATCTATTCTATGAATATAATGAGATCCGCCCCTGCTCATAGGCACACCATGGGAAGCAGACACATGTTTTACTGATGCAATTTTTTTGAATTCATCCTTCAACACCTGGTACTTCTGCGTGAAAGCCGGATCCCCTATTGTTGCTACTACAACTTGATCTGTTTCAAAACCCAGGTTTTTTCTTGTATATAATTCAACTGTTGAACAATAACTCCCGTTACCACAATCATTACCAAAGCAATAAGGAATTGAAAAACTACCAGGGACTTTCGAATCCCGGTAGCTGATAAACTCGGTTTTAATGTGCCTTTAATTACATCGCTTGGTTTAAATGAGGATAAAAACAAAGCCGGATAACTTCCCGCTATTATTCCAATAATCACTAAAAGACCGAATATAGATGCATATACCGAATAATTGCTGTACCAATTAAGTTGAATTTCGGTATTTGCAAGGTTATTGAAATATGGCAAGGCAACAGTCAGCAGTACCATTGCCAAAGGAAGTGCCAGGACGGTTAATGCAATGGTTTCCAAGTAAAACTGTTTCATCAACTCTAAGCGGTGTGCACCCAACACATTTCTAACTCCAATTTCTTTGGAGCGTTGTGAAAATCGTGCTGTTGCCATATTCATATAGTTCGCACAACCAATCAGCAAGATTAATAAAGCTATGGCACTCATTATCAGCACATATTGAAAATTCCCCTGGCTGTTTTCTACCAAACTTGAAAAATAGATGTCCGTAAGCCGCTCCAGTTTTATATCCTCCACATAATCCCGCCCATCAATTTCACGAACATGGGTTAATGCACTGCTTGCCACAGAGTCCGGGTTTGTTCCTTCTTTTAACAACACGTACATAGATTGACCACAATCCATACAGCGACGAGTACTCCGCAGCGATTCATAGGAGATCATTAAATCAAAGCGAAAGTGTGAATTGGTTGGTACATCCTCCATTAACCCCGTAATTTCAAAATCCGTAAGTTCAGGACCGTCAAAATTTATTGGTAAAGATTTTCCCACCGGGTCCTCATCCCCAAACAATCGTTCTGCCAGTGATTTTGTTATAACTGCTGTATTTGGAGCTTCCAGAGGTTTTTCGGCATTACTCGAAAGCAAATTAAAGGAGAAAATATTAAAGAGATTGGGTTCCCCACATAACATTGTGATGTCTTCATACCTTGTTCCTTCAAGCGTGATATTATCGGTACCGCAATTCATGTATTTTGCGGCATCTTCTACCCCCGTATAATTTTCTCTCAATTCGGGAACCGGGTCACCCGCTACATATCCTCCCCAGCTTTTCTCGGCAAATCCGCTGTACGAAGACAGCCTGTATATACGATCTTTCTTCTCATGGTATTGATCAAAACTAAGCTCGTGCTGCACATAAAGAGCTATAAGCAATACCGTTGCAATTCCAACAGCCAAACCAATGATATTGATAGAGAGATACCCCGGATTTCTTTTCAAGTTTCGAAAAACTGAGATGAGATAGTTTTTAAGCATGACCAATCATTACGTTTACGTTTTACAAACACAATAATCTACTACATCTCTAGTAAAAATCAAGGGATTATAAGTGAGCCCCGGTCTTATCTTAACCCAAACAAGAAATGTGCAAGGTTTTAGGTGAATTCAACTATTCTCCTCGCTACGATCGCTCTGCGTCGTAGCGAATTGGTGACGACGCAGAGCGATCGTCACCAGGGCTATAATTACTTGCACCTTGAACCTCGCGACTTGTACCTAATCCTCCAGCCAAGAATATGGATAGCTTGGATCGTCTAATCTCATCGCTTCTTCTGTGACGTACATTGGATGAAAGGTATCAATCATCACGGCATACTCATCCGTTTCTTCAGCGCCGATGCTAGCTTCGGCTTTGCCGGGTTGAGGTCCGTGGGGAATACCACCGGGATGCAGCGTGATATCTGCATAGCCAATACCTTCTCGGCTCATGAAGTCCCCTTCTACGTAGTAGATCATCTCATCGGAATCTACATTGGAGTGATTGTAGGGCGCCGGAATGGATTCGGGGTGATAATCAAATTTCCTTGGACAGAAACTGCATACCACGTAATTATGTCCCCGGAAGGTTTGATGTACCGGCGGCGGCTGATGGATGCGCCCGGTAATCGGCTCAAAATCACGAATATTGAATATCCAGGGGTACAAGTAACCGTCCCATCCTACGACATCACAGGGATGATGGTCAAAAGTATAATGATGGAACCGGCCTCCTTTCTTAATACGGACTTCAAATTCTCCTTCTTCAGTATGAAAAAGTTGTTCAGAGGGCAACCGAAAATCCCGCTCGCAAAATGGTGAGTTTTCCATGAATTGCCCCATATCAGACAGGTATCGTTTAGGAAATTCAATGGGGCCCGTTGACTCAGCCAGTAAGAATCGGTTTTCATCCGTCTCAAAATTCATTTGATAGGTCGTACCGCGCGGAAGAAAAATGTAGTCGCCCCAGCCAAAATCGAGTCGGCCAAAAACGGATTGTATGTGTCCTTCACCTTCATGGATAAAAATCAGTTCATCATGCTCCCCATTTCGGTAAAAATAATCCATGCCATCGGTAGGGCGAGCTACACCAATCTGAATATCGTTATTGAACATCAGCACTTTTCGTCCGGTGATGGGATCTCCTCCGGCAGGAACATCTTTTGTTTTCAGCAGTCGGTGACGCAATGTTTTCTCATCCGCTTTTTTGACGACTATTTCTGCTCCTTCCTCAATTTTCTTCACCCGTGTGGGCATATGATGATGATACAACAACGAACTGTTTCCATGAAACCCCTCCGCTCCGAACAACTCCTCCGTATATAATTCGCCATCCGGCCGTCGAAAAATGGTATGTCGTTTATGTGGAATCTTCCCTAATGCGTGGTAATACATAATGTTAAATTTTGAATTTTTAAATGTTAAATGGCTTCATATCCATTCAACATTCAACATTTAAGCATTTAAAATTAATCAAAGATTGCCTCTCAGTTCTTGTTCGCGTTCGATGGCTTCGAAAAGGGCTTTGAAATTTCCTTTTCCGAAACCGCGGGCACCTTTTCGCTGGATTATTTCATAGAATAAAGTCGGTCGATCTACCACCGGTTTGGTGAAGATCTGCAATAAATATCCTTCATCATCACGATCCACTAAAATTCCTAATTCCGCAAGTTTGTCAATGGGTTCATCGATTTTGCCCACACGGTCTTCCAGTTCTTCATAATAGGTGGTTGGAACGGATAAAAAATCCACTCCCCGATCGCGCAGTTTGGTTACCGTATCAATGATATCTCCGGTAAGCATGGCTACGTGCTGCACGCCCGGACCTTCAAAGAAATCAAGGTACTCTTCGATCTGTGATTTCTTCTTTCCCTCTGCCGGTTCATTGATCGGGAATTTGATCATCCCGCGACCGCCGGCCATTACGCGGCTCATTAAGGCCGAATATTCGGTGGAAATATCTTTATCGTCAAAGCTAATGTATTGGGTGAAGCCGAGCACATCGCGGTAGAAATCAACCCAGTCTTCCATCCGGCCTAATTCTACATTTCCTACACAGTGATCTACGAATTGGAGGCCGACATCTTCTGTTTTTATCAGGCTCTCTTTGGGTTGAAATCCCGGCATGAACAGGCCATCATAATTGGACCGATCGATGAAGGAATGAATCACATCTCCATACGTTTTAATAGCTGCTTTACGGATGGTTCCATTATCATCTTCCAGATCATGAGGTTCCAGTACCGGCTCCGCTCCTCGTTTTACGGATTCATTGAACGCACGATCTACATCCTCCACATGCATGGCAATATCTTTTACCCCATCCCCATGTTTTTGGGTGAATTTTGCAATGGGGGAGTTACTATTCAGTGGCGCTGACAATACAAACCGAATGTTCCCCTGTTCCAAATAATAGGAAGAGCGATCCCGAATACCCGTTTCCAATCCCGAGTAGCCCTTTAATTCAAAACCAAAAGCCGTGATGTAGAAATGAGCGGATTGCTTGGCGTTGTTAACATAATGCTCTACATAATCTACATCTTGCAGGCCTAAGTGGTCGTCAAATTTTTCTTCTACGGGACGTTCGAGGGTATTTTGTTGCTCAGCCATGATCCACACTTTTTGGTTAGCTTTCTACTTTCACCATTGAAAATACAAAATAAAAGACCGGTTGCATAGAGTAAACATCTGTTGCCCATGACATTTCAGAAAATCGAACAGACAAGCATTTAAACTTTTGAACAGTAGAGGTAGCTGCTGTAATTGTTTAGTTCTATAGAAACAATCCGGCTAAAAAGTAGCTACATATCCTCTGTTACTCACTCGGACCCGGTGGTCCGACGAGGCATTCCCAACGGGGTCAGCCTGTGTAAAAACCTTATCAAAGAGATTTTATGGTAATGGAGGCATTAGGGTCAGGTCCCGTATATTTTT
>NZ_JAVLBQ010000016.1:0-59366 GCF_031581265.1 Gracilimonas sp.
CTGTCGGTGGGTGTTGGGGCTAAGGGCAACATGCCTATCTCATTATCTTCATTAGTTTTGATTCTGAGCTGTATCAGACTACATTTTCCTTGGCACCAACACCCCTCAAAATCAGTCAGGAATAGACGCTGACTGATTTATCTCCCCTACAGGGGAGACTTCACTTTCCTAAACTTTTGTCATCGAATTATCTAACATCTACAAGGATGACAACTTCTTGAAACTTTTAATTGAACTCAGGTTATAAACCTCTTTAAAATTGAGACAAGCTGATTTGGTTGATCCAAGTGGACCCGGTGTCCAGCTTCATGTACTACATTTAAAGTGGCCTCATTAATTTCCTTTTCCATTTGCCGATTGATGTGCACGAATTTAGTGTCGTTTTCTCCGGTAATGAGCTGAACAGGAATAGTAAGCTGACTTAATTCTTCCCGAACGCATGGCATGGTTCCCGTTCCAAAACCCTGTAAACTATTTGCGAGCCAGAAGGGATTTTGTTCTCTTTGAATTCGCTCAACGTCTTCCAAAAGTTTAGTGTCGGCATTAGAGGAAGCAAATAAGGGTAATTTTTTCCAATCCTCCAGGAAACCTTTAAAATTACCCGTAATGGAATCAGACCGACGGGCATCAAGCGATTGGCGGGCTTGACGTTCAGTTTCATTTTCTATTCCAAAAGTAGCACTTTCAAGAATAATTCCGCGATATAAATCAGGGCGATGCAGTGCTAATTGAAGCGCTAACCGGCCGCCCATGCTGTACCCATACAGATAAAGAGGGAGGGGAAACTGCTCGCTAATTAATTTGGTAACATCAGCCACTTGTTCTTTGGTCGAAAAACGATAATGCAACTCTGCCCCCTCAGTTTGTCCATGTCCCAGTAAATCTATTGTAATTGGATTTGAAAATGATTTCAGAGTCGATATGAGATGGGCAAAATTCTCTCCGCTTCCCATAAATCCATGCAAAAGGACGAGTGCGGGGAGGTGGTCATTATTTTGGTGGACTTCAAATTGATAAGAAATTCCTCGAACACGAATGTTCATGAGCTGTCATTCAAATTAAAATTCCAAAGGGCATGTCGTTGTTTCATTGATTTATCAGCATCGGTCATGCACTCTATGACATAGACACCATTCTGTTTTATCAGCTCTTTAAAAGTAGGAATAATTTGTTTCGGTTTTGAAATCAGTTCATGATGTACATTATGGGCCCTGCATAGTGCAGCAATTTTAGTTTTCTGCGGCGTTTCAAAAAATGCAGAATATTTAGATTTGATATTATGTACGGGAAGTATTCTAAATATAGTACCCCCGCCATTATTCAAAACTACAATAACCAAGGATTTTGAAACCTGATCAGCCAATAAGACTCCATTAGTATCATGTAGGAAAGCAATATCGCCGATCATCAGGCATCCTGGTTTGTCCAGAGATTGACTTAAGCCAATGGCAGTTGAAGTAATACCGTCAATGCCGGCCGCTCCTCGATTTACAAAGATTTCTTTTCCATCAAATTCACCAAATAAAGACATATCCCGAACCGGAAATGAGTTGGAGAGCATTGTAAAAGATTTCTTGGGTAAATGTTTAGTGATTTCAGAGAAAACAAATCCATCTGTGATTGGGGAAGAGGATGTCAAAAGATCTTTACGGTGACCGGTAAATTTTTTCTCAGCTGACTTCCATGATTTCAGCCATTTCTTATCCGCAGAACCGGTTACTTCGGGTATATGCAGAGGGGATGAAAGGTGTATTTGTTTATCAGAAGAAAGGCTCCCATCCGCCCAGTGATGAGGGTGCATGAATGATATTTGCAAGGCTTCTGTACAAGTTTCGAGATAATTATTTAATGCTTTACTCACCGGCTGCTGATTAAACCTAAGAATCAGGTCTGCTTCCAGTTTTTCAATATTCGCGACATTTTTCAAAAACCCATCAAATCCCTGAATGTTGTTTTTAGAAGTAGGAATATTTGAACCGGGCTCAGCTAAAATTGGAGCATTAATACGCTTAGCTAAATCCGCTATAAAACTGCTATCGGTATTGGGAAAAGAAGGTCCCACAATAATCAGGGGTTTTTCTGCGGAAATTATGTCTGACCAAAACGTTTCATCAAGTTCCGTTGGGGCAATGTTTAAGTCATATTTAGCCGAAGGGCGATCGGCTAATTTCTTATTTTCATCTTCAATCTGTTTCAAAAAATCAGAAGTAGGTTCAAAGGGCTTGGAGAAGCTGAAATTTAAGTGGGCTACACCCGAGTTTGAAATTGAACGTTGAACGGCTTGTTTTGCAGAAAGTTGAAGTCGTTTAAGATTTTTTTCATTTAATTTAGGCTCCCCAACTTCATGAAAGAATACCGGGTAATCCCCATAAAGTTTTACCTGGTCAATTGTTTGGGAAGCTCCGGTACCTCTCAAATGCGGAGGACGGTCGGCAGTGAGAACGATAAGGGGGACACCGGATTGTGCAGCTTCAATAACGGCAGGATAATAGTTGGCAGCGGCAGTACCCGAAGTACAAACGAGTACAGCCGGTTTCCCGGATGCTTTTGCTAATCCAAGAGCCTGGAAGCCTGCTGAGCGTTCATCTATGTTTACGAATGTTTCAAATCCAGGATGGGCAGAAAAAGCAAGTGTGAGGGCGGTAGAGCGTGATCCCGGTGAGATCACTACATGCCTGATATCTTCTTCAAACAGGGATCGAATGAAATGAGTACTCCAGTGGAAGGCAACATTCTGAGGATCATTTTCGGGCATGTTCAAGGGCCGTTAGCATTGGTATGAATTTTAGGTTGGTTTCATCCCATTCTTTACGGGGATTGGAGTTTTCTACGATACCGCATCCTGCAAAGAATCGAACCTCCTCATCTTTGATTAAACCGCTGCGGATGGCTACCACAAACTCACCCTGTCCGTGAGCATTGATCCACCCAATGGGAGCAGCGTACCAACCCCGGTCAAACTGTTCGAGTTTATTTATATACGGCATGGCAGCCTCTCGGGGATATCCACCCACAGCAGGGGTGGGATGGAGCTTGGAGAGGACTTCAGTTCGTGATACACCTTGTTTAATTCGGGCATGTACCGGAGTATAGAGATGCTGAACGTTTGATAGTTTTTTGATGCCGGGTAGAGCAGGATGTTCAAATATATCTGAAAAACGTTCAAGGTTTTCTTCAATAGCGTCCAGGACAATAGCATGTTCATTGAGGTCTTTTCTGCTATGCAGTAACTCATTTTCAAGTACAGCATCTTCAGAAGCTGTTTTACCCCGTGAAATACTCCCGGCTAAACCTTCTGTTAACACTTCACGGTCATGGAAAGAAGCCAATCGTTCCGGCGTACTTCCTATAAAAGCTGTTTCTCCATCCTGACTAATTAAAAATGAATAACAATCGGGGTATTGATTTCGGAGATAATTTAAAATTCGGGTACTCGATACCGGCGTCTGAAGCTTTACATTTAAATTTCGGGCTAATACAATTTTCTTAAATTCTTCCGCTTTAATTAAATCAGTTGCATTATCTACGGAGTCGACCCACCGGGAATATGCTTTAGAGTCATAACCCGGAATTTCAACTTTTGAAGTAAATATTTTATTGGTTTCGATGGTGTAAGTGCCTGCATCACAAATAGTATCCAATTCTTCGAGGGTGAGCAGAAATGAGTTGTATAATTTATTCTGAGAGGAGAAATCAGACAGCTTTTTTGTAATTGTGAGCACAGTAAAATTTCCATTCCGCACTAAAAGCCACTCAGGCAAAGTAAAGGAACCGGCTCCAAACTTTCTCCATTCTTGTCCAACATTATGATCAAAAAATGAAAAACCACCTAATAAATGTACGGTGGCAAGATGATGATTCACTTTTGAGACATGATGAATCTGCGATAGTAATTTCTTGCCTTGATCAGAAGCATTTCTAAATCGGCCTTTGCCGGTGGTCTGAATCCGTTCTATCGTTCCGGAGGCAGCAATAGAAAAGTTGTCAGAAGGTTTTTCCCAGTAGTAACTGAAGCTGTCTGTATTTGTTGACTGCTCCAATACAGCCAAAGGATCTACCGATGGAATTTGGATGGAAAGAGAAAGGTAATTTGGGCTTTTATCAGAATTGCTTGTAGCAACTTCGATGGCTTCACGCAAAGCTAATCCGCTTATTTGCTGCCGGAAGCATTCTCTAATGTCATTTAAAGCCGGATTCGTTGAATCCATACATGGATGATTTTTGAACTTTCAATTTAAATTGAAAATACGGATTTATGCACCAATGTTAAACTAATTATTAAAAAATTACAGAACGGTGGGGAAGGGCGTTTTAACTATTGAGCGTCATCATCACTGCCGGAAGCAAATGGATTGTAGATTCCATATTCTGTGGGGTCATACTCGGCCAATTTATAGAAATGTTCCCAGGCAGCTTCACTCTTTCCATTATCATCTACCCAGGTTGGGTGGCTTTGTTTGATAAGTCCTACAGCCCGCTTTGCATAGGTCACTCTTTCGTCGGTGTCTTCAATTCTTGGGAGCGCGGCAATCATAAGATCTAAATTGTAGCCACAGTCAAAATCTTTGGGTTTTTCTTGATGTATAAACATGAACTTGAGATAGGTTTATTATTTCGAGCCTAAAAGTAAGTGATTATATACTCAGTTTAAAATGAGCAATGCACTTTTATTCAAGTGACTCGTTAAATTATTTCTTAGTTTTGGCTCAAAATTATTAACAGACAACATAAGTACGCATATGTATCACAATTCAATCCTGGAAGCTGTTGGGGATACCCCATTAATAAAGCTTAATCATGTAAATGGGAATTCGGAAGGAACTTTATTGGCAAAGGTCGAATATTTTAATCCCGGCCATAGTATTAAAGATCGTATTGCAATAAAAATGATTGATGATGCCGAAGAAAAGGGATTACTAAAACCCGGTGGCACTATTATCGAAGGGACTTCAGGAAACACAGGTATGGGATTGGCATTGGTTGCCGTTACTCGTGGATATGAGTGCATTTTCACAACTACTGATAAGCAAAGTAAAACCAAAGTTGACTTGCTGAAAGCTTTGGGAGCAGAAGTAATCGTATGTCCCACAAATGTAGAAGCGGATCACCCCGACAGCTATTATTCGGTGGCCCAACGTTTGAGTGAAGAAATTGAAAATTCATACTACCCAAATCAATATCAGAACAAAAGTAATGTAGTTGCTCATTATGAGACCACAGGTCCTGAAATTTGGGAGCAAACGGAAGGAAAGGTAACGCACTACGTTGCTGGAATGGGAACCGGCGGAACTATCTCCGGGGCAGGAAAATACCTTAAGGAGCAGAACCCGGATATAAAAGTTATAGGGGTAGATAGTTATGGCTCTGTATATAAGAAATATTTTGAAACCGGAGAGTTTGATAAAAATGAAATCAAACCATACATGACCGAAGGTATTGGGGAAGACATTATCCCCGGCACCATTGATTTTGACTATGTGGATGAGGTAGTACAGGTAAATGATAAAGATTCTGCTTTGGTTACCCGTCGCTTGGCAAGGGAGGAAGGTTTGTTGATTGGTTGGTCATGCGGAGCAGCTGTTAAAGGAGCTTTGGATTATATCTCAGAAAACCCTTTAGGAAAAGACGATATAATGGTTATCATAATGCCGGATAGCGGAACCCGTTACATCCACAAAGTTTATAATGATGAATGGATGAAAGAACAAGGGTTTCTTGATTAAACAGTATTTTAATCTCACAATAATTAAACAGACTCATATAATATTATGGCAAAAAAAGATCAGACAATGAATCCCGGTAAAATGGAAATTGAACTTAAAGAAGATGAAGCGGCCGGGACATATTCAAACTTGGTCATGATTACACATTCTCCCTCAGAGTTTATCCTTGATTTTATAGCAGTGATGCCGGGCCTGCCGAAGGCAAAAGTGGTTAAGCGTATGATTTTAACTCCTGATCATGCCAAGCGTCTGGCTAATGCGTTGAATGATAACGTTGCCCGATATGAGAAAGAGCATGGAGCTATCAACTCAAATGACAAAGTGGACATGCATATGTACCGGGGCCCACAACCTGAGGCGTAAGAATTTCGAATGTTGAACATTCAATGTTGAATGGTCAGGTTATTTTTTAGCCTGGATCATCAGTCCTATCCCAATTATAAAAAAGAATATATGGGGCAGGGTAGCAGCCACCAAAGGAGGGATCGCTCCATAATAACCAAAGGGCTCAATAATCTTCATAAAAGCCAGGTATAAGAAACTGATGGTTAATCCTGCAGCAAGATAAGCCCCTTTACCACCTCTTCGCCTTACACTCGCAAAAGCAAAACCGATGATGATAACTCCGATAATAGAGAACGGATAAGCTATTCGTCCATATAATTGTACCTGGGGCAGTTCTATTCCTCCGGCGCCACTTCTTTCAATAGAATTGATGTAGTCAAAAGCCTCCGGGTAGGTAAGTTGATAGATATCTGAGGTTGTTCGAGCTAAATCTCTGGGAAAAATATTTATGGACGTGTCTATTTCGGTGTATTCGAATTCAGTATAACCCGATTCATGAAAAACGAGCTCTGTAACGTTTTCAAGTCGCCATTTTTGGGTTGAATCTACCCAAGCCATCCGGTTGGCTTCGGTAGTTTTGGTGAAATTATTATCATCAAATTCAATAAGGCGTACACGATAGGCTATCTGTTGTTTTTTATCAAAATAATTGACTTGAAGTTTGGTGTTTACTGACGGTTGACGGTAAATATTACTTTGATCTACCCGATCTGATTTGCTATGGAGGTATTGTTCCTCAAAGGCAATTTTTTTGGCATTCGATTTGGGTATAACAAAAGCATCAAGGTAGCTGATGGTGATGGCTGCAATTAGTGCAAAAAGGATGTATGGCACACTCAGGCGATATAAACTCACTCCTGCTGCCTTCAAGGCGGTAATCTCCAGGCGGTCGGATAGCTGCCCCGTCAAAAACAGACATGCTACAAAAACGGCTACCGGAAGCACTAAACGAGTCATTTCCGGGATGAAGTTCAGGTAGTAATTCCCGAAAATTTCAGCCATTACTGCTCCCTGATCGGCAAAATCATCGCTGTTCTCCGAAAAATCAATCATGATAAAAATGAAGATAAGCATAGCTAAGACCATCAGAGTAATGACCGTCAATCGAAGAAATATGTATTTGTCGAAATGTTTAATCACGGTTGGTAAATAAATCTTTGATGGAGAATCCGGTGGTTAGATGTATGATAAGGTAGATTCCGGCCAGAGAGAGTACAATATTAAAAGTCCACATTCCCACAAAGGGAGAGATGTACATCCGATCGGCAAGTTTCTCACCTTGTATAAGTGAAATCCAGTAGAAGGTTAGTACCACCGTGCTTATTAGGGCAGCCATACCAAAATTACCTTGTTTTGTCATGATACCTACCGGAGCTCCAAATAAAATAAACACTACACAGGCAAAGGGGATAGATAGTTTTTTATGAATTTCTACCAAAAACCGATTAATTCGTTTTTTACGCCATTCTACGTTTGCGTTAATAGATTCAACTTTACTTTTGTATTGTTTTGCTTGCCGGATAGATTCCTTTACCAATTCTTGCTGTATTCCAACTTTCTGAAATTGGTTTGGTATTAAGTAATTACTTGCAACATACGTGGCCTTTCTTGTACTATCCGGTAACACTAAGTTTGGTGCAAAGAATGATTCTTTGCGAGAATCAGCATTAATTGGATAGAGGGCAGGATTTTCTACCAAAGTATTTACCTGTTGGTCGATTTCTTTATTTAGTGAATCAACCACTGCAAACATGGCTTTAGCGCCCATGGTTCGGTCACTTTGGTTTCGGTCAGAGGGATCGGATCTCATAAAAGCAAGATCAGATAGATCTAATGTCATGATATGTTTTTGAAAAGCATTTCTCTCTATAGATTCATCAACATTTCTACGGGGGGGGATAAATGAAAGACTGTAGCCATTAATCAGGTGCATTTCCAGGGCTTGACTCCCCTTGCTCACTAAAGCACCTTTTTCAGCAATAATATAAGCTTGGTCTTTGTTGTTTTTGGGTTCCTGAAATAAGGTGATGTTGTACAGGCTATCTGTTTCATTATCGATCTCTTCAACTAAAAAGGTATATCCTTCAATCCCATCATAAAAAATGTTGGGTTTAAGATCGAAGCCGGGCTTTTTAACTCTGATGTCAATAAATAATGATCGTGCTTTTTGATTGGCTTCCGGCAATACATTATTCGAAAACCAGGCGAGCCCCACAAAAAGTAACCCGGAGGTAATAAGAACAGGTTTAATAATATTGAGTGGGTTCACCCCGGAAGAACGAAGAGCGGTTAACTCATTAAGTTCAGAAAATTTTCCGTAGGCCATCAAGGTAGCAACAAGCACAGCCATGGGAGCGGCTAATACCACCATATAGGCTAAATTGGTAATTATAAGCTCCGCAATAACTGTTAAGGGTATATCTTTGCCAATAAGCTTGTCGATATGCAAAATTAAAAATTGCATCAACAAGAGAAACATAAGTGTGAAAAAGCAAAACAGAAAAGGAAATACGTGCCTTTTCAGCAGGTCTAATTGTAATTTGTTAATGAACTTTCCCAATGGTTGCAGAGAACTAAATTTTTTTCTTATCTATAATAAATGATAGCCATTTATGTTGATGAGAAAAAGATTTCTTTTTTCAGATTATATTTTCAAGATATTCAAATATATGGTATTATCGGACGCAACCATTCACATAGTAATTTAAAAAAGAAAAACCAGATCAGCCTATCGCCAACAGCTACAATTAATTCGTAAATAACCGAATCAGTTATATACCCGGTGAATTCTTTTTTAAAGCCAGTATTTTATTTTTCATTTGCACTTTTAGTGAATGGGTTGCTCTTAATTGATGTAGCTAAAGCTCAAGATGCAACTGACACTACCCAAACTGTGTCTGAACCTGACAGTACGCTTGAAGGGTTTAGATATATGTTCAAACCTCCTGCAATTATTGGTGGTTTTCCATTTGCTGTAAATCCCGGCAAATTGTATTACATAAATTTAGGGAAGGAGCGTTTTACTACTGAGTGGGATTCTTCAGATACCTATAAAGTGAGCCGAAGAATTGATGGCTTGGATGTCTCTTTACCTACTATTTATAACTTCAAGAGTTATACCCTTGCAAAACGAAAGCAGCAAGAACGTCAAATCAGGTATAATCTTATTCAAGAGGGAGCTGAGGCTGAGCAACAGCAAAGCGGATTGCTGGATTTTAGTCTCGATATACCCGGGGGAGAATCTTCGGTGTTTTCAACCATATTTGGTAAACCCGAGGTCAACCTTAGAGTAAATGGATCGGCCAATATGAACGTGGGTGTGTCAATTCAAAATGTGGATGATCCCACTATTGAACCTGACCTGCAGCAGCGTATTGACCCCACATTCAATCAGAATTTGCAGTTGAATATTCAGGGAACTATCGGCGATAAACTTACCATCGCCACCGATTGGGATACCGAGCGGGCCTTTGATTTCCAAAATAGGTTAAGTATTAAGTATGAGGGATATGAGGATGAAATTATTAAGCAGATTGAACTTGGTAATGTCTCCATGGAAACCGGGAATTCTTTGATTCGTGGTGGTGCTTCCCTATTTGGTATTAAATCGGTGGCAGACCTTGGTTCTTTGAGAATGACATCCGTGGTTTCACAACAAAAAGGAGAGAGTAAAACGCAGTCAATTTCAGGGGGTACAGAAGAAACCGAGTTTTCAGTACGTCCGGCCCAATATCAAAACAACCGCCACTTTTTCATTGATTTCTATAATCGCCAGGAGTTTGAAAACAATGTAGCAGATCCACAGCAGTTGGGGCAGGCTTACCAAATTTCGGATTTGAGGGTGTGGATATCTGAACCTCAAGTTAATACTACTGATCCTGAGGCTATACGTGCTGCTGCTTTTGTGGATTTGGGAGTGGTTGAGAATCCGGATGGCACCTACACTCTTCCAAATCCCGAACTTGATGAAATTGACGACGCCTTATTGCAAGAAAACAGAAGTAATACGAGTGCATCCGCTGAATCTTTTAACGTAGCCGGAAATGACTTTTACAATGGATATTTTCGTCCTTTAACGGAAGGAAGTGATTACACCGTAAATAAAACCCTTGGGTATATCAGTTTGAACCGGACGCTTAGTTCGGGAGCATTACTGGCAGTTTCATTTGTACGACAGGGTGTACCTGGTGAAGGAATAAATTTTGTGGAAGTGGGGGATATTTCTCCACGGTCGTCAGGACTCACCTATTTAAAACTGATACGCTCCAACAATCCCACACCGGATTTAAAATCCTGGCCACTCACCATGAGAAACGTATATTCTCTTGGGGTTTCAAATCTTACACAGGATGGGTTGGAAATGGATATTAAATACACAGCCGATAACGTGGATGATACGAACCTTCCCGGTCGCAGTCGCCCGCTTTTGCAGGATCTTGGTCTTGACCGTGCTGACACCCAAGGGGCAACAAACCCTGATAACCTGATCGATTTTACCGGTATTGTCTTGGATCCGCGAAATGGAAATATAATGTTCCCTTACCTGGAACCATTTGGAAGCCGAATTCGGACGCTGCTTGAACAGACTTCGGCATCGGAAGAAGAAATTGAATCCTTAGTCTACAGCGAACTTTACAACGAGAGGCAAAACACAGCCGACCTTTCCAACAAGAATAACATATATATAATAGAAGGGTTGTCAAAAGGAGGCTCAACCGGAAGTTTCTCATTGGGTATCAGTATTGTTGAAGGATCGGTTAAAGTATTCGCAAATGGGAGTGAATTGACTGAAGGAGTTGATTACGAAGTTGATTATTCATTTGGAATCATCACCATATTAAGTGAAAGGTACCTGGCACCCGGGCAAGATATCTCCGTGGAGTTTGAGAGCAATCAGTTAAATGCCATTGGACAGAAAAACTTCACCGGCTTTAGGGCAGAATATGAAGTTAATGAGGATATAAGTTTTGGAGGAACTTATTTCCGGCTTAAAGAACAACCTCTGTCTGATAAAATCAGGATTGGAGATGAGGCTATAAACAATACCATTTTAGGTGTGGATGCCCAGGCAGAATTTGATACACCTTGGTTGACTCGTGCCATTGATTTTATCCCGCTTTTGCAGACTAAAGAAGAGTCTAACATTAGCGTAAGTGGAGAATTTGCTCAACTACGTCCCGGCGTGGTACAAACAAATGCAGTCCGTGATGCCATAGATAACAACAAGTTATTTAACGATGAGGAAAACGGGCTCTCCTTTATAGATGATTTTGAAGGCTCAAAATTCAGTATTCCATTGATGAGTCCGACACGATGGAATTTAGCTGCGGCTCCGGCTGCGGTACCGGGATTTGGTCCTGATGAAGCCTATTTCGAAAATCCTGATTTTGACCCACCCAATTCTTTGGAGTCCAAAATTGCCCGGTCAGATTTAAGAGGTCAGTTTTCATGGTACACCATCCCCAGAAACATTACCAATATTTTGGGCGGAGTAGCAGAAACTCCGGAAGCTAACACGGTATTAACACAAGATGTATTCCCGGGAAGGGAAACCAATAACGTTCAGGAAGATGTAATAACGACTCTTGATGTGTACTACAATCCCACCGAGAGGGGGCCGTACAATTACAATAAAAACCTGAGACATCATCTCGAAAATGAGCCCGAAAATCAATGGGGTGGAATGACTATTGCCATTCCTTCGGGGCAGGAAGATTTGACCCAAAACAATGTGGAGTTTATAGAATTTTGGGTGCAGCCGGTATTACCCAATGGACAAGATCCGAATGCAGGTGATATTGAAGATTATGACGGCAAAATTTATATCGATCTCGGTACCATCTCAGAAGATGTGGTTCCTAACTTTGATCTTAATACCGAGGATGGTTTGGCTACAAATATTTCGAATCTTGAACCTGATAATTTTGGAGAAAATATTCGATCTTTTGTTCCTGCAAACCCAACAGCACCACAGGGACAGTTTTCAAATGAAGACCGGGAATTGGAGGACGTTGGTTTTGATGGAGTTCCCAGCAGCAATGGCTTTGATTCGGAAAAAGTAGAGGCTGCTCTTTTCAGTGCTTTCATCGATTCCATGCGGGTAGCTTACGGAGCCAACAGTCCTGAATTTCAGGCTATTTCCGCCGACCCTTCTAATGACGATTATGTGTTTTATGGTGAATCAAAAGTATCAGATTTACCATTGCATGAGCGTTTTCATCGAGTATTAGGCTACCATGAAGGAAATACCCCCAATGCAGGAGGCGATAAGCGGGCCATCACTCCAAGACCGGATTCTGAAGGGTTAGTAAGCCGATCTAATGTGGAGACCAATAATAATTATTACCAGTATGAAATTGATTTCAATCCCGCAGATTTTAATAATTTGCAGATTGGGAGTGAGGGGACCTATATAGTTGATAAAGTACCCGGAGACCGCCAACAGGACCGATGGCACTTGGTGCGTATCCCCCTGGAAGAATTCAAGAGGAAAGTGGGCGATATCGATGGTTTCAACAACATAACGCACGCCAGAATGTGGATGTCAGGATATGAAAAACCATTTACTATGCGTTTTGCCACATTTGAGCTAATTGGGAGTCAATGGAGAAAAGTGGAAGAGATTGACGAAACCCGTAACGCCACCGGCGAATTTCGGGTTTCCACCATTAATATTGAAGAAAATGCCAATCGGGCTCCGGTACCATATCGTCAGCCTGAGGGTGCTATTCGGGCCGTAAACCGAGCTGCACAGGTGCAAGCCTTAGCAAATGAGCAGTCTATAGCATTAGGGGTAGAGAATTTAGGTCCCGGTGAAATTCAAATGGTTAAAAAGGTATATCCGGGTGGGTTGAATCTTTTAAACTACTCAAACATGAGAATGTTTGTTCACGGGGAAGGGTACTTTGATCAGAACAAGCCAAATGATGGCAGGAATGATGTTGAATTAGTTATTAGAATGGGTACAGATCTCAATAGCAATTACTATGAGTACAGGCAGCCTATTACCCCTTCTGATCCTAATTTCTCCTTTTCAAACTACGATCCCGATGGCGGAGGAAATTTATTAGCTGATGCTGAGGAAGTTTGGCTTTATGATGAAAACAGCATGAATATTATTTTAGCTGCCTTTAATGAACTAAAGCAAATTCGGGATCAGCAGGGTGCTTCCAATATGTCTGAACGGTTTGAAATAGCCTTGTCTCCTGAAGAAGATGATGCCGTGGAAGGAGCCAGAATTGCCATTAAAGGAAATCCATCATTAGGACGGATTTCAGAATTGGGAATGGGGATTAGAAATCCATACGACCCTTCAGATGTTAGCTCTCCCGGTAAACCAAATTTAAATGGAGAGTTTTGGCTGAATGAGCTTAGAGTTTCCGGATTTGATAACGAAAAAGGCTGGAAGGCCAATGCCAAAGCCAGTTTTAAACTTGCAGATTTTGCCACTGTGAATACCAACTTTACTCGTACAACAACCGGCTTCGGCGGACTTGACTCAAGATTGGGAGCTCGCAGCGTTTCTGATGATTTTGGATACGACCTGAGTTCAACCGTAAATCTACATAAACTGCTACCCGATCGATACGGCTGGAATTTCCCGGTAACGGTATCAACACGTAAGAATGTCTCAACTCCCAAATTTTTACCCAATCAGGGGGATATACGCCTGGAAGATTTCATTAATGCCACAAACGACAATGAAGAACTTTCAGAATCAGAAAAAGAGGCAAGGATAGACCAACGCATTAATGAAATTGAAACTGTTCAGGATAATTTTTCTTTGAATGTCTCAAATATCTCAAAGAATAATTCGCAAAATAAACTTGCCCAATACACCATAGACAATACCACATTGAGTTATGTGTATAACGAAGGAAGTTCAAAAAATCCTGAAATTCAGCTTCAAAACGACTGGAATTACACCACCTCTATTCAGTATAATTTATCTTTCAATAACGTAAGGCTTTTACGACCATTTAGTTTTACTGAAAATGTTCCGGTGCTTAATACATTATCAGGTTTACGGGTTGGATACATGCCGTCTTCCATAACGGCCTCAGCTAATTTAAATCGATCATACACCGAGAAAAGAAGGCGTTCAAAAATCGATGAACAGGGGATGGAAGAAATTCAGCCTATACAGCAAAGCCACACATTCAATCAGCGTTCTACCTTTGGGTTGAATTATAATCTCACCCCGTCTATACCAATTTCTTTTAGGACGAATACAAACTATGATTTATCGAATGCAGGCCGAAGAGACGTTCCTGTTAGTAATGTTGAGGCCGATTCAGCCTCCTATCAAATTAACCCTTCATTTGAGGTGCTGAACGGTATTTTTACCGATTCACTTTCTGCCAGGAGATCCAACTATGAGGAAACATACACTGCAAGCTGGAATCCAAATTTTGATCAAATTGGGTTTTTAAGCTGGTTCAGTTATCAAGCCTCATACAGTGGAGGATATAGCTGGACCAACAGTCCAAGAGGTTCGAATCTCGGGTCTAACGTTGGCAATAATTTCAGGTTAGATCATTCTGTGGGCTTAGGCGTTGGTAGTTTGATTGAGAAAATACCTTTTTACAATAAACTGCAAGAAGCCGAATCTGAATCATCCCGCTCAAATAACAATCGACCTGCTGCCAACGGAGAAGCTTCCGAGGCGGACAGTAGTAATTTTGTAGTGGATGGAGCCAAGAGTATTGGGAGGAAGTTGGTACTCTCATTATTGAGTATGAAAAGCATTGATATCTCTTACAATCAAAATAAGACATCAAGCCAAGCCGGGTATCGCGGCGATTCTCAGTTATTTTATGCTTTTTCAGAAAGCGGAGAATCGAATTTCTCTCCACCGTTTGGATACCGTTTGGGTTTTATGGATGAACTTCCTCAGTCACAACTTATTCAGGAAGGGCCATCCGGCAGAACTATTACCCTGCCCAAGAATAACAATTATTCCGATGATATCACGATGGGTACAAAGCTCGAGCCATTTTCAAATTTATCAATAGACCTGAGCTGGAATACAAAGTGGGATGAGCGAACAACAGATAACGTGGCTTTAACACCTGCAGGTGATTTTGGCTCTACAGTATCCTCGAGTGGTAACATAAGCTCATCAGTTTGGGCTTTTGGCGGGGGATATCGCGACCTGTTCGAATCACAGTTGAAAACGGCCTTTGATGATTTTGATGGCACAAATACTATAAGTGATGAAACCGGGAATAATGATAGCCGCATTGTATTAAACAGAAATACCTTAGCTGAAGACTTTAGAACTGCGTACCTGAGTGGTGGAAGAAGTACGGTAGGTGAGAAAAATTATACGCCTATTCCTTTGCCAAACTGGCGTATAACATGGTCAGGTATTGAGAACTATATTCCACTTTTGGGAGGTTTTATGACGAGGGCTACTTTAAGCCACAGTTATTCAGGCAGCTACAGACTTGGATGGAATTTGAATTCTATAACCGGAGAGCAGTCACCACAGGGTATTGGAAGCTTTAATGTTATCGATGTGAAGGATAAATTTGAGCCGGCCTCAATAAATGTTGAGAAGCGTTTTTCACCTTTATTGCAGCTAAATGTGACCTGGGAATCGAACCTAAGAACCCAAATCAGTTATGAGAAAAGTAACACCAGCAGCCTGGCTTTATCGAGTAAAACGGTAACAGAACGTCAATCAAAAGGGCTTACGACTTCAATTAACTATACATTCAGAGGAATTACGCTCCCATTTTTCCCGAGAATACAGAATAATATTGATGTAACCATAAATGGAAGCCTTGCTGATGATACCGAACAAAAGTTTTATCTGAGCCAGGATATTGGAGAAGCCCTTTCGGTGGATGGTACAGGGGAATTTCCAGGGGATGTAAATCAATATGAGATTACCGACCCATTTGTTACCGGTCAGACCAGAATTAATGCATCATTAGTTTTGGGATATCGCTTCTCACAAACTGTAAGCTCTAATTTTGAATATACCTTCACAAAGGTTGAACCGAAGTCATCTGCCTTTCCTCCCCGTACCAATCATGATATCAGGTTTAGTTTCAGAATTGCCATTCAGTCCCGATAGTGGAAACCTGAGTTCGATTTATATTGATTTACAAATGGCTTTACTTGTCACTCTTTTAGATGTTAAGTAATTCGTTGACAGTTTTCGTTAAACTGACCAGAAAAAGTCTCTCCTTGAGGAGAGATCAACAAATCAGTTGTTCCTGATTTGTTGTGAGAGGTGTTGGTACCAAGGATGCTTCAGGCTGACATAAAATTGGGAAAATGAGGTTGTAAAAGCAATGTTGGCCTTGGCTCCAACACCCACCGCCCGACTTCGCATCCGCTCAGTCCGGCACCTCCCTCCCCGACACACGTGTACGGGACAGGCAAGGGAGGACTTTTTCAGTATGATTCAAAAAGCTATTTTGTGTCCAAATTATCTGACGTCTACAGGGATGACAACTTCTTGAAACTTTTAATCGAATTCAGGTTGGAAGAGTTTTATTTCTTTCTGAGCATAAACATTCCCCAAAATAAAAAGGAAATCCCTACACATAAGAGAGGGAGCCAATTCCCAAAACGGGTGTAAAGCGTTTGGGTAGTTTTGTTTTGAATGGTACCCACAAAGCCCGTTCTTACCCAATAATCTGTTTGCTGAATAACCTCACCGTTAGGAGCAATAATACCAGAAATTCCGTTATTGGCACTTCGTGCTATCCACCGGTCAAATTCTATGGCCCGGAGTTTGGCATAGGCAAAATGCTGAAGATGTCCTGAGGTATTTCCCCACCAGCCATCGTTGGTGATAATGGTCAAAAAAGTAGCGTCTTGCCGGACGAATGTTCGAATCCATGAGGGATAGACTGAATCGTAACAAATAAGTCCCGGTGAAGAAAAATGGTCGGTGCTAATCATATCAGCTGTATTCCCTCTGCCAAAACCGGCAATACTGCCCCAATCAACCCAGTTAAAAACATCCAAGGCAGCTATGTTGTTCACAAAAGGTATGCGTTCTACAATAGGGACGAGATTTGCTTTCTCATAATCTGAAATGATGCCATTGCTGTCAACAAATAAGGTGGCATTAAAAGCATTATATGGTTGCCCTTGGTAGGTGCCGCGAGAAAGGCCTTCAAAAGACTCCGGATATGTTTTGAATAAACCCGTTCCGGCAATAAAGCTTGTATTCCAGGCTCGGGCTGAATCTGCCACTCTTTGTGCTGCGGCTGAGTTTGTGAAAATGTAGTCGTCAATGGCATTTTCCGGCCAAATGATAAGGTCGGTGGATGGTGTTTTTGTTCTGTAACTCAAAGCTATCAAACTATCCATCACTTCATGAAGTCCGCTCATGCCTCCGTAACTCATGTAGGAATCATGATTGGGCTGAATGATAGCGGCTTGAACTGTGTCATCTGACGTTTCATTTAATGGCTCATAATCCTCATATAAAAAGAGCGATGAAATTGGGAAAATAAGAAATACTGTCAGTGCACTATATGCGATATGTTTCTTTTTGTGAATGATAAGCTGATAGGCAAGAGCAGAGCTCAAAACGACCCAGAATGAAATCCCCAAAAAACCGGTAATAGAAATATATTGAATGATACCAATCCAGTTTGCCCAGGCATTACCAAGGGCCAGCCAAGTCCACGACAAATCCCAGTTGTGGTGCAAAAATTCATACCCAACCCAGGAAGCCGTTTGAAGGAATGCTATCAACAGGGGAGAATCACTTCTGTTTGAGAAATATTTCCCGAGACATAATGGGATGGTCATAAGTACACTATTGGCAAGAATAGCGGCTATACCAGCAGGGAGGCTTGCCATCATAAGCCAATATGTTCCAATCAAATTCCAGACTACAAAGCAAGCGTAGCTGTGATAGGCAAGTTGCTTGTAGGAGTCTGTATTTCCGGAAAGATGAAAAAGTAAAACAAAAGCCGGAAAACTCAGAAAGGATAAATTAACAGGAGGGAAGCTCAGCCCTAAAAGGATACCGGCAGTAACAGAAACAGCCCAATTGTTTTGCAAAAAACCTTTCATTCTGAATACCCTTTTCCTGAAATTACTACCACAATTTCTCCTTTAATGGAGTCCCGTTCTTCAAATTCTTTCTTCAACTCAACGATACTTCCGCGCACGGTTTCCTCAAATTTCTTTGTTAATTCTCGGGCTACGGCAGCCAAGCGATCATTCTCAAAATATTTTTCCAGTTCGCCTAAAAGCTTAAGCAGCCGGTTGGGGCTTTCATAAATAATGAGGGTTCTTTCTTCTTCGGCCAGTTGCTTAAGTCTTTTTTGCCGCCCCTTCTTGTGTGGCAGAAATCCTTCAAACACATAACGATCACTTGGCAGCCCACTGGCTATGAGCGCTGTTGTGGCTGCGTCGGGCCCCGGGATTACGGTTACTGTATGTCCCGATTGTTTTGCGGCGCGTACGGCTAAAAAACCGGGATCTGAAATACCGGGCATTCCGGCATCGCTGACTAAAGCTACGTTTTGAGCTGCATCCAGAATATTTGTCATATGCCCAACTTTACGATGCTCATTGTGTTGATGAAACGAAAAGGAAGGTTTATCAATACCAAACTGTTGCAGCATATTGCCGGAAGTTCGGGTGTCTTCGCACGCTATATAATCCACTGATTTTAAAACCTCCACAGCTCTGGGTGAAAGGTCCTGAAGATTTCCGATCGGGGTTGCTACTATATAAAGTGTGGACACGTAATAGGGTTGTATTTTAGAGTTGAACAAATATCAAACTACAACCTGCAAAAAACAAACGGATTAACTTTGGAATTTCCTGATCGGGTTGTATGTTTGAATCCTAAATTATAAATCTACACATAACAAATATGGATTTTACACCAACCGGACTAAATCACATTACAATCAGGGTAAATCGCATTGATGCTTCAAAAGAATTTTATGGAGACATCCTGGATCTTGAATTAGTGAAAACGATGGGGCAAAGCATGGCTGTATATAGAATTGGTGAGAAAGATACCCTCGTCATTGTTGAAGCAGAGACAAGTTATGATCCTACTTCCAGAGATTTTCGGGTCGATCATTTTGGGTTTTATGTGGATAAACCTGACCGGGTTGATGAACTGGCGAAGTATTTTAGGGAAAAAGAGGTCACCATTATGAGCGGACCGGCGAATCGAAAAAAGGGCCGTTTTTTATTTATATCAGATCCTGACGGAAACATGATAGAGTTTTTCTATGAAGAGGA
This sequence comes from Gracilimonas sp., assembly GCF_031581265.1. Taxonomy (GTDB): domain Bacteria; phylum Bacteroidota; class Rhodothermia; order Balneolales; family Balneolaceae; genus Gracilimonas. Next base: position 19,308 of record NZ_JAVLBQ010000016.1, read on the forward strand.
AGAATGATATAGAGCAAGAATTAGATCAAAAAGAATTTGAAAGTGAACTTGACCGGGATTTAAGTACCCAATACAGGAAATTAGATGCATGGGAAAAGTTACATGAGGATAAAAATCCTTATGTAATTGCGGCAATGAATTTCTTTGCGTCTCTTGTTTTCTTTGAGGCGTTTTATTTTGTAATCAAATTGAACATTAACTACATCACATTGGGATACACCATGGAATTTTTTGAAGTGATGGACCCTTTTTTACACGTAACTTTCTTTGTGATATCAGTAATGGCAATTATCAATAAAAGATCAGCTGTAGATGTGATAATTGAGCGTTGGCCGTTTTAAAATTATCTAATATTATTTTGCAGAAAGTGAGTTTTATAAATCAATACAAATGGAAAAACGTATCCAATGAATAATGAGGTGGTGACGGGAAAAGCTTCTTTTACGATTGAAGTACCATATAAAATTATTGAGAAAGGACGCAAAGGAGAAGAGAAGCCATTGATTGTGTATTTGCACGGTTACAATCAAAACATTGAATATTTTGAAAAGAAGATGCGTTCGATGTTAACATTGGAAGCATATCATTTATTTATACAAGCGCCATACCCGATATACGATTCCTCAAGGAAATTGAAAGTTTCAAGATGGGGGCGTGCATGGTATCTGTATGATGGGGAACAGCAGCAGTTTCTGAAGTCATTGGAGAAGGCATCTGGGTTTATTGACAATGTTATCGAGGACGCTACCCAAGGCTTTAAATCATCCAGAACCTGTGTTTTGGGATATTCCATGGGTGGGTACCTGAGTGGTTATTATGCACTTTCGAGGCCACAAAATGTTGATGATTTAATTGTAATAAGCGGACGAATCAAAACAGAGGCTTTTGAGGGCAGAAGGGAGCAGGCAAGCCATTTAAATGTGTTGGCAGTTCATGGAAGTGAAGACGCCAGCGTATATCCCGAACCGCAAAAGAAGTGCATAGAATTACTTCATAAAGAAGGATTCAACACAACGTTTATAATGGTTGATGAAGGGCATAAGTTGGTGCCCGTCTTCGTTGAAGAATCTAAAGACTGGTTACTTCAAAAAAGTTACAGGAAAAGCTGATATTTTTATTAAACTTTTAATTCTAATGTTTGTTAAGTTATTTTAACTTAATTATCATCTGAGCTGTTAAGTCTCTTTAAAGTCATAGTGATTAAATAACACTTAGGAAGGAAATGAATATACTTGTAATTGAAGACGATCCATCTGTTCGTACTTTAGTTAAGGCGGTACTCGAACACAATGGCAATTCCGTAACCACCGCAGACAATGCCGAAGATGGTGAGTCTGAAGCCGTTGAGAATGAATTTGATATGGTAATCCTTGATCTCGGATTACCTGATAGAAATGGGTACGAGGTATGCAAAAATCTGAGGGATAAAAATATTGATACACCGATGCTTATCCTTTCAGGTGAGCAGGAAACAGATGTAAAAGTAAAAATGCTGAAAGTGGGTGCCGATGATTATCTCACAAAGCCTTTCAATACAGAAGAATTGATAGCAAGAATGGATGCTATTAAAAGAAGGTCAGAGGCGGCAGGAGATAAGCAGTTGTCTTGTGGAGAGTTGAGAGTAGATCTTCTTAAAAGAGAATTTTATATCAACAATGAGAAAGTGTCGCTAACAAATAATGAATTTAACTTGCTGGCATACTTCATGAAAAACCGCAATCGTGTGATCACCCAGGAAGAATTAGCTGAAAAAGTTTGGGACATTCATTTTGATACCCAGACCAATTATATCAATGTGTACATCAGTTACTTGCGAAAAAAAATCCGTGAACATACGGATGTTGATTACATAGAAACCATTCGTAAAAAAGGATTTGCTTTCCGCTGCGAATAAGAAACTAATTCATAAAGTACATCAGTCTCGCAAGTATTCTATTTGCGAGACTTTTTTATATCAGTAAAATGAATCATTCTGAAAGGAAAGACTTAGTCAATTATTTGAAAGAATTTGCTACTGAAGCTCGATGGGATAAGTTTGTGGAAGTAGCCAAGCAACGGACCCGTTACATTTCAGTAGTTGTTGAAGATATTTACCAATCCCATAACGCCAGTGCCGTACTTCGAAGCTGTGACGGGTTCGGAATTCAGGATGTCCATATTATTGAAAACCAAAATAATTTTGATGCTTCCAGCCAGGTTACCATAGGTGCCGATCAATGGCTGACATTACATCGGTACAATGAGCCCGGTATGGATAACACCGAGGCGTGCTTTTCAAAGTTGAAAAAGGAGGGATATCGAATTATTGCCACCACTCCTCACGAAAATGATACCAACCTGAATGACTTGGATCTTAACCAAAAAACGGCCTTAGTATTTGGCTCTGAAATTGATGGAATCAGTGAACGAGCCAAGGAACTTGCAGATGGCTTTCTAAAAATTCCTATGGCCGGATTCAGTGAAAGTTTTAATATCTCGGTGAGTGCAGCCATATGCCTGTACAATATCACCCGCAGATTAAGAGCTTCCTCCATTGACTGGATGTTAACAACTGAAGAAATTGATCACCTTACCTATAACTGGCTAAAGAAATCCATCAAAGCCGGGGATCAATTGGAGAGAAACTTCCTTAAACAAAAAAATTGAAGTAGACAGACGGATCTATTTTCATGTTTCACTCAAAGAAAAATTATCGTGGCAACCGCTGATCAATATCTGCAACTGCATAAGCAAAAACAGCCATCGTAGCTATACATTCGTTGAAATCTTCTTTGTCCAGTTTATCCATAGTGTCAGAGGCTGTGTGGTGATACCAAAAGTATTTAGAGCCGTCCACGACCAACCCCATGCCCGGAACGCCGTCTTGCATCAGCGGGCCAATATCTGCGCCGCCTCCGCCTTTAGTTACTTTACCGGATTCTATGGAAACCAAGGTTTGCCCAATTTCACTCAAAACCTGGTAAGCTTCATCAGTCCCTGAAAATCCAAAACCGATGGGATCGAATACCCCCGCATCTGATTCCATAGCAAGCACGTGGTTATCCAGTGATTGTTCCTCATCTTTTACCCAGCGGTGATATTCATTAGCTCCACGCAGGCCATTTTCTTCATTAGTCCATAGCACTACCCGAATAGTTCTTTTGGGTTGTATCCCCGCTTCAATCATTAAACGGACTGCTTCCCAGGCCGCAATACATCCACCGCCGTCATCCATCACTCCCTGACCAATGTCCCAAGAGTCAATATGGCCTCCCAGAACGATAATTTCTTCAGGTTGTTCAGAACCTTTAAGTTCGGCAATCACATTTCTGGATTCGGTATCAGGAAGGGTTTGGGCATTCATATTTAGTTGAACTTCAATTTTTTCGCCACGATCATACAGCCTTTGAATCAACATAGCATCTTCAACAGTAATAGCCGCGTGTGGAATTTTCTTGACGCCATCCTCATAATACATAACACCGGTATGAGGGGTTTGCATGGAAAAAGGACCCACCGAGCGAATCAAACTTGCTACGGCGCCGTGTTTAGCCGCTTGCACTGCTCCATTGGTGCGATATTGTACGGTTCGTCCATAAGAAGTGAATTCAGCATTAAAGAGGACAATTTTACCGGCTACCTGATCTTTTACATTTTCAAGTTCTTCAAAATTTTTGACTACTATCACTTCGGCAGAGATACCGCCTTCAGGAGTTGCAACACTTCCGCCCAGTCCAAGCATAGGTAGGTTTTTCTTTCGGGGTGAAATTAAGGTAGCAGATTCTTCACCACGCACCCAATGGGGCACCATTACCGGCTGAGTCCAAACCTCATCAAAACCATCTGCTTCCATGGTTTCTACAATCCAGTCGATGGAATTTTCCAGGGATTCACTTCCACTAAAGCGGGGACCAAAAGTATCAGCCATATAGGTGAGCCGCTCCCAGGCTACATCACTACCAACTGCTTCACTGATCAACTGGTAGATATTTTCTTTATGATCATGAGATAGTACATCTTGGCCAAATGCCTGAGTATAAACTAAAGACAGGTTCAAAAGAAGAGATAGAGTAAGGAATTTCATATAGACTTTGATTCAGTTAAAAGACGAATCAAAGTAAAAGAAAAGCAACCTTTAAATCCATTAAAAAATGAATCAGGATTTAATCCATAGAACGCGTGTTGGTCTCAGAAATTTCTTTAAACATGGCATACTCTTCAGGGGAGGTATCAGCAAACAGATATTGTAAAGGATTAATAGGATTGCCATTGTAGTGGACTTCATAGTGAAGGTGGGGGCCTTCAGATAGACCTGAGTCACCGGTCATGGCTATTTGTTGACCTCGTTCTACACTTACTCCCTTCCTGATACCTTTAGCAAAACCGGAGAGGTGAGCATATAACGTTTCATATCCGAATCCGTGATCGACAATTACGACTTTACCAAGGGTACTTTTAGTCCCCGCGAATTTGACCGTTCCTGTACCGGTCGTTAACACCGGATCTCCAATATCTGCCCTGAAATCCAATCCATTATGCTGACGGGGATAACCGAGAATGGGGTGATCTCTCATACCGAAACCACTTAACAACACACCACCGGTAGGTTTGATGGCAGGGATGTGGCTTAATTTTTCTTTGTTCTCGTTATAATACTGTTTTACTTCTTCAAAGCTTAGTTGCTGAATACCTATTCTTCGTTCCAGGTTATCGATTTTTGAAGCAGTCCATTTCAAAAGTTCGGAGGTGGATTCAGAATACACATCAAATTCGGAGTAAGGATCCGTACCACCAACACCGGCTTGTCTTTCTTCGTACGATAATTTTTCCATCCCTAAAACAGATCGATACATTTCATTATCTCGCTCAGCAATTTCGGAAAGTTCTTCATCAAGTTCGCTAAGCGTTGACCTTGTGGTCTCTAATTGGCTGTAGAGTGCTTCATTTTCAGCTTTAAGGGCAAGTTCGGATGGAGTTCCAATGTAGCTTGATAGTAGTATAATACCTATTGAACTAAGTACCACGCCGGATAATATCCAGATGGATAGGTTATAGACGACTTGTTCAACCCGATTATATTCAATGGGGACGAACTCACAATTCTCCTCGTCGTAGTAATAGTGATTTTTTAAAGGCATAAAAAATGTTTGTTTCAAAACCTTCTAAAGATAGGGAGCTCAGTAATGCATTCAAAAAGTTGTTAAAAACTCTAATGATTGCCAATTACTCCATATCACCTTCAAAATATTCTATAGCCCTTTTTGGAGACATATCGCCTCCTTCGGCTTTTTCACCGATGCTTGACTTTATCCGCTGTTGAAATGCTTTAGCCGGATCATAACCGTAGTGTTTCAGTAAATAATTCATGGCAATAACTTCTGCAATTACAGTAATGTTTTTTCCGGGGGTGATGGGTAGATGTATTAGAGGAATATCAAGCCCTAATACGCTTACAGAGTCGTGATTTAAACCGGTCCTTTCAACTTCCTTGGTGTCTTCCCAAAGGGTAAGCTCCAAGACTACTTCCAATCGTTTTTGATATCGAATGGCACGAATACCAAACATAGACATTACGTCTATGATACCAAGCCCACGTATTTCCATGAAATGTTTGCTCATTTCCGTGGCCGATGACATCAATACATTATTTTTCTTGGTAAGCATCACTACATCATCGGCAACAAGGCGGTGGCCTCTTTCCACCAAATCAAGGGCAACTTCGCTTTTACCAATACCGGATTTACCGGCCACTAATATTCCAATGCCGTAGACATCCATCATAGAACCATGAACCATGGTTTGAATGGCAAATTGGTCCTCCATAAAATCACGGAGTAAATACATGAAACGAGTGGTTTCAAGGGGGGTAGAAAAAACAGGAATACCGGCCTCATTGGCTTCTTGTAAAAGGTATTTGGGTAATTCATTGTTATCTGTAAGGAAAATAACAGGAATATCAAATTGCGTGATGTTACGAAAAGCTTCCAGTTGTTTATCCTTTCCCATGTGGGTGAGAAACTGGGTTTCTGTATTTCCTATAACCTGAATGCGTTGATAAGTAAATAAATCGATATACCCGGCAAGAGCCAATCCCGGCCGGTGTAAATCTGCTTCTGAAATAAATTTCTCTGAACATTGGTTTTCAGCTATGCACGCCTCAATATTAATATTGACACGTTCACGCAATTTATCGACCAAATATTCGACCGAAATCTTTTCTTTTCGCGGAATTGGCTCTTGGGGTGTAAACGGCATAATTGCTAATTATTGGGTTGCGTGCATTTTGTCTTTGTATTTCTTCAGTTGTCTGCTGGCGGTTTCAACAGCATTATGAATGGCCTGTTCGTAAGATTTAGCCTCTTCCTTTACGGTAATAACTTTTCGGGGAACTTTAATAACTAATTCTGCCTGATGTGGATTTTCATCGGAGGGAGTAGGTTCCATTATGATATCGCACATTACTATTCGATCGTAAAATTGTTCCAGTTTATCGACGCTGTCTCTGCAGTGTTGTTGTAAATCTGCGCTTGCTTCAAAATGTCGTGCTGTGAATGTTACTTTCATTATACTACTCCTTAATTATAGTAAGTTATTATGATTTTGCTCTTGGATGTGCCTGCTCATACACATTTTTTAACCGATCGATGCTGGTATGTGTGTAAACTTGCGTTGCCGCTAAATTGGCGTGTCCAAGAAACTCTTTTATGATTCTAATATCGGCCCCATTGTCTAACATATGCGTAGCAAAACTATGCCGCAATACGTGGGGACTTTTTTGAGTGACTTCACTCGTTCGTTTTAAATACTTTTCAACCATTTTCCGTACCGCACGGTCATAAATACGTTGTCCGTGTGCGGCTAAAAATAAGGCATTTTGGGCATCTTCGTCTGTTCTGTCTCCAAATAATTCGGGCCTTTTATCCAAAAAATCAGAAAGAATGCGAACGACGGTTTTACCTAATGGAATAATCCGCTGTTTATTGCCTTTTCCTTTTACAATCACTTGATTTTGTTTCAGATCGATATCCTTAATGTTCAACCCTGTCAGTTCACTGAGTCTCATTCCCGTCCCGTAAAATAATTCGAGTATGGCTCGGTCCTGAAGCCCCCTTACAGTATCGGTATCAACAGCATCCATCATTCGTTCTATATCCTCGACTGTGGCTGTTTTGGGTAACGTCTTTTCCTTTTTGGGAACCACAAGCAGATGAGCGGGATTCTTTTGAATGTGTCCGCGTTTAAAGCAGTACTTAAAGAAAGATCGCAGTGCAGCTACTTTACGGGCTATTGTGGTTTTTGCCATTCCTTGATCCGAAAGTTCCCCCAGCCAAAGCCTGATCGTTAGCCGAGTAATCTTGTTTATATCTATCAGATCGGGGTTTACATCCTCCAGTTTTGCCGTAAATGTTAGGAAGCCCTCCAAATCGTTTCGATAGGAAATAATAGTATGCTTGGATGAATTTCGTTCAACACTGAGATATTTCAGGTATTTCTCTATCAGGTCTTTCATACAGTTTGAATATGACTATCAATACGGAAAAAAGAAAACAAATTATGGTGAAGGTCAGATGAATTTTGTGTCATACTTCTCGGCCTTTCCATTGTGCTTTTGACCCAGTAAAATGATCCCATAAACAGCGTATACCCAACACTTCATACCATATGATAGTTAACGGTTGTAAGAGGCTTACAAGAGGATTCCACCCAAATTTAAAATCAAGCAACCATCGTTGAAGAAAAATGATGGCTATGAGAGTCGCTGCAAAAATTTGTTGATCTTCATTTCCGGTTATTAAAATCCAAAACGGCATGATGTAGGCTATAACCTGTAGGACAGCCATAGAGGAAAAGAGAGGTACATTTCTGCCAAATCCAACGAAAAAGTTTTTTCTTAATCCTTCAAAGAGTTCGCGGTGAGATTGATACATCCGGCAGTTTACGGTATCCACACCGTCATACATAATAATTTTCTGGCCATTCTTTTTAATGGTTTTTGCTAATTCCACATCCTCAACTATTTGTTGTTTTACGGATTGGTGCCCTCCAATACGGTTATAGCAAGATCTGTTGAAAGCAATACACTGTCCACAAGCGGCTGCAAAATGGTGTCCCAGTTTTTTTTGTAATGATTTTGGGAGCCATTTGGGGTTTTGTTCTACGTATTTGGAAGGCAGTAAACTATACAATCCATAGTAGATCATTGGAATCACTAATTTTTCCCAGAAGGTGACTACTTTTTGTTTGGGCCAAACGGTTATGGCATCAGATTTTTGTAAAGCTGTTACGGTTTTTGACACTGCGTCTTCTTCTAACCATACATCAGCATCAATAAAAACTAAAAATTCTCCAGTTGCTTTTTCACTTAACTGATGGCATGCCCAGGGTTTTCCCAACCAATCGTCCGGTTTAGGTTTGCCTTGTACATGGTGTAGATTGTTAATAATACCTGATAGCTTACGCAAGATAGCGGTTGTATTATCTGTGGAATTGTCGTCTAATACTAAAACCTCAAAATTTGGATAATTCTGCTGAAGGGAGGAGGTAACGCATCTTTCTATAACAGCCTCTTCATTCCTGGCCGGAATACAAATACTTACTTGCGGAGTCTTAGATGATGATTCATATTGTTCAACATCGGCTAATGAACGAAATTCAAACCAATTACGTGTGAAAACGAAAATGGTAAACAAAATGTAAATTGAGGCTATATATAGTATGATGTCCATGAACGAAAGTTAGGAAACTGAACGTTGCCGTTCAGTAAGTGTATGCGTTAATAGAGGAGTTATGAATATTTCTACAGATTTGGATCAAATTTCACCGGTTTATGACAAGGCAAAGGCCGGGTATGAGTGGTGGTATTTTGATGGCATGAGTAACGATGGAGTGTATAGCTTCGTGATCATATTTTATCATGATAATCCATTCTCTACCAAAAAGATAAAAGAGTTACTAAAAGATGACAGAACATATAAAAACCATCCTGCCGTCAGTGTTTCTGTCTATGAGAACAATAAGCCGGTCTATTATAGTTTCCTGGAATTTGAAAGTAACGCATTTCATTGGGATAAAAATGACTTAAGGTTGACCATTGAAAACCTGTCTGTACAGTATTCGTTGTCAGAAGGTAAATTTGAGCTGGAATTGAATCTGGATCAAGAATTACCTTCGGGGCATCGAATAAAGGGAAACATAGCAGGGACAGGGAGCTTGCCCTCTGCACAGTTGATTGAATCAGATAGTGAAGATAATCACCTCTGGAACTTAATTCTGCCAGTGATGGACATTGAAGCAGATTTAAGTATGGATGGCAAGAGGGGAGAGAAGAGACTGAAATTTACAGGTAAGGGGTACCATGACCATAATATTGGAAATGAACCCATGAAAGAAAGTTTTAGGGATTGGTATTGGGGCAGATATCATTTTAGAGACTTTACGTTGGTGTATTACCTGATGCAAAAAAATACAGAACGAGAATTCAAGGCCTGGCTCATTGATTCAAATAATGAATCGATTTTAGAGAAATTTAATACAGCAGATCTCAGCTATTACTCCCGAAACTGGTTTGGACTAAATTCAGCCCGAAAAATTGACCTTACAAAGGGTGAAGTTATTGTAAACATTAACTGTAAGGATAAAATTGACGACGGCCCATTTTATCAACGTTTTATTGGTAATTCAGTAATTAAGTATAATGGCCAAGTTAATGCAGCCCATGGTATTTCGGAGTATATATTTCCTAAAAATATTTATAAAAGGCTATTTTGGCCACTGGTCCATATGAGATTAAGATACTTGAAAGAAGAGCCACACTGGGTACAAAAATCCCGTTTACTGTATCCCTGGACGTGGTAAAGCAGGTTGAACTTTAGAATTGCTTAGAAAATCCTTCATCAGAGAAGCCTGCTACCGATCGTGTTTCAGTTAGAATTTTATGCAAATCCTGTTTAAATAAATCAGTTAAATTACTTTTGCTCAATTGTTTATCATGATCAACTAACTGACCTATTGATAAATAAAGCTCCGGTTTACTGCTTCTTAGATTATGGGAGTAAATAGCAATAGGTACGAAGTCAACTTCTTCTGTTTTTTGATAAAGCCAGGCTAATCCTTGTTTGAATTCAGGCTCTTTTTCTGAGGCCGGAGTTATCTCTCCTTCAGGATATATAAAGAGACTTGCCCTTTTACGCTGCATCGATTTTAATGCATATCGCAAAGAAGCAACAGAGGCTTTGGGGTCTTCAAGATTAATTGAGAATGCCCCAATCTTGCTAAAGAAGGTGTACTGCTGCATCTGTTTATCTTCCATAAGTGCACGGGCGTTTTGATGGAAAATTTTTTGATTCAGGTATAAAGGGATTAATCCATCCCACCATAAATTGTGATTTAGGAAATACACTGTTTTAGCGTTGTTACCGGGCTGATAGGATTGCTTGACCCACAGGTGTTTGAACCGGCGCTTTAATGCCCATTTCGTGTAATGATCAAAAAACCAGATAAAGAATTTGGATTCGTCAGCAGGGATGATATTCAAAGCGCACCTTTTTTTTGGAGATAATAGGGGGTTGATGCTTATCTTTCAAACATGAAGAAGCAAATAGACAAATCTATCGTTCAAATCACAGATCCCCAAATAGAAAAATATGCCTTAGACATGACAACCAAAGAGTCTGAGGCTGTAACCAAATTGGTGCAATCTTCAGATGAAGCACTGGAATTTATAGATATGCTAAGTGGTAATATGGTTAGTCATTTGCTCAAAATGCTGGTTAAGATTAGCGGGGCTAAGCGGATTCTTGAGTTAGGAACTTTTACAGGATATTCTGCCCTGACGATGGCAGAAGCCTTGCCCAATGATGGTGAACTTGTGACAATTGAGATGAATATCCGCTACCAAGACTTAGCCGAAAAGCATTTTGCCAAATACGATAAAGAAAATAAGATTCAACTGATTAAGGGGGATGCCAAGGAGGTATTAGAGGATTTGGAGGGGGACTTTGACTTGGTGTTTATTGATGCTGACAAGGCCGGTTATGACTTTTATTATGAAAAGTCTCTATCAATGGTTAGGCAAGGTGGGATAATTGTGGTTGATAATGTACTTTGGGATGGAGCTGTTTTACACCCAAGAGATGATAAGGCTGGCGCTCTGCATAAATTCAATGAAAAAGTAGCTTATGATGACAGGGTAGAACAGGTGTTACTTACTGTACGGGATGGAGTTACTTTAATCAGAAAAAAATAATTTTTTCATTAATTTGTTAAACAATTAACAAATCAAACAAAAAAAACGAAGATATGAAAAAGCTTACAGTAACGCGTTTACCAATTAAAAATAAGCCTGGAGCAATCTTTTGAGTATAGTAACCTCGCAGCGTCCGAAGGTCCTGCGAGCGTTACTGGGACATGGCTGAAGTGCCTAACGCTGCGAGGACCTACGGACGCTCGCAGGTTCTCTGTACGATGTTTTCAACCGGTAAACGCGTTACAGTAATTACTCTTATTGGAATGATGGTTGCGTTTGGATGTACTCAGCTACCGGGTGATGGCAATAATATCACGGATAGTATTGAAGTTATTGGTTCAGGCCAATATTCGAATTTCTCTGAAGAAGGGGAGATTAAGCGTGTAATTAGTGCTAAAGCAGATTTTGCAGAGGAATGGAATAAGGTTCATGCCGGAACATCCCCAATTCCTGATCTGCCTAATGTAAATTTTAGCAATACGAAGTTGGCTTTGATAATGCTGGAATCTAAACCTTCAGGTGGATTTGATATTACAGACATTGAGGTTTATGAATCTGGCGATAAAATGGTGATCGCCTACTCTGAAATCGTACCTAGTGAAAAATGTGTTGTAACTATGGCAATAACCAGACCCTATATATTTGTGTCTTATCCTGATAATGGTCAGGATGTGGAGTTTCACAAAAAAGACGATATCGTAAAAAACTGCTCTGAGTAGTATTTAAAATCGCCTGAACCATTGTAGCATGGGCAGTGGAAAGGGGATGAGTTCTCCTTCAGCTGCGATACCGGCAAATCCAATTTGGAATGCTTTATCAGGACTGCTTTGTAAGCGTAAGCCCGGAATCAGTAAAGCGCCGCTATCATCATTTCCCGTTCCGGAAACTATAAAGGAATCAAATACAAAGCTGAATTTCTCGGTAATCTCTGTCATGCCGGCAACGGAAAACAGAGCTCTGCCGCCTGAATATCCTCCGCCCCAGGTCGTTCCGTATCCGGCTGAGAATGTCAAATTATTGGCTGCATCTCCATAGGAAAAAGTGGTGTAGGGCAGGGCGATTCCATATTCCGGAGAAGCCCAGGAGCCGGTTCCCAGTAAAGTTCCAACTCCTAAACTGGTTTTATCCCCCAACGACTTGCTGTATTTTAATGAACCGATGATGGGGCTTCCAAACCAACTTGTTACAACTCCAACACTGAAGTTGTTTTTCAATCCAAATTGAATATCCGGACCATAAATGCTCCATATGATGTAAGTTTCATTTTCTTTAAGGGATAATCCATTGGTGGATAAGAAGTATCGGGTAGAAAATATCTCTTGGTTTTTTGTATCATTATTTGATTCTGATTCAGATGCTTCTCTTATTTCCCTGATCTCGTGTTTTGGGATGATGAGTTCACCTAATTCTTCCGTCAAAATATGAACTTCTCTCGCATCCTGATAGGTGATTTTACCAATATACCTGGAGTTGTCATTTTTAATAACGATATAGGTTTTGGTGGTATCGGTTGGAACCGAATCTTGTGCAAACAACGTATTCATGGAGCTTGAGCCTGCAAATAAGGCGATTAGAAGTAAAACCTTTTGAATTATTTTCATCTTTTTAGTTTGGTTAAATTAATTACGAACTATGTTCAAAAGTTTGGAACTTGAAGCGAATATATGTCTCTTGATTAAAAGTAGCGCTCGCATTTGAATGTGAGAAATAATTTCATGATTAGAAATAGCCGTTAAAAATAATTACCAATGCCCAAAACACCTCTGAAGCTTTTAATTGTTGGAAAAGTATGGCCAGAGCCAAATTCATCTGCGGCAGGATCGAGGATGATGCAGCTCATAGAAGTGCTTAAGTTAATTACTGATTCAATTACGTTTGCAAGCGCAGCCACAGAAAACAACTATGGAGTGGATTTAGAGAAGTTTGGGGTGAAACCGGTATCTATAAAACTTAATGATTCTTCATTTGATCAATTTATTGCCAACTTAAACCCGGATGTAGTTCTTTTTGATCGTTTTATGACTGAAGAGCAGTTTGGCTGGAGAGTAGCTGAACATTGCCCTAAAGCTCTTAGAATTTTAGATACTGAGGATCTTCATTTTTTGCGCAAAGCTCGTCAAGAAGCATGGAAGAATAATAAAGGTTTTGAAGAAGCCGACCTGTACAATGATTTGGCAAAAAGAGAGATCGCAAGTATTCTCCGGTGCGATTTATCCTTAATCATTTCCAAGTACGAAATGAAGCTTTTGCAGGAGGTATTTAATGTTGACAAACAACTTCTATTGTATGTTCCTTTCCTGTTAGATAAAATTTCTTATAACACCATAAGCAATTGGAAGTCAATAGATAATAGAAAACACTTCATTTCTATTGGTAACTTCCTTCACGAGCCAAACTGGAACGCGGTTTTATATTTGAAGGAGGAAATATGGCCTTTGATCCGAAAGCAATTACCGGAAGCTGAGCTACATATTTACGGGGCTTATCCATCCCAAAAAGTAGAGCAATTACATAATGAGCAAGAGGGCTTTTTGGTGAAGGGAAGGGCTGAGAATGCTAAAGAAGTTGTCGGTAATGCCCGGGTACTGTTAGCACCATTGCGATTTGGGGCTGGCTTGAAAGGAAAGTTAGTTGAAGCAATGCAATGTGGTACGCCGAGTGTAACTACGGATATTGGGGCAGAGGGGATGCATAACGACTTACCCTGGCCCGGTGCAATAGAAAATGAAGCCACCGATTTTACAAAAGCAGCTATTGAGCTTTATAGGAATGATCGGAATTGGGAGGAATGTCAGAAGGCGGGAGTACGGATTATTAATGAATTGTATCGAAAAGATGATTTTGGGAGCGTGTTGACAGATCGGATACACAAATTAATTGAAAATATGGAAAAGCATAGGAGACAAAACTTTATAGGACAGATCTTACAGCACCATACGGTGGCAAGCACCAAATATATGAGCAAGTGGATCGAGGCGAAGAATGATCGCTGATTGCACTGATTCCGTTGATGATCAGTGAAATCCATACATCATTCGAATCTGCGATCAGTAGAGCTCATATTCCAATAACCTTGCATCAATAGTAGAATTATAGAATTCAATGCGCTGATTGGTTCTCAGGCCAATTTTTTTAGCCAAATCAAAATTACCGGTAAATACATAGCCCCACCATCCGGTTGCTTCCTGCTTGAAATAATCCCCAATTCCCTCATAGGTAGGTTCTAAATCCTTTTCATTTCCAATACGATCACCATAAGGAGGATTCAGCATAATAACTCCGGTATTATCAGAAGGAATTTCTGTTTCGCTGAAATCACACTTTTTCGTTTCAATGAGATGATCGAGTCCGGCTGTGCGAGCGTTTTTCCGTGTGGCACCAACGGCGCGAATATCATGATCGGTAGCAATAATTCTGCCTTCAAAATCTTTTGAGGATTTATTCTTTAAATCAGATCGTAAATCGTTCCAGCGCTCCTCATCAAACCCAAGTATATGCTTGATGCCATAATTTGGTCTTAGCAAGCCTGGAGCTTTATTAAGGGCCTGTAATGCCGCTTCAATCGCAATAGTCCCGCTGCCACACATGGGGTTGACAAAATGTTGCCCCGGTTTCCATTTGCTGGCTAAGATCAAAGCAGCTGCTAAGGTTTCTTGCATTGGGGCTGAACTGGTTTCTGTTCTGTAACCACGACGAGAAATGGATTCACCGGAAGTATCAAGATATATTTGAGCCCGATCGTTTTTCCAGAAAATAAATACCACCGTTTTATTCAGGTTTGGACCGGAATCTGGCCGACTCCCCGTTTTCTTCCGAATGCGATCAACGATGGCGTCTTTGGCTTTCATATTTGCAAACTGGGAGTTGCTGACCGTTTTATTTTTGATGAAAGAGGTAACACTAACGTACCCGTGTTTGTCAATATAATCCTCCCAGGGAATTTTCATGAGCTCGTTATAGAGCTGCTCGCCGTTTTTTGGTCTGCAATCTTTTAGCATGTAGTGAACCCGGTGGGCGGTTCTTAAGCTCAAATTCAGCATCATGCAGTCGTTGAGCGTCCCCTCGGTTTCAATACTGGCCAGTCGCTGTTTAATGATAGGAAAACCAAGATCGGTCAGTTCCTCCTTCAGGTAGGGAGTGATCCGCTTGGGGCTGGTTATGGAGATAGTGCTTTGTTGGGAAAAATTGGCCATGGAATTTTTTAAAAGTTTACTAAAGATTGTCATCCTTTTAGATGGTAGATAATTTGTCGACAAAAGTAGCTCTTATCAAGATCAAGTCCTCCCTTGCCTGTCCCGTACAAGCGTGTCGGGGAGGGAGGTGCCTGACTGAGCGGATGCGAAGTCTGGCGGAGGGTGTTGGTGCCAAGGGCAACATTACCTTTACGGTCTCATGTTCCTTAATAGCTCTAATTATGAGTTGTATTAGGCTGAACTATCTTTGGCGCCAACACCCCTCAAAATCAGTCAGGAACAACTGACTGATTTATCTCCCCTCAAGAGGAGACTTCATTTTTTACCAACATTTGTTAACAAATTATCTAACATCTACAGGGATGACAGACAGGGAATGAACTTAATTATATAAAAAATGGAGTCCCTCTTTCGAAAGACTCCATTATAAATTTGATCGATCGTGAATTAGTTTACAATATCAACCAATTCGATATCAAATGTCAGATCTTTACCAGCTAAAGGGTGGTTTGCATCAATCTTGATGTTCTCCTCTTCAACTTCTGTGATCTGAACCGGAACAGGTTGTCCGTTTGGTTGATTCAATTGCAGCTGCATTCCAACCTGAGGCTCAATGTCTTGAGGAAGCTGACTGCGTTCAATAGATAATTCCAGATCATCTCTTCTCTCGCCATATGCATCGGCAGATTCAATACTGGCTGTGGTTTTATCTCCAACTTCTAACCCAACAACAGCTTTTTCAAAACCTGGAATCAATTTTCCTTCTCCCAGTGTAATTTCAAGAGGATCTCTTTCTACAGAAGAATCAAAAACTGATCCGTCTTCTAATTTTCCTGTGTAGTGGACTTTTACGGTGTCACCGTCTTTTACTTTAGACAAAATAAATATTGTTTTAATTGTGAATATATTGTGCCTGCAAAGATACAGAATATTTTACACTTATGAGGATTGTAAAAGCCTATGACCATGATTAAGGATAACAAAGACATTCAACAAACTTTAGAAAAGGCTGAGACGGTTGCAATGATTGGCTGTTCACCAAACATACATCGGACGAGTAACTATGCAGCAAGATTTTTACAGGAGAGGGGATATCGGGTTATTCCTGTAAATCCGGAAGTCAATGAGATTTACGGAGAAAAAAGCTACGATCAGTTGACTGACATTCCCTCCGATATACAAATTGATATCGTCAACGTGTTCAGAAACTCAAAATACACAGCAGATGCTGTTAGGGATACTTCAAAATGGAAAAAGCAGACCGGTCAAAATCCCGTGATCTGGACTCAGCTTGATGTCTCTTCTACCGAAGCTGAGAAAATTGCAGTGGAGCACGAACTTCATTACATCAAGAACAAATGCATCATGGTAGAATGGGACAGAAATTTTAAATGAGTAATGCTAAATGTTAAATGACTGCCATTTAACATTTAGCATTTAAAACTTAACATTAAAAATTACCTCACTTCATATTAACAAACTGCAGCGGCACGCCCATATCTTTACCTTTTAAGTGCTGTATAACAGATTGCAAATCGTCAATCTTCTTACCTACCACCCGAACCTGATCATCCTGTATTTGAGGCTGAACTTTAACCTTAAGATTCTTGATCTCCTTAACGATCTTCTTCGCTGTTTCTCGGTCAATACCTTCCTTCAGCATGACATCCATTTTTAAATGCCCCTGTGATGTTCCTTGTGGTTCTTTGAAATCCAATACTTTGGAGCTGATTCCCCGTTTAATGAAATTTCTGATCAGCATATCTTTCACAGCTTGTAGCTTCATGCTTTCGGCTGCCACGAGATGAATACGGTTTTCTTTATTATGGAATTCGACTTCGGTATGAAGTCCGCGAAAATCATAGCGGGTATTAATTTCCTTCAGGGTATTGTTGATAGCGTTGTCAACTTCCTGTGCATCTACTTTGTTTACAATATCAAAAGAGGCCATATTGGGTATTCATATTTAATGATTAAAAAGTAAGTTAGCTGATTAGAGCATGAGTCAAAATTTTAAATGAGTAATGCTAAATGTTAAATGACTGCTATTTAACATTTAGCATTTAAAACTTATCATTTAAAATTCACTCCAATTCATCATCTTCGAGTTTTTCGGCTATTTTTTCGGTCAGGATTTTTTCAACAAAAAGTTCATCTTCATCAGGAATCATGGTTTTGAACGTTCGGATAGCACCGTCTTGTTTGTATTCAATTTCAATAACGCCTTCCGAATACCAGGAATAAGTAAAGAAATCATCCCAGCTAATAGCACGGTCAAGTAGAATTATACCTTGGGCTCTTAATTCAGGTACTAATCGAATGGTAAAGCTATAGGCTCCGACAGCAATAATAGATAATCCGGAAGTAACTCTGATGGGAGTGAAGGGCAAGTCGGATAAAAGAGAGGTGCGTTGAATTCCAAATAGGATGATACCGATGGCAATGATATTGGGAAATATATCTGTCCAGAAAGAACGGTTCACATAGATGATATCTCCATAATCGCTCTTTTGATTGAATTGCTGAATGGCGGCCCCGGTAAAAAAGCCAAAAAGGGAACTGTACACATTGGCCATAACGGCTCCGGCAATAAATTCCGGGAAATATCCAATACGGTGCATCCACTGGAGTATCAAGAATAAAAAGACTACCGCAAGCAGTGTTATCGACAAGTTTCTTGGGGTAATTTGATCGATATATAAAAGCCGCTTATACCCTAAGCCGATACTCAAAAGAGCTACAATAAATGCCGAAACAACTATCCAAATCATTGGTTAATTTTAGCTGAAAATTAGAATGAATTTCACAAATAAAAATGGACGAATCCACTACGCCCACGGGCATCGAAGTTAGCAATAAAGATCAGGTTCTGGAAATTTCATGGGAAGATGGACATACTTCCGTATTTCCCCTTTACGGACTGCGGGCAAACTGTCCCTGTGTTTCCTGCCGCGGCGGACACGGAAGCATGGGCGATTTTGAACCAGAAGCTTTTTTTGAGGAAAATCCTCCGAGAATTGAAATCCGGAATATTGAGCAAGTAGGAAATCATGCCATCAAAATAACGTGGGGCGACGGGCACAATTCCGGAATGTATCAATGGGAGACGCTTCGGTGGTTAGATCCAAAAAATACGTAGACAAGGGGTTGCAACCCCTTGTCGCAAATAGGAATACTGTCATGGGGGCATTCTGAAAATCATTAGTTATGAATGATAAATGAACTGAAATGTATTTATCAAAAAAATATTTGACTTTCATTATATATATATGTAGGTCTGTATAAATAATTTGATAGAGATATAGAATTATTTATACCAACCATAACTAATAAGGTACAACAATGAATAATCTAATGAAAAAAGCGAAATACACAATAGCAGTACTAACTTTCATTGCGTTAGGTATTATGGGATACGGAATAGATATTTCAACTCCTTTTTCGGGAATTGAAAGTATAAACGTTGATATGAAAGAAGCCCACGCGAGGGATTTAGTCCCTGGATTCAGGTTAACACCAGAAAACTGCCCTGGACCAGGACCGGAACAATATGATAGATGTTGGTATGCAGAAGACTGGTGTGAGGTTGAAGACCAAACTGTTTGTCCAGATCCGGAATAAACTAAAAAAATACAAAGACTGAGCAGTTTAAAAGCTGCTCAGTCTTAATTTATGATAACTTTTTAAGTGTAAATATCATGAGAAAAAATTTATTTGGTACATTATTCATTATTGTTTTAGCATGTTCTTGTACTAACCAACCGAGAGAAATAAATTCGAATAACAGTAAGGAACTAATAATTGATATCGAACAGGCAAGAACAGTAGGCTTATCTGAGTTTATACAAGAAATGCAATATACCCCACTAAAAACTCCAGGAAATGAGTTTATGGGAACCATAGCCAAGATTATACACAATGAGAATTATTATGGGTTTTTAGATAAGTCGAAAAAGTCGGCTTGGATTTATGACAAGGAACTAAATTTTATCAATGAAATTTCTTTTCCTGAGGGCCGAGGAGCCGGGGAGTTGGAATACTTTAGTGATATTACTTTTGGAAAAGAAAATACACTGTATGCTTTAGGTTTATTTAAGTTTATAAAATTTGACATAGATGGAGAATTGTTAAAGGAAACTGTCATTAGACCACAAATATCAAAGTTTGTTTATGATCAAGAGATTGACATGTTAGTGGGGTATATGAATAATTACACCTCCGGGAATTTGGATGAAAACAAGGTGGCCTATAATTTGGTTTATTTGGATGAAGACGGGACTGTTTATGATATGAGACTTCCGATAGATAAAAGAAAAGAAACGATGGCATTTTTAACTTTTGAAAATTTTCCTTCTTACAAAAATGAGCACATATTTTTTAGCCATATTGATTTTAATATTTACAGAATTGATAATTTTGATATTGATGTAAAATACCAACTCTCTTTTCCTAATCAGGGTCTTACCGAGGACATTCTAAATTTAAGATACAATTTTGAAAGGCAAAGCAAATTTTTGAACGATGAAATTAGGAGTAGAAACGTAGTCTATTCTATTGGAAGTTTTTTGGAAACTGAAAATCAAATCTATATCCAATATGTGCAGGGGCGTAGTGGAGGGTATTTCGTCTATAATAAAGAGAATCAGGAATCATTTGTTGCTTCAAAGTTTATAAATGACATTGATAATGGATCTTTACCCTTTTTGGTGAGTTCTGATTCTACTTCCTATTTAGGGCTTATTGAGCCCTATGATCTAATACGACATTTACACAATCTTCGTGATGAGGAACCTCAGAAGTTTAATGACCCCAAAACGAGAGAATTGATAAGTTTGGTTAATACGATTAGTGAAAACAGTAATCCAATATTTATACAAGCTATTGCAAAATGAAGCTTTATAAAACTGCGTTATCTATAATATTTCTTCTAATTCTTTTATCAGTATTATATTTTCAAAAAAGAAAATATCAAAGTGAGATTTCCAATATGATTTCTGTTGAAAGACTTGAAGAAGCGCAGTCAATATTTGAGAAAAAACTAAAGAATGATAACTTCCGAGAGTTCCTTCAATTTTCCAATTCAAATTTAGAAATAGATAGAAAATCTGTACTAAAACACCAGTCTTCCTTCCTTACTTTCTCTGATTTACTGGAAACTGAATACAAACTTTTTTTTAATTTTTCAGACATTAATTGCACAACTTGTATTAATCAGGAAGTGAAGAATATCAAATTATTCTCTGATTCAGTCGGAGTTGACCGAATTGTTTTATTGGCTAATTATAGAAATGAAAGAGCTTTAACTATTTTTAAAAGAATGAATGGCCTCAAAAACAAAATTTATAATCTTGATTCAAGTACTCTTGGATTGCCAATAGAGAATTATAACCTTCCATTTTATTTTATTGCTAATGAGAGTGGAATTGCTAAACATGTTTTCGTACCTGAAAAAGAAAGGGCTGATTTGTCGAGAAAATACTATCAGTCAATGATATCAAAAATGGACTGAATTTTTGCTCATTTGTTAAAAATTAGTTATCAAATTAATTGTTAGTAATGCCTTTTAGATAAGGGGTTGCAACCCCTTGTCGCAAATTGGAATACTGTCATAGGGGTATTCTGAAAATCATAAGTGATGAAGTGATAAAGTGATAAAGTAAATCGAATAAACCTACTTTATCACTTCATTACTTTCCTTTTTGAATTCTTTCTTCAGGAGGTTTTGAAAATGGTAGACCCCCGGTTCGCGTTTTACTGAAAATCTTCCCTGATGATAAGCCTTTGACTGAAGTCCACGCTGCACGGCTTCGCAAATTTCTATATCCTCTTCCTGTATGATGTTGCTATATTTAATATCCTCTTCAATAACTCCTGATTTCATTTTGGCCTCCACATCATCATAAAAGTAACTGAATACCACTTTGCACTGAGTGGGAGATACAGGAACTACTACATTTACCTGAAGCCTTCCGGGGAGAATATTCAACATCATATTGGGGAAAATAAAATAGTAGAACGCTTGTCCGCCTTCGTTCGA
Source organism: Gracilimonas sp. (assembly GCF_031581265.1). Lineage (GTDB taxonomy): Bacteria > Bacteroidota > Rhodothermia > Balneolales > Balneolaceae > Gracilimonas. Next base: position 40,762 of record NZ_JAVLBQ010000016.1, read on the forward strand.
GTATAAATTTTCAGCTTCTTTAAATGGACTATGCTGAAGGGAGTACCAGTCATCTGTTTCGGTTGAATAAGACCGGTAATCCAGTAAATTTGCCAATTCAGGATGAACGATGGGAATGTGATATCCTTCTAAGTAATTATCGACATACACCTTCCAGTTGCACTCTACATTATATTCCACTTCGGTGTGAAATTGGAGTTGGCTAAGATTCAGAGGAGCAATTCTTTCCGCAATGCCGCTTAAAAGATCCGTCAGCTTAAGATCTGAGGAATTAACTCTGGCAAAAATCAAACCCTGCCAAATGGAAATCTCAAAGGGTTCAAGACCAAAGTCTTTCTTATCAAAAAGCTCTACAAGATTCCAATCGGGTACTCCGCGAAGGGATCCATCATCCAGGTAAGTCCAGCCATGGTATTGACATTGAAGCACAGTCTTGGTTCCCTTTTTGATAGCCAGTGGCCCGCCCCGGTGCTTACACACATTATAGAATGCCTTGACTTGATCTTGGCTATCACGAAACACAATAATAGGATTACCTGCTGTTACCGTGCTGTACATATCTCCGGCTTGAGGAATTTGAGCTTCATGACAAATATACTGCCATTGGTTTTTGAAAATCTTCTCTTGCTCAAATGAATAGATATCCCCGTTAAAGTACCAATCAGAGGGAATGGTTTTGGCTTGTTCGATAGGGGCTATGTCAAAGTCAGGGGACTTAAATAAAGAATTATATTTTTTTTCATTCATTAGTTTAGAATTAATCTAAATAAAGTGATATTTTGGCGATCTCTAACTGAAAATTTCTAAAATCAATTTAATTCGATGAAATCTAATTTGTTACTATTTATTTCACTTGCAATGATTTTTGCAGCTTGTACTTCACAGGAAGAGGTAAACGTGTATTCAGCTCGTCATTATGATACTGATCAGGAGCTTTATGCAGATTTTGAAGAAGAAACGGGAATAACTGTAAACCTGATTGAAGGTGGTTCCGATGAACTTATTGAGCGTGTTAGAAGCGAAGGTGTTAATTCCCCGGCGGATATTCTTATCACCGTTGATGCCGGTCGCTTGTGGAGAGCAGAAGAAGCTGACATCCTTCAACCTTTTGACTCGGAAGTGCTGGAAGAACGAGTACCGGCAGAATTTCGTCATCCCGATGGACTTTGGGTAGGGCTTTCAAAGCGAGTCCGTGGCATTGTTGTGAATCCTGATGCCGTTGAAAATCATGAAGAACTTACTTACGAAGATTTAGCTGACCCACGTTTTGAAGGCCGTGTTTGTGTGAGATCTTCTAACAATATCTACAATCAGTCATTGGTAGCTTCTATGGTTGAGACTATGGGGCCTGAAGCAACTGAGGAATGGGCAACAAAATTAGTAAACAACTTTGCTCGTGAACCACAGGGCGGAGATCGCGATCAGATTAGGGCTGTTGCTGTGGGTGCCTGTGATGTAGCCATTGCAAACCACTATTATTTGGCTGTTATGATTACCGGTGATGATGAAGCAGATCAGGAAGCAGCTTCACAAGTTGAGTTTGTATTTCCTAACCAAGGCGAAGATGGAAGAGGTGCCCACATCAATATTAGCGGAGCGGGTATCTTGAAAAACTCTCCAAATAAAGAAAATGCTACACGGTTCCTTGAGTATTTAACTACTCCAGAGGCTCAGAAGCATTTCATAAGCGGGAATAATGAATATCCTGTGAATGATGAAGCCGAAATTGCTGAAGTGCTTCAAAGCTTTGGAGATTTCAAGAGTGATGCTGTAAATGTTTCAGCTTTAGGCAGGAATAATCCGGAAGCCATTCAAATTATGGATAGAGCCGGCTGGAAGTAAGCAGGTTTATAGAGAATGAACTCTTCCAAGGGTTTTAATACATTTTTTAATTTAACGCCCCGTCAATTTGTTGACGGGGCTTTTTTTTGTTGTATCCTTGGCTCGTTAGCAAAACCTTCCAACCTGAGTTCGATTTATATTGATTTACAAATAGCTTTAGTTGTCACTCTTGTAGATGTCAGATAATTTGAGGACAATTGATAATTAGTTTTTCAAATAATGGGGCAAATTCCTCCCTTCAGGGAGGTGGCGGACTGAGCGGATGCGAAGTCAGGCGGTGGGTGTTGGTGCTAAGGGCAATATCTCATTTACTATCCTATTATTCCTATTAGCTTTGATTTTGAGTTGTATCAGACTACATTTTCCTTGACATCTACAAGAATGACAACTTCTTGAAACTTTTAATCAAACTCAGGTTTCCAGGGTTTTGAGTAGGCAGCTTGAAGTCGAATTGGTTGCTTTAACCCTTGAAGGGTTTTCTCCCTATCCTATAATGTTTACTGCGTCTCTGACTTACGAGATTTGGCGATGGTTCGGCTGATGATGATTACGGGAATGATGCCGACAAGTACGATCATAAGAGCCGCACCGGCTGATTCAGCCAGTCGTTCATCGGAAGCATATCGATATACCTGAACGGCTAAAGTATCAAAATTAAAAGGGCGTACAATAAGAGTGGCAGGAAGTTCCTTCATCACATCTACGAAAACAAGAAGTCCGGCAGTAAGCAGTCCGCCTGACATCATGGGAATATGAATACGTCTGAGTACTTTTGAAAAGCTGTATCCCAAACCTCTGGCTGCTTCATCCATATTTGGGGTAATCTTTTCCATGCTGGATTCAACTCCACCAAATGAAACCGACAGAAAGCGTACTAAGTAGGCAAAGACCATGGCAAAGATGGTCCCACTAAGTAACAATCCCGATGAAAAGCTCAGGTTTTCCCTGAAAAAGGAATCAATCGTATTATCGAAATATCCGAATGGGATAAGTACCCCAACGGCAATCACAGACCCCGGAATAGCATACCCCAGAGAACTTATGCGATTGAAAAATTTCACTAGCCGGGTTTGATTTAATCGTGCTGAATAAGCCATAACAAGAGCCAGTACGACAGCCAAAAAGCCGGTCAGAGCCGAAACGGTGAAGGAGTTAAAGGAAAGTTCAATAAATTTAAAATCCAGGTAATTTAGATTAGAGAAAAACATCTCCAAGAGAAGGATAACAGGCAAAATAAATCCAATCAAAACCGGCAGGAAACAAACTGTAAAAGCAGCACCGGATTTGAAGCCATGCAGTTGGAATCTATTCAATCTTTTAAAACGGGATGAATTGGCTTTTTCATTGCTGATTTTATTTCGGGACCAGCGCTCAAGAATCAAGAGCACGACGATGAAAGCCAAAAGGAAGGCCGCTAACTGTGCTGCAGCAGGACGTTCCCCCAAACCAAACCAGGTACGGTAAATGCCGGTAGTAAACGTTTGGACACCAAAGTATTCAACCGTTCCAAAATCGTTTAAAGTTTCCATGAGGGCTAAGGCGAGACCTGCGGCTATACCCGGACGGGCAACAGGCAGGGCGACTTTAAAGAAACTTTGCCAGGAAGAATATCCGAGTATCCGGCTTGCTTCCAACAAACTGGTTGACTGCTCCAAAAAAGAAGAGCGGGCCAGCATATACACATACGGATAGAAAGCCAGTGACATAATCAAAATGGCGCCTTCGATAGATCGGATATTTGGAAACCAATAATCGCCTAAGCCAAGCCCAAATAAGTTGCGAATGGTAGTTTGGAAAGGTCCTGCGATATCCAGGAAATCAGTATAGATATAGGCCATCAGATAGGCCGGAATAGCAAAAGGAAGGATGGAAGCCCACTCAAATATTTTTCGACCGGGAAAATTGGTCATCGTGATAAGCCAGGCTGATGAGACTCCGAAAAGTATTACCCCAAAAGAAACGCCAAAAATTAGGATGATTGAATTGAGGACGTAATCATCTAATACCGTATCAGCGAGGTGACTCCAAACATCGCCGGCTGGAGTAAAAATGGAGAACACGACCGTCAGAATAGGGATGGAAATCAGCAGTGCAATACCCATGCTGAAGAATGTCCATTTAGGAGATTTCTGTCTGATCTTAGATGAATCGGATCTCAAATTTTGAATGGTGGTATGCAGCGATTTTAGCATGCTTAAAGATAAGCTTCTGTGACTTTAATTTTCAGGAGATCCCAAATTCATTTCGCAATAAAGATTGGGCTGCATGAAATCCACACATACCATGAACGCCTCCGCCGGGTGGGGTGGATGAAGAGCAGATATACATTCCTTTTACGGGAATTTTGTATGGATCCCATTTCAACACCGGTCTTCCAAATAATTGTTTGGCGATTTGTGCTCCACCATTGATATCTCCGCCAATGTAGTTGCTGTTGTAAGCCTGCATCTCAGACGAGTTAAATGTGTGTTTACTAATGATGGTATCTTTGAATCCAGGGGCAAAACGCTCGATCTGAGCTTCGATGACAGAAGTCATATCTTTTGTGGAGCCGTTAGGCACATGACAATAGGCCCATAAAGTGTGTTTGCTTTTTGGAGCACGGGTTTCATCAAAAAGGCTGGGTTGTGAAACCAATACATAGGGATTTTCAGAATGATCTCCGTTCCACGCGTCTTCTTCGCTCGCCGCAATTTCTTTGAATGTACCGCCTAAGTGAAGAGTCCCTGCTTTTCGGCAGGCTTCGTTTTGCCAGGGAACGGGTTCTGATAATGCCCAGTCTATTTTAAATGTTCCGGGTCCATACTGATAATTTTTAAATCTGTTTCTGTATTTATTTGGGAGTTTATCCCCGGCAATGTTGTTGATTTGCTGAGGCGTTAAATCAAATAAGACCGTTTTTGATGAAGGAATATCATTTAAATCATTCACTTCATGGTCGGTAACGATACTTCCGCCGAGTGAAGTAAAAAGCTTCGCCAGTGCATCCGTTATAGCAGAGGAACCTTCTTTAGCGACCGGCCATCCTAATGCGTGAGCAGAGCTCCCCAATACCAAGCCAAAAGAGGCCGTAAAAGCTTTATTCAATGGAATAATACTGTGTGCCGCACATCCCGCAAAAAGAGCTTTTGCTTTTTCTGACTGAAAGTGAATGTCAGTGAATTGCTGTCCTGAAAATAATCCATACCAGCCAAATCGAGCCATCAGTAAAGGATGTTTAGGAATCCTGAGTGTACCAAAAATGTCTTCGGCGAGATATTCCCAATGCTCTACAAATTCAGTGAATACTTTTTGGTAGGCTTTTCCGTCTTCTCCAAGATGAGCTATTGTTTGCTCCAGGGATTTATAAGCAATTGCAGCTTCACCATCGTCGAGGGGGTGGGCATATGGTATTTCCGGATAAATGTATTCCAGCCCAAAATTTTCAAGTCCCAGCGTTTTAAAGAACGGGGAACTTGCAGCAGTGGGGTGAACAGCCGAACATACGTCATGGAGAAAACCCGGTTCTGTCAACTCCTGTGTTCTTGTTCCTCCTCCAATAGTTGATTTAGCTTCAAGCACTACGACCTTCAATCCCTCTTGAGCCAAACGTACCGCGGCACTCAGTCCATTGGGACCGGAACCTACAACTACTGCATCGTACTCTGTTTTGGGGTCAGGCAAGGTGATTTAGTTTGATCGTTCTTCGGCTAATTTCAGTGCTTCATATGCATTAATGATGCCACCGGTAGTAGAGAGTTCTGAGAAATAAATGGGCTCCATGCTTCCAGGCTTATAAACGACTTGGTCTATTTTGGTGACTGTTTCTAAAATAATATTCCGTACTTCAGGAGTCGGTAATTCAGGATAGTAGGACATAATCAATGCGGCAACACCGGCAACAACGGGTGAAGCCATACTGGTTCCGCTGTTCATTTGATACTCATTTTCGGGATAGGTTGAATAGATATCAACACCCGGCGCAAAAAGATCAACATTCGATTTTCCATAATTTGAGAAGGTAGCTACTAAAGAAGAATCAGACTGCCATGAAGTAGCACCTACACTCAGATAATTGGTAGCCTGACCTCCATCTTCATAGAATCGAGTAGGGAAAGAAGCCGTACTGTCAATATTATCACTTCCGTTTCCTGCTCCTGAGACCATTAATACACCCAGGCTATCAGCAAATTTCATAGCAGCATCAACATATTCTTTTTGAGGTGAATAGCCTTTGCCGAAGCTCATATTTATAACCCGGGCTCCATTTTCAGCGGCATAACGGATGGAGTTGGCAACATCTTTATCTCTTTCATCGCCATCTGGGACGGTTCTGAGTATCATAAGTTCGATATTACCGGCTACGCCCACAGCACCTAAATTGTTGTCTCTGACAGCACCAACGATTCCTGCAACATGAGTACCATGATCAGCGGTCGGGCCAATTACATCATTATTTCCGTAAATTCTGTTATCCAGATTTCTATAGTTATCACCCACAATATCACGGGGATTGAAATCAGGGTTTAATCCATACTCAGCAAGCCCTTGTACATGCTCATAATATTCCTGAAGATCTTCGAGATCAGCTTCGGTTGCTCCATTTCCTTTTAAATAACTAAGGATTTGTTTGGCTTGTTGAAGTTGTTGACTTTCCTGACCGGATATTTGTAAATCTTCACTTGAAACAGAGTCGATACTGGCAATACCCAAAGTTTGTTTGGCAAATTGAACGGCCTGCATCGTTTGGCTGACCTGTGTTAATTCCTGCTGATTTTGCTGAACACGACTCTCATAAGCATCCTTAATTTCGAGATAATACTCGTATTCATCCTGATTCTCCGGATCTACCGAATCTTCACTTACATCTTCGAATTTGTTACTTAATTTTCGATACAGTCGGGTCACTTCGTACGTGTCTTTATTTACGTGACTGCCATCCGGTCCGCCAATAAAATTCCAGCCGTTGATGTCATCAGTGTATCCATTATTGTCATCATCCTGTCTGTTTCCCGGAATTTCGTCGTCATTCACCCAGATTTTACCCTGCAAGTCTTCATGCTCTATATCGGTACCTGAATCTATAATGGCAACTATCACTTTTTCTTCTGGGGATTGGTCGGCAAGCAGTTCTAAATAAGCTTTTTCAACCCCGGTTCCGTAATATGGAGATGCATTTGAGGGGGTAAGGTGCCAGGTTTCCGTTGCAGATACGGCTGTTGTTTCCGTTGATGTGGTTTCACTTGTTTCTATGTCATTGGTTGAGTCCGTTGCAGACTTCGTTCCTGCACAACTAACGGTAAAAATTGTGATTAACAGAAAGGTGAAGAGCTTGAAAGAATAATGATTCATGAATAAAAAATTATGATTCTACAGTCGGTAGATTATCTTTTTGATTTCGTTTTCTGATTGAATGTATAAGGGTGTCAGCAGTTAGGGTAATTCCTATTATCACACCCAACACGAGAATACTTGCAACCGGTTCCCAAATAATAAACCCGCCAAAAGTACCAAGTACTGCACCCAAGTATTGAATGTACTGAAGTTGGTCGTTACTTGCGTTCTTGATGAGAGTCTCAAGTTTCTTTTCATCATATTGGCGGAGATTGTCTTCCACCAATGCCTGAACATCCAGCTGATTGATGAGTTTATATAACAGTTCGGTCACTAATTCTTCAATGACTGATCCGTGCTCATCCAGCTTGCCGGGAAGTTCATCTAAAAAAGTATCCATTTTGTTAAGGCCATTTTCAATACCTGTAGGTAGTTTTACCAGGGCACTCTCAACCAAATCCTGCATTTCTTGTCCTTTTAGAAAACTGTATGCCTTTAGGGCGACTTTCTCAAAAGAATTTTCCTCAATAGCTTCATCAATTTGTTCAATGAGTTTCTTGGAGATGGAAGACCGGACTTCCGGATCCGCAATCATTTCATCCACATAGCTGACCACCAGGATTTTCAGATTGTCTCTAAATTCCGGGTCATCGATGATGTTTTTAACATATACGGTGGCCTTTTCACGATACTTGGCAATAGCCTGAGATTCGTGAATCTTTCGTTTAATAATCTGTGGGTTGATCAGGTCTTCAGAAACGGCACGGGCCAGGCGATAGGCAATTCGGTCTTTCTGTGCGGGGATAAGTCCTTGGCCTAACAAAGGGCGTTTATGGGTGGGGCGAAAAAGCATGGTTATGGCAAGCCAGTTGGTAAGAAAACCTATCAGGCCACTAACACTTACGATCCTAAGAATTCCTTCAAATGAAAAATAAATACCAAAAACGGTAGCTTCAAAACCCGGGAAGTCCCAAAAAAATGAACCAATAAAAATCATCAATAGTACATAAGGAACAGCCAGCAGTAACTTCATCAGCCAGGGATGCTCTGTTCTTTTTCGTGGTGGAACACTTTTAGCTAAAACAGCCGGTTCAGTATTAGAGTGTTTTTGAACCTGTGTTTGAATGAGTTCCCAGAGTCGTTTCCCATACTGCTTGGTTTGCTCTTTGATGATATTTGTATCGGGATTTTTGCTCATACAATTTTTTAGGGATGTACGGAAAGCGAGATCAAAGGTTAGCCTTTATCCATAGCCAGGTATTTGTTTTCCAGGTCGGTCATGTGCTGTTTTTTATCAGGAGTGTTGTCTTCGTATCCCACTAAGTGCAGTAATCCATGAATAAAAATGCGCTTAAATTCCCGCTCTTTCGATTCATTAAATTCTATTGCTTGTTCAATAATTCGGGGAGCACAACAAAAAAGTGTGCCTTCAATAGTGGTATTGTCATTTTTTTGTTGACCACCATCATACCTAAAAGAAATGATATCCGTTATATAGTCTCTACCGAGGTGTTCTTTATTAATTCGCACAATTTCTTCTTCATCAACATAAACGAGTTCAATCATCTCAAAAGAAGCGTTTTCATTTTTTGAGATGGATGACAAGATAGATTCTGCACTGGAATGGGTGAGCGGAATTTCCTCATCACTTTCATTAAATATTTGAAGGATAGAGGAGGATGTATCCAAGGGTGTGTCAGTTAAAATGAGAAGTCATCGTCCATCGATTCAGTGAGAGAGAGGGCAATGCCGCACATCATTAAATCTTCGGGAAGTTGAGTGAAATCTCCACTCAAAATGGAATTATCTACATTTGCATAGAGGCTGCAACCGGCGGTTTTCTCAACAATGAGGCCGGATGTTTTTTCTCCGGATTTTCCGAAAAAAGTTACCTGCTGTAAAATCTCACTTTCTACAAAGGCGGTACAGTTGTGCAGCTGCAAAAAAGTGTTGTAGGAATACACCGAAACCATATTCATTTCTTCGTTATTAACGTCGAGACCGAGATGAATTTCAAGTGCAAGTTTACGGGATTCTTCTTCACTTTTAACCTCAAACCTAAACACATCATTGCCTAAAGGTTTGGGCTTAGTGCCAAGTACCTTACCAATTGTTTCTAAATTTTCTTCAGTAAATTTGTGAATCATAGCTAATGGATTAATGCATCTAAATATACAACACCGCTGAACAAGTATAAATAATGGAGTTAATTTAGTCCATATCGGTCAATTTCGTTTTCACTTTCTTCTTTAGTGGCCGGCATTGGGGGGAATTGCTCACCCATAATACCATCAACTTCTTCACCTAAAGCTACAGCTTGGTCCGTTAGGTCAGCTTGGAAATAGGTGTATTGAATCAGTGTAAGTGATTGTCGAGTCGTTCTGACCTGGGTTATATATTGCTGGGCTTGAGAACTAAGTTGGTTAAGTTGAGAACGCAGATCTCTTTGTTGGCTTATGTTACCTCGAGACCTTGCACTTTCAAATTCACTGTTCAATTGATTGAATTCGTTTTCAATTTCAGTAAATCTTGTCAGGTTATTATTTAACCGATCCACTAATTCTTGCTCCGTTGAGCCGGCTAAACGTACCGCATCTTCAGTTAAACCTACCTGCGCGTATCGTACGGAATACAGCAGCTTTAAGTTTTCGTTATTTTCGTCGGGCCTGAATGGAACTTTGTCTTCCCCCCATTTCAGCCAGAATCCGGCACTATCAGCTTTTCCTTCTTCATAATACTTCATCGCTAAGGCCATGAAATTGAAGCGATAGTTGGTGAGCATCCTACGGATGTTCTCGTCAAAATAGACATCGGGATTATCCCACTCTCTGAACTGGAAGTTTTCTAGGCGGTCCGTAAATATATCGGTATCGATGTATCCATCTCTTCCCGCACCGAAATCTTTTGGTACCACACGATAGGCTTTTCCTTCATTCCTGAAATAACCTTGAAGATTAAGCTGACTTTGCTGAGATACCGTATTCGCGAAATAAACAGGCCGTAACCAGTTATTGGTTCGCAGTATATCTAATATCAATCGATCCTGAACCTGCATGTAATAGACTCTGTTGCCTTGTGGGTCTTCTCCATACAGACGCCCATTAAGTCTCCAGCTCACGACCTCATCAAGGGAATCGACCGGCATCTCAAAGTCTATTCCTTTTTGAAGAATTGGGAGGGAGGTATCAGGTTTCACTCCAATAGATTCTTTATAGTTTCGATCATCTGAAAAGGCATTTCTCAGCATTTCTTTATCAACGGGAATCTCTACAGTTTTCGGTTGCCATTGAGTGATACCCGAAGTAACACGTTCTACTTCTTCATCAGATAGAGAAATAGGCAATGGAGCCGATTCATGAGACCATTGGTCGCGCAGCTGCTTGATGTACCAATCCGTATTAAGCAAACTTAGACAAACAATACGAACATCCGTACGAACTCCTTCCACTTCCTGCAAATACCAAAGCGGGAAAGTATCATTATCGCCATTGGTAAATAGAATGGAATTTGGAGCGGTAGATTCTAATAAATTACGGGCATAATCAGGTGCCACATAGCGGTTGCTTCGGTCATGGTCGTCCCAGTTTTGGTATCCCATCCATACCGGTGATGCGAGCAGGCAAACTCCAATAGCGGCATAACCAAGTACTTTTTTATCAGCAAAGCCTTTAATCATTTCCACTAGGCCGGTCACCCCGAGTCCGATCCATATAGAAAAGGCAAAGAACGATCCCACATAGGCATAATCCCGTTCACGCGGTTGTTCCGGGGTTTGATTCAGGAAGACGATAATAGCCAGACCGGTGACGATAAAAAGGGCTAAAATGGCCAGAGCTCGTTTCCAGTCAGAGTTAAAGTGATAGATCATTCCAAATAATCCCAGTATAAAAGGAATGAAGAAATAAGCGTTATTGGCTTTGTTTTCGGGATATTGAGCTTCCTCAAATCCGGACCTCCAGCCGGCATCTTGAATGTCCGCTTCCCGGCCTATAAAGTTCCAGTTGAAATACCGGACATACATGTGATTGACCTGGTAATTCCAGAAGAAATCCCAGTCGGAGGTATACTGCCCATATTGCTCTAAGTGATTAGGGGCAGGAGAATAGCGTCTTGGAAATAGTTTTTCCTCTTCCCGGGTAATTTGACCGGTACTTTCATCATAAAAATTTCCTTTTAAAATAGGGGTAGCGCCATACTGTTCCCGCTTCAAATAACTGATAAAAGCCTCAGCGGTTTCGGGATCATTTTCATCAATGGGAGGATCAGCGATAGAGCGAATCATAATCACAGAATAGGAAGAAAAGCCGATTAGGATCATCGCATAGCAAATGGCTACAATGTTAGCCATACGCATTCTGTTTTTGTGGGTATAGTAAATGGCATATGCCACACCCATCATGAACAAAATTAAGAAGGTAATTGGACCGATTAATCCATAGGTAGCATCACCAACACCATTGGCTATGGACGGAATATTTTGAATGGTGAAAGGATATATAACAAAGAATGAAACTACTGCAATACCGCCCATCACTAAGAATGATTTCCACTCAAAATCCCGAACTTTAAAGTAAATGATAAGAGCTACAAAGAATAAAGCCAATACATTTAAAAGGTGAACTCCTATAGCTAACCCAAACAAATAAGCAATCAAAACCAACCACTTTTCATTGTAAGGTTTATCATGATTTTCAGCCCACTTCAGCGCAAGCCAAACCACAATTGAGGTAAAAAACATGGACATGGCGTAAACTTCAGCTTCAACGGCACTAAACCAAAAAGTATCGGTAACGGCAAAGGTCAATGCCCCCACTAAAGCACCGCCGTACATCCCGATTTTATTCATTGCATCCATTTTATCCGGATGTCCCTTCCACTCTCGAACTAAGCGAACGGTAATTAGGTACAGAAACATTACGGTGAGAGCCGACGACAATGCACTAATGAAATTTATACTAATGGCCACATATCCTGCAGGCATAAACATGGAGAATATTCTTCCCACAAGAGAATAGAATGGTGCTCCGGGAGGGTGATTAACTTGCAAGCCGTGCGCTACGGCTATGAACTCACCGGAATCCCAGAAGCTGGCCGTAGGGGCCATGGTGAGGGTATAAATAACAAGTGAAGCAATAAAAGCTAAAAGAGCGAGGTACTTATTGGTCGTTTTGTGATTTGAAAACATGTAATATTGTTTAAACAGCTCAAAAAAGTTTTTGGATATTCGTCGAATAGACTTTAAGATAGGCACGCAATTATAAGCAGCACCTGTTTTTATTCAAAATCAAAGATACATAAGAATTTAAACTTCTCGCAGATAAAACGAGAATTATAAATTCATATTACAAACTAACTTAAATTTTATGTCTGCCAATACAAACGAAAGGTTTTCATCTAAACTGGGTTTAATTTTAAGTGTTCTTGGTATCGCAATTGGGACGGGTAATATTTGGCGTTTCCCAAGAATTGCCGCACAAAATGGAGGGCAGGAAGGAGCCGGTGCTTTTTTATTTGCCTGGATCTGTTTCTTGCTGCTTTGGTCAATACCGCTCATTATTGCTGAGTATGGAATGGGACGGCATGGCCGAAAGGGGGTTGTTGGCTCTTTTGTAGCATTGATCGGGGAGAAGAAGGGCTGGCTTGGCGGCTTTGTAGGCTTTGTAGCTACGGCCATCATGTTTTATTACAGTGTGGTTGCAAGCTGGTGTTTGTACTACCTGATAACAAGTATAACAACGGCCCTTCCTGCCGACCTTTCTACCGCAAATGCTATTTGGGAAGGATTTCAAGGTTCAAACTGGCCGGTTGCAGGTCATGCCCTGGTGATGGGAATAGGCGGATTTATTGTGATTAAAGGAATTTCATCTATTGAGAAGGTGAATAAAGTTTTGATTCCCTCCCTTTTGCTGGTGCTCATCATTTCTTTGTTTAAGGCATTGTCGCTGGAGGGCAGTGGACTCGGAATTGAATACCTGTTCACCCCGGATTGGTCCACCCTAAAGGAACCAAGAATTTGGCTGGAAGCCCTCACTCAAAATGCCTGGGATACCGGCGCTGCATGGGGACTGATTCTCACCTACGCTGCCTATATGCGTAAAACCGATGATGTAACCGTAACGGCTTTCCAAACCGGTATTGGGAATAATATGGTTTCTTTACTGGCTGCTATAATCATCTTTTCTACGGTATTCGGAACTTTGAGTCCGGCTATGAATAGCGGAGAAATTTTAGAAGTGATGCAAACTTCAGGTCCGGCCTCAACGGGACTTACATTCATCTGGATGCCACAGCTTTTTGCTAAAATGGGAGGGGGCGGCATTTTTGCGATCCTGTTTTTCCTTGGATTAACGTTTGCTGCTTTCAGCTCACTGATATCAATGATTGAATTGGCTACCAAGGTTTTTGTAGATATGGGAGCCGTGAGAAAAAGAGCAACTATTGTAATCTGCCTCGCCGGTTTTGGATTTGGACTCCCTTCAGCCCTAAACTTAAACTTCTTTGCTAACCAGGATTTTGTATGGGGCGTTGGCTTGATGGTTTCAGGAGCGTTGATCTCGTATGCAGTTATTAAATACGGAACACAGAAATTCCGAGAAGATCTTATCAATACCGAAGAGCGCTCGGCTACTTTAGGTAAATGGTGGGAGATCATCATCAAATATGTGGTGCCCATTGAAGTGGTTTCGTTATTGGGATGGTGGATGTACCTCAGTGCCACCAGCTATGCCCCCGATACCTGGTACAATCCGTTAAGCCCGTTTTCGGTGATGACCGTCGTCGTGCAATGGGGACTTGCCTTAGGCCTTGTTTGGTTCTTCCGTAAGCGGTTGATGGGTAAGAACAAGAAGAAAACAGCGGAGTGATGGAGGGGCTTGTAGTGCACCAGGTTTTTGAACCATGATTTTGGGGATTTTAGGATCGCCAAGATTTTCTTAGGCAAGTGAGATCCTCGTTCCGAAGGTCCACCTTTGGAATGCCTTTTCAGAAGCTCCAGCTTCACATATCCTGATCTGGATTTATTCTATCGGTACAGTTCTTGTTCATTTTTTCTTGACAAAAAACGAACCAAAAAGTCACGGCGGGCAAAAAAAGAGCTAAAGCTGCCGCAATTCCGCTAAAAGAAATCAATGCTCCATCACGACTGTATATTGCTTCTTGATTTCTCAGCGGTATGATTTCTTTCTTAACGCTTCATTCCGTCAATTTCTAAACCCCGACACAAAGCGTACGGGACAGGCGCTCTTTTTTCTGAGGCCGATGGAGAAATAGAACGGTTGTAATCCATCTTTCCGCTCAGTTTAAATTGGGAGAGAATAGAATTATTCTGTAAGAGCGGGGTGATGGATGGTTTTTGGGCAATGAGTTGTTTCTCGAAAATTGGTATTAATGGTATTTTCGCGACTGAAGATAACAGTTAGCTTCCATCACAAGTTACCTATGCATCCGAGTTTAATAATGGCTAAAATTATGCGCATGAAAGAGGACAAAACAAATAAATTAAAAAAGCCCTGGCCGACTAAAGATGCTATGGAGCAAATTTATGAAAAGAATCTGTGGGGCGGGGATGAGGCTGAATTTTATTCAGGTTCCGGTTCACATCATCATGAGTTGGTGAAGCCTTATATAGACGTTGTTAGTGGGTTTTTAAGCTCTTTCAAAGATCCTTTGGTAGTATGTGATTTAGGTTGCGGGGATTTTAATGTGAGTAAAGAATTGGTGGAGTTTACCAAAAAGTACCACGCGGTGGACATTGTCGCTGATCTTATTGAACGAAATAAAAAGAAGTTCAATCATGAACATGTAACCTTCTCTTGCCTCGATATTGCCACCGAAGAATGGCCTTCCGGTGATTGTGTGATCCTGAGAAATGTGCTGCAGCATGTATCGAATAGGGAAATACAAAGCATCGTTCAAAAGCTATATGGTTATAAATATGTGATACTGACGGAACATATACCTGAAGGGGATTTCACACCGAATAAGGATATCATTTCAGGTCAGGGGATTCGGCTTAAAAAGGGGAGTGGGGTAGATCTTTTGGCTCCCCCATTTAATTTTGAGGTGAAAGAACATGAAGAATGGCTGTCGTTGCCTGCAAAAGATGGGAAGGGGATTATTGTGACTACGATGTATGAGGTTTTTGATATTTAGGTAAAGATCTTCTGTATTTTTAATAATTCTTTTGGACCGGGTGGTCTGAGAGAGCGTTCCCAACTGGGTAGTTGGGGAGGAGGTCAAAACTCTCTACTTCCATCAGGTTGGTACTCCCACCTTATTGTCAAACTCCCGGAATGAGTTATAAAATTTGAAGAGGAGGTATCTGCAGTTGCCCAGACTTCTTTTATCAAAATTTTCGCAAAATGATCATTCTTAGTTTTTACTCCCCAAACCTGGTTTTCACTCAGTGGTAAGGCAAGTTCTGTTAAAGTATTATCTGGAATAAATGATAATGTATCAAAGAAAGTATTTGCACTATCTGCATCGTTTGCTTCCGATAATAATATAAACGAAGGTTCTAATTCAGGTTCGGCCAGATATCAACCTTCAACTTTACTTTCTGAGATATGAACTAATACTAAAAAATCAGGTTCAGTGTTTGGACGTTCCGCAAGGGTAAAAGAAGTACCCTCTTCGAATAAAAATCCTGTTCCAATATCATCTCCCTCAGAATAAATGATTTCAATTGTTCCTGATGTAGGGAAGGGTTCCGAGTTTGTAGAACATCCCCAAATAGAAAAGGACAGAATAAATAACGACAAAACAATTTTATGGTTCATGAATCTCTTCTTTAGTTACATAACGACCTTGCGTTTAACCGGCTTGGCCTTATTAGCAGGTAATGTAATTAAAACTGGTAATTTCTTTTAGCCCACGAATTTTGAACCGGTAAACATCGGCCAAGTCCGAGTTGAAACGCTGGTTATGCCACCGAAGTATTATCCTTCTCAACTATTACATCAGGCATGTAATAAGCATTGATAATAATTGAAGGGATTTTTTTACCTACTACCATATGAATATTGCCTAAAAGAAGAGCAATTCCATATCGGAAAGAATTTAATAATTCAGCAATTTTTTCAAACTCAATACCGCCACTAATACCCTTTGGATGAACAGCTTCTTCATCCCGAAATTGTTTTAATTTTTTAAAATCACTCCATTGTTTCACTCTTTTTTCAATTTTATTACCACCAGAAATTTTTGGTATCCAATCATTAATCTTGGTTTCCAAACTAACTTTATTTGAAAAGTTATCAACCAAAAGATCTGAGGGGTTCTTCTTATTCCAATGGTAAGCACAATAATTTAAAAAGGAATCAATACTTGTTAAGCCCTGTGACATGCAACGTTGCAATTCTGAGAAGGAGTTTTTTGTAACTGCAGAATCTCTGGCTTCACAAGCAGTTTCAAAATGGCTTAAATACCTTGAAATTATTACTTCACCTGGACCATTTAGTTCAAAAGTTGCAGTTCCATCAGAATATTTTTTGTTTAAAACTACCTCCAGTTATCTTCCAAGTTGAGCCAATAAAATTTTCAAAAATCGGTACTGGTATTTTGCTGTTTCTAATGCTTTCTATTAGTTGATCTGTGTTATACCCCTGACTTAAAAAATACCTTTGTAACTCTTCTTTAGTTTCAGGTCTGAACTTTTGGTTATGATCACTAAATTTGGCAATCATAAAAATTTTATCAACAGCTTTTCTTTTTGAAATCGATTTCTTGAAAGTTAATGTAAAACTCATGACAGCTTATTTTTGTCGTAGATAAACAATACTTGCTACTGAAACCAATGAAATTAATAGAAGCTCAATTAACATCCTTCCAATATTAATTTCTGATTCCCATTCAATAGTCCCATCAATTGATTCTGCTGGATTATTTTCGCTTAGATTTTCGGGAACTATTTTCAAGATTATATCCGTTTCAAAATTATTGTCTTGAAAAAAGAATCTTCTACTATCTTTTGTCCAATTGATATTTCTGGAATCACTCTCTCCATAATCACCACCAGGAATAAGAATACTATTTGTTTCATTGATACGATGAGCTGTTGCAAACAGTGGTGAATATCCCTCCATTTTCACCGGTGGAAATATTAATAAAGTAATAAGAAGTAAAAAGCCAATACCAAAAATTATTTTTTCCGTATTTCCCATAAAGTTTTGTTTAGATTTCAGATTTAGGTGGCATAACGTGGGAAGCATAACCGGCACAGAGATTGGAAACTATGGAAAATGAAACAACTGAAATACTGGAAGAAAATATGAATGGAACTGAGGCTGTGTCCGCCGTTGATGCGATTGTTATTGGGCGATTTCGTATAAAGCTACCATTTAATTTTTATTTGTTGCGACCTCATAAATCCGATAGGCTTTTCGTTGGGAAAAGAGCTACTAAGTACATGCAGAAGTACCCAAAAGATTTAAATGACGATAAGGAATTGTCTGCTAAGAAGTGGGGCTTTGAAGACGGTTATATTGCATGTCTGGATGATTTAGGAATTAAGCTAACCTACCCAAAAGACCAATAACGTCCCAGCGTTTAAGCGGCGAGTCGAGTTGTTAAAATTAAGGTTCCGAACCCTAAACGAGTCCGCTTAAAACGCCTTGTTATGTGTACGTTTAGTTTTCAAGTTCTTCTAATTTTTGATATCGAAAAGATTGAATAGAATCTATCAAGTGCTCATAATTCGATACCTGAATACTTTCTCCATCGATATTTTGAATCTCAACTAGTTGGTATGACCAAGGTGAACCTTGTTTCAGATGAAAGTAAAATGAAAGAATAAATCCTAGATCTTTTTGAAGCCACAATGTAGAAAATTGATTCGAGTAGGTTATATATTTATCAATTGAATCGATATAGACAGTATCTACAGATTCTACGGTTCTATTTAATTCATTGGGGTCTAAATATAGTTCTGCTCTTAATGCAAGAGAATCTAAATTAATTGGAACCCCGTTTATTAAAGTATCTGAGACAACTGTTGTATCTTTTTTCCCAAGTACTTCTGATGATGTTGAAATATGTTTCCAAGTATAGATTTGATACTGGTCAGGAGGTGTACTTTTCCTAGTACATCCAATGCAGATCAAAAATAGAACTATGAAAAATTTCTGTGTCATTCTTAGTACACATAACGGCCTACCGCATAACCGGCGCAGGGATTATGGTTTTTTAAAAGGCTACTCATTTGAACAATCATTGGCAAGAAATTTAAACAAAGCCACTTCTGCGTCCGCCGTTAATGCGGTTGTTATGTGGCTGATTTTTAATTACCCAAAAGGGTACCAATGTCTTTTGTAGGAGTTAATGTTCTTCCTTCTATATTATCCCATGTTTCTGTAAAAATGCTTTGTTTACCAATTACTTCTGTGTGAAAAGATAATGTATCTTGAAAATTGAAATTTTTAGCTATTTTATTTAAAGAAGTTGCTTTATTTCCA
>NZ_JAVLBQ010000017.1:0-57929 GCF_031581265.1 Gracilimonas sp.
AGGCCCTCAAAAATTTGATTAATCTTCTAAGTCAATTCTTAGTTCATTCGATGGGTTAAGTCCGACAGGCTCCTAGACATTCAAATTCGTAAAGCTTCTGTAAGCACAACTGCTAACATCGCAGAAGGTTATGGCAGATATCATTTTCAGGAAGGAATTCAATATTACAGAATATCCCGTGGGTCTCTATATGAATTAAAAGATCATTTAATATCATGCTATGATTTAAAGTATGTGAATAGGCAAATTTTAGACAAGGGATTACCTCTTATTGAGGAAGCTAAAAAACTTGTGAATGGCTTCATCAATTACCAAAAAAGACAAAAGAAAAATTTTAAAAAATAGGTTTTACCTTTTTATCTAATCTAAAATTCACCTATTCACATATTCCCTTATCCCTTATTTACCTCATCGAAGAGCATTTTCTAACTCAAGAGACGCATTACTCCCCTCATCTCTGTACTTCACGATAATAGGACAGGCCATACTTAAGCCTTTTTCTTTGGCCCAGTCGTTATTTACGGGACGAGTTCCGGGGATAACTACCGCATTTTCAGGAATATCTGAACCCCTTTCGAGCATTTTCTCATTTACAATATCATAAACAGGTACGGCCTTGGATAAGGTCACTCCGGGTGCAATTACAGCTCCCTTCTTGACCAGAATTCCTTCAACGATCACAGATCCGGCTCCAATAAAACAGTCATCTTCAATGATCACAGGATTCATGCCTACAGGCTCTAACACTCCACCAATTTGCACTCCTGCCGAAAGGTGTACATTCTTCCCCACTTGAGCACAAGATCCAACTAAAGCATGACTGTCTACCATTGACCCTTCATCCACAAAAGCGCCTACGTTGATATAAGCCGGTGGCATGATGATCACACTTGATGCTACATACGCGCCACGTCGTACAGAAGAACCACCGGGAACCAGTCTTACTCCATCTTCCGGTGCAAAATAACGGGGAGGCAAATTGTGTTTATCCACGAAGCCTTCATAAATACCTTCGTAAGAGGTGTTCTCACCATCTTTGAATGATTCAAGAATTGCTTCTTTAACTTCAACATTAGCCTCCCACCCATCAGCAGTTTTATTGGCCGCACGTAAAGTTCCTTCTTCTAATTGATTTAAAACGTCTTCGTAATTCATAGGTATAAGTTATTCAGTCTTCTATTAATATTCGTTATCGGTTACTAAACCATTCACTAATTTTTTTATCAGCATCAGTCAGCTCTTTCTCCGTTTCTTCGGAAATATCTCCCAATGAAAGTGGCAATCGTACCGTATCATTTTCAATCCACTTTTTGCGGTTTAATAGTACTTTAGCCGGAACAGGATTGGGTGCCTTAAAAAGAGCATCTGTTGCATTTTTCCAAAGTGGAAAAAGACTGTCTGTCTCTCCTTTCAGACACATTTCGGTATATTTATGGGTTGCCTTTGGCCAAACATTGGAGGCCACAGAAACCAACCCTACCCCTCCTTCATTTGAGAATGCCGGAGTCAACCCGTCATCGCCACTGTAGAAATTCACATTTGGTGCTTGCCTTCTAAATTCTTTGAATTCTTCTACACTTCCACTCGCCTCTTTTACTCCCAGTAAATGATCAAACTCTTCATCAAGACGAGCAGGTACACTTGGATGCATTTTCACTCCTGTACGTGATGGTACATTATATAGCATGCATGGAATTTCAGTCTCTCCCATCAATTCGCTAAACCATTCAAATTGTCCCTCAGCGCCGGGTTTTGCATATAGCGGAGTAACTAATAAAAGTGCATCCGGCTCAATTTCATTACAGAAATGAATGAAATCGGCTTGAGCGGGCAGATCAAAACCACCAATTCCTACCATCATTGGGACATCCAGATTGAGTTTTTTTATAAAACCTATAACTTCTCGTTTTTCTTCTTCATTCAGATTTAGTCCTTCACCGGTGCTTCCGAGTACCAATACCCCATTTCCGGCCTTTTCCTGCTTTCGGAGCAGAAACTCAAAACTTTCATAATCTACGCTTCCATCCGTATTCATTGGGGTGACGATTGCTGTCCATAGTGGGAATTTTAACATAATTATTGTTCCTCCATTACTTGGTCAAAAAGTTGACCAAAAGTACTTATTCCAGTTTCTATATTTGAATTATTCAACAGCTGTTTTGCAGCCCAGATAGCTCCCTCGGCAAATAATGCACGATCTAAAGCTTTGTGGCGAAGGGTAATTTCTTCGGTTGCTGTTCTTAATGTAAGTTCATGAATTCCTTTCACGTCCCCTTCTCTTGCTGATGTTACTTCAGCTTCTCTGTCTAGCCATTCTTTCCATGAAATAGCCGTTCCGCTGGGTGCATCTTTCTTGTGTATATGATGCACTTCGTGGATATGAAATTCCGGATCTTTTAATATCTCCGATCCTGCTGAAATAGCTTCAATACTTTTCCGGATGATATTCATCCCTAAGCTAAAATTTGAAGCTATTGCCCACTTTGTATTGTTGGCTTTAACTTTGTCTTCTAAATTTTCAGGCCAGTCATGACCTGTACTTCCCCAAGCAGCAGGAATACCGGACGCTATTACTTCATCGATAATATCAGCCACAGCATCGCCCGGAACAAAAATGATAACTGCATCAGATTTTTTTAATTTCTCAGCGGTTGGCGGATTACTTTGATCAAAGGTCTCGGAGAGGGTATCTCCAAGCAACTCCACAACTTTACCACCGGTTTTACCGGTTCCTATAACAGCAATTTTCATACATTAAAATTCAATTTTAATTAGCATTATAAGATATGAGTTTATCTGTTATTTTTTTAACAGCATTAAAATAGTTCTGCCTATTAGAGCTATAGGTTTAGCTGATCTAAAATAATTTAACCAAAATTTACTGATCTAAAACGATATCCACATACTCTCCGGGATAGAGCTTTAGTTCTTCGGAATGGACAACCTTAATTTGGACGGGTAATCCACTTTCTGAATTCAACCCGGGTCTGACTAACCCTCTTTCAATGAATTTTATTTGTCCGCCAACCTTGGTAATCTCAGAGGCGAAGTAACTACGATCAGGCCTTCTTGTCCTAACCTGAACTTTTACCCCGGGTTCAGGTTTCACAGTAAAAGGAGGGCGTACATATCCAAGTATATATTTGGGTTCTGTAGATTCGATACCAAAGATTGATTCACCTGCTCTCACAAACTCCCCGTCTCCTTTGTATATATTGCTTATTTTTCCGGTTATGGGTGCATAAATTATTCTTGGCTTTAACTCTTCTTCTACCACAGTTAATTCTTTTTCAAGTACATCTATCGCAGCGTTTACAGTGGCTGATGCATCACCAAAATTTATGTTTTCATTAATAGTCTCCAATTTGCTGCTTAGCTCCTAAGTTAATTCAATTTTTTCATCCAGTTCAGTTTGGGCAACTTGATATTCGCTTTCAATTAAGTCGAATTCTGATCTTGAAATGCCATCTTTATCGACTAGTATTTTCGCACGCTCATATTCTGCTTTCAACTGCTGAACCTCCACTTTAAGCGTTGCAACCTGAACTCTATAGTCAATATTATCAAGCCGTATACTTTCATAATCGAGTAAATTCCTTTGCTGGTTCAAATATGGTTCAAGACCTACTTCAACTTGGTTTATCATTGCCCTGATATGATCCAATCTCGCTTGTAAGTAGCTGCTGTCCACACGGGTTATCCTGGCCACTGGATCTCCCTTTTCAACATCATCAAATGGAGCTATGGAGTAATATTTTAGTGTTCCGTCATACGGACTTGCCACAAGTGAACTATCTGCCATTACTTTGGCTGTGAAACCAGCTTCTGTGACTCTTTTATTCCATAAGTAGAAAACAAAAAGGGCAATAAGTATAAATATAATTACAGGCAAAATTCGATGACGAAATTCCCTGATTTTCTGCTCTCTGGGGATGGGTATGGGTTCAAATGATTTTGACATACTATATCTCCGACTCGTCTTCTGCGGCCATGCTGGTCACTTTTTCGACGCCACTTATTTTATTGATTTCGTCAATCAGTTCCTGTTTCCTATTTGGGTCTCTGAGTAGAAGACGATAACTGAGTTGGGTAACTGAGCCTTCCTGTGTGGTATGCTGGGAAGCCAGCTTCGATTTTAATGCATGACGCTTCAGAAAATTATCGAGAGTTTGGAGGGCTGAAACGGGACGAGTCCAATTTAAATTCAAGATCAGGTCGTAGCGTTGACGAGCTCCAAAATTTGTGTACCAGATATACATCATAACAAAAGATGCTACAAACGTACCAATCAGAGCTGTTGTAAACTTCTGTGTACCACAAGCCATACCTATTACAATAAGAGACAAAATATATACGGTATCCAAGGTATCCCTCAAAACATTTCGAAAACGTACAATTGCAAAAACAGCAAGTAAGCTAAATGCGGTGACGAGATTATTATCCAGTATCATCATCACCAATGCTACGGTGATAGGGAGAATAATGAGTGAACTAACAAAAGTCCGAGAATAGGACAAACCTGTGTGTGTATACATGTATATCCAGGCTATTAGCTGTCCACATAAGAACGCGAGTAGCAGTGCAATTAGCAGCGTGGGAATATCTGTAGGAATTGGAGCTGTATCTCCAAAATTGAGTAGTTGTTCCATTTCAGGCGATCATCTTTCTTTTAATTCTGTTTATACCATCCACATACTTGGCAGCAGATAGTCTTCTGAGGTGAAAGTGCTGAGTTAACTCATTTAACCAATTGGGATAACGGTTGGTGAATTTTATTTCAAGTATTACGATGTTTCCAAACACTGAAACCGGGTTATCTTGTTTCAGTTTTAAGTTTAAGTTGTTTTACCTTTCTATGGTTACATCACGGTCGAAGGTGACCCGTACATCATTTGAGTCTTCTAACTCATAGGCTTCTCTGTAATATTGAACATGCATTTTGGGCTCGGCTTGAATTTCCCTGATTATCTGACAGATATGAAAAAGCACTTTAAATTGATCTGTCGTTAACTCTGGAAATTGCTCTTTAGCCGGAAGTGGTCCATAAACTAATTCCTCTAATGCAGCTATTGGTACTTTTGCCCTTTTCTTTACAATAACTTGATCATGACGCCTTTTCATTTCTAAAAAAGCAGTTTTCTAAGCCCCTGCATTTTCATAATACCGGATCCTCAATTTGTACCGGTTTCTATTCCCGTTGATAGTATAGTGATAGGTTTTATAATGTGGAGAATCCAAATACAAGCTATGTATGGGATAAGAAAGATTAGGCTGAGTTGCCCCATATTCATCCAGAATAAGGTGATTTCGAATAAAGTGCCTGATACTCTGAGCCTTTTGCTCATGTATCAAATACTTCAATTCGAACCGCTGCTTTTGCAACTTATCCGTATACATTACTATCTAATTCCACCCATTTTAGACGTGATATCACCCGATTACTGTTAAGTAATCTTAAACACATTATTAACTAATCGTAAATATAAAATTAGTGCACACCGCCTACAAATGAATTTTATCTAATAAATAATACTAACTCCCTTTCCCTATAAACTTATGATGCAACATTTTAACAATCCCTTCCGCTTCTTTATGATCTACTAAAAAGCACAAATTATTTGAACTGGCTCCATGACAAATCAAACGAATATTATATTGTTCAAGCGCCGAAAACAACGGTCCCCCAAGTCCTGATGTTTTCTGCATATCATTGCCTATTAACGCTATAAGCGCAAGGTTTTCTTCTACCGAAACTTCAGCAAATTCCCGTAATTCATCTAATACATCATCCGTCAATTCTACTTTATTGGCTGCGTTAACAGCGGTATCAAGGGTTAAAGCCACACTAACCTCACTGGTGCTTACCAAATCCACTGAAATTTTATGTTCAGCTAATACACGGAACAGTTGAGCCAAAAATCCATGCTGATGAAGCATCTGCAAACTGTTTACGGTGAGCAAGGTTTGGTCTTTACGGAGTGAAATTGCCCGAATAGCCGGTTTTTCCTCCGACTCCTTAACAATGAAAGTGCCCGGATTTTCAGGATCACTGCTGGAGGCCACCCGTACATTTACCCCACCCCGAATAGCCGGCTTTAAAGTTGCTGGATGAAGAACTTTCCCCCCAAAAACAGAAAGCTCGGCAGCCTCATCAAATGAAATCTCGTGTATTGGAAATGCTTCGGGTACAATACGCGGATCGGTGGTATAGACCCCGGCTACATCCGTCCAAATTTCGAGCGTATCGGCTCCAACGGCTTCAGCAAATAGTGCGGCTGAAAAATCACTTCCCCCGCGGCCTAATGTAGTGGTATTTCCAAAAATATCGGAACCAACGAAGCCTTGCGTTAGGTAGGTGGTTCCTTTATGAATATGTTCCTTTGCCTTGGCTTTAATGGATTTTAGCATCGGTTCAGCATTACCGAAAGTGGAATCCATTTTCATGATCTCTCGGGCATCCAGCCACTCTGCATCGATCCCATTTTGTTTCAATACTTCAACAAATATCTTGGTCGACATCATCTCACCAAAAGCATAGAGCCGATCTTTCCATCTCTTATCTCTGCCAACAAAATCCAAGTGCTCACGCAATTTCGAGAACTCCGTATAGAAACTATCTTTCAGTTTTTCCTCTTCTTCACATCGTTCAATGATGGCCAAATGGCGCTGCTCTATATTTCCAAGAAGTTCTTCTCTTGTGGTAGAATCTATATTGGAAGCTGAAAGAGCTACGAGATCGTTGGTAGTTCCTGATGTTGCACTTATAACTATAAGTTGACGGTTTTTATCTGCTGCTACAATTTGGGCACTTCGCTGCATGGCTTCAAAAGTACCTACGCTGGTGCCCCCAAATTTTGATACAATCATTAAAATATTGAATTGGTTATCAGTAAATGAGAACCTTAAAAATACGGAGTGTTTAAACCAATCCCTTATAAAAAAGCGCTATTTATTCATTTCTTACTGTATTCAACTACATTCCTTTCATGGCATATTCCCAAGAATTTTGTATTCTCCGACGAACTTAAATTTGACCTAACAAATTTTTCATGGATACGCCCTTAATAACCAGTGATGCGGTAACATTTGGACTATTAATGGCCATTTTGGCTGCTATTTTTATTACTTCACACAGTGATGACCCCAGGTGGAAAAAGTTCTACAAATTCGTACCCTCTCTGCTGTTATGCTATTTCATCCCATCTTTACTTACCACTTTTGGGATTGTATCAGAGGCAGATTCTAACCTCTATTATGTAGCCTCGAGGTATTTACTCCCCGCAAGTTTAGTGTTACTTACGTTAAGCATTGATTTGAAAGGGATCATAAACCTTGGACCCAAAGCGGTAATCATGTTCCTGGCCGGGACACTAAGTATTATGTTTGGCGGTCCTATTGCCATCCTTATTATAGGTACCATTAGTCCTGAAATTATTGGAGGAACTGGTCCTGAAGAAGTATGGCGTGGTCTTGCAACCATCGCCGGAAGCTGGATTGGTGGAGGTGCAAACCAAACAGCTATGCTCGAAATCTACGAACCAAGTACCGATCTTTTTGGAGCCATGGTTACTGTTGATATCATTGTGGCTAATATCTGGATGGCTTTTCTGCTTTACGGTGCCGGTATTTCTTCAAAAGTTGATTCTTGGTTTAAAGCTGATGCCTCGGCCATCGATGAGCTTAAACAGAACATTGCAGATTACCAGTCAAGTATTGCCCGTGTCCCTACCCTGGTTGATTTTACAAAAATAATGGCCATTGCTTTTTCACTGGTGGCACTTGGTCACCTCGCCGGTGATTTCATAGCTCCATGGATTACTGATAATGCGCCGAATTTATCTCGGTTGAGCTTAAATTCACCTTTTTTCTGGATCATTGTAGTAGCAACTACCGGTGGTCTTATCCTCTCATTCACTAAAGCCCGAAAACTTGAAGGAGCAGGAGCTTCAAAATTGGGAAGCTTGTTTCTTTATATCCTGGTAATGACTATCGGAATGAAAATGAATATTGCCTCCATGCTGGATGCACCCGGCTATTTTATTATTGGAGCCGTCTGGATTCTCATCCATGTGATCATACTTCTTGTAGTTGGAAAATTTATTAAAGCACCGTTTTTCTTTGTAGCTGTTGGAAGTCAGGCTAATGTGGGGGGCGCCGCTTCTGCTCCTATTGTTGCTTCTGCCTTCCATCCCGCTTTAGCGCCGGTTGGTGTTTTATTGGCTGTTCTCGGTTATGCGCTGGGAACCTACGGGGCCTGGTTAAGTGCCGAGATGATGCGTATTGTATCCGGGTTTTAAATTATAACCGGAACTACTGAATACTTTTTCATCAGGTATTGTTAAAGGTATTCATCAACTTTGGCAGGATATGCACGGTTGTTATTCGTATCTTTAAACGCATCATTTACAATTTCATCAAATGCACAAAATTCTTGAAGAGAGCACTTAAGTTTTTACTCGTTTTTTTGATAGTGGCAGCGGCAGTTTTTGCCATGGTTATCGGCCTTAATTATTCCGGCTTCGAAACCCTTTTTGAAAATAAAGAAGGCATGGCCGAAGGAAGCGAGTATATCGAAAACACCTATTCCCTTGCCGGACTTGCCGAGTTTGTGGGCGAGCACCCTGAGTGGATTTCTATAACTTCATATAACATCAATGATCCGGATTCAGGTATTTTTTATCAGGAGGATGTACCTCGAGCACTGGGAGCTACTTCCAACTTATTCCTTCTTATGGAGTATGAGCGGCAGGTGGCTGAGGGAATGCTTGATCCAAGCGAAACTGTAACTATAGATCAAATACAAAAATTTGCTTTACCGGAGATCAGCGAAAACAATCATCAAAAGTTTGTGGATGAGTTTGAAGGCCAATCTGCTACACTCGATGATATTGTAGAGGCTATGCTCCAAAACAGCGATCTTGTTGCTGCTGATTATCTTTGGTTCAAAGTGGGCGAAGAAAATATCCGAACTTTAGTGGATACTTTGAATCTTTCGCAAACAACCCTGCCGCTACCTTTCAGTGGGATGTACATGCGAATAAATCCAAGCCTTAATGACACTGCTGAACTCAAAAATATGGAGTTTGATCGTTTTGCCGCTGAGTCTATCAGTGCTGCTGAAAGATTGAAGGATGATCCCCATTTCAACAACCAAGTAAAAGCACAGTTCAAAGACGACCGAATTTCCTTGACGTTCATGCAGGAACGCGACGCCCTGGCCTATTTTCCAAGGGCTACCACCCGACAACTGGCTGACCTTATAGCACAGATATGGAATAATGAAGTGCTTTCAGAAGAAATTTCTACACAAATTAATGAAAAGTTACGCTGGCCAATGGGCTCGGAGCCAATAACCCGAAGTTTTGAAGATTATGGAGCCATCTATGATAACCGAATGGGTCTTTTAGGCGGTATTGATTTCGGTACTTCTATTTATGATGGTCATACGTCCGTTCAAGCCGTCTTTTTTGATCAGCTGCCGGTTGGTTTCTGGGTTCATATGAGCGCCAATCACATGCAAGAAGATTATCAACAGCGGTTGATATGGGATCCTGCACTTTACGAGAAAACCCTCAACCAAATCAATTCTAATAATGAATAACTATCGGTGGCTGAATTTATATTGGCTGATTCCTGCATACCTGATTTTCCTGGTCATACAGCAGGGCTTAGTACACAAAGGATCGATTGATACATATGAAAATGGCGAAACCTACCTTGCTGAAGTCACTGATTTTGAGATTAAGCAAATTGCCGCACAAGCCAACGGTTATATTGATATCCGCTTTGAAATAGATGGAGAAGTGATTGAACGAAGAATGACACTTTCCATACAAATGGCACAGGAACTCATGGAGAGCTCAAACATCCCCATTCGTTATAAACCGGATTCATTTCAGGAAATCGTGTTGTATCCAACCTATCAGATTCAAAGAAGTACCTCTTTTTTTAATATGAGTGTAGCAGGAATCGGTGTAGTTGTTACCGTAATTGCCGGTTTTTTTGTAAATCGCTACATACGGCGTAAAGTACAAAACAGTGATGATGAAAAGTTTGATATAGAACGGGTTGACTCATGAATACCGGAACGCTTTATCTTATTCCTACAACGCTTGGTAAAACACCGGAAAATAACACCCTCCCAGAGTACACCCTTGATATCTTGAGAAAACTGGATGTACTTATGGTTGAGAACCTTCGCTCGGCAACTTCCTTTTTACAATGGGTAGGAGATACGATTCCCGAATACGAAATTGATTTCTATCAGCTCAACAAAAAAACTGCCGATCAGGATATTCACGAACTTCTTAAACCTCTTTTGGATGGTAAAGATGCGGGAGTATTATCTGAAGCAGGAGCACCTGCGGTGGCAGATCCGGGTGCAAGACTGGTTAAACTGGCACATCAGTATAGAATTAAGGTTGTTCCTTTAGTGGGTCCCTCTTCCATCTTACTGGCACTTATGGCTTCAGGCTTTAATGGCCAAAGTTTTGCTTTTCACGGCTACCTGCCGATGGATCAAAAAAAGCGGAAGTCTATGATCTCTCAACTTGAGGGGGAATCAAGGCGTCATGATCGTACACAAATTTTCATGGAAACTCCATATCGAAATAATGAATTGTTAAAGGATATACTGTCCACGTGTAATCCTACTACCGGGTTGTGCGTCGCCACAGACATTACCCTTCCAACCGAAGAAATACAGTCTAAATATATTTCAGAATGGAAATCAGGGAAACTTCCTAACCTGAACAAACGTCCCACCATTTTTCTTATCTACGGTAAATAAAAAATTCCATTTAGCTTTCAAGCTCATCCATTTTGACGAGTTTACAAGTTTACAACATTATTTAGAGAACTTGCGAACACCCAAAGCCCCTCACTTTCCAGCTAATCCCCGTAACGCTCGCAGGACCTAAGGACGCTACGAGGTTACTCCTCTAAAAGTATGTTTTAAATATCATGAGGTTCCAAATATCCCAATTTCAGTGAGGGCCTCTTCCTGCCAATACTTTTTACTTCGTAAATCACTTTATTTTAATACATTCAAGGACGGACATATCAATTCTTATTGTTGGGTAAAAACTCACAGAATTGACGATAAACTAAGCTCTTATAATTTAATACTAACTAACTACGGTTTTATGATGTATAGATACTTTAAACCACTACTCTTCTTCTCTTTTATACTACTATTTACTTTTGGAATTTCTTCTACTGCTGAAGCTCAAGTTTTTGGGCACGGCGAAGAAATTGACAATCCTGATTACGAACAAACCTTGTTTCAGGAACTAGAATATCGCAACATTGGCCCATTCAGAGGTGGACGTTCGGTTGCTGTTGCAGGCCATGCCGACCAGCCCCACACCTATTATACCGGCTTTACCGGCGGAGGTGTTTATAAGACAACCGATGGCGGTATTAACTGGTACAACGTTTCCGATGGATATTTCAAAACCGGATCGGTTGGTGCCCTTTCAGTTGCCCCTTCTAATGAAAACGTAATTTATGCGGGCATGGGCGAAACCTGTATACGCGGAAATATGTCGGCCGGAGATGGCATGTATCGGTCTGTTGACGGAGGTAAAAGCTGGGAGCACATTGGCCTTGGCGACTCTCATTTTATTGGGAAGATTGTAGTCCATCCTGATAACGAAGATGTAGTTTGGGTTGCTGTTCTTGGACATGCTTTCGGAACGATAGGAAATACAGAACGCGGTGTATTTAAAACTACAAATGGTGGCGAAACCTGGGAGCGTGTGTTGTATCACGATGAAAAAACAGGTGCTGTTGATATTGAGATTGATCCCAATAACCCGCGTATTTTATATGCATCGTTATGGGAGGCCTACCGTAATCCCTGGGAAATGTCGAGTGGCGGTGAAGGCAGTGGTCTTTACAAAAGTACCGATGGTGGAAATAATTGGGAATATATCTCTCAGCGTCCTGGCCTGCCCAAAGGAATATCAGGTAAAATTGGCGTAGCTATTTCACCATTAGATTCAGACCGTGTATGGACAATCATCGAGAATGAAAATGGTGGTGTTTTCAGGTCTGACGACGCAGGTGAAACCTGGCAACGAACCAGCAGTGACCGAAATCTTAGACAACGTGCCTGGTACTACACACACATCGTTGCAGGAACTAAAGATGTAGATGAAGTCTATGTATTGAATGTAAGTTTTCACAAATCTACTGACGGTGGACAAAGTTTTGACCGAATAGGAACTCCTCACGGAGATCATCACGACTTATGGATTGCTCCTAATGATCCAAACAGAATGATTGTTGCTGATGACGGTGGCGGACAAGTTACTTATAACGGTGGCGAAAGCTGGTCTTCTTATCACAAGTATGCAACGGCTCAATTCTATCAAGTGATCACAGATAATCAATTTCCATACAGAATATATGGTGCACAGCAAGATAACAGTACCGTCGGGATTTTAAGCCGAACTGCCGGCGGTGGTATTGACGAAAGAGACTGGGCCCCCGTAGCCGGTGGAGAAAGTGGATATATTGCTCCTGATCCTGATGATCCTAATGTAACCTATGGTGGTAGTTATGGTGGATACTTCAACAAATTCAACGATTTCACGAACCAAAGTAACCGAATTGATGTATGGCCGGATAACCCAATGGGTGCCGGTGCCGAAGATCTGAAATACCGGTTCCAGTGGACGTTCCCTATCTACATTTCACCCCATGATTCTGATATTCTTTATGCCACTTCTCAATATGTTCATCGATCAGATGATGAGGGAATGAGCTGGGAAACTATCAGTGGCGACTTGACGAGAAATGATAAATCTAAACAAGGTGAGTCTGGTGGTCCCATCACTAAAGATGACACCAGTGTGGAGTATTACAATACCGTGTTCACCTTTGCAGAATCGCCTGTAGAGCCGGGTGTTTTATGGACAGGAGCAGATGATGGCCTTATTCATGTTAGTAGAGACAATGGTGAAACCTGGACTGAAGTAACCCCCGACGGAATGCCCGAAGCCATGGCAAGTATCATTGATCCTTCTCCTCATGATCCTGCTACTGCATACTTAGCTGCTACCCGGTATAAGTTTGATGACTTTTCAGCAATGCTATACAAGACTTCGAATTACGGCAGAAGTTGGACAAAGATTACCAACGGTATTCCTGAGGGTGATTTCACTCGGGTAATTCGTGAAGATCCCAACAGACAGGGACTGCTTTATGCCGGAACCGAAACCGGACTTTATGTTTCATTTAATGACGGTAATAAATGGCAGCCGCTACAACTCAACCTGCCGAGCGTACCTATCACAGATTTGGCCGTTCACAAAAGAGATAAAGACTTAGTAGTTGCAACCCAAGGACGTTCATTCTGGATTTTAGATGACCTGCCTGTTTTGCATCAATTAAATAATGAACTTAAAAGTGCTGATTACCACCTCTTTAAACCGGAAAAAACGTACTTATTCGGATATCACTCAAATATTGGTCCCGGAGAAACGGTGGGTGAAAATCCTAAAGACGGTGTTGTTGTTTATTACAATCTCAATGAAGTGCCTGAAGGAGAAGTCCAACTGCAATTTCTTGAAGCGGATGGCTCTTTAATTCGAACATATTCAAGTGAAGAAACCCTTGAGGGTCAACCTGTAGAGGAATCGGATGAGTTCTATGAAGAAGAGCATGATGTCCCCTCGGATGTACTTACTACAAAAGAAGGTAACAACCTATTTGAGTGGAACATGAGATATCCCGGTGCAACGGATATTGACGGACGGCAAATACTTTGGGCCGGTTCCACGGCAGGACCAAGTGCTATTCCGGGTATGTATGAAGTCCGTTTGATTGTGGAAGATGAGGTAGTAGGAAGCCAGACTTTTGAAATCACAAAAGATCCTCGTATTGAAACTACTCAAGAAGATTTCCAGGCTCAGTTCGACCTACATCAAACCATAATAGCTAAGCTTGATACTACGCATAAGACCATTAATAGAATTCGTACGGTTCGTGATCAAATCAATGAAGTGAAATCTGATTATGCCGGTAATACTGAAATTCAGGAAAGAGCCGACGCCATGCTTCAAGTTCTCAGTGAAGTTGAAAGTGCGCTGATGCAAACCAAGGCTGAATCTTATCAGGATGTATTAAATTATCCAATTAAGCTGAATAATAAACTCGCCTCCCTGGCAAGTACCGTAGCTACCGGAGACAGTCGGCCTACGCAGCAGCAAATGGAAGTATATCTTGACCTTGCTGAACAAGTGGATGAGCAGTTAGAAAAAGTAGCGCCTATTTTTGAAGGTGAGTTACCGGATCTCATTCAGGAAATCGAGCAACGAGATATACCTATCGAAAACTAAATGGTTTATATTCAAAAAAGAAAAGCAGTGATGAATAATCACTGCTTTTTTTATGCTTTGGAAATTTTATAGAATCAATGTGCGCCTGCTGCTTCTAACAACTCGACCACATTATCGTGGTGATGCGTTATGGCCTGATCTTTTGCTGACCATCCCCTGTTATCATGAACATCGACATCACTGCTGTGTTCAATTAAATTTTGTACAATTACGTAATGACCATTTGCCGATGCCCAATACAACGCCGAAGTTCCCCTATTATCGCGATGATCAACTTCAGCACCATGTGAAATTAAAAACTCTACGATATCTTTGTGGCCATACTTTGCTGCTTTTAGCAATGCTGTTCTATCGTGGCTGTCTTTAGTGTTAACGTCTACTCCATCGTTAACTAGTCCTATTATTGTTTCAAGGTCACCGTTCTCTGCGGCTTCAAGAAATGTTTCCTCATTCATAATTATTCCTCCTCAATTGAGTATTTAGATTGGCTTCTGAATTGTAATTTGAGAGAACCCAAATGTCAAATTAGAAATACTGACTTTTATTGAAGATTAGATGAAGCAGAAATAAAATCGCATAAAAAAAGCCCGATATCTATAACATTGAGGACTAAATAAAGCTACTTATTTTAAAATCTCGTTTTTCGATATCGGGCAACTAACTACACCTATTAAGACGAATCTCAACTCAAAAAGTTCCATACCTTTGTAAAAAAGTATTTTAAACTTAAAATAATTTGAGCTGTGAACCAGAAGGGCGGATAAAATGATCCGTTGTCAATTTCTGAGTTCTCTCATTCAAACCAAGTTTCTTAGTCTGCACTTTAAATAAATCTGATATTTGTTGAGCAAAATTTCCTTCGCCTTTCATTCTTGTTCCCCATTCAGAATTATTGAGTTTCCCATCTCTAATATCTAAAATCTTGTTCAATACTTTCTTCTTTCTCTCTGGGTAATGCTGTCCTAACCATTCCGAAAACATATCTTTTACCTTATATGGTAAGCGAAGCATGGTATATCCGGCATGAGTTGCGCCAGCGGCCGCAGCTTTTTCCAATATTTTTGCACATTCATGGTCAGTGAGACCTGGTATAATTGGTGCCACATTTACGCCAACCGGAATACCGGCAGATGATAATTGCTTAATCGCTTCCAGTCGCCGTTTGGGTCTAGATGTTCTGGGTTCCATTACACCAGCAAGGTCCTTATCAAGAGTTGTAATTGAAATGGTTACGCTTACACAGTTATAGTCGTTAAGTTCGCATAGTACATCAATATCTCTTGTAATCAGGTAATTCTTAGTAATTAAACCAACCGGATTTCTATATTCAGCCATCACTTCTAAACAACGTCTTGTCAGCTCAAGTTTACGCTCTATGGGTTGATAAATGTCGGTAACACCACTCATCGCTATAATTTGTGGCTTCCACTTCGTTTCTCCCAACTCCTTTTTCAGTAATTCAGGTGCATCGTATTTCACAATAATTTTTGATTCAAAGTCCAAACCGGATGAATACCCCAAATATTCATGATAGGGACGAGCGTAGCAGTATATACATCCGTGCTCACATCCACGATAGGGATTTATACTGGCATTGAAGCCTATATCTTCACTTTTGTTATAGGTGATTACAGAATTTGTATGATCGGCTATTAACTTAGTCTTGGGAGCAGGTTTTTCGCCGGTCTCTTCGTCTACATCATAATCGATATAATTTCCTTCAAAACGATTTACCGGGTTATCGGATGCCCCTCTTCCTCTTAATGGATTTTTTGAATTACTCATGACTGATTTATATACATATTTTGCACATATAATATATGTAATCAACCAGAGTAATAAAACAAAAAAGGCCTGACAAATTTGCCAGGCCTTTCATGTATAAATACGTAGATTTTAACGCTTAATTACCAAACACCTTTTCGCCTGCAACCCATGTCTGCAAAACTTCTGTTTGCCAGATTTCAATAGCCGGAACTTCAAAAAAGTCTCGGTCTATCACAATAAAATCGGCCCATTTTCCGGGTTCTAAGCTACCTAAAACGTCTTCTTGGTGAGCTGCATAAGCTGCATCGATCGTAAAAGATCTAAAGGTTTCTTCGCGACTTAAGGCTTCCTCAGCATACCATCCTTCCGGAGGATTTCCTTCATGGTCTTGACGAGTTACGGATGAGTATAACCCGTAAAAAGGATTTACGTGCTCAACCGGAAAATCTGAGCCATTGGCTATAATTGTTCCCTGATCCAAAAACTTTTGCCACGCATATCCACCCTCTATTCTGTCCGGTCCTACTCTGTCTTCAGCCATATTCATATCGCTTGTAGCGTGAGTAGCCTGCATTGATGCAATGATACCCAACTCCTTAAACCGGGGAATATCAGACAAAGATACAATTTGGGCATGCTCAATACGATGGCGAAGTCCCTGATCTCCAAATTCTTCAATAGCTTGTTCAAAAGCATCAAGAACAACATCATTAGCCCGATCTCCAATAGCGTGAATATTGGTTTGATATCCGTTAGAGATTGATTTGTCGACCATTTGATTTAATTCCTCTTGCTCATAGAACAATAAACCACGATTCCCGGGATCATCTGAATAAGGTTCTTTCATGGCAGCACCACGACTACCCAATGCGCCATCTGCTGAAATTTTCACGCTTCGAAGTGCCAGCCGGTCATTTGCATAAGAATCAATAGGGCCATTTTGTGAAAGCTCATCAAAGTCGTTCCCGGTTCCTCCAATCATTGCATAAATTCGGGTATTCATTTTCCCTTGATCAGCAAAATCTTTGTATAATTCCCAGGTTTGCGATGAAATTCCTGCGTCATGAACGGAGGTCAATCCTTCACTTGCCATTTTTTCAAGAGCCTTCTCAAGAGCTAACTTTCGTTCTTGATCTGTTGGCTCCGGAATGATTTGTGCAATATAGTTTTCAGCAGCATCAATAAATACCCCGGTTGCTTGGCCACTTGCATCACGAATAATTTTTCCGCCTTGGGGGTCGGGCGTCTCTTTGCTGATGTTTGCCATTTCCATAGCCATGGTGTTAGCCCAGGCCGCGTGTCCATCAACCCGAGTCAACCAAACAGGACGATCATCAACCACTTCATCTAAATCGGCAGCTGTGGGAAATTCATTTTCCGGCCACAGGGTTTGATTCCATCCTCTTCCCTGTATCCATTCCAGGTCAGGGTTTGCTTCTGCATAAGCTTTAAGGGTATCAAGCGTGGCTTCCAGTGTTTCAATACCCGCAAGATTTACGTTCAGCTCCTGAAATCCAAGTCCCATAACGTGTCCGTGTGCATCAATAAGTCCGGGTAAGACTGTTTTTCCTTCAAGGTTGAATACTTCTCCGCCGTTAACTTCACCGGCCAATTCATCTCCTCCAACTTCTTTCACTTTGCCATCTTCAATAACCATGGTTCTAAAAGTGACCAGTGAATCGCCCATAAAGGTATATCCATTAGCATTTATAAACGTTTTTACATCAGTATTTGTAGTGCAGGCAAATGCGAATAAAGCTATAATAAATAGAGTGCCCAATAATTTTTTCATCTCAATGATTTAGTTAGAATTTCCAGAATATAAGGAATGTAGTTGGTTTTGATAAGCATATCGGAAAGGGAATTCAAACTTTAGCATTCATTTTCATTTTTATGCCCAAAAACTTTCTACTATGTATTGAATGTTTAGCCAAAAGAGGCTATTTACATGAGTCAACCTCACTCAACTATCATTTAAAAATGCGTTCGGCTTTTATATTATCGGTAGCAATATTTCTGGTGCTTTTTGTGCCAAAAAATAGCTACAGTCAGCAACAAGAGGCGGACAGCCTTTATCAAAGTTTACAAAGGAATGCACCCGGCAACTTACTGCCCGATACTTCTAATATAAACACTCTAAATGATTTGGCTACCAATTACCGCTACACTGATATGGATAGTCTCCTCAAGTATGTTGAGTTGGCACAACAGCTTGCCGAAGATATTGGATATTCAAAGGGATATTTTGAGTCCTTATACCTAAGAGGGTGGTATCATTTTTATAAAGGTGAATACAGAAAATCACTTGAAGTTTCTAATTCGGGACTTGCCCATCCTGATATTTTTAACTTTCCTGAAAAAGAAGCTCTTCTTAACCAGTTAATTGGCACCTCTTATGCCTCACAGGGGGACTATCATCTGGGATTGAATTATTTTTTAAGAGCCTTAGAACTATATCGTCAAGTAGATAAGGATATTGACGAGTTTCAGATTCTGAATAATATTGGCGTAAGTTACTTTCAGCTTGAGGATTATGAAAGAGCCCTTGAAATTTTTGAAGAATTAGATTCCCTTCGCACTTTAAGTTCCCAATCAATATCGTTGCCGGTGAATCTTGGATTTATTAATTACGAGCTTGGTAACCTTGATGAAGCTGAAAAACAGTTAATGCGAATCATTAATTATGAAGGTGAGGAGTTTGATCAAAGAGCTATCGGCTTATCTACTTATAAACTTGGTCAAATTTATTTACAGCGAAACCAATATCCATTGGCTTTAGAAAACTTTAATCGCTCTATTGAAGTCTATGATCAGTATGAGAAGAACTTGAAAAAGTACAATCATTAAACGGAAAAGCACTCACACATTTAGAACTCGATAACCTTGACTTGGCTTTAGAATTTGCCCTACAAACCAATGAAATATCAAATGAATATGACGGACTTCCTGAAAAAAATGAATCCTCTGAAACACTGTATAAAGTATATAAGGAGAGAGATAATACGGATGAGGCACTAAAATACCTGGAGATACATGAATCCTATGCCGACAGTCTCCATAATGCCGAAATTAGCCGTGAAGTGGGTAGGCTCGAAGCAGAATATGAATATCGGGAAAGGGAATCGGAGCTAAGAGAAATTCAACAACAGCAAGATCTTGAAAATGCCAATAAAGTTGCCAATCGTAACATATTTATACTTATCGCCTTATCACTTTTCATGATTGCCGCAGTATTTGCTTATAACCAATACCGTAATTCTAAAATACGAGAAAAAGCTAATAATCTTCTGCGCGAAAAAAATAAGCAGATCAAGGAACAGGCAGAACGGTTAGAAGAAATGAATGATATTAAAACGCATTTTTTTCTATTATCGCTCACGACCTCAGAGGTCCGTTGAGTTCTTTACATGGGTTTATCACTCTTAATGAGATGAACCGGCTCAAGGAAGAAGATATCAAAGAAATGATTCAACACTTGGCAGATAAGTTTAAATATACCTCAACTCTGCTGAATAACTTATTGAGTTGGGCTCGTAGTCAGCTTGACGGGTACAGTGTTGAACCTACCTCTTTTAATATCTACAATCAGGTTGATGAAAATATAAATGTGCTTTCTCATCAGGCCAATGAAAAAAACATCACAATAATAAATGAAACACCTGAAGATACTTCCGTTTACGCTGATAAAAATATGATTAATCTCGTTATCCTTAATTTGCTGTCCAATGCCATCAAATTCACACGTAATAACGGTGAAATTAAGATTAACGCCACTGCTCGAGATTCTGAAGTCAAACTTTGCTTTGAAGATAATGGTATAGGGATTCCGCCAGATAAACTTGAAGTCCTATTTGAGCAAAGCAACTTCTATACTACAGATGGAACCAATGATGAAAAAGGAACGGGTTTAGGACTAATGCTTTGTAGCGATTTTGTTGCTAAAAACAACGGAAAAATTTGGGCTGAAAGTGAAGAAGGAAAAGGCAGTACCTTTTGTATAACACTCCCAATTGATAAGTAAAATAAAGCTTTACAAGCAGCTCTTAATTTAAGTATCACTGTTTTATGTGGTGATAACGTAGAGTCGACTACAAAAATGCTTTCATTTCTTTTATCAGGAAATCCGGAGCTGTTCGTATTTTTTCTAACTCTTTATGTGTAAAAAATCCAATGTCCCTGATAATTTGTTTTTCTTTAGAGAGTTCCGGATCAGATCCCAACGTTAGTTCTCCTCCAACCCTTTTAACAAGATGATAAAACTCAATGGCATGTATCGGAGTTTTTATTACCTCGTTCACCTTTAAACGCTTTAGGACTGAAATGTCCAGTCCTGTTTCTTCCCTGAATTCCCGAATAAGCGCCTCTTCAATAGTTTCCCCAAATTTGACAGCACCACCCGGAGGCAACCAAGTCCATTTTTTAGTCACCGGAGATTTTAATTCTACCAGTAAAATTTTTCCTTCTTCGATTAGAACTCCGCATGAACGCACACGAAGTCTGCCGGAATAATTATCCATTATTCTTCGACTACAGGGGCTGCTCTATTAGTGCTTTGATAAGTATCAGTAGCTTTGGCTTGCTTTAAACTCGTTTTCACAAAATCCACAAAAAGCTGATGGGGATTATTGACGGTACTTTTCAATTCTGGATGAAATTGGACTCCTACAAACCAAGGGTGATCAGGGATTTCGATAATTTCCACTAAATCTCTTTCGGGGTTCATCCCTGCCAGTATCATACCATTTTCAGTAAGTTTGTAGCGTAAATTATTATTCACTTCGTATCTGTGTCGGTGGCGCTCTTCTATTAACTCTTCCCCATAAGCTTCTAAAGATCTGGATCCCTTTCTCAACTTACAGTCGTATGTACCCAGCCGCATAGTTCCTCCCATTTCCTCAATATCTTTCTGATCATGCATGATATCAATTATGGGATATTCGGTATTTTCATCAAACTCAGTACTATTTGCCTCGGTCCACCCACAAACATTTTGAGCATATTCTATGACTGCACACTGCATGCCTAAACAAATACCAAAAAATGGAATTCCCTTTGTTCTTGCGTATTCAACAGCAGCCAACTTCCCGGATATTCCACGTCCACCAAAACCGGGAGCTACCAAAATACCGGAAACATCCTTTAACTGATTTGCCACATTACCTTTGGAAAGTTCATCGGATTGAATCCATTTTATGTTAACCTTACAGTCATTCACTGCACCGGCATGAATAAATGCTTCTACTATAGATTTATAGGAGTCATGGTGTTCAACATACTTACCTACAAGTGCGATATTAATTTCTCCGGATGGATTACAAACAGCTTCTACAAAACCAATCCAGTTGTCAAGCTTGGGCTCAGTGGTTTCAAGCTTTAGCTTTTCAATAACACGCTTATCCAAGCCCTCTTTTTGCATCAAAAGTGGCACTTCATAAATACTGTTGGCATCAAGAGATTCAATTACATCCTCTAAATCCACATTGCAGAACTGAGCTACTTTTCTTCGGATGGTTTCATCCAAAGGATACTCAGAGCGACATACCAAAATATCCGGCTGCAATCCACTTTCAGATAAAGTTTTTACGGAATGCTGAGTAGGTTTGGTCTTAAGTTCTCCGGCTGCTGCCAAATACGGCACTAAAGTCAAATGAATGTTGAGCGTATTTTGGCGACCTACATTGTAACGAAGTTGGCGAACAGCTTCTATGTAAGGCAAACTTTCAATATCTCCTACTGTGCCTCCAATCTCTACAATAACAAGGTCATAATCACCGGATTGACCGAGCTTCAAAACATGGGACTGAATTTCATCCGTAATATGCGGGATAACTTGCACCGTTTTACCGAGATAAGCTCCCTGACGTTCCTTTGTTATTACATCATAATAGATACGACCGGTAGTCACATTATTGCTTTGGGACGTTTTTATATCGAGGAATCGTTCATAATGGCCAAGGTCAAGATCGGTTTCAGCACCATCGTCAGTCACATAAACTTCCCCGTGTTCGTATGGATTCATAGTACCCGGATCCACATTGATGTAGGGATCTAGCTTTTGGATAGTTACTTTTAATCCTTGGGCAACGAGTAAACGCCCCAAAGATGCACAGATGATTCCTTTACCGAGTGAAGATGTAACTCCTCCGGTTACAAAAATATATTTGGTAGACATGCGAGATATAGATATAGTTGATGGATGTAAAATATAGGAGGTTAAACAGCCCCGTTCAATTCAAAAGGCTGAATATCACCGCTTACTTTTCCACATGTTATCCACAACGGTTTTTAATAAGTCCGGTTTGTCCGAAAAAATACCGGTCACCCCCCTTTCAAACATCTTTTTCATGCGGCTTTCTCTATTTACAGTGTACACAAAAACCGGAATATCGTTCTCAGAAGCCTCTTCAGCCCATTTTTTTGAAAATTGTCGCCTGCTGCAATTAAACGCATTCACTTGATAGTCAGTTACCAACTCCGTGATACCCCTCCCCTCCGATTGTCCTTTCTCATATAGCAATGCTGCGGGGATGTCCACATCCAGTTTTCTTAAATTTTCTATAGCCCGGTAGTTAAAACTGGAGAATATGACGTATTCTTCCATTTCATATTTTTTAACCTGTTCTAAGGCTTTTGCCTCTATTCCATTTTTCCAATTTTCTGTAACTGCTTCCGGTTTAATTTCAATATTTACTGCAATTTTACCTTTTGCAAATTTAAGGACTTCCTCGAGTGTGGGAACCGGCTCTCCTTCATGTTCACTGCTAAACCAGGAACCGGCATCTAATTCCTTTATTTCTGAAAGGGTATAGTCGGATACATTACCTGTCCCATTGGTGGTACGATCCAGAGTTTCATCATGTATCACTAACGGAACTCCATCTTTACTCAGGGTCAGGTCTAATTCAATCATTTCAGCCCCCATTTCGTAAGCAGCTTTAAATGCGATCATGGTGTTTTCGGGATGATAAGCACTTGCCCCGCGGTGTCCAATGACTATAAAGCCATCCTCATTATCCGAATAAAGTTTAACCGGTAGTTCCATATTTAAAGATTGGGCATTCATGCTACCTATACTTCCCATACATAGTGCGATTACAAAAAAGCAGCTTTTCATATCCCGTGATAATTAGTTTTGTGAGTTAATTACCCGTTTAATTGCCCGGTGCAACAAAGAATCAAAAGCTCCTGTTTTAGTAATGGTACGATATAAGAAAAAAATACCAATCATGGTAGAAATACTGCCCATCACTGTCATAATAGTTGCCAACCAAAGTGGCTGAATACCATTAAGAAGTGATAGGGTAACAACAGCCAGGCCCACTAAAATTTGGGTAACAGATGAAATCAAGTGCAACCCATTTACGGAATGCAGATAATTTATTATGGATGATATTGTAGACTCCCTTGGATTGTATCTGCTTCCGGATTCTAACCGGTCATCGCTGGGAGAGTTTTTATATTCCTCTTCTTTATACATGTCCTTCCAACTATCTTTATCTTAGCTAACTGAATGCAGTATAATGAAAGTGAAACTACTTTAAAATCATTTATGTCAAAATCGGATAATTTTATTATTTATGGGCGCAATCCTGTTGAGGAAGCGCTAAAAAATCGCCCTCAAGAGGTAAATAAGATCTATATCAAGAATAACCTGAAACCAAGCGCATATTTTGATATCAACAAGCTTGCAGAAGATTATGAAGTTCCGTTGGTGAAAGTACCGGGATCTAAGATTTTCAATATGGTTGGTAAGATGAATGACCAAGGTATTTTAGCCCAGATCAGTGCCACCAAATACACCGACTTTTATGAGTGGGTAGAAACGTTGGTGCTTTCTCAAAATCCGGCGGTATTATTACTTAACGGTATTGAGGATCCGCATAATTTCGGGGCTATACTGCGCTCAGCAGCCGCTTCAGGGATGGAAGCAGTCATTATTCCCATGCAAAATCAAGCGCCGGTTAATGCTACAGTGTATAAAACTTCAGCAGGTACAGCCGGCAAAATTCCGATTATCAGAGTACACGATTTAAATCAAGCTTTCAAGGATCTTAAAATGACCGGTTTTTCTATTGCTGCCCTTGATGGGAGTGCCCAAAAAACTGTTTGGGAAGCCGATCTTGAAAAACCCACTGCTTTTTTAATTGGAAGTGAAGGAGAAGGGATTCAGTCTGATGTACTAAAAAGATGTGACTCCATTTTAAAAATTCCTATGCACAATGACGTTGAATCTTTAAATGCCTCGGTAAGTGCGGCTTTAATTAGTTACGAATGGTTGCGCAGAAAACAGGGATAAATAAACTGGAATTAGTTATCAGACCTGCCAGGTTTTATAGTTGAGTATTTTATCAATACAATAAATATTCAGAACGCTTTTCTTTAAATTTTTGCACGTCATCTTCCCAGGAAGGTATGGATTCATTATTTTCAATGATGGATTTCAAATCAATACCAAAAAGGTTATTCGCAAAAGCTTTGATCTCAAAATCCGTGGTATGATCCCTGGAAAACTCCAATAAATCTAAGCCAAGCCTGAATGGATCAACTTCTTTATATCCATTTGGAAATGAAATATGAAATCCGAAGCACTTCTCTCCCTCTAATTTTGGTGAAATAGCTTTACCTGGAATTGACTGAGGTGTGAATTTTATTGAGTCAAGCTGTACCATATGCTTTTTCTCTAATGAATTCAGATCTCCTTCAGTGAATTCCATATTTGGTGAACCGATATACAAAAATGGATTTTCAGTCCCCCGCCCCTCCGATAAATTAGTCCCTTCAAAAATAACGGTTCCGGCATAGGCAAAAGCATGCTCAAAGGTTGGTAAATTTGGGGAAGGTGAAATCCAGTCCAATCCTGTTGTGGGCCATTTTATAGCTCTCTCCCATCCCTCTGATTTAATGACTTTGAAATTTGGTGATGTATCTAAATTTAGCCATCCCTCACCTACCGCCATATGAGCCAATTCTCCCATCGTCATTCCATATACCACAGGCATAGGATATGCCCCAACAAATGATATATACTCTTCCTGTAAAATCCAGCCGGCCACATACTCGCCCCCTAAAGGATTTGGCCGGTCTAAAATCCACAGTTCTTTATCATTTTCTGCAACGGCTTCCATCACCAATCCCATAGTGACGTTATACGTATAAAATCGGACGCCCATATCTGGCAGGTCGAACAGTAAAATATCTACCGTTTCCAGCATTTCGGCAGTTGGTTTTTTTGTGTTGCCATACAGCGAAAAAACCGGCAGTCCTGTTTCTTGGTCAATTCCGTCTTCAATAGTTTCTCCGGCCCCAAGTTCACCCCTGAACCCATGCTCGGCAGCAAAGAGTGCAGTTACATTCACCCCTAAACTCATGAGGGTATCAACCATATGGGTACCATTAACCCGAGAGGTTGGGTTCATCACCAGCCCCACCCTTTTGCCTTCCAGTTCGGGCAGGTAATCATCGAGCAGAACTTCCGCCCCAATTTTAACGGGCAGATTTTTTTTTGATATTTCTTCAGATTCTGAGGCTGTACAGCCTACGAAAATAAAGGCTACAAATAGAGCTTTATGGAAAAACTTCATTTCCTGTTATTGTGTGAAATAAAAAACCCTGCTCGTTATGAACAGGGTTTTTAATATAACACGATATTCTTATAAAATATCAGGCTTGATTAGCTACCACCTCTGATTCTGCAAAAAAGTAAGCTGCTTCAATTTTACCATTTTCAACAGAGTCGGAGCCATGAATGATGTTTTCTCCGACACTGTCGGCAAAATCTGCACGAATGGTTCCTTCTTCTGCTTCCTCTGGATTTGTTGCTCCAATAAAAGTACGGAAGTCTTCGATAGCATTTTCTTTTTCAAGAATCATGGGTACACAAGCACCGCTGCTCATGAATTCGCATAGCTCGTCATAAAAAGGACGTTCTTTGTGAACTGCATAGAATCCTCCGGCTGTGTCTTTGGTAAGACGGG
This sequence comes from Gracilimonas sp., assembly GCF_031581265.1. Taxonomy (GTDB): domain Bacteria; phylum Bacteroidota; class Rhodothermia; order Balneolales; family Balneolaceae; genus Gracilimonas. The sequence continues at coordinate 26,087 of NZ_JAVLBQ010000017.1, forward strand.
TCATTTTCATAGCCAAAATTTTAAATCCAGCTTCCTGTATTCTTTTTGTAACTTCTCCGATGAGCCCTTTTCGGACACAATCAGGTTTTAAGATCGTAAGTGTTCTTTCTGTTGCCATTATTAATGTAGATTAAAAATTTGTAACATTTAGTGTTTCAGTTACTCTTATATCTGTATTTGATCTACAAAGATACGGGTTCGTCCATCAATATTCGAACTGTTTAGTGGATAACCCTTTAGTTGGCTCAAAAAAATATATATGGAAGAAGGACAACATCAGTTACATAAATGGGAGTTTACCCTGGCAGCTTCACCTGCACAGCTGTGGGAGTATATTTCAGACACAAATCGTTTATTCCGAATACATGGAGCTACCCCGATAAAAGAAATTTCTCTCTCCCGAAATACACCAAAAGGATTCCTTGAACTGAGCCACAATTCGCTGAAATCATATGTTAATTGGATAGAGGAACCTTTTACCTGGGAAGCACCTTATCGCTTTGGGGTTAAAAGAAGATACAAGTCGGGAATCCTTAAAGACCTAAAAATATCTACCGAATCAATACCGACAGAACATGGTACAAGACTGGTCGTGAAAATCTGGATATTTGTCTCCAAGGCTTTCTTTTCTCTACCGGTAAAGCTTTATGTAGATTACTTAATAAAACGGCGATTAAATGCCTATTTGCACCATATAGAAAAAGCAATTACAGGGAATCAGAGACCTTACGAACTTTCATCATCTAAAAAACTGGTTCGAGGTGCAGAGAAGAAATTAAAAGAAATTGAAAAGGAACTTAAGGAAGTTACCAATCGAAAGCGTATAGTAGACCGACTCATATCCCTGATCAAATACGCCGAAGATGAAGATCTTGAATGTATTCATCCATATGCCATTGCAGAATATTGGGGAGAGAAGAAATACTCAGTGCTCAATGTTTTTTTGCATGCTACAAAACTAAACTTATTGGACTTTAGCTGGAATATTTGTTGTCCAACCTGTAAATCACCCAAAAATAATTTCCGAAAAATGCAGGAAGCAAGGGTACACTTGTATTGCGAAGAGTGTGAATCGGATTATACCATGGATTTTAACCGCAATACGCACCTTGTATTTAAAGCTCACCCGCTAATAAGAAAAATCTCAGACAGAGTGTACTGTATGGGAGGTCCGGGAAATAAGCCACACCGAATCATACAACAACATTTAAACATTGGCGATGAAAGATACCCACAGTTAAGCCTTGATGTAGGCACTTATCTTTTTCGAACCTACAACCATGAGGGACACCTGGTATTTCATGTGAGAGAAGACGGAACGGATAACATAAACTTGTACCTCACTGATGATGAATTAGATGGTTCTGAGCTGGTAATTTCACGAAGACCTAACCTTGCCATTTTTAATCACTCCTCAAAATCATCGGTTTGCTTTATCGATAAATTGAATTGGAAAGAAGAGGCCATTTATGCCACCGAGGTTAGCTCTTCTGTAGATTTCACGAAGTTATTTTCACAGGAAATTTTGAAGGAAACCAGTAAGGTCAAAGCATCTGATGTGACTTTCCTGTTCACGGATTTAATGAATTCTACCGAACTTTATATAAAAGAGGGAGATGAATCTGCCATTGGGCGGGTAATGGGACATTTTAAACTTATCCAACAAATTGTAGCTGAAGAACGTGGTGGAATTGTCAAAACATTGGTGATTCAGTTATGGCTGTTTTTGGAGAGCCGGTCTCTGCACTTAAAGCCGTGCAGCGAATCCAACAAATATTTGGTTCCACCTCCGGAGTGGGTGATGCATTTAAACTAAAAGCCGGTGTTCACTACGGAGACTGCACTGCTGTAAACCTAAATGGTCGTATCGATTATTTTGGAACGACTGTAAATATTGCCTCCCGGCTGGTTGATGCTGCTTCCGAAAAAGAGATTATGATTTCTGAAACTGTTTTCGACCACCCGGATGTACAGCTATATCTTGACGAGAATTCCGAAACTTTCTTTGTTAAAGAAAGCCAAAAAGAATTAAAAGGCTTCGATGATGAAGAGTTTAAAGTCAAGCAAATCAGACTTGAACGCCCTCCTATGCGTTTAGTTATCTAAGTGCCTTAATGCTTTTCTATTCTCTTAACGAGATAATTTCTTTCATTATCCGCCAACCCTTTGCATCTTTGCTGTACTCACTCTTACTCATAATGAACCGTTATTATAATGTCTGCAAAAAAAATGCACCCTTCTATCGCTGATTCAGTTCAGCCCATGAAACCCAAGAAAAATATAGCCTTGATCGCTCATGATCATCGAAAAATGGACCTTCTGGACTGGGCAGAATACAACAGTGAACACCTTTCGAACCATAATTTATTTGGAACAGGAACAACCGGAAAACTGGTTTCTGAAAAAATTGGGTTACCGGTATACCGTTTTAAAAGCGGACCACTTGGCGGAGACCTCCAAATAGGAACCGCTATTGTGCAAAATGAAATCAATGTAATGATATTTTTCTGGGACCCGCTGCAAGCACAACCCCATGATGTGGATGTTAAAGCCCTGCAACGCATAAGTATTGTCTACAATATCCCCATGGCTTGCAACAGATCATCAGCTGATTTCCTGATTACCTCTCCTCTAATGGAGACTAAATACGATAGGTTTATTGTAGATTACAGCCAACGTTTTAAAAAAGATTTCGATGCCGAATAAACTTGCCTCCGAAAAAAGCCCTTATCTTCAACAACACGCAGATAATCCTGTGGATTGGTATCCCTGGGGAGATGAAGCCTTTGATAAAGCCAAGGCTGAAAATAAACCGGTCTTTCTTTCTATAGGATATGCTACCTGCCACTGGTGCCATGTGATGGCCCATGAAAGTTTCGAAGATCCTGAAATTGCCGAATTAATGAACGAGGCTTTTATCAACGTAAAAGTGGACCGGGAGGAACGCCCTGATATTGACAGCATGTACATGACCGTGTGCCAGATGCTAACGGGACACGGAGGTTGGCCGCTCACTATTATTATGACGCCTGACAAAGAACCTTTCTTTGCAGGCACTTATATTCCAAAAGAAGCCCACCCCAATAGGATTGGCCTTCGTCAGCTTATCCCCGGAGTGAGTGGCATGTGGAAAAATGAGCCCCAAAAAGTACAAAAGGCCACCGAAAAAATACGTGAAGGCTTTTCACGATCACAGGAATTTGAAAGCGGACAATTTCCAGGAACTGAGGCTATTGACTACGCCGCAGAACAACTCGCAAAAAGATACGATACTGAATATGGAGGGTTCGGCGAAGCTCCAAAATTTCCCAGTCCCCATAATTTGATGTTTCTCCTTCGGAAGTGGAAAACTTCCGGAGAAGATCGGTTTTTGGAAATGGTTACTGAAACTCTTGAATCTATGCGATTGGGAGGAATGTGGGATCATATTGGGTACGGATTTCATCGTTATTCAACAGATCAAAAATGGCTACTTCCCCACTTTGAAAAGATGTTGTACGATCAAGCCCTGCTAATGATGGCTTATACTGAAGCTTGGCAAGCTACTCAAAATCCTCTTTTCAAGTCGACTGTATATGAAATTGCCTCATATGTACAACGAAATTTGAGGCATGAAGAAGGTGGTTTCTATTCAGCTGAAGATGCGGACAGTGAAGGTGAAGAAGGTAAATTCTACGTATGGTCTAATGATGAAATTGAAAAACTGCTTTCAGAAGAAAATGCTACAAAGTTTATTAGACTATTTAACTTTCAGAAAGAAGGAAATTTCAAAGAAGAAGCAACCGGTAAGCGAGTCGGAACAAATATCCCCCATTTGTCTGACGAGCTGGGCAAAGAAGAGGCACAATGGTTTAAGCAAATCAGAGAAGAAATTTTCAGGGAGAGTGAGACTCGTCCCAGACCTCTTCTTGATGATAAAGTCTTAACCGACTGGAATGCCTTGATGATCACTGCCTTTGCAAAAGCCGGTTTTACCTTTTCTGACAACAAATTTATTGGTCTGGCTGAAGGAGCCTTATCATTTGTAGAAGATAATCTTATTGAAGATGACAAACTCCTTCACCGGTACAAAGATGGTGAAGCAGCTATTCCAGCCATGGCCGATGATTATGCTTTTTGGATTTGGTCGCTAATAGAGTTGTATCAAGCTACCTTCAACCCTGAATATCTTGAAAAAGCAACACACTGGAATGAAGTTTTTACAGAACATTATTGGGATACCGAGAAAGGCGGGTTTTATCTTAGTATAGCCGATGCAGACCAGGTTTATGGCAGGCAAAAACAGATTTTTGATGGAGCCATTCCTTCATCCAATTCGGTAGCTTTATCAAATTTCATCCGCCTCAGCCGACTCACAGGAAATACAGAGCTGGAAGAGTATGCCAACAAAATCGGGAAAGTTTTTTCAGCTGACTTAATTCGTTCCGGTTCCAGTATATGTCACGGTTTGCAGGGTATTCAATTTCTATATGCAGAAGGGAAAGAAATCGCCTTGGCAATCACCGATGATAATGACACTGATGCGATGATCAGACCGGCTCGTAAAAACCTACATCCATTCCGGGTGCTCCATGTTATCAAACCTAAAAATCGAGATAAGATTGTTAAGACCGCTCCATATACCGGCAATCAGGTATGCCTCAATAATCAACCAACATTATATATTTGTTCAAATTTCACTTGCGACAAACCCATTGTTGGAGTAAATGAAATAAAGATGAGCTTGGGATAATGGTTCTTTTTTCTTTTTATTAGCTTTCTGAAACTTTTATATACTACCTATCATTTATTGACTAAATATTATTCCATGTAATCAATCCACTTGTGATTTGCTTGCGTATAATTATTGAGAACATTTATGCTTTTTTTCATTTTATCAACCATTGGCAAAGTTCTGACGAAAGATGAGAAACGAGACCGGGCTATCATGGCACGTATTAAAGCCAGAGATCCGGACGCTCTTTCTGAACTTTATGATCAATATAATCGGCTTTTGTTTGGTCTCATTTTATCTATTCTAAAGAAAAGATCAGAAGCCGAAGATATACTACAAGAAGTTTTTACCACCATCTGGGAAAAAGCTGACATGTACGATTTAGAAAGGGGATCAGTGTACACATGGATTGTATCACTGACTCGCAATAAATCTATTGACCGGTTACGTTCCAAAGTTTACAAGGAACAAAAAAAGCAATCTACGAGCTTAGATGATGAGGATGTTTTTCATCCTTTGTATCCTGATAAAAATGATCCATTGGAGGATACCATTTTAACTGACCGGGCTAAGCGACTACACGCAGCTCTTGACAAAATTTCGAATAAACAGCGTAAAGTTTTACAGGTCGCGTACTTTAATGGGATGACTCAAAGTGAGATTGCGGATGAATATGATATACCGCTCGGTACCGTTAAAACAAGGATGCGCGATGGCATGATGAAATTAAGAGAGATTTTAGCGAAGGAATTAGAATTATGAAAAAGGAAGATAAATTTACCGAACTTTGCTCAGGCTATGTTCTGAATGCTCTTGATGAGCAGGAAGAAAAAGAATTCCAGAAGCTTCTGGCAAAAGCAGATGATGATCAACTTAAAATTCTGGATGATATGAAAGCCGTTGCAGCCGAGATGGCCACGTTAACATCCGGTGGCAGCCCCTCTCCTGCCGTTAAAGATCAGATTATGGCTGTTACTGAAGAGTACCAAGAAAGAGAACCTAAACAGGCTCCGGTTCGAAAACTGACCTGGTATAAAATGGCTGCGGCTGCATCCATCTTCTTCGTACTTACCAGCCTTGGATTGGCCTTATACAACCTTTCACTGCAAGAAGATATTCAATCTCAACAGGGGCTTATCTCAGAGCAGCAAACCACTATCGAGCGACTGGAAACTGAAGTTCAGCGTAAGGAAGAATTACTTACCATCCTTGAGGCAAGAGAAGTTGATTTAGTGGTTATGGATGGAACTGAAGACATGAATCCAAATGGATATGGAAAAGTAGTTTGGGACAAACAAAGCGGACAGGCTCTCCTACAAGTTGCTAACCTCCCATCGGTGCCTGTTGATAAAGATTACCAACTTTGGTTTATAGCCAACGGCCAACCAATAAGCGCCGGTGTTTTTGCCGTTCAAGATCCTCAGCGTGATAATTTCTTTAAGATCGAACAGCTCCAAAGTTCAGCTAATGAGGGGGCCTTTGCTATAACCATGGAACCTAAAGGTGGAGTGCCTCAACCAACAGGGGATATGTATTTATTGGGTAATATGCAGTAGAACATTACCTGCTAAAAATTTAGTGGGAAATCTATCCCAACAAAAAAGCCACTGAATTTGAACTCAGTGGCTTCTAAATCTTTTTGATCTATATTCGTTAAACTACTGCTCCATCATCATTTTAAAAACATAATCCTTAAAGCTCATTAATGTAACACCGGATGGAATTTCAACCATTGCTTTGGCTACATTGGAACGGTTAACATTTTGAGTTTCCATTATTTTCACTCTCTTATTCCCATCTACTGCCTCTATCAAAAGTGGGAAGTTTTTTCTTTTAAAAATTATTTCCTGTGACATCCCATTTAGCTCTTTGTCAATGTCAGCCGGCATATTGTTCCACTTTTCAGCTAACATACCCCAGTTAATATCAATTTCCGGAGTAAGCCAAACAGATAGATATTTATTTGGGTCTTCATCATTTTCGATAATCATCTCAGCAGCTTGGTGGCCCAAAATCTCTCTTGTTTCATCAGAAAATCTGTATCTGTTATCAGGAGTTCCATTAGTTCCACTACTTGAAGAAGAACCGCCCCAGCTTGAAAACATCTCAACAAGACCTTCAATTTCTTTTTTGGTAACCTGCAGTGCCTGATCATTGCCCGTCATTATAATAAAATCTTTGATATCATTTCGAATCAACAGGCCATCTGTACTAACCTGATCCATAAAATTGTAGTTATCCTCTCCCTTTAACATGATTCGGTCGGCAGTAGCAAATAAATTCAAAGTACTGACCTCTTGTTTGCCATTATCATTGCTGTAGAGGTTCATCATAATTTGTCCCTCAAATTGAGCATAGGCATTTGAGCTACAAAAAAGGGTCACAAAGAACAAGAGTGTTAAAACGGAAACGCGTTTCATATGTAATCTAATTAGTTTTTGGTTGAAGTCGTTGATTGTAACGCTTAATGGCGGAAGTTGTTTCATTTCAGGTCACATTAGGCAGATACTAAATCTTGCATTCCCACATTTACTTTTTTGATCCAGCCACCTGCTATAACATCATTTCCCTCGTAGCAAACAATTGCTTGTCCGGGAGTGATAGCTTCACGACCTGTGGGAAAGTGAACCTTCATTTCGTTTTCATTCAACTGCGTCAAATACCCTACAGCACCATCATCATTATAACGGATGGCTCCTGTTATTTCCATTTCAGAGGTTGGAATTTTGTCATATTTGACCAGGTTCATTTCTCCGGCAACCAAGGTTGAGCTGATCAAGTCTTTTTTCTCACCAATGGTAATTGTATTGGTATCAGGATCAATATGAGTAACATAAACAGGTTTACCCATTGCAAGGTCGAGCCCCCTGCGCTGACCAATGGTATAAAAAGGATATCCTTCGTGCTCTCCGACAATATTGCCGTTTTGATCTACAAATTTACCACCGGAAACCTCTTCCTCAAGTCCATCAACTCGATCTCTCAGGAAACGACGATAATCGTCATCAGGCACAAAGCAAATTTCATAAGAATCAGGTTTATTAGCCACGTTTGTTAGTCCATGATCTTCTGCAATTTGGCGAATTTCTGTTTTTGGATATTCCCCAAGAGGAAAAATTGTTCTCGCTAAATGTTTTTGATTCACCCCCCAAAGTGCATACGATTGATCTTTCTTGGGATCATGACCCCGTGAAATTACATACCGTCCGTTTTCTTCACGAACTTTGGCATAGTGACCGGTTGCAATATAATCACAACCAAGGTTATCAGCTCTTTTAAGTAAAGCAGCCCATTTGATATGGGTGTTACATAGCACACAAGGGTTTGGTGTTCTTCCACCAAGATAATCGTCCACAAAACGATCAATAACCCAATCACCGAACTCTTCCCTTATATCTACGATAAAGTGCTTGAAACCATGATTTACGGCAATATGACGGGCATCATTCATCGACTCTACCGTACAGCAGCCGGTCTCCTTTCCTGAATTACCCCCGCTTCGGTGATAATCCCACGTTTTCATTGTGATGCCAATAACTTCATAGCCCTGCTCTTGTAACATCACAGCAGCTACGGACGAATCAACACCACCACTCATGGCAACTAATACTCTGCCTTTTTTACTCATTGTACTATAATAATTTCTTCTTTGAATAAGCGAACATCAAAGATAAGGTTTTTTTAGGTGAAGGACGATCTCAGAATATTGTTAGTTGCTATGGATATCATAGACTGAATTCAGTATCCTGCTTCGAATTCTTACTCAATCAAATCAACTATGCGAACCATCCTTTTATTGTTCTTTTCGATCTTTTCTATGATATTCTTCACGGATGCTTTTGCCCAGGAAACCCAGTTTCCCATCATCAAAAACTTTGGTGGGATTTACGAAATTCCCAATTCCGTAGATCCTGACCCGGATATGGAATATAAGATTGTCATAGATCTTAAAACCCTTCAACGGGACAAAGCGAGCCTGAATCCCGGTTTAAATAATGTAGCAAGAATGATGAATCTACACGGACTGGGCGGCGTGAAACCGGCTAACTTAAAAGTTGCTGTTGTAATACACGGAGGAGCTACTGATTTAGTCATTGACAATGAAGCCTACCAGAAACGCTATGAGCTCGACAATCCCAACCTGGAGCTTATTGATACCTTAAAGGAAGCCGGAGTTGAACTGTACGTGTGTGGCCAATCGCTTTTGGCACGAGGATATGGTTTTGATGAAATTAACCCACAGATACTTCAAGGGCTTTCCATGCTTACCGTTTTCACTACCTATATGAACAACGGGTATAAACCCTTGGTTTTTGACTAATAACTATGTCATATACAGGTAAGGCTTCCAGGGCTCCTGAACGCCCCCATTGGAATCTCTGAAAAAGGTAATGGGGATGGGACGGTAGGGTTTACTCTGAAGCGGCATTTGAGCTTCCTTGGGAGTTCGATTGCCTTTCTTAACGTTGCACTTATCGCAGGCAGTAGTCAGGTTTTCCCAAGTATCTTGTCCGCCCCTGCTTTTGGGTAAGATGTGGTCTATAGTCAGATCCGATTTTTTGCCACAATATTGGCACGTGAAATCATCCCTTCGCATAACATTTCTACGGGAGAGTACAATTTTTGAATATGGCACGTTGATGTAACTCCTTAGCCTTATGACCGAAGGAAACTGAAATGATTTTCGGGTAGTACGCAGTTTTTTGTCAGGGTCGTCGTGAAGCAGCTCAGCCTTTTCTAAAAAAATCAGCTTAATAGAACGCTGTACCGAGCATATGCTCAGGGGCTGATAATCTTGATTAAGAACTAATACATTCGCATTCATCGCGCATTCATTTTAATTCCTGTTGATGATATTTCAATTATTCATTTCATGGAGAATGCAAAATATGAAACATAAAAAAGGCGTACTCGCTGATGCAAGCACGCCTTAGTATGAGATATTTACTTTTAAATATCAATAGCCAATCATTTCAAGCAATTGGTCTCTAACTTCAGCATTTATAGAAATCGCCAGAATGATTGAAACAGCTAATCCAATTAAGGCATAACTGAGGTCTTTGAAGACCATAGAGAATACTTTGCCCATTGGCCTGCCTTTCTCTTTGCCGTCCATTATGCTCATCCCAATTTCTCGACCGGCCAATAATCCAAGGAATACCCAAGTTGTACTCATTGGAACGGTACTAACGGTTAGTTTATAGATCAACAAAATGGCATATACAAAATCAATAATGGTAGCTGAGCGGACATCTGTCACACGGGATTTCTCTGTTACAATTTCCTGAATTTTATCTCCGCGAAGGTAGAATAACAGTCCAAGACCAAAGAAAATAAAGAGGGCAAATCCTAAAAACTGAGAGAAGTCAAGAGAGCGTGGTAAATACACGGCGATATTAGCTGCATCCTGCATCACCCATACCGCCCATAAACTACCGGATATAATCCATTGTAAGGGTAGCCAGATTTTATGTGGCTCGCCTTTAAATTTCTTTTCAAGGGTGTTAGTAACTAGTAACCATACCGCAAGACCCGCAACAAGAGCGATTCCATAACCTTGCAAACTTTTTCCTAATACAGATGTAATCCCTTCTGCTGAAGTGGCAAAACAGCTAAGCAACAGGAAAGTGGTGGAAACGGGCATCCGCATTCGCGTTAATATCAACAGGAATACAGGGGCGGCTACCTGTAGAAATGAAAACTCAGTCGGTGCTTCTGAAAAGCCTTTGGATGACAGTCGCTGATAAGTCACGTCCCCATCGTAGATATACCAACTTGAGGCAACGGTTACCAGGAAAATACCGCCGATCCATAACCAAAGAACCCACCATTTTTTGTCCATATTGGAAGCCAGAAAGGTTCCGATGGTTTGGATACTATCATTGGCAATGGCTGAATAACCGGCAAAAACAAAGCCCACCCACATGGCTAACTCTGCATAGGGAAAGGCCACACCGGCAATAAAAAAGAATAGACCAATTAGGCCTATAAAAACTCGTTCTTGTTTTATAACATCATAAAATCCCGTTGGGATAAACTTTTCGATCGGACTCTGATTGTTTTGATTAGATTGTGAATCTGACATTAATTTTTATTCTGTGTGCTGATTTACAGCCAAGGGTAAAGATCATATGTTAAGATAGTGTTACGAGATGCTGCAGAGTCCAATACTTAACAATTAGATAATAATGGAAAGGATTCAGTATCCCCTTTTTCTATAACATTATTATGTAGTTTCAATAGTAAATTATATTTGTATTTTCATAAACCAACTTATAAAATAATCAGGGTTTTATGTATCGTATTTTATTTCCTCTTTTCATTGGTTTGGTTTTAATGTCCGCTTCCATTGTACACAACTCAGCTCCTGCTAACTCTGTCAATGCCGTGCTGGGAGATGTAAGTTATACCGAAACTTTTGGAACGGTTCCTGATGAACACACTCCCGAAAATATCAGGATTAAAACGCATCTAAACTACGTTATCAAGCAGCTAAAAAATACCGATACGGATTATTTGAGTGCTGATCAACAAAAAAAGCGAGCACACCTTATTCATTTACTTGAGGATTATACTGAGGCTGAGAATTTCCCCGTAAATCACCATTTTGAAAACCGACTTCCTGTTTTTATTGATAAAGACGGAAATCTCTGTGCGGTTGGATATCTCTTAGCAAAAACGAAAGGCTTGGAAACTGCTCAAAAAATTAATAAAGAACACAAGTTCGATTATATCAAAGATATTAACCCACATTTAATTGATGGCTGGCTGGCAGAAAATGGTTTAACCAAAACAGAAGCAGCTATGATTCAGCCGGCATACGATTTTACAGATCCGCAAAAACAAACGGTAACTAAAAATAATATTGAAACCGAGTATGCCATAGCCTCCTCCATACTTGCGGGCGCCCAGTTAGGGGTCACAACATATATGATGTTAGACAATAGCACTGAAAGTGGAAATTACGGTAACCTATTTAATGCCTCAGTAGGTGCAGCCAGTATAACCCTTGGACTGATCAATTTGGATAATAGCAGCTCATCAACATCTACGATATGTCCTACAATTGGAGAGTGTTTGGAACATACAACCATCACTAAAAATCAAGCCAGAACAAATTTATCCATTGCGAACATTATTATAGGAAGTTTATCAGCTGCATTTAACGGATACCAATTTTTCAGATCCGGAGCCCCGGAAGATCAATCACGGTATAATCTTCAACCTACTCAACTCTACGACCCAAACTCTCAAACTACTTCACCGGGTCTTTCATTTTCAATGAAGTTCTAAATAATATTGGTGAAAAAAAATTGTCGTCTTAGCAAGAAAACACCAATAGTTTTCCATATTCTTTTTTAAATTTGGAACCGCTTTTTTAGCGGTAAATTGCAATTGTATTCAATCACAGACGATGTCAAAGAAAGACCCTGCTTCTTCCAGCTATTACAAAGAACCGGTACCTCACATTGCCCACGACTCTCCTTTTGCTTCCATGATGGAGCGATTCCGTTTTGCAGCAGAAATACTTGATCTGGATGAAGGAGTCTTTAAATATCTTTCAAGTCCCGAAAAAGTGGTGATGGTGTCAATCCCCGTTAATATGGATGACGGCAGAATTGAAGTTTTTGACGGCTATCGTGTTATTCATAATAGTATTCTGGGTCCATCAAAAGGGGGTATTCGGTATTCTGATGATGTTACCATCGATGAAGTAAAAGCACTGGCAGCGTGGATGACCTGGAAATGTGCCGTGGTGAATGTTCCATTTGGCGGAGCCAAAGGTGGTGTAAGAGTGAATCCCAAAGAATTATCTCAGGCTGAACTTGAACGACTGACTCGCCGATACACTGCCAACATGCTGGATGTATTTGGGCCTGACCGCGACATTCCCGCCCCTGATATGAATACCAATGAGCAAACCATGGCTTGGATCATGGATACCTACAGCATGAAGCAAAAGAAAACAGAAACCGCTGTGGTAACTGGGAAGCCGATTATTTTAGGGGGATCAAAAGGACGTAAAGAAGCAACCGGTCGCGGTGTGGTAACTTCCACATTGGCGGCGCTTGGTAAGCTCCGCATATCACCAAGTAACACGTCTGTAGTGGTACAAGGATTTGGGAATGTAGGTTCCGTGTCAGCCAGCCTGATGTATGAACAAGGTGCCAAAGTATTAGCTATCAGCGATATCAGCGGTGGATATTATAATGCCGATGGAATCGACATCCCTGAAGCTATTCACTATGTGCAAACACATGATAATTCTTTAGAAGGATTCTCAGGTGCCGAAAAGATTTCAAACCAAGATCTGTTAGAACTGGAATGCGATGTACTGATTCCTGCCGCAAAAGAAGATCAGATCAACAAAGAAAATGCGCCAAATATTAAGGCTAAAATTATTGCTGAAGGAGCCAATGGCCCCGTCACCGCTAATGCAGATAAGATTTTGGAAGACAACGGAATCATGGTGGTCCCGGATATCCTGGCCAATGCGGGTGGAGTTACCGTTTCTTACTTCGAATGGGTGCAGGACCGACACGGATATTTCTGGACCGAAGAGAGAGTTAATCGGCGACTAAATCGAATGATGAGAGAGTCTTTTGATAATTTGTTTATGGTGAGTGAAAAGTATAGTATAACGCTTCGTCAAGCGGCTTATGTGTATGCTATTGACCGAGTGGCCACGACGCTGAAATTGCGCGGTATTTATGCTTAACATATGAAATTATTACAGACCCTAACGCTACAATCTAACTTCGATGAAGTCGAACGACTTGAAGGTTTTTTAAATGCCCTTCAGGAAGAACTCGGTTTCAGCGATGAAATATATGCCAAGATGATGCTTGCCGTTTCTGAAGCAGCTACCAATAGCATTGTTCATGGCAATAAACTAGATGAGTCAAAGATGGTAGAAGTTTCGGCTCACCTTGAAGACGAAACCCTTTATATTCATTCCCAGGATCAGGGCGAAGGATTTGATCCCGCAACTTTACCGGACCCACTCGCCGAAGAAAACCTTATGAAAACCAGTGGCCGCGGAGTGTTCTTAATGAAGGAATATGCCGATGATGTATCCTTTTCAGAAAACGGGACAAAATTGACCCTGGTTTTTAACTTGCCGGGGTGATTTTTTCTGCCGGACTTTTCTTTAGCCTCCCTTTAAAGTTTCTATAAAGAGCCGTACCAAAAGTTTCCAATGAAGAAATTCAGCACTATTGCCAGGTGGTTACCGCCCTCTGCCATACCATTGAGCTTCAAAAAGAAATTGATGAGGTATATGCCGGAGTTGAGGAGGATGTGGTGGAGTGGAATTCCAACTCTTAATTATTCGCTCCGACGCAGAGCGTGCGGAGCGAGGGTAATTAATTAGCTTCTGGATGAGGCCAAAATTTCCATCACCCGGCTCTTACAATCTTCAACTTGGTCACCCTGTTCCAGCTGAGCCGAAAGATGGAGTTCATGTCAAGAATCGCACTATTCAATTCTTCAAATCCGCTCTATCCGTGTCATCCGCGTTCCATTCCTTACTCCACTCTCGAAAGCAACCGACCACTCAATCTCAACAATTCTGTTTCGGCAGTTTTGGCGGCTACCTGGGCTTCTATTAATCTGTTTTCGGCATTGAGCAGGCTTTGCTGGGCTTCCCGTAATTCTATGGAGCTGATTGTTCCCAGTTCAAATCGATCGAGGGCAATATCTACGGTTTCTTTATTGATTTCGAGATTTTCTTCTTCCAGGGCTATCAGCTCCAATGCATCTTCATATTGGGCATAGGTTTGACTGACTTGTGCGGTGATTTGCAGCTGCAAATCTTCCAGCCTGAGCTGCTCGTTCTTAAGTTCAATTTGAGCATTTTGCTTTCTCCGGTTTTTATTGAAACCATCAAATAGGTTCACTCTCGCCGTCACCCCATATTGAAACCCATCACTTTCCGAAAATTCAGAAAAACCCACACTCGCTTCCGTTCTTGAATACCCATATCCACCGGATACATCAACCTGCGGCAGCCACTCTCCCCTAATCTCCCGAATTTCTGATTGTGCTACACGCTCATTTAAACGGGCAATACTTAATTCCTTGTTTTGGATTAAAGCATCTTCAATGAGTGCTTCTAACTCCAATTTTTCACCTAATATAATTTCCGGCTGAACCCGAAATTCTTCAATTTCCTGTTTCCCTAAAACTGCACTCAGTAACACCCTGAGCTGATTGAGTGAGGTTCTTGCACGAATGAGAGCGGCACGATCGGTATTTCGGTCGGCACGGGCTAATAGCAATTCGTATTCCGAACCGGAACCTAAATCTCGTTTAGTCTCAGCGATTCGAATTCGCTCTTCTGAAATTTCTACGGTATTCTCTAATACTGCTGCCGCTTTTTGCTGTCCGGCAATCTCGTAGTAGCCGGCAATTATATCAGCTAAAACCAATTCGACCTGATTTCGGGCTTGTTCTTCACTTATATCCAAGTTTGTTGATAGACGATCGAGCGTTGCAAACATGGTCAGACCGTCAAAAATAGTCCAGGTGGCATTAATGCCATAATCATACACAGTAGTTTTGGCGTTTTCATCATCCCGGTCTTCTATATTGGGATTACTATACACCGTTACGTTATCCTGAACTTGTTTATTAATGTCACCATCTGCTGAAATAACAGGCAAGAAACCGGCATTCCCCAATGAAGCATTATTTTCTGAAATGCGGACTTCATTTTCAGCGATTCGAATAGAGAAGTTCTTTTCCAGACCTATTCGAATAGCATCCTCAAGCTCTAATGTTGATTGGGCTTGAATATTGCCGCTGATCATTCCAACAAATAGAACAATACCTAATGTTGATAATATGGTGTTCAAACTTTTCATATCAGATATTATTAAACCTCAGCAGTTTCAAGATTCTCGTATTTACGGAACGTCTCTTCGTCGATAGTACCTTTCTCAGAACGTTCAACAGAGATGTAGGAGTAAAGTGCCGGAATTACGTAGAGAGTAAGAATACTGGCAAAAATCAAACCGCCAATAATGGCAATACCCATCGACTTTCGACTTTCAGCTCCGGCTCCCAGTGCAAGAGCTATGGGCAGAATTCCCAACACGGTTGATAAACTGGTCATCAAAATTGGACGGAATCGAGCCACCGCTGCATCTTTAATAGCTTCAAGATTTGACAGCCCCTGTATCTGTCTTTGATTTGCGAACTCCACGATCAGTATGGCGTTCTTAGTTACCAAACCGATAAGCATTACCATCCCAATTTGACTGAAAATGTTTAAGGTCTGATTGAAATACCACAGCGTGAGCAGTGCACCCGTCAAGGCAAGTGGAACCGTAAACATAATTACCAAAGGATCTTTGAAACTCTCAAATTGAGCAGAAAGTACCAGGTACACCAGTAATAAAGCCAACAGAAATACATATAAAAGACTGGATGAACTTTCAACGAAATCGCGTGAAGGTCCTGATAATGAGGTAGTAAAAGAATCATCTAAAACATTCGATGCAATAGCATCCATGGCATCAATTCCATCACCAATAGTTTTACCCGGAGCCAAACTTGCCGAGACCGTTGCTGATGCATACCGGTTAAATCGAAACAGTTGCGGCGGACTGCTTTGTTCAGTAAGTGTCACCAAGTTGTCTAACTGAATGATCTCACCTTCATTATTTCGAACGTAGAGGCTTTTCAAATCAATAGGTGCATTTCGGTCTTCTCGAGACATTTGTCCAATTACCTGGTATTGCTTGCCGTCTCGCAGGAAGTAGCCAAATCGCTGCCCACTATATGCGAGCTGCAGAGTTTGGGCAATATCCCGGGTTGAAACCCCCAGGTCTTGCGCCCGGTCCCGATCAATACTGACCTCCACTTCAGGCTTGTTGAACTTCAGGTTTACATCTACAAAAGCAAAAGTGGGGTCCTGACGAGCTTCTTGGAGGAATGTTGGTATGACTTCTTTAAGCTGATCTATATTCCCGGCTTGCAGTACATATTGCACGGGCTGACCTCCCCTGCCGCCACCGATACTTTGTTCCTGGGCAATAAAAGTCCTCGCACCGCTTAAATCCTGAACCTTAGTTGAGAGGTCATTATAAATCTCCTGTTGAGATCGTTCCCGTTCTTCAGCCGGTGATAATATAATGCGTCCAAACCCTGAATTCACCGAACTGGCTGCTCCAAAACCCGGGGAGGTTACCGATATCAGCCCTTCAATTTCAGGGACTTCATTCAGCAAAAACTCGTTCAGCTGATCCATGTATCGATCCATGTAATCGAAGGTAGCACCTTCGGGCGCTGTGGAACTTACAATGAGTCGCCCGCGATCTTCGAGAGGAGCAAGTTCTTGCTGAAGATTGGTATAGAACAGCCAGATTCCGGCCAAACAAACGGCTGTGATTGCAAATGCCACCCATCGGTTAGCCATAAAAGACTCTAAGCTGCTCTTATACTTTTCGTTTAGCCACAGGAAAAAGGGTTCGGTCTTTTTATAAAAAGTACTGTGCTTGGAATCTGATTTTAAGATTTTAGTGGACAACATGGGCGTCAAAGTCAGTGCTACGAATGATGAGATGATAATTGCACCGGCCATCACTATACCAAACTCTAAGAACAGTCTTCCCGTTAATCCCCCTAAAAACAAAATAGGAGTAAATACTGAAACCAAAGCCAATGAGGTAGCTACTACGGCAAAGAAAATTTCTCGTGATCCCAGAATCCCCGCTTCAATTACATTCATACCGGATTCAATTTTGGCATAGATATTCTCCAGCACCACAATGGCATCATCAACTACCAGCCCGATAGCTAAAACTATCGCCAAAAGTGTTAACACATTAATAGAGAAACCGGCGATATACATCACAAAAAAGGCACCAATCAACGCGATGGGGATGACAAGAATGGGAATAATGGTGGTACGGATATCCCTCAAAAACAAGAAAATGATCAATACCACCAGGGATAGTGCCAGGAATATCGTTTGCTGAACTTCATCAATGGAAGCCCGAACATATTCGGTGGTATCGAAGCCGACCGCTGTTTGAATGTCTTCCGGAAGATCTTGTTTGATCTGCTCTACCCTTTCGTAAAATTCGTCGGCTATTTCAATTTGATTAGCGCCGGGTTGTGGAACTATAACCACTCCCACCATTGGCACCCCATTTCTTTTCAGGATGGTTCGTTCATTTGCAGCACCCAATTCGGCCCGACCAATATCACGGAATCGAATCACATTTCCATCTTGGGACGAAATAATCAGGTTGTTGAATTCCTCCGGTTCGTAAAGGCGACCCTGTGTTCTCACCGTTAGTTCCGTCAAATCTCCCTCAATTCTGCCGGAAGGAAGCTCCACATTTTCACTCTGCAAAGCTTGCTGCACATCCAGCGGAGTGAGACTGTAGGCGGCTAAACGAAGTGGGTCTAACCAAAGACGCATGGCATACTGTTTTTCACCCCAAATTTGAACACTGCTGACTCCCGGTATGGTTTGAACCCGTTCTTTAAAATCATTAAAAGCTACATCAGAGAGGTCGAGCAGGTTCCGTTTATCACTTCTGACATTTAAGAAAACAATGGGACTCGCATCTGCATCTGCTTTGGAAACTACCGGCGGATCGGCATCAGGTGGCAAGCTTCGAACGGCCCGGGATACTCTTGACTGCACATCATTGGCAGCATCATTGAGGTCAATTTCCAACTCAAACTCTACGGTGATGGTACTTCGCCCTTCACGACTCGTGGAAGTCATGGTTCGAATACCCGCTATTCCGTTGATTTCTTCCTCAAGCGGCTCGGTTATCTGGGATTCAATCACATCTGCATTCGCTCCGGTATAGGAAGTACTAACCGTAACAATAGGAGGCTCGGTTGCAGGGTATTCCCGTATCCCCAAAAAGGTAAATGCCACGATCCCCAAGATTAGAATAACCAAGGACATGACCGTTGCTAAAACCGGACGACGTATACTCAGCGAGGAAATACTCATGACCCTTCTCCTTCAAATTTATCTACCTGATCTACCCGAACCTGCTGTCCGGCTCGTACTTGCAGAAGTCCGGTGGTAAGTACCGTGTCGCCGGGAGCAAGTCCTTCTATGATCTGAATATCGCTTTCCGTTCTAATGCCTGTTTCAACCTGTTGCTCTTGTACTACACCATTTCTGAGCATAAATACTTTTTGTCCCTGAAGTTCAGGAATTACGGATATGGTAGGAATCATTAATGCATCATCAATTTCCTCTAAAATCAGTTCCAGGTTAGCAAAGGCGCCGGGTAACAATTTACCCTCTGTGTTATCTCCAAGGGCACGAATTCTCAATGTACGTGTTTGTGATTCAATTCTGGGTTCAATGGCGTAAATAGAAGCTTCGAAGTCTTCATCAAATCCCTGCACATTAAAAATGACGCGATCATTATTCTCAACGACCCCTGCGTATCGCTCTGGAATAGAAAACTCAATTTTTATGGGATTAATGGACTGCAGATTAGCAATTTCGGTATTTGGGGAAATGTAACTGCCATTGCTAACATATCTTAAACCTACAATTCCGTCGAAGGGAGCTATAATTTCTGTCTTTTCAATTTGGGCTTTAATTAAATCTGCTTCTGATTTCAGAACGTTTAGTTCATTGAGGGTGGCATCGTATTCTTCCTGGCTAATTCCACCTCTTTCCAATAATTGCCGTTGGCGTCGCTCTCTCTCTTCAGCAAGACCAATACGGTATTCTGCTTGTTCCAGCCGTGCTTGCAGCTCACTGTCGTTGATCTTTAAAAGTGTTTCTCCTGCCGTAACTTCGCGCCCTTCTTCAAGATAAAGTTCCACAATCTTCCCGGATATCTCGCTGCGAATATCTATGGCTTCGTTCGCAAGAAGAGTACCTGTCGTGAAAATTTTATTTTCAAAAACTTGTGGCTGCACTACATGCACATCCACAGACAATGGAGCAGAGCCGGAGTTACTTTGGTTGCTGTTTTCAGAGTTACCTGAAAGTCCTTGCAGTTTAGGTATAGCAAGTAAACCTATAACCACCAAGACTCCAATAATGAGTAGAATCTTCTTCATTTAATTCGTGTAAATTTTAAAATATGTCTCAAAGGTAATCACTAACAATGATTAACCTTACTGCGTTCTTGAAAAGCATTGTAAAAGTTGCATAAAAAAAGCGATACAGAATAAACTGCATCGCCTAAAATTTTCGGTATAAATAGTTTCATCCTGGTTACGGATTCTAAGACTAAGTCAACTCATAAACCATTTCATGTCTTGGCAAAAGGGGCCGATATTTATGGAGTGATTAAAGTCATGGGACATTCAACACCGAATGTTACATCACAATTTTACGACCATACTACGGCTTTAATTACAAGGGCGACCCGAACAGCCGGAAAATAAAAGAGCTGGAAAAGCTGGGCGAAACCATTACGATTGATTATGATTCGTTTAGCACCTTCGATTCCATCGATACACACCTTTCTGATGAAATTGAACGGATTTATCTATCCCGAAAGGACCATTTTGTCGTGTTGGTTGGAACCTCTTTAGGTGGATACTGGGCCTCTGTAATTGGGAAAAAATATGGAATCCCGGCTGTTCTCATTAACCCAACTATTCAACCTCAGCAATCATTGAAAAAGCATATCGGGATTGAATTCGAAAATTTTAAAGATGGACAGCTAAATAAGATGCCCGAAGATGCACCTGCTTCTTATCCTGATGCTCCCGATGTTGGAATGTTTCTGATCTTACTCGATCTGGGTGATGATGTCCTTGATCCGAAGCAAACTGAATCTTGGTTCACTGTAAATCCGGTTGTAATCTTTGAAGGAGGAAGTCATCGTTTTGAGCATATGACAGAAGCGTTGCCGGAAATAAATAAATTCATAAACCATGTACTGACGACAATATAATTTGGGTTGCTCTAAGTGATAAGGTAGGTTAGTATCGGTTTTTTGTACTAAACCAGATTTTAATTTTAACTATTAGACAAGTAAGATAATATGGATTCTTATTCCGATATGTTATTCTCTCTAACACAAGAAGCGATAAAAAACTATGAAACTAAAGAGGCGAACAATGAAGGTAAGCTGGCATATTTAAGTCTCACTAGTAAACCTGAAGGACCAATTCGAGACAGAGTTGCCTGGCTGCTTCAAAAGAAGTTTGATGAAGAAGGAGGTAACCTATTTTCATCACGTGAATACAAACGATATGATCTAGCGATTTTAAAACCCAATGACCACCCAAATAGAAAAGAGCCGGAAGTAAAGCATATTTATGAATTTAAAGTTGGCTCAGCTGCAAGTTTTAGAGGAAAACTTAAACAAGCAGATAAATTTGATAATAGAGTAGTCAGTGACTTCCAGATAGGTTTTGAAAATAACGACCTTGAAAAGATGACCTGCATATTCATTGGAGTTGAACCTAAACAAAAAATTAAAAAGAATGAATATGCATTCGTAAAGTATGCTGGAAGAACCAATTCCCTTCGGAAAAAAATTAATCAGGAAGGCCTTGATGAAACATTTATTAATAAAAAATTAGTTGAAAAATTTGATGAGCGTGACGGGTTAGAACTCATAGAAAGCGATTCAATTGAACTAAAGGCTTACAATGATAAAAGTGTATGTTTACATCTGCTAATTCTAAAGCCAATTCAAAACCACTTTTCTGTAAATTAATCAAAAAAAAGTAGCTAATTTTCACAGTGATTTCTACTTAAACTTATATTCTTACTCAAGCAAATCATCTAAACTAGATGAATGGAATATTTTTTTTCGAAGTAGGAATACATTTTCACTATAAATACTGAATTAACACAAAGAACATTGAGAAAAGGTGGACCCGACACGACCGCTCCAAAATAGGAGTTTGACCGTTCAGCAGATGGCTATTAAATTTGGAATCGGCTGCCACTGGATCTAACCCGAGACCCCGACAACATCTAACAAATAATCAGACAGAGTTTAGAGTACACTCCTTTACAATTCCCCAGTGAGTCTGAGATATTCTCTACAATTTTAGTTATAACTCATCTAAAAAGTCTTCTAATTCTTTAACTTCCTTTTCTACTTTTTCCATTTTATCTGTAACTTCCTTTGGTACTCCTTTCTTCTTAGCTCGTTGAATGAACCTATCCTGACTTTTCATTTGTATGTTTCTCACAAAATCTGTGATAAAGTCTGTGACAGATGCTTCACTTAATTTTTTCTTTGACTTTTTTGACATGCTCTAAATATTTAATTGTGGTATAGATGTTATTGTAAATAAATTACTTTATAGTTGGTCTCCATCGAAGACCAACTTAATTAAATAGTCGAAGTCGAGCAATATTTTATCGTAAATAGCAACTTCTTTCTCTGTGATTGCCTTACCAGTTATTTCGTAAATATCATCAACTTTGAACTCAACTATTCCTATTTATTAGGTTCTCAATTGATTTCTCTTTCTGCCACTTTAGACCGCACGAATTTTAGGGAAGCTGACACTTCAATGCTCCATGTAATATCTATGTAAAAAAACTAAGTGGGGTGTAAGTTCTGCTTTCTCTTTTAGTTTAAAATCTCTATAGTATTATTTATCTTCATCTTAACAATAATAATTAATTATTTAATACATATTATGAGCTCTAAAAATACCCCTGCCAACAAAGTCATGCAGAGTCGATATCTTGAATGGAAACTAGGTGTAGCACAAGGATATGATTGGCTTGATATTATAAATTTTATACTGATTTTTTCTGCTGAAATTACAGACTATGAATTAGCCGACTCAGAATTAGAAAAAATTAAAGAGTTAAATAAAGAACTGTTTGTTGAGTGGAGTGGAAATAAAGACTTCGAACCAAATGAACCAGGAAAGAAATTGAAAATTGCGTTTAATTGGTATAACGGGCTGATTAAAGACCTCCCTGAAGAAGAGTGGGACCAAAAGCGTACCGATGTATGTTTAAATTCAGCTAAATGGTTAATGAATCAGGAGTGGTTTGACAAAGACTTTGCAAAAAGGCTCATTAAATATGTTTGCGAAGTTGCTGAAGCAGATGGCCAAGTAATTGAAAATGAGAAAGGTAATACCAATGCAATGGCTCAAATTTTTGGAGTAGCACAACCTTATTAAAGTATCGTTTATTCTAACAATACTATTTCAAAGCCTGAGACCTTTCTCAGGCTTTTTTTTTAACGCTACCCTAAATTGATAAAGTTAAAGTAAAAGAACTGCTACTCACTGTCCCATTCTTCAAATTTTATCGGTCATCACTGGAAATAATTTTCTCAGATACTTGAACCAGATGTTGACCACCAGGCATCCTTCGAAATCAACGGCATGGATGAATACCAGAAACGCTTACTTATGGTAAATGTAAACATGTTAAGCCATGTTACTTCAGCCATTTTTAGTAATCAAACCCTAAATATTTTCTAACTTCGGGAGAAATAGCCTTTTTAACATTTTCTTTATCTCCCGCTGCCTTTTCAATTTCATCCCTTGCCTTTTCAATTTCTTTATCAGTCTTATCAATAGCACGTTGTAGGTCAGTATTTTTCTTTAATTTTGACGATACACCTTTTGCAAATAGTTTTGCAAGAAATTGTTTTTTTGACATTTTATTAATCATTAAATATTAACGTACATTTTTAATATTAACGTACATTTTTAATATCTGAATATAAAAAAATTTCTTAAATCATTGAATTTTTTCAATTTCTAATTTGGCAGCTGTAAAATCTGGATCTATTTCCACAGCTTGATTTAGAGCTTCCAAAGCTGATTCAGTCTCACCTTTGTGCTTATATGCAACACCAAGCTTATAAAACGAAAACTTATTAGACTTATTAAGTTTAATGCTTAATTTTAGATCTTCGATTGCAAAGCTACTAGATCCCTTTTCTAAATAACTATTTCCTCTCCAGTAATGATACGCAGCTTTTTTATTTAATTTTAAAGCTTCGCTGTAACTCTTCACGGCTTCATCATACTGCTTTGACTTAAACTCACACCATCCTTTCGCAGCCCAAATGCCATCATCTTTCTGCATTTTTCCATTGTGGTGTAGTGCCTTACCGAGATTTCTAGCAGATTTTTCGAATTCTTTTAGTTCTTTATTAACCAGCCCCAATCGATAAAAACTATAAGCTTTGGTATCATCAATAGAGTTACATTTTTGAAAGTCAGATTTGGCGTTTTCTAACTTGCCCTTTTCAATATATAAATCTCCCCTCCGCAAAAATGCATCTGCATTTTCCGGATTTAATTCTACTGTCTTTGAATAAGCTTCAAGTGCCTCATCTGATTGTCCTTTATGGGCTTTAAGTACTCCAAGCATATAAAAAGCCGATTCAGATTCAGGATCTATCTGAGTTGCCTTTTCATAAGATTTTATAGATTCATCAATTTGGTTTGTTTTACGATATGACCACCCTAATGACTGGTATGCTTCTACTTTTGAATAGCCGTTGTTGATAGCTTTCAGATACAAATTAATGGCATCTTCCCATTTCTCAAGCTCATATTTCAATTCTGCCTGATGAAAATATACCTCTGCTTTCTTTTCTTTGTTGATTTCCCATTCTAGAAATTTATCGTACAATGATTCAATTAAAGAATAATCAGGGTCACCCTTTCTATGCTCGTTCTTGGCTTGATATAGATAGGTATCCCAAAAATTATCACTAATGAAAACACCGTCAATTTTTATAGCTTGTAATGATCTGAATCGATACTCACTATCACTTATATCACCTTCTCTGTATAAACGGTAACAATGTTCTTCTACTATATTTAATAGATCTTCTTTTGCGGTTTCATCAGGTACAGCATATTTAGTTCCCTTGAGTTCTTCAGCGATTCCCACAGGGTCTTCCTTACCATTGACAGAGTGAATATTAAGTACACCGTCTCTCGTTTCTAGTACTTCAAATATATATTTGTCCAACTCATATGTGTCAATCTCATATAGAGGAATCTGACTTAATACATTTCTTAATTCATTAAATGGAATTTGGCATTCAAAATCACCCTCATTCCACTCCATGGTACAGTTCATTTCTAGTTGTGAGTCATTTCTATCATAAACCAGTATATCTTCATAGACACCGTTTTTGATATATAAACTAACTTTTACCAACTCATCTTTTTCTAAGTTCAGTTCTGATAGAAAATGTTTCTGAAATTTAATTTCCTGAGATTTCATCTAGTAAATATTTTAAATGATTATATATTTAAATTAATGTCCTAATTCAAAGTAATTATGGTTATCAGCGATAGATAATGAGAAATCTATCCTGAAATTTTTTTCTACCTCATTTTTCAGGTCAGTAGCGCTCATATCATAAAAAATTATTTGAACATTAACGGTATCTACTGTTCCGCTATATGGGGACAACAGTGCTAGTGATTTTTCAACATCTAACTGATTCAACTCAATATCATTCTGCTCTGAAGTTTTAATTATGTAAGGAGAATCTGATGGGAATACTACTTGAGGAAATTGACCATCTTCTCCAGAACCTGACCCAATCTCTAAAATCTTTTTTTCAAAATCTATAACCTCATCTTTAGCTTCTGACAATAAAAATTCCCTATTGTCAATAACAAGTCTTCCGTCATTCTCATTAGCCAACCTTCTAATAATTGTCATAAAATTCATGAATCTACTTTTAAAAACCTCTAAATGTACTTCAGTAGTAAGGTGGAAACTCGCTATAGTTTTCATAATAATTCGTGTAACCGTTTAGTTTTCCCAAGAAAAATTATTAATGCACAAATGTAGGGAACATAAGAATGCATCATTAAAACGTGAAGGAGCAGATAAACCACTAGATGGTCTTTTCCACTTTTTTGACATGCTCAAAAGATTTATTTGTAGATGTTGAATATCACTATCATCAAAACAAAAAAAGTAAAAACTTTCCCTCCACCTGTAACTGGATAAACATCTCCATAACCTACCGTTGTTAGTGTGGCTACTGCCCACCATAGACTATGAAAAATGGAACTAAAAATTTCAGGTTGTACTGAGTTTTCGAAATATTATAACCGATCACTTAGAGTATTTTTTAATTATATCATCAATTTCTTCCCTCTCTTTTTCCAAACTTTTCAGCTCTTTGAGTATCTTTGGTGTTTCTTTTTTATACTTTTTTGTTAACCTTTTCATTGTATTAAGAGAAATACCATTTGAAACATTATTCAGATATTCAGATAATTTGCTCATATCATGTGTTTTTAGTGTTATTTAGTATTCAATATTATCATTAATAATAATCAAACTCTAAGAAATTTCAAATTTTGATAATACATTATGTCTCTTTTAAATATTGCCAGTGCTGATGAATCATCACCATCGCTAGAGTGTCTAACTCGCAATATTCATCTACGTACTTTTATAGCCCTTTAAATTTTGGTAGTAAAGCTTGGCCGGACAATAAAAACAATGCCAATGAATATGAAACAAAAAGAGCTCTGAAATACATTAATTACTCTTCTTATCCTTTCTTTTCATTAACTCTTTTTGAGTATTGGTGCTTTGAATATTGATATCCTTGTCAGGTACTGCTTTGTGAG
Source organism: Gracilimonas sp. (assembly GCF_031581265.1). Classification (GTDB taxonomy): domain Bacteria; phylum Bacteroidota; class Rhodothermia; order Balneolales; family Balneolaceae; genus Gracilimonas. Next base: position 52,359 of record NZ_JAVLBQ010000017.1, read on the forward strand.
CTTCTTCCATAGCAGTGGCAATGATACCTGCTGGAGCGGCCACCAACCCAAGACCTATCATTAACACAAAAAAAGTAAAAATTTTTCCTCCCGTAGTAATTGGATAAACGTCCCCATATCCTACAGTTGTTAATGTAGCAACAGCCCACCATAGACTATGAAATATTGATGTGAAATTCTCAGGTTGAACTGCATTTTCAAAATAGTATATACCAACAGCGCTAATATATAATAAAAATAGAGTAGCCGTAAGGAAAATCACTAACTCTTCTTTAACGTCCTTGAAAGCATACTTAAAGCGTTTTATTGCTTTACTATACTTAGTGATTTTGATCAGTCTGAATACACGAAGTACTCGAATAATTCTAAAACTTCTTAGGTCAATAGTCATCGACAAATAGAATGGGAGGATTGCAACAAGATCTACTAGCCCATAAAAGCTGAATATATATTTCCATCTATTCTCTGCTACCCAGATTCTTACCATATACTCTAAAGAAAAGATCGCAACAGTTGCATATCTGGAAATTTCAAGAAAGAGTAAAGTACCCTTGCTCAAATTGGGTAAGGTTGAAAAAGAAAATGTAACCAACGAATAAATAATTAGAGCCTGAATTGTATAAGCGAATCTCGCTCCCCATTTAGTATGAGAATCGTTCACTAAAGCATTTAATTTACTTTTTATCTTGCGCACTTTTTCAGACACATATTTTTGAATTGTGTTTTTTTAACTAATGATTACTCAAACAGACCGTGAAAAAACCTGTTTGTCTAATGATTGGTAGTCGTTTTACCCACAGCTTTAGTCACATATACCTTATTGCCATTATCGGAAATATAATACTTTCCGCCTCTCGGCCCTACCCTGATGGATTTCCTGTTTTTACTCAATCTTTTGTTAATCTTTTTCCTGTCGTTACTCATAAATATGATATTATGTTTATATATCACTATTTGGTTTAATAATCATGTGATATAATTGGTCTTGTTTATAAAATAGTGATTAATATATTAATCTTGAAAGGAAATGAGTTGAATCAAAATCATATCACAATGTTAAATTTGTAATTACGATTTGCTTTACAGTGTTTTACTCATCGTGAAAATATGCTCAATTTGAAATTAAACAATTTTCATTTTTAAGACTTACTTCATACCAGCAGGTTTTTTAAATCTGTCATCAACTTTGATACCAAGCTTTTCAAGATTTTCTAAAGAATCTTTAAGCTTGTCAGATACATGTTCTAAGGACAGCTTATACATTTTTACTGCTTCTAAAGCCTGCTCTTTATTTGCAATTTCCTTCATTCTAAGTCTGTTTTTTAGTTATTGTTATTGTTAGTTTAATTCTTTTTTAAAAAATTCCAATGCTGATGGATCATCACCATTGCCAGAGTGTCTAACTCGCAATATTCATCTACGTACTTTTATAGCCCTTTAAATTTTGGTAGTAAAGCTTGGCCGGACAATCAAGGAAATGAATATAGAAAACCACAAAAATTTAATTCAAGTTTAGTCAGTGAATTGCTGGCGATTAGTTATTATTGGAGCATAGTTAAAAGCTGCCCATTTTGTGCAGGAAGAAAGTCGTGAAATTCATCTTATTGACAAGCTTTAGCAGTTTTTCACTTTGCTCGAATTCTGGAAAGGAAAATCTTGCAGACATTTTTACCCGCATGTCATGTCTTTGTCGTAAATAACAGTGCTCAAAATCAATAAGGTAGCAGATACTATCTTTGGTCACTACATTTCTTTGGTGGCTATCGCCATGAATGAGTCCATCAGCATGCATCCTGTCAATATCTTTGGCCAGACTTAAGTAGCTATCAAAGATTGCGGTATCATCCTTTTCAATGAAATATTGACGTATCACCAAGTCACTACGATTTTCAAAAGTAAATTGAATTTCCGGAATAGAGGTCAATTTTAAAGACCATTCTCGCATCAAAGAGCAACGATCCAATAGTTGCTCATGATCACAATATAAATCCGAGAACTTATATTCTTTGTAAACCACTCAGCCTCTTTGTATCCCCTCATGATTGCTATAAACTTACACTGATAGGTTATTTAAAACATAACTGTGACTGTGCTTTTTTGGATATAATGTAGGGTCCGATTTGATATTAGAGACAATTTATTCTTCATAGATCAAAGAAAGGTCTCCCCATTTATTGGCAAAATCTTGATTACTTTTAATCTGCTCAACAAATTCGTCTTTACTCATTGATTTCAAATAATGTAAATCCCAGAGTAATTTTTCACCTAAACGTGTGGAACTTTCATCGCGCTCAATTTCCCACACTTTATTGTAATGCTTATAGACTACGTTAACCCAATAGTAATCACCCTGCTTAACCAAATCTTGAATATTAGTAGATCCCCTTTGCTTCAGTGCCATATATTCATCTACACTAGGTCTTACATCATTTTTGGCCATTGTAATCTGTTTTAATTATCCCTTTTCGTTAAGTAGTACCAATCTTTATCGACAATCTGATATCCCCATTCACCTTTTAAACTAGTTATAAGAGTAGGGATTGCCGATGAATAAAATCTTTTCTTCCTATCCGTTGGTGCATTAAAATAAAAAAATTTAGTTTTACTCCATTGTATAACAGATAAAATTGCCTGAAATAACTTCCGCAGTACTTTCAAAAGATGGATTTCTTTAAATAAAATGTGATCATCATATATAAATTGAGTTCTGGCATGACCTAAAAGATTACAAGTTCTAAATTTGAATCATCTTCTTTGATTAAAGATGCTGCAGTTTCATCAACTTCACAACTTTCTGCTAGGGTTTTCGCGATTTTAGAGTATTGTTTCTCAATTTCTGAATAAGATTTATTCACCAATTCTTTGTCATTACCAGCCTCTATATCTACACTTAGATATTCTAGTATTTGCATGACTTGATCAGGGTCAGCTAAGAAATTAAAAGCAACTGCTACTTCGTGACTGAGTTCTGATTTATGAGTTATGAACTAGCTTGCCATCTATATCTTTTATGATGTAGCCAAAACCTGTTAGAAAAATATCTTTTGAAAAATTCAGCATATCTTCTTCACGATAGGATAGGGATTTTTGGTAATTTTTAACAAGTCATTATATTCTTCCTGTTTATTGATATTTTCTTGTGGGGAATCAGCCATTTTTAGTAATCAAACCCAAGTGCCTTTCTAACGTCAGGGTGTATATTCTTTTTAATTTCTTCTTTATCATTACCCGCAAGTTTTTCTACTTTATCACGAGTTTTCTTCATAACCTTCTCTGTATCATCAATAGCAGATTGAAGGTCTTTATTATTTTTAAGTTTAGACGATACACCCTTTGCAAATAATTTAGCTAATAAACTCATATCTGTAAAATTTTTTGTTTTTCGTTTATCGTTTTTATGTGACCTTAATTTTAATACAGTAAGTTTTTTATCGTTAGATCTACTGATATTATCTGTCCAAATCTCCAAGTACATTGATTGTTCTGCACCACAGTATAAGCTTTATCAAAATAAGCCCATTCGTGGGAAAATTCTCTTATAAGCAATTATGTGCTTTTTGAGATCAGTACTGTATAGTCGCATTCACTCAATTTATTCAACTATGATAAAAATTTCTTCAAAAGCCCAGCATAATTCTCATCCTTATCAATTAATCGCTTAAGGTATGCGCGTAATGAAATATCCGCACTTGCTTCTAGGTCATAAAATTCAGAATCCAGATTAAATCCATTCTTAGCTAGCAACTCCATCAAAGAATCCAAAGCTTGTTCTTTATTTTTAATGACCAAATAACTAATATCATTTACATATGACTCCAGCTCATCCGGATATAATGAAGCCTGCTTAACTGTACCTGAAACAATCCCATTTTTATACGGAACATTATATAAACAATCTTCTGGTGTTTCATCAAAATTGAAACCCTCAAGAGCCATTTCGTAAACAACTTCTTTTAAATCAGAGTAATTACTAATCTTTGAAAAGTCTATGCTCATCATGCCCCTATATTTACCAAATTGTGATTTGAGGTGGAGTTCAAAAAATTCTAGCTTTTCAAATTCAGGGCTTCGATCATTATCTATATCATTCATAAGTTCATAAAGTTCATCAGCCACTCCTATTCCTATCTCTTCAAATGGATTAACAACCTTAGAAGAGTAATCAAATTCTATAATTTGCCCAGTCTCTCCAAACTCAACATCATGAAAAGGTGAATCGACTTCTACTTTTATAACTGGAAAAACATCGTTTATTTGAGGATCATTATTCACAATATTTTCTATCAAAGAATCCATATCCAAACCATCTTCTACTATGATTTCCAAATCGTAAAATGAAAACACCCGAAATTGATCTTCAAAATCGGGACTTAAATCTATGGTTCCTTCATAATTCGTAAGCTCTTTATCCGTGAATGAACAATATATTTTCTTATTCTCTTCTCGCATCATATCTTTGTTTTATATAGTTATTGTGATTCGTATTACTTGTAAATAATTTTTCTATCGCTTTCTCAACCACTCCCAGTGCTGATGAATCATCACCATCGCTAGAGTATCTAACTCGCAGTATTCATAGAGAGATTGCAGAATGGCATCGCGTTGGGTTTTATCCAGATCATGAAATTGCAGACGGCTCCATGCCATCATCGCTGCGCCACCTTCGGAGATCGAGTCCTCACCAATTGCTTTATCGCTTTGGTCATAATCCGGAATACCATACCCAACTTCATTGAGTAGTTTGTAGGGGTTCATCGCTTGTCCTGTATCAGGATCCGGTTTATAAAAGACTTTATCCTTCAGATATAAGCCGCTGTACGGTTGGCTGTAGATTTCTTGCAACCTCGGACTTTCGCTTAACACTGCTGGGAGTACTTTTTTGATACTAATGGAATTTTTCATGACTGGGGAATAATAGTATTTCTTGATCATTTGATATTGATCGACCATCTCCCGCTCACCCCCTTTCACCAGGCTGTCAATAAAGGTGATCAGCTCTTCCGCATCCTCTGGCTCTCCCTCCCGTATCAAATCCTTCATCTTATTGAGGACCGTATTCTCGAAGTTGTGATACCGGAAGATGGTGCCTTCATCACCCTCCAGGCACTCTTTCAGCTTTCGAACAAACGTAATAGATGGGAGCTTCCCCGGTGTCTTCTCGATCCAGTCGGCCCGGTGTTCTACCCGGCCATCTTCATACATGGTATGGCAGCTAAACTGAAAGGGCACATAGTCATAGGGGTACAATCCCTTATGAAAAGGAATGGCTGCCAGTACCGCCTCAAAGTCGATGAAATGCAAGCGGTATGTCCAGCTCTCCATCTCGTGAAATAAACCCGGAGCCAGCGCCTCTGTCGCTTCGTGGTGGCCGGTCTGCTTCATAATCTGAATGGTCTTACGTTGGTCATTATCCCATTCCGGCTGCACGTATAAAAGCTCTGGATTGGTAGGTAGCATTCCCGGAATTAGCTCCTCCATGAAATACACCTCCTTGTCGAGGTATTTCTTCTGCATACCTCGTTCATTCCAGATATCAAACACATGGGGTTGTGCAAAGTCTTTCTCCTTCCA
>NZ_JAVLBQ010000018.1:0-57660 GCF_031581265.1 Gracilimonas sp.
CGCCAGACTTCGCATCCGCTCAGTCCGGCACCTCCCTCCCCGACAAGCGTGTACGGGACAGGCAAGGGAGGACTTTACCTTATTATTTGAAAAACTAACTATTAGTTGTCAACGAATTATCTAACACCTACAGGGATGACAGCTTTTGGGGTTGGAGTACAATCGGTTTGGAAGTATTAGGACTGACCAACCCTTTTTTGTCCTTGAATTACCTAACATCACAATAGTGACAACTAATGCTATTTGTAAATCAATATAAATCGAACTCAGGTTCTCAGGTTAATTCTACATAATTCATGCGCTCTTTTCATCTAATAACGTTACCTGAAGCTCTGTTTATCGCAAATCAACTTATGCAAAGGCTATACACTATATATAAGTAACTCTGACTGATTATTTTACCTACTATCTTTTAAGTACACCAATAAAGGCACCATTGCAAGTCTTTGTTAAAAACTATATCGGTGGTAAACTGCGATATCAGCAGTTAGATAACATATTCTAAACCGATAAAATACTAAGTATAAACAAACCTGAACGTGTGGTATTCAAGACTAGATTATTGTTTAGGGAAAACAATTTTTTAAAATTTTTACTTTAGAATCGTAATTATTACTTTGAAGGAGCTCTGCAAAATTGTGGAGCTTTAAGCTACTTATAAAAACTAGAATTAAATCATTGAGGACATTTATGTTTAGAAAGCTACTAATGACGGTCCTCGTTTTGTGTACTACAGCCGTAATGGCGTTTGCACAAACCGGGACCCTAACAGGTACTGTTACCAGTTCACAAACTGGTGAGCTCCTTACTGGAGTTAACATTTTTATTGTTGAGCTCGAGCGAGGTGCTGCTTCCAATATTGATGGAAATTACACTATCGAGAATATTACTCCAGGCGAATACAATATTCGCGTAAGTTATGTTGGTTTCTCTACTATTAACGAAACTGTTACTGTTACTTCAGGAGAAAACACACTTAATTTTGAAATGACCCCTGATGTCGGTCTCTTAGATGAGATTGTTGTTTCGGGTGTGTCCGGAGAAACCGAGCGTAAAAAGCTTACTGTTTCGGTATCAAAAGTTGATGCAGCTCAGCTGAGCCGTGTGCCTGCCACATCTGTATCAGGTTCATTGGCCGGTAAAGTGTCCGGTGTTACTATCCGCAGTGGTAGTGGACAACCGGGTGGTGCTTCACAAATTCAGCTTCGCGCCGATAACAACTTGAACACGGGTTTCCAACCTATGATTATAGTGGACGGTGTGATTCTTGAAGGAAGCATGGCCGACATTAACGCCGATGATATTCAAAGTATCGAGGTTGTTAAAGGTGCTGCTGCCGCTTCCCTGTACGGATCACGTGCTGGTAACGGTGTGGTTGTAATTCAAACCAAGCGTGGTAATAACCTTGCCGACGGAGAAATTGATGTTACCGTACGTAACGAGATGGGTATTCAGCAATTAGAAAATTATGTTGACTTGTCTATGAGCCATCCATTTGAGTTGGCTGAAGACTGGCAACAATATGAAGGTCAATATACCAAGTACGCCGGTGTAACTGGCTATCCTGATGGATACCAAGGTGGCTATCATCCTGATATTACAGGATCACGAAGTGATGATGAGGACCATTATATGGATAATCCATTCGCCATTACTAAGGATCCACAGAAAGAGTTCTTCCAGAACGGAACGAACATGACCAACTACGTGTCACTGGCAACCCGAGTTGATAACATTAATATTTTCACCTCATACGAGCATAGCACCCAAGAAGGTATTATTCCTAATACCGACGGGTATGACCGTAATAACTTCCGTGTGAATGCGGATTGGGATATTACGGACAGAATTAAGTTTTCTGCTTCAAACTTGGTCATTCGTTCTACGTCGAACTCACCGGGTGGAGGAGGAGGAATCTTCTTTAATATCGTGCTAGCTGAGCCTGATAATAATTTTCACTTAGAGAATCCTGACGGCCAGCCGTATTTTCTGCGCCATAATCATTGGAGCAATGAAGAAAATCCACTTTATCAAACGTATAAGAATGACAGAGATGAGTTTACTCAAAGATTCCTTGGAAACTATAACCTTCGCGTGAATATCACAGACTGGTTAGAGTACAAAGGGACTTACTCTATGGAGAACAATAACAACAGGTATACCAGCTATTATCCATTTGACTACTATATCGTTGGTGGTTCAGGAGAGTATGGTATTCAGTATAGTGAAGGTAGCTTGTATAAGTATTCCAGTGAAGAAAACTCACAGACTACCCAGCATAACGTTACCGCGCGCCAGCAATTTGGTAAGCTCTTTAGCCGTGTAACATTCAGTTATCTGTGGGAAGACAGCCACTTTGAGTCCTTTGACGCCAGTGGTAGTGACTTTAAGATTCGCGAGTTACCCCGATTCCAGGCTATCGATCCGTCCGATATTTCTGCCTCTTCTTATCTTCAAGATGTAAGAGCACAGAACTATTTTGCGATCGCTTCTTTTGACTGGGACGACAAGTACATCCTTGATGGTATGTTCCGTCGTGACGGTTCATCGCTATTCGGCCCTGAATCCCGATGGAACAACTACTATCGTATTTCCGGTGCATACCGAATTACCCAGGATATTGAGATCCCCGGTCTTGATGAGCTGAAAATTCGCGCCGCTCAGGGTACAGCAGGTATCCGTCCGGGATTCTCATGGCAGTATGAGACGTTTTCAGTTAGCGGTGGTAATGCTTCTAAATCCTCTCTGGGTAACAGAAACTTGAAGCCATCTCAGACCAAAGAAACCGAGTTTGCTATCAACGGTACGGTATCAAGCATTGTTGATTTTGAATTCATTTATTCAAATTCAGAAACAACCGACCAGTTCTTGAACGTGCCCCTGCTTCCGCTTGCAGGCTTTAGCAGCCAGTGGAGAAATGCCGGTAGTATCGACTCTGAGTCGTTTGAAGTTAACATTCAGTCCTCTGTTATCAACGAAAGAGACATGAGCTGGGATGTTGGAATTACCTGGTCGAAGTCTAACCAGACTATTGGCGAATTAGGCGTGCCTCCTTACCAGAGTGGTCCTGGTGGTTTATTCTACATTCGCGAGGGCGAAGAGTATGGCGCTATTTATGGATTTGACTGGGTTAAATCTTTAGATGTAATGGCAGAACAACTGGCCGACGGTGAAACTATTGATGACTACGAGATCAACAGCGACGGGTATGTCATACCTGCCGGAACCGAAGGAACCGTTGATGAGACGCCAATAAAACTTAAAGATGAATTTGGCGATGATGCCTTTGTACAAATCGGTAGCGGGCGTCCTGACTGGACCGCCGGTGTTTCCAACACCTTCCGTTACAAAGGATTCTCTGCATATGTATTATTAGACATCAAACAAGGTGGAGATGTGTACAATCGTAAGAGCCAGTGGTTAACGCGTGATAGTCGTAATGGTATCATGGATCAAGCAGGTAAGCCTGAAGATCAGAAAAAAGCCTACGACTACTATCAAGCTTTCTACGATGTAAACACAAACAATGCATACTGGGTAGAAGATGCCGGATATGTGAAGCTGCGTGAAGTATCATTAAGCTATGATTTCTCACAAGAGCAGTTAGCCACCCTAACAGGTGGAGCTCTTAAAGGCGCTACTATCTCGGCCATAGGACGTAATCTGCTAACCTTTACTGATTACTCCGGTTACGATCCGGAAGTAGGTTCTATCCGTACTCCTTATGATGGAACAGGAACCTATCCGAATTTCCGTAATATGGCATTGTCCTTGTCTCTCAAATTTTAATTAATAGAATTATATAATTATGAAATTGAATAAAATTAAAAATTTATTGTTAGTAGCCCTGCTCGCCACCACGGTGAGCTGCGGCGATCTGGCTGTTGAGAATCTCAACAATCCGGATACTGAACGGGCCCTTGCCTCGAGTGAGGACTTGCGTTCGTTAGCGAATGGAACAATTCGTGACTGGTATACAAGTGTTCATACCTATAGTACTTTGCAAATGGCTACCACGGTAGGGGCTGATGCAGCGACTGCTTCCTGGGGTAACCAGGGTATGCAATTGATGGGTACTGAACCGCGACCAGCATGGGATAACTCCCCTGCTGCACCATACGGTAGTACTTCTAGAGTCCTCTTCAATTCAATGTATTCCATCAACTCTTCTGCTTCAGATGTTCTTAAATCGCTGGAAGGTGGTGTGAACTTCGGAGATGAAGGGTCTGATAATGCGATGATCTCAGCGGTATCAAAATTAGCCCAGGGACTATCAATAGGTTATATTGGCCTGCATTTTGATCAGGGTTATATAGCGGATGAAAATACTTCCGAAGCGGACTTAACCGATCCTACCTTGGTTCCTTACACTGATCTCATGGATCATGCGGTAACCAAGCTGGAAGAAGTGATTACCATTGCTGAGAATAACACGTTCACATTAGATGATAATGTTATTAGAACAGGTGGCCCTGTCGATAACGAAATGCTGGAGCAGATTGCTCATAGCTTTATTGCTCGGTTTCTTGCATACGCACCAAGAAATGCATCGCAAAACAGTTCCGTAGACTGGAACAAAGTGGCTACGCATGCTCAAAACGGTACGGAACTTATCATTGAAGTGGATCAGTGGGACGGTGGTTTCTGGTACAATGGTGCTAAAGCGTATTTGGTATTCCCAGGCTGGGCACGTGTAGATCACTATGTGATTAATATGATGGATCCTACGTATCCTGCACATAATCCTAACGGAAATGATTATCCGGCTCCGGATTCTGCCAACGTTGTTGACGAAAGGTTACTGACAGATTACGAGCACCTTCCATCTAACAACTTCCGCCCGGAACGTGGTTTGTATTTCTTCTCAAGTTTCAGGTATTCTCGCAACGATGACTGGTTAGGTGTATACGAAGGACCGCTGGTTGAGATCTCTCAATCAGAGTTGGATATGTTCAGAGCAGAAGCCCATTACCATGCAGGTAATTACCAGGCTGCTGCCGATATTATAAACAACAGCGAGCGCATTACCCGTGGTAATATGGATCCTGTATCACCGACTGCTGAAGCGGTTTGGCAAGGTATCCACCATGAGCGTTTGGTTGAGCAGTTCTTGACCGGTTCCGGAAATGAGTTCTTCCACATGCGTAAGAATGACTTACTGCAGGAAGGTACTGCACTTCATTTCCCAATCCCAGCTGCCACACTTGAAGTACTGGGCCGAACTCAACCGTTCTACACCTTTGGTGGTGTTGAAAATGCTGATGGTGTAAATACTTCTGACGGAGGTTGGAGATAAGAAAAATTCATTTCTTATAAACAATCTTTAATAGATAAATTTAAAGCCGGCACTTTTTAAAAGTGCCGGCTTTTTTTGTTTACATCAGATTTTGAATTTTTCACTAATTCGACTTAATAAATTAGCCATATTTAGATGGGAAGTACCTGAAGATACTTAAAGTAAGAGAATAACCTGGAAAGGAACATATGAATAGCTAAGGGTAAAACCGCGTGAGTGGGAAATATCTGGGCTAAATAGTCAGAAAAAGTAAACTCAAGGTGTGAGGTTCGTCAATGTTGTAGTTGTCAGATAATTCGGGGTACAAAATAACAAGTGTAATAGCGCAGGCGTCACGCCTGTACGGTGGTTGAATTGGTAAACAAGTTGGTCCAAGCGAGACGCTTAAACCAGATCTTAAGACAATTTACTATTGAAGAGTCCTCCCTTGCCTGTCCCTACACCTAAGTGTCGGGGAGGGAGCTGCCGGTCTGAACGAATGTGAAGTCTGGCGGAGGGTGTTGGTTTCAATGCCAATATTTCCTTTATGATTTCACTTTTCCTAAAAACTTTAATTCTGTGTTGTGTAAGGTTGAAATATCTTTGGCACCAACATCCCTCATCTCTAAAAAATGTGGGGAGAAGAACTGACTAATTTAATATCGAATTCACGATATTTAGTAAATCTGTTAGTACAAGAAAGCAATCCAGGATTTAAAAAATCTTGGAGGTCTATGTGTAAATAGAGCTACTTTTAGCAGGTCTCTTTGCTGTAATACATCAACAGGTAGAATGGGTAGAATTAAATAACTATAGAATCACCTAAGAATAGATATTAGTCTACAACGAATCCTGTAAAATCAAACCGGAAAGCCACATTTGTATCTGACGTCTTTGAACATTATACAAAGATCCATCCCGCTGCAATATGTAGTTATAAAAAGGATAGTACTTGGATCTAATCTTTGACAAATCAAAAAAGAACCGTTCTTCAGGATCATTTCGATTGTATGAATAATACCAAGCCATTTGGTCAGAAAAGGTATCTAAATAAATGGGAGGGCCAAATAAAATGTAGATCATGCCGGGATCGGTTTTCCATCCTTCTTTAAAGTTAGAAAACTGTTTGTTAGCCTCTTCAACTCTTTCATAATAAAGGGAAAGCACATCTTTAGCTACCCTGGAGTTCTCGATATTGGTTAACCAAAATCTGTCAATGGCTGCTTTCAACTCATCCGGGTCTTCAATTGACATCATTTTATTAAATTCGTTTTCATCCATTAAGTAATAAAGTGGTCGAGCTAATTCCCTGGGAGTTTTAACAGCAGGGAAGTTTGGACTTTTAATACTGAATTCAATGGCTTTATAAATATCGGATTCGGAATTGTCCTCAGACTGTACTTCTAATCTATAATTACCACGGGGAAGTTCATGGAAGTTGTATTCTATAATAACATTTCCGGATTGGTTAAATGTTCTTACTGAAGATTGTATAACCTCAAATTCATCATAATCTATACCAATATAGGGCATGCTTGAAGGGGAGTAATTTAAAAAATTCATAGGTCGGGCTATACTGGTGTCATTCCTGAATTTCAGTAGCCTCATTTGGAATTCGAATTCTGAATCGGGAGCATTATTTGTTACTTGGAATTGAAACCTGAGAGAGTCAGATTTTGAAGGGATATGATAGGTTGTAGCTTGATTAAAACTTCCCTCATCTATTGAGGAGTTTTTTGCAAGTAAAGACACATTGGTAATGTTGGCAACATTACTATTTGCAGAAGGAACAATAGTTGTAGCTTCCCTAATAACCTGCTTTTGAGATGAGTTATCGGTGATTGCAACTTGAATATCATAGGTGCCGGGATTAATAGAAAACTCACGCCGGAATTGATACACATCTTGATCATGGATGATGTTTTCTGATTTACCTCTTAAAGTATCAGAAAATATTTCTCGTATTACAGGTGTTTGAGAGTCATCAGTATTATTAATCGCAATTTCAATGCTGAATGGGGCTTCAAAAACCCCGTCTTTATTCGAGTAGATCAGGCTACCATACACAATATCCCCGGATACAGAAATTTTTGAATTATTGGAAGAATCAATAAATGCTGACGAAGCAATTCGCAATTCAGGGAACCCCGGTTGATAACTGTAATCACTTCCTCTGTCTATTTTATCAACCATAGAATTGGAACATGCAGAAATGAAACCCAAAAAAAACAATAAGGCTATGATTAATAGATAGTGTGCCTTTTCATTCATGACTAATTTAATTAATTGAAAAGCTTTCTTATCATCTAATAAACTAAAATTCTAACTAAAAAGTATTGTAAAAAAGAATCGTCAATGATCAGTACCTTAACAGATACTATTGAAAGAAAATTTCTTACTTACTCAAATAATTACCATATATGATTTCCGCTAAGAGAAGAACAAAAATAGTATGCACAATAGGTCCAAGTTGTGATACTCAGGAAAAAATTGAAGATTTGTTATTGCACGGGATGAACGTAGCCCGCATAAATTTTTCTCATGGTACACATAAAGGGCATGCTAATGTTATAAAAAGAATTCGAAAAGCTGCTAAAAAATACAAGTACAGCGTTCCGGTATTGATGGATCTACAAGGGCCAAAAATCAGAGTGGGAAACATGAAGGATGGAGCCCAGGAGATTAAAACTGGTTCTACCGTAAAAATAACTGCAGAGGAAGTTGAGGGTACCAATGAAGTGGTGCCAATAGATTATAAAAACCTGATTCATGAGGCAGAACCGGGAAATTCAATATTATTAGATGATGGTTTATTAGAATTCAAAGTAACTGAAAAATTTCCCAATTCTTTAATGGCAAAAGTAGTAGTTGGGGGTACTTTAAAGTCGAGAAAAGGCGTAAATCTGCCCAATGTCAGAATTTCCATTCCATCTTTAACAGAAAAGGATATAAAAGATTTAGAATTTGGGATCACACAAGATGTAGATTTAATAGCCCTGTCCTTTGTGCGGTCTGCCAAAGATATTCGGGATATTATATCAAGAGTAAGGGCTGCCGGGAGCCAGGCTTCAATTATTGCAAAAATTGAAAAACCTGAAGCACTTGAAGTAATTGATGAAATTATTGAAGAAGCTGATGGCTTAATGGTGGCAAGGGGCGATTTGGGTATTGAAATTCCCACAGAACAAGTTCCTGTTGTCCAAAAAATGATTATTGAGAAATGCCGATCTGCAGGTAAACCTGTTATTACTGCTACTCAAATGTTGGATTCTATGATCAGCAATCCAAGACCTACACGGGCTGAAAGTTCTGATGTTGCTAATGCTGTTTTAGATGGAACTGATGCTGTGATGCTTTCCGGTGAAACTGCAGCCGGAGCTTTCCCCATGGAAGCGGTGAATGTTATGGACCGAATCTGCCGTTCAATTGAAGACAGCCGGCCTCAATTGTATAATAGTCTTGGATACAGGAAACCGGAGTGGAAAGAAAAACAGGTAATTGAATCACTTGCATATTCCTGTGTAACAATTTCCGACAATGTAGAAGCCAAGGCTATTAGTACGATCACTCATTCCGGAAATACTGCCCGAAGAATCGCAAAGTTTCGCCCTAAAGTACCTATTGTTGCTTTCACTGAAAACCAGAAGGTGCGAAGACAACTGAATTTGGTGTGGGGCGTTTACTCCGTTCGTTTAGATGAACTTTTTGATACCGATAAAAGTGTTAAAATGATGGAGGATTATCTTAAAGATAACGGTATGGTTAAAGAGGGTGACAGGGTGATTGTGGCAACGGGCATGCCAATAGCCAAACGTGGCCGAACCAATATGATAAAAGTAAGTACTATTGAATAAGCGATCTCGTTATATTAGAGTATTATGAAAATCACTAAGATCGTTTTATGGCTTTCAGTTTTGATTTTGATTTCCGGATGCAAATCTACGTTTCAATCGAACTGGAGAAATTTTAATGCCTACTATAATACCTTTTATAATGCAGAGAAAAGCTTCGAAGCAGGCCTGCAAAAAAATCTTCAGCAATCAAGAGAATATAATCCACTTCAGCCCATAAGAATTCACCCGAAACCAATTAATGCCGGTGCCCAGGATTTCGAAAAAGCTATCCAGAAATCTGCAGATATTCTTAGAAAACATGAAGAAAGTAAATGGGTTGATGATGCGCTATTTCTAATTGGGAAATCCTATTATTACCGGGAAGAATACTTTTCTGCTGATCAAAAATTTCGGGAACTCTTTATTACCACTGATGAACCGGAAATGGAACAAAAATCAATTATTTGGCAGGGGAGAGTGCTGCTGGATTTAGAATTATATTCCGAAGGTGTCGCTTTTTTATCTGACCAGCTTATAAATTATGAAAAGGAGTGGGAGGATAAGCATATTGCTGAAGTTCAGTCATTATTGGCTCAACATCATGTGAAGCTTCAAAACTGGGAGCAAGCAGCTGAAGAGTTATATGCCGCTCTGCCGGAACTATCAAAAAAGGAGTATAAAGAACGTGGATATTTTCTTTTAGGGCAGATTTATGAAGAGTTAGAGAATTATGAAGCAGCTTACCAAGCCTACGAAAGTGTTTTAGATCATTATTCAGAATATAGGGTACAATATTTAGCGCAGCGGAAAAGGGCTGAGGTAGCCAGAATATTGGAACGCGATGATTTGGCTTTTGAGATTTTCAATAGTATGCTCAAGGATGATAAGAATATCGAATATCGGTCTGAACTTGATTTCGAATTGGCCAGAACTGAACATGAGCGTGAAAATTTCGGGGAAGCTGAAAGGCTTTATAATCGTGTACTGCACAACCCCAGAAGTCAGGCTCCTGCTGAAATCGAAGCAAGAACATATAACGGGCTTGCTGAAATTTATAGGTTTGGGTACAACAACCTGACGAAAGCAGCTGCATATTATGATTCAGCAGCTCAAATGAATGTATCGCCCGATCGATTGCCAGTGGATTTCAATGCCGGTCTTTATGCCGAATCGTTTGGAGAATATGCGCGCATCACCTCTGAAATAGCGTTACAAGATAGCTTGTTATGGTTAGGAAGCCTTTCTGGTGCCGAATTGGATTCAGTCGTAAACGAAATCAGGCAGAAAAGGATCGAAGAACTTGAAGAACTTGAAGAAGAAAGACGGAGGCAACAGGATCAACTGGTTACGTTAAATCAAGACAATAATAACCAGCAGACAACCAACACAAGCAATGGCTTTTTAAATGAAAATAACAGGGCATTACAACAAAGTGTTAGACAGCAGTTCTATGCGGTTTGGGGAAACAGGCCATTGGCTGACTACTGGAGAGTTAGCAGCATGATAAGAACTTCTGCCGGCAATGAGGAAATTACGGAGGAAGAGTTACCTGAAGAAGATTCCCAGATAATGAATATCCAAATTGATTTAAGTGGAATTCCTTTTACTGAGGCTGAAAAGGACTCCGTTCAAAAGAGTATTTCTGCCTTAAATTATGAATTAGGTAATTTGTTTTTCCTCTCACTAAATATGCCGGACAGTGCAGTCACCTATTTTGAAAGAGCCATTCAAAATCCGTCAACCGATAATGTAAATATGGTTTCACTTTATTCACTTTCTGAATTGTATTCTTCAGAAGGAAACGAAGCCAAAGCCAGGGAATATGCTAATCAACTTATAGAGGATTATCCTGAAAGTGTTTATTCAGAACGCTTGGCTCAACAATTTCAAATTCCGATAAATAGAAGTGATACCTCTGATGCCAATAACCCAATTCAGATTTATCAACAAATTCAACAGCAGGATACAGTAAGTACTTTTGAAAAAGCGGAACAGCTTGAGAAGTTCTCATACAACCACAAAGACAGCCGAGTGGCATCTCAGGCTTTATTCAATGCTTTTGAAGGGTATATGGAAGAGGCGAAAACTGATTCATTATATGAAAATAAGATCAATGAATGGATCAATATAAATGAAGCCTGGAATCGGCAGGTTAGGGAATTTGAAGCCCTTCAAGATTCAGCTCAAAATATGATGCAGGATACCACCATTACCGAGGAGCAACAGACGAAATACCAAGTTTTAATAGACTCCACACTGCAAGAACCTGATTTCTATGAAGCCTTCCCTTATAAGGGAGAAAATTGGGACAGGGCCCGGGCTGTAGCAGATTCATTCTTGGTACTGTTTCCTGAGTCCCCCTTACATTCGAGAGTGTCTATTTTGAAAGAAGAACTCCAACTCCCTCAAACGGAACCTGAAGTTAGAGAAGAAGAAACTGAACAGGAAATTCCGGGTGAAGAGACAGTCAATGAACAAGAGGCGGAGCAGTCGGAGGGCCAATATGTATGGTGCCAGGAAATTGATGTGTCACTTTCAGTCAGAGAAGGGGTGGAAGACTTTCTTCAGCGCTTTGAACCGCCGGGTGATACCGTTAATGTTTCCGAATTAACCTATTCATTTAAAGTGAATACACGTGGGGTGGTAGATGAATTTAATCCGGTGACAGAGGATGTTTCTGAAGAATTTCTAACAGCCTTTTCCCAATACATTCAAGAGGAACTGTCTTTTGAGCCTGTACTTTATGAAGGACAAGCCGTTTCTTTGTCTTGCGATTACACGTTTAATTTTTCTGAGTAAATTCTGCTTCTAAGAGCTTTCTTTTTATTTTCGGGACAAGGCCCGGCCCTTCGTAGACTAAGCCTGTATAAATCTGAATTAAACGTGCTCCGGCGTCAATTTTTTTAATAGCAGCTTCCGGACTGTCAATACCACCCACTCCAACTATGGGCTTCATCCCTTCTGTAATTTCATGAATCCATTTGATGACTTGAGTACTTTGCTTTTGAATGGCGCGGCCGCTTAATCCGCCATTTCCAATGGTTTGTAATTTTGTTGCATCGGTTTTGAGTCCTGTACGATTCGAAGAGGTATTGGTAGCTACATAACCGGCAACGCCAAAATCCTCACAAATGGTGATCAGTTTTTCCAGTCCTGTTTTGTCAATATCTACGGTGAATTTAACCAAGGTAGGTTTCCTGTTTGGAGCTTTGGGGTCGAGTGTTTCAAGTAGCTCTTTCAAAGCTCCGGGGTCTTCAAACGTTTTGCCTTCGCCTGTATTAGGACAGGAAATATTTACTGTGATATAATCTGCTGCAGGTTGTGCCTTTTCATAGCTGAATAAATAATCTCTTAGCGCATCATCACCTTCAATATTTGGATCGTTGGTTTTAGCGATGTTAATTCCCAAAGGAATTGAGGAGTTCAGCTTCTCAAGTCGTTGGGTAATTATTTCAGCACCATCGTTATTTAAACCCATCCTATTAATCAGGGAATGATCTTTTGGAATTCTAAAAGCCCGGGGTTTAGGATTTCCCTTCGATGGACGCGCAGTGATACTCCCTACTTCAACAAACCCAAAACCTAAAGCTTCCATAGCCATCGGGGTTGCACCGTTTTTGTCGAATCCGGCCGCAAGTCCTATGGGATTGGGGAAGGTACATCCAAAAAGGGTTTGTTCTAAGCCTTCGTCGTTTTTCTTGAAAAATGTTGATACAGCTTCTTGAAGAAAAGGAGATTGATTAATTTTAGATGCAGTCCAAAGCCCGAGTTCATGCGCTTTCTCGGCCTCCAGTTTAAATAAAATCGGTTTAATCAGGTTTTTGTATATCATAGTTACAATGATACGAAAAAACGTTCAAAAAGAGCTAAAGAAGCCTTATACTCGATGCCTCAAACAATGAAGAATAATTCACGCTATATATCGAATTTAATCCACAGCCTCAAAGAAGCAGGAGACGTGATTTTTTTGGAATCACAAATGCCTGAACATCCTGCGAGTACTAAGAGTTTTATTGCTGCTAAACCTTCAGCTTATATTAAAGCCTATGGTGATAAAGTAGTGATATATGAAGATGGATCAGAGAAGAAATTTAAAACCAATCCTTGGGAGGCTCTAAAAAAATTCAAAAATAAGCACGCTGACTGGATGTTCGGTTATTTTGGGTACGACTTAAAAAATTATATTGAAGACCTTCAGTCTGATAATGAGTCGCTCAATCAAGCAGCTGATCTTTTTTTTATGGTTCCAGGCTTGCTGATAGAAATTGATACCAAAAATCAAACAAGAATATTGAAGGGAAATGTACCCTCGGTTAATTCAGAAAATAAAGCTGTCGGATATAGGGTGAAACTCAAGCATAGAATTGAAGAACCTGCTTACACTAAATTATTGAAGAAAGCTCAGCAAGACATCTACGAAGGAGAATATTATGAAATCAACCTGTCTCACCCGTTAGAATTTACATTTACGGGAAACAGTTTTGACCTTTATGAGGCAATGAGGGCTGCCGGACCTGTACCATTTGGGGGATATGCATCTATTGGTGATATTTCCATTTGCTGTGCTTCGCCGGAGAGATTTTTGGCAAGAGATGGTTCAAAAGTATGGTCACAGCCCATTAAGGGAACAGTATCAAGGGATGATAATACCCATACAAATGGATTAGAGGTGTTAAGATCTTCTGATAAAGAGAAGGCTGAAAATCTAATGATTGTAGATTTGGTGAGAAATGATTTAAGCAAAATAGCGAAAAAGAACACTGTAAAAGTATCAAACCTTTTTGAAATTCAAAGCTTCGAAACAGTTCATCAAATGGTTTCAACGGTTGAGTGTGAGGTCGATAATACCATTGATAACATTGATTTAATTAAGGCTTGTTTTCCGATGGGGTCCATGACGGGAGCCCCCAAAATTGCCTCAATGCAGGCTATCGAAAAATATGAGGACTACAAAAGAGGGATCTATTCCGGAGCCCTGGGCTATTTTAAGCCCAATAATGATTTCGACTTCAACGTACTTATTCGAACGGCTATAATAGAGGAACAAAAATTGGTGTATCCTGTGGGTGGTGCCATAACGAGCGATTCGGATCCCAAAGCCGAATGGGAGGAAACTTTAATCAAAGCCAGAGCCATTACGAATTTATTGGACCATTCGAAAAAACCTGAATGAAGTATTTATAATTAAGGTTATGAAAGAAACAGAAATTTTGCATTTGAAGAATGGAATAAAGAATGAAAGCGAGCACAATTGGTGAGCTTAAGAAAAGTGGTTGGCAATCGGTTTCAGTAAAAGAAGAAATCAGAAGAAATCTGATCAAAAAAATTCAAAACAAAGAAGAATTATTCCCCGGAATATTGGGTTATGAAAAAACCGTATTGCCTCAAATTCAGCACGCAATTCTTTCCAAACACGATATGATTCTATTAGGGCTGAGAGGTCAGGCCAAGACCCGAATTCTGCGACTGCTCGTAAATTTTATGGATGAGTATATACCCATCATAAAAGGATCGGAAATAAATGATGATCCATATAATCCACTATCAAAATACGCTAAAGATCTGGTGGAAGAAAAAGGAGATGAGACTCCCATCGATTGGTTGCATCGCTCTTTTAGATATGGTGAAAAACTCGCAACTCCCGATACAACAGTTGCCGATTTAATCGGTGATATTGACCCTATTAAAGCCGCAACAAAAAAGCTGACGTTAGCCGATCAAAATGTAATTAACTTCGGTATTATTCCCAGGACAAATCGTGGAATTTTTGTGATCAATGAGTTACCCGATCTTCAACCAAGAATTCAGGTGGCTTTACTAAATATTATGCAGGAGAGGGATATCCAAATCCGGGGTTTCAACGTGCGGATACCCCTTGATGTATCAATGGCATTTTCAGCAAACCCGGAAGATTATACCAATCGAGGTAATATTATTACCCCGCTAAAAGACAGAATTGATTCCCAGATTATTACCCATTATCCCAAAGATCTGGATATAGGTGTGAAAATTACACAACAGGAAGCCTGGCAGGAAAGAGATAATGGTATTAGAATTCACATACCTGATTTATTTAGAGAGATACTGGAAAAAGCTGCTTTCGAGGCAAGAGATTCAGAATATGTTGATCAAAAAAGTGGAGTTTCTACTCGAATGACCATCACAGCTTTGGAGCAAGTGGTTTCATCTGCAGAACGGCGGGCTATTATCAACAACGAAAAAGAAACATCCATTAGAATAGCTGACCTGTATCATATGATTCCGGCTTTGACCGGTAAAATAGAATTAGTGTATGAAGGGGAGCAGGAAGGGGCTATCAGTGTTGCAAAACACATATTGGGTAAGGCTATCAGCAAGACTTTTAAATTACATTTTCCGGATCCTCAAGGAAAATCACAGGATGAAAAATCAGTGTATAAAGGTATCACCGACTGGTTTGCAGATGGAAATGAAGTAAATATATCAGACACTCTCTCAAACTCCGAATACAAGCAAAAACTAAATAAAGTAGAAGGCTTGAAAGGGTTAGTAGAAGAGCAGGCAAAAAAAGCCCCCGATAACGAATTATATGAATGGATGGATTTTGTTTTGGAAGCTCTTCACCAAAATTCTATGCTTAGCAAACAAGATCTTGATGATGAAACATTGTACTCTGATATGCTTGGGTCTATGTTTTCATCTTTAGGTGATATTGGTGAAGAGGGCTTTGATGAATTTGAATAATTACATTGAATTCAGATTTAGTTAGCCTTATATTTAAGGCCTTTGCAAATTTCAAGCAAGCACAAGATTTATGAGAAAAGGAATTCATCCAGATTACAAAGAGATTACCGTAGTGATGAGCGATGGTACTGAAATTACAACCCGCAGTACAATGGACACTAAAGATGGTGTTTATAAGAGTGAGGTTGATTCAAAAAACCATCCGTTCTATACGAAAAGCAATACTTTTACTTCTACTGCAGGACGTGTTGACCGATTTAAGCGTCGATATGGTAACAAGGAAGAAGAATAAGTACTTAACATTTTTATAAAAGGATGTATTCTTATGGATACATCCTTTTTTTATTTCTACTTATGACGATACAAAAGTTCGAAGTCGGTCCTTTTTTAGAAAACACGTATCTGCTTTCAAAGGGTGGAGAACATCTGCTTATTGATCCCGGTTTTTCATCTGAGCCTGAATATCAACAATTCAAAGGAAAATTAGATGGAACTTTGAAAGCTATTGTGCTTACTCACGCGCATGTGGATCATGTGTTCGGGCTTAGCCGTGTGCTCAAGGATTTTGATGTTCCGGTTTATCTTTCTGATGAGGATCGCTTTTTGTGGAAGAACTATGGAAGCCAAGCCAAAATGTTTGGAATCAATCAGGGTGATTTTGGTTTTGAACCGGAAGTACTTCCTTCCGAAGGAAAATTTGAAATCGGGACTTTTAGCTTTGTATGTCTATACACACCGGGGCATTCTCCCGATCACGTTGCTCTCTATTTTGAAGACGATTCGGCATTGATTGCCGGTGACGCTCTATTCAAAGAAAGTATTGGCCGCACCGATTTGTATAAAGGAAATTTTGAAGTGTTAGAGAAAAGCATCAAAGAAAAACTATACAGCCTACCTGAAGATACCACCGTTTATCCTGGACATGGACCAACCACTACCATTGGCTACGAGAAAAAGAATAATGCTTTTGTGAAATAAGAAAAGAAGCAGCAGCTATTCTTCTTTTATCTTCTTAATCTCACTTTCATAATGTTTTTTCTTATCGGGATTAATTTCCAAAAGCCGTTTGAACATTTTTATCGCTTCTTTGGTGCGCCCTTGTTGATGATGAATTTTTGCAAGTGTTTCTGACACCAAATCATCAATCTCTTCCGACTGTTTGCTTAAATCCTCATCGTTGAAATGTTCATCATCTTCCGGAATTTTTATCCGATGTGATTCCACTTCTTCAAGCATTGCTATAAGGCCATCGAGATCTAAAATCGGAGAACTTCTGCGTCCTTGCTGCAATTTGACTTTAGAAGAACTATAGGAATGATCGGGAATAGCAGCTTCAAACTTCTCCGGATGCACCAAAAAATAATGCAGGTGCTCCATAAGTGGGCTGCCCGGTGCATAGGTTTTGGCTTTCAGTGCTTCTTGTATAGCTCTCTGATTTTCATTTTGAAGATGATAAAACCAAGACAGTAAAAAATGACCTACTGCATCGGGACCACGCTTCTTTAAGTGTTTACTGAGTTTGCGAGTGATTTTTTTAGGATCCTCATCAAACTTTTCAACAAAAGAAGAAAGTGATTTAGGTATGTTAAAAGGTAGTTCTTGCATATGATTTTATAAGGACCATAATGATAACTTGATGCCGGTTCACAATCAAAGCTAATTACCAGTTACTTACGGCGTCATTGAACATATTATTAGCCACTTGTTCGAGAGCCGTGTTAGCTGCATTATTTTCACCTTCAATGGGATCCGTAGTGGGATCATAATTCGCTGTACCTGTGAATGAAGTACTCCACTCAGGCTCATCCTCAGCAGTATATAGAAAAGTAGCCCTTACAGTAATTGAAACTTGATTTTCATTCGCCTGTTCATTTCCACCGATACTAAAAGGACGATTAGAGTAGGAAGCGATAGTCCCATCAAGGACGGCATCAGCCTCTTCCTCATTATTAGCAAGCTGCAACTTACTTTGATTAACGAACCGATTTATTAGGGCTTCATTTAGCCGATTACTCAAGTCTCCGAGTCCACTGTTGGATTGATCCGGAAAGAATGGAATATAAACACTATTTACCCCTGGAGGTATTGAAGCACCGGTAAAGCTATAACGGATGCACCCGCCCATCATTAAGCCGATACATAAAATGAAGGCAATCGAAGTTTTAGTCCAGCCCATATTGATCCAGTTTTCTATATAAAGTTCGTTCACTCACGCCTAAGGTTTCTGAAGCTTTTCTTCGGTTGCCATCAAATCTATTCAGGGCCTGTTGAATCAGAAATTTTTCAGCCTCTTCAATTGAGGGAATTTCATCATTTTCAAAAAACTGAGACAGCTCATTTTCATCTGCGGTATCAATATCAGAATCACCGGGCATAGATTGCATACCAAGAGTAGCATGGTCGTCAAGATTCACATTTACACCCGCAACGTCAGATTTATCAACTTCATCACGTATAGAAGCCGGCAATGCTTTCACATTATTCGGAGAGAAAGTTGAATATAGAAAATTGGCAAACATTTTTTTTACGTCAGCAATATCATTTCGCAGTTCAACCAGCGCGCGATAAACTAATTCCCGGTCTTTTTTATCAAAATCACTGCCTGTACCAAAAGAATCATGTTGAGCTTTGCTTCCATCAGCTACCATAGGCAAGTTATCAGCACTGCCTTCATGTTGACGGCCTTTTAAGTATTTCTTGAGCTTATCCTTGTCAATAAACTGTGATTTCTCTAATACGACCAGTTGCTCGGCTACATTTTTAAGCTCCCTGATATTACCGGGCCATCGGTAAGAAATTAGCAATTCCCGGGCTTCATCAGAAAATCCTTTAAAAACCGAATCGTATTTTGCAGAATATTCTTCTACAAACTTCCTGAAAATAGGAATGATATCTTCTTGTCGATCCCGCAGAGGTGGTAATTTAATTTGTACGGTATCTAATCGGTAATACAAGTCCTCCCTAAAATCACCATCTTGAACCATCTGCCAAAGATCCTGATTGGTAGCGGCAATCACCCTTACATCGGTGGTTTGAACTTTACTGGATCCGACTCGGAAAAACTCACCATTTTCAAGAACACGAAGTAATTTAACTTGCACATTTTTTGGGGTATCACCAATTTCATCCAAGAAAATGGTACCCCCATCGGCTTTCTCGAAGTATCCTTCTCTTGAAACTTCAGCACCGGTAAAAGCGCCTTTTTCGTGCCCAAAAAGTTCACTTTCAATAATCCCTTCCGGTATAGCACCACAGTTAACAATCACAAGGTTATTTCGGCTTCTATGGCTCATAGCATGTATTGCGCGAGCCGTTACATCTTTACCAACTCCACTTTCACCTTGTAATGTTACGGTGATGTCTGTTTTAGCCACCTGCATGATCTTATCAATAACCTGCCGCATGGCCTCAGACTTGCCGAGTAACCCATATTGTTCTTGAAAAACTTCGCGATCCATATTGTCTTATACTGTTGTTAAAGCCTGATTTGTGTGTGAATTTAAGTGTTCAGGCTACTGCTTACTTGATACTGTCAGAATGACGTAAGTTAACGATTCTAAGCTTAGTAAGTAAACGTAAAGTAGGGTAAAAATATTTACTGTTTGATCAGTTCTGTGGCATGCTCAACAGGTATGGAACGAGTTTCCTTAAATGTTGAAAGGACAAGATTTGACCTTGTTTTACTCACACCCTGCCAAGCTTGAATACGTGAGAGTAAACTCTCAAATGAACCGGTGTTTTTAGTTCTAACTTTGAGAAAGTGAGACCCGTCTCCGGTAATGGAATGGCACTCCAGTATTTCGACTTCTTCCTCAGCATTTTCAACAAAGTTTTGGTAATTCTCTGAACCGTCTACCTGAACAAAAATGAATGCGGTAATATCGAAATGAAACTTTTTACTATTCAGAATAGCCTTATAACCTTCAATTAAACCCCGTTCTTCTAATTTCTTCATTCGCTCCGAAACAGAGGGCACGGAAAGGTTGACAATTTCAGCGATGGTATTTCGCTGAGCACGTCCGTGCTTTTGTAAGTGATTTAGGATAGCAAGATCGGTATCATCTAATAAATGACTCATAATTTTATGTAATTAACCTAAAAATTCTTTGAATGTTGGATTATAGCTTTAATTATTTAGGCTGTCAACTGAGAAAATGATTCTTAGAATCAAATTATTAGACAAGTGATTTCAACAAAAAATCTTCAACAAAAACGGGAATACCTCTTATCTTTGGAGTCTGAAATTTATTACAAACACAGACTCAAAAAAGAATGCTTGACATTAATTACATAAGGGAAAATCGTGGACAGGTAGAGAAGGCCATCATTAACAAAGGTGAAGAAGATGCCTCTGTAGTAGAAAAGGTTATAGCAGCCGATGAAGCATGGAGGACTAAGGTTCATAAGGGAGATATGCTGCGTAGCGAAAGCAATACCAAATCGAGCAAGATCGGTGAGTTGATGGGCAAGGGGGAAAAAGAAAAAGCCCAGGCTATTATTAAGGAAACATCTGCCATGAAAGAGCAGATTAAGGAGATTGAAGAAGAAGTTAAAAGCCTCAGGGCTGAAAGAGATACCCTGTTATTGAAAATTCCCAACGTACCCCATCCAAGTGTTCCCGTGGGTTCTACTGAAGAGGATAACGAAACGTTTAAGACTTGGGGAGAACCGGATGAGAGCGAATGGAAAAAACCACACTGGGAACTAACCGAACGACATGGATGGGTAGATTTCGAACGTGGGGTTAAAGTAACCGGAGCCGGATTCCCTTTTTATGTAGGTCCGGTAGCACAATTACAAAGGGCCTTAATAAATTATTTTATAAATGAGGCTTCTAAAACGGGGTACACAGAACTGCAAGCTCCATATTTTGTAAATGAAGATTCCGCTCGGGGAACCGGCCAAATTCCTGATAAGGAAGACATGATGTATGTAATTCCCCGGGATGAATTTTTCACCATTCCCACAGCCGAAGTTCCTGTAACGAATTTTCACAGAGATGAGATTATCGAAAAGAAGGAGCTGCCTTTAAAGTATGTATGTCATACCCCATGTTGGAGAAGAGAAGCCGGGTCTTATGGAAAAGATGTAAGAGGTTTGAATAGGCTACATCAGTTTGATAAGGTAGAGTTAGTCAAAATTGTGAAGCCGGAAGATTCTTATGATGAGCTTGAAAGCCTCAGGAAGCATGCCGAATCTTTATTGGAGGCACTTGAGCTGCCTTACCGCACGCTCCTTATGTGTACCGGTGATATGGGCTTTACCCAAAGTAAAAAGTATGATTTAGAAGTTTGGAGTCCCGGACAAAAGCGGTGGCTGGAGGTAAGCTCTTGCTCTAATTTTGAAAGTTTCCAGGCTCGCAGAATGCAGTTGCGCTACCGTAAAGATGAAAAGGAAATCGAAATCTTGCACACCCTAAATGGGTCGGGATTGGCTTTACCCAGAGTCGTTTCAGCTATTTTGGAAGCGTACGAAGAGGAGAATGGAAAAGTAAGAGTACCGGAAGTGCTGAAACCATTTTTTGGGCGAGACTATCTGTGATTTATAAAGTGATATGTAATGAAGTATTCCTGAACTTTAAATTTTGCGATTAAACTACTTCTTTACTTATCACTTCTTTTTGATAACCAAACCACGCCCCAAACTATACCAACTAATGCCAGGGCAATTCCAAATCCACCCAAAAAGGCATATAGCAAGTAAGGGATGATAAGGCTAATAACAATTCCGGTGATGGCTTTAAGAGGAGCTGCTGCAATGGCAGAGGCACTTAGGAATGAACTTATGAGTCGTGCAAGTCGTGCAAACATATTGATTGGTGATTTATTTGTGGGATTGTTTCCCTACGCACTATAGCACTAAAAGATTCAAAAGGTAAATAGTGATGAAGTTATAAAGTGATGAAGTATTCCTTAAAATAAATTCTCTGATTTAATCTACTTTATCACTTCATCACTCATCACCTCATTACTTAAGCAACGGCATGAATCTCCGTTTCATCAAAATTGTAGAGCAGCTCCAGGATTGGATCCATTTCATCATGCTTCATGATTTCCATGCGTAAATTTTTCCCATTTCTTACGCCTTTTAGATACTGTCCATAATGCTTCTTCATAATGATAACGCCATATCTTTCTCCTTGATGCTTCACCGATAGACGAAGTTGCTCTGCACAAACTTCAATACGTTCCTGAACGGTTGGTTCAGGTAGCAGCTCACCGGTTTCGAGGTAGTGACGGGTTCGTTCAAATATCCAGGGATTGCCAATAGCACCTCGACCAATCATCACCCCATCCACTCCGGTTTCTTCAAACATTTTTTTAGCTAATTCGGGAGAAGTTACATCACCATTTCCTATGATTGGGATTTCGAGTCCGGGAGTATTTTTAAGCTTTTTGAGCCATTCCCAACGTGCATCTCCTTTATACTTTTGAGCCCTTGTTCTGGCATGAACGGTCAGTGCTTTAACACCCAATTTTTGCAGCATCAGAGCCACTTCCTGAATTTTGATGGTGCTGTCGTCCCAACCAAGTCTTGTTTTTACCGTAACGGGCTTATTTTCAACAGCATCAACCACGGTTCCTGCCATACGCTCCATCATGGCCAAGTCTTTAAGACATCCGGCTCCGGCTCCTTTTTTGACAATCTTATAGACCGGACATCCGAAATTGATATCAACCACATCGGGATTATTATTTTCAGCTACCTTAGCTGCCCCTTCCATAGCTTCTTCTCTGCCTCCAAAAATTTGAACACCAAATGGACGCTCCATTTCATCAAAATCCATTTTGTGCATGGCGGCGTCAGCGTCACGAATGATGGCTTCTGAGCTTATAAATTCGGTAAATACGATGTCTGCACCTTTTCGCCTGCAAATTTGACGAAACGGGGAATCGGTAACATCCTCCATAGGAGCGAGAAAAAGAGGCTGATCCGGTAATGTTATTGGACCGATGTTCATTTTATAAAGAGAGATTATTTAAAATTTTTAGAGTCTTAAAGATACAGATTTTAGTTCCATTTTTTAATCTGAAAAGTAAAATCGAAGTTTGCTTAGAATTTAAGACGATTTAAGATCAACAAATAAAAAAGCCGCGGTAAACGCGGCTTTTTCATGTCAAACTTAAACCTGTACTACAGATGGTCAGTTTACTTTAATTCTTTTTGCTGCTTTATCCTTCACTTTAGGAATGGTGACATTGAGGACACCATTTTCATAGTTAGCAGCAATTTTATCATGATCTACAATATCACCGGGAAGAGGAAGTGATCGGCTGAATTTACCGAATCTGCTTTCAACTCGATGATATCTGCGTCCATTTTCTTCTTTCTGCATCTTACGTTCACCGCTGATGGTTAGAACACCGGAATTAAAGGTGATTTCAATGTCATCTTTATTCATTCCGGGTAAAGCAGCAGAAATTTCAAATTCAGTATCTGTCTCATACACATTTAATTCAGGTATGAAACCAGATGTAGTTGTTCTTGGCCAATTCAACGCGTCCTCAAAAACCTCATCAATCCAATTAGAAATTTTAAGAGGTGAGGTAGTTGTGTTTTCATTCCAAAGAGTTGGAGTATTTGATTTTGTTCGCATTAACATAGGTTTGTCCTCCTTTTAAATAGTTATTAGTTATTCAAAGATCATCGGGTTTTACCCAAATCAACACGAATGTTGACACTTTTGTAAATACAAATTCTGTGCCAAATTGGTAGCTATAAATTGCGAGCTGACAATTTTTTTGCTGGTGAATTACAAAATGACAATTAAGTTTGAAAATTCGGCATAGTGAATTCAGTAAATATGAAATATTGGTCTCTATGATGTTCAATTAAATTATCTAAAAGAGATGAACCCATTTATCTGATAATCAACAATCATTTTATAGTGCTCTACACTTCAGCCAGTGCCTAAATTTTGGAACTTCTCTTTAGCCATTTCGCTGTTTTAAGCTTATATTTTCTGCCACTTACTCACTCGCATATTAAATTTTAAAAAGGGAAAAATAATTATGTCACTTGGAATAAAAAGCATCGAAGAACTTCTGGGAGATGAAGCTTCAGATCTTCTTAATCATAAATGTAAAACCATTAGTACCGACCGGTTGTCAAAACCCTCACCCAGCTATGTAGATGATGTCTGGTATCACTCTGACCGCAGTAGTCGGGTTCTGGCAAACCTTCAAAGACTACTTGATAATGGTCGCTTAGGCGGTACCGGGTATATGTCGATTTTACCTGTTGATCAGGGTATTGAACATTCAGCGGGAGCTTCTTTTGCAAAAAATCCGGACTACTTTGATCCTGAGAATATCGTGAAGCTGGCTATTGAAGCCGGTTGTAATGCAGTAGCTTCCACCTTTGGAGTGCTTGCTGCCGTTTCAAGAAAATTTGCACACAAAATTCCTTTTGTAGTTAAAATCAACCATAACGAACTGCTGACCTATCCCAATAATTACGATCAAATTATGTTTGGCAGCATCGACAAAGCTTTTGATATGGGAGCTGCTGCTGTAGGGGCAACCATTTATTTCGGTTCTGAAGAATCTAACCGACAGATTCAGGAAGTAGCTGAGGCTTTTGAATATGCCCATCAGTTAGGAATGGCTACCATTCTTTGGTGCTATACCCGAAACAGTGCTTTTAAAGTAGATGGCGTTGATTATCATTCTTCTGCAGACTTAACAGGTCAGGCGAATCACCTTGGTGTGACGTTAGGGGCTGATATCATCAAGCAGAAGCAGCCAACAAATAACGGTGGGTATAAAGCCCTCAATTCCGGCGATTCCAGCTATGGAAAATTGGACGAGCGTATCTATACGGAACTTTCCTCTGATCATCCCATTGATTTGACCCGCTACCAGGTAGCAAATTGTTTTATGGGGCGGGCAGGCCTGATAAACTCAGGTGGAGCATCAGGATCAAACGATTTTGCTGATGCGGTTAAAACAGCCATCATTAATAAAAGAGCCGGTGGAATGGGACTCATAAGCGGTCGTAAAGCATTCCAGCGCCCACTTAAAGAAGGCATAAAACTTCTGAACATGATTCAGGATGTTTACCTCAATGACGAAATTACACTTGCATAAAGTGTAGCATAATTTGAACAGCCTTACGGTAAATTCCGTAGGGCTGTTTTATTTTTGCCCACCCCGTTAGCACTACTATTTGAGCGAATCAAAAGCACATATCGAGCGCCCTCAATCTTTAGTTTCCAGAAAATACCTGATTATTTCTGTCAGCTTAAGCTTGCTGACTATGGCCGGTGTCATCTATTGGACTTATACACCGGGTGTTCTCGAGCATTTGGCTCCCAAAAGGTTACCGGGTCTGGTTATAGCGGTAGTTGTATCCTTGCTTAGAGTTTGGTTTTCTGCAGCTAAAATTCGCTTTCTGTCTGAACGAAAACTCAGTTGGTTAGCTTCGATTCGAGTTGTTTTAGCTTGGGATTTTACTTCAGCGGTCACTCCATCTACAATAGGAGGGGCACCTATGGCCACCTATGCTATGACCAAAGAAGGACTTAAACTCGGTGATTCGGGGGCTATTATTCTTTATGGTGTTTTATTGGATCAACTGTGGTTTGCGATGGCGATACCCATATTACTTTTTGCGGGGATTTTTTATGAGGTAGTTCCGGCAGAAATTGGCTTGGTGGGTGATGTTTCGATGGGGCTGCTTTATGTAGCCTTGTTGAGTTATGCAAGTGTTTTGGCATACGGGGTTTTGATAAATCCCGGTGCCATAAAGAAGGTGGTAAAATTTGTGTTTAAGTTGCCGATACTGCGTAGGATGGGGGATAAAATTGAAATTGAAGCCGATAATCTTGAAAAGTATGCCCATCAACTCCGTAAAAAACCATTCAGTTTTTTAGCCAAAGCATTTTTTCTCTCAACAATGTCGTGGTTAATGAGAATTGCACTGCCAACCATTGTAGTTCTCAGTTTGCTCCCTGCCCCTGAAGTACTATCAGTTCTTAGAAGTTTGGCTATGAATCTGGCATTCTTGGTTGTCCCAACTCCCGGTGGAAGTGGTGGCGTAGAAGGGCTGTTTGTGCTATTTCAGGGACCATTGATTTCAAGGGAGGGCTTTGTTGGACTGGCAGTATTTTTATGGAGAATTATCAGCTACTATATTAGTGTCGGCTTAGGAATTATGGCTACCACTTGGTACGTAAATCAAAAAGTAGTTGAAATAAAAGATCAGGATTGAAATGGCTAAGGTGAAAACTCAATATGAATGTTCTAATTGCGGATATGTTTCGCCAAAATGGAATGGAAGTTGTGCTTCCTGCGGAGAGTGGAATACTTTTGTTGAAAAGACAGTATCAAAGGGTAAATCCTCATCAAATCACAAAGCCAAAGTAGAAGGACTTGAAGCCGCAGCTGCTCCCAAAAAACTAGAGGATGTCGAAACTTCAGAGAAAACTCGTTTCAAAAGCAATATTACTGAATTAGACCGTGTGTTATGGGGAGGGTTTCTTCCCGGCTCCTATGTGTTAATTGGGGGTGAGCCGGGTGTCGGCAAAAGTACATTGACTTTGCAAATTGCCAAAGCAAATCCTGATCTCACTATTTTGTATTGTGCCGGTGAGGAATCAGCCGGACAAATAAAACAGCGGGCATCTCGTCTTGGGGTGAAATCAGAGAACCTGCTTATTTACAACGAAACTCAAGTAGATAAGATCATTGCTGAGGCTCAAAAAATGCAGCCTGATTTGTTGATTGTGGACTCCATTCAAACTGTATACCGAACCGAATTATCGAGTATGCCGGGAAGTATACAGCAAGTGAAAGAATGTGCAGCGTTATTTCAGCAGTTAGCTAAGAAAAAGAATATTACCACATTGGTTATTGGTCATGTGACCAAAGAAGGAGATATTGCCGGACCGAGAGTTTTGGAACATATGGTGGATACGGTACTCCAGTTTGAAGGTGATAAGCAATATACCTATCGATTGCTTCGAAGCCTTAAAAATAGATTTGGTGCTGCACAGGAGGTTGGGGTTTTTGAGATGAAGTCCGACGGATTGATAGAGGTTTCTAATCCTTCCGAACTTTTTATATCAGATAAAACAGCCGGTGTAAGCGGTAATGTAGTGGTTTGTACAATGGAGGGAACTCGCCCGCTGTTGATTGAAGTACAGGCACTGGTTACGCCATCGGCCTACGGCTCACCCCAAAGAACAGCCAATGGTTTCGACCGGAATCGATTATTGTTATTGCTGGCTGTCTTAGAAAAAAGGGTAGGTAAGAATTTTTCAAATCATGATGTGTATCTGAATATTGCGGGAGGATTTAGGCTCAATGATCCCGCCGGAGATCTTGGAGTTTGCTGTGCACTCATCTCAAGCTTAGTGGATGATGCAGTGGCACAAAACACAGCCTTTATTGGTGAAGTAGGGCTGGGAGGGGAAATCAGAACCGTGCCACATCTGGAACAGCGAGTGAAGGAAGCCAAAAAATTGGGCTATAAAGAAGTGGTTGTGCCCGGTTCAAAACAAAAAGATGGCATTCAATATTTACATCAAGCCATAAAAAAAGCCCTCAGGTAAAACCGGAGGGCTTGAATTTGTTGTGCTTCGTTTAGAAGTTTTCACGTTCACGTCTGCGTTGTTCGCGCTTCGCTTTTTTCAAAGCTTCTCGTCGCTCAAGCGACGGCTTGGTATACTGTTGACGATCTTTGTATTCGTTTAGAACTCGTGATCGGGTCACCAGTTTTTTAAAGCGATTAATTGCACGGTCAACACTTTCGTTGTCTTTTACTTCTACTCCTAACATGAAGTATCACATCCTTTCATTTTTTTAATTTCCCATTATTGGGAGCACTAAATATACAAACTCTTTACATGATATAAAATAACCGTAAAACCCCGAGCTGGCTCTAACGCAGACTGTGCAGTAGATAGGTGTGAATAAAACGTTTAGTCTAACTCTGATACCCAGCATGTGAACAAACTAATTTACTTGTCTCAAAGATAATTAGTTTCAATTCTGCAACATTGCCTGCAAATTTATACATTTCTATTGAATCAAATATTTATGCTATGAAAAACCACAAAGACCTTTTAGTAAAAGCTTTACAACTTCCTGAAAATGATAGAGCTGAAATGGTTGATGAGTTGTTGAAAAGTTTGAGAGAAACTGATACAAAAATTGATGAGCAATGGAAGCGAGAGGCTGAAGATAGAGTCAGAGCATATAAAAAAGGGGAGATTGAAGCAGTTTCAGTAGAGGAGATAATTTCAAAATATAAAGCAAAATAATTTTGAAACTTCGATTACTTAAACCGGCCGAAAATGAAATTGATGAAGCTTTTGAGTATTACGAAGAACAACTTGAGGGGTTAGGATATAAGTTTATTGATGAAGTTTTGGATGGATTTAAAAGAATTAAAGCAAATCCAAAATCGTGGAGTCCTTATTCAAAAAATACAAGACGCTGTTTATTGAACGTATTTCCCTTTGGTGTAATATATTTAGTGGATGGAGATAAAATTGTAGTAGTAGCAGTGACTAATCTGCATCGAAAACCAATGTATTGGAAAGAAAGAATTTGACTAAAGATTTTGATATATGTGGGTTGGACAGTTTCTCCGCCCTACGTTTAAAAAAATCTCGCTCTGACGCTCAGCGTCGGAGCGGATTACTCCACTCGTTTATTAACATCGAATTCTTCAGGAATCTCCGAACCCAACACCCCAATCCCAAACAAGGCATAATCATACTTAGCAGGATCTTCAGGATCTAAAATTTTCATTCTTTTGGTGAGTTCAAGCACTGCTTTCCAGTCGTTTTGTTTGCGCGATAGAAGGCCGAGTTTGCGAGCTTGTCGGGCTACATGAACATCTAAGGGGATTTTCAGCTTAGCCGGGGAAATAAAATCCATAGTTCCCGGATCAACGGGGCTGTCATTTCGAATTACCCATCTCAGGTACATGTATAATCTTTTGGCGGAACTGTTTTTTTCAGGATTGGAAACATGTTTACGAACCCTTTGGGGAATCTCCGGATGAAAGGTGAAAAAATGTTCGTGGAATACGGCTATTAATTCTCTCTTTTCCGTTTTAGCTCTACTATGACAAAAAGCCCAGAATTGTTCGAAGTCACCAAACTTCAACATTATGGATTGTAAGGTTTTAGTAATCCAGTGCATATCGATGGGCTTGAAAGTGCGATGCTTAAATCCCTCAAAATTTTGGGCGTCACTTTCAGAATAATTCAGGATAAATTCAGCCGGCCTATTATCCATACGATTTAGCAAATCTTCCACCTTTGCATTCACAATATCACGTCGGCCCCAAGCCATGGTTGCAGCAAAAAATCCTGCCAGTTCACGATCATTTTTATCCTCAAAAGCATGCATAAATTGAACAGGATCATCATTGATATAACCCGGTTGCTCGATCTTCTCAATCAGATCATCTAAAAAGGGTTTAAGTTCAAGGAGTTTCTTTTTAGAAATAGTGCGATATCTTTTTCGCTTTTGGGGCAATGATATTCCTGATTTTAAGCGGATTTGAATTTTCTATGGAATCGTTGATTATTATAAGCGGTTAGTTCTTGTTAACACAAACAAAATGCAGTTAAATTGATTCATAAGATCAACGATTGGTTTTTTTCGCTGGTAGATCGATACATGGATTTCCATTATGGAGATCGAAAGCGAAAATTATTACAAGGCCATCCGGAAACAGTGGTTGAAATTGGAGCAGGATATGGCGCAAATTTCAGGTATTTACGGCCCGGCACAAAAGTGATAGCTATAGAGCCAAACGAATCATTCAACGACTTGCTGAAGCGAAGGGCAAAACGATATGGCATTGAAATTGAGATCCATAATTCCGGCGCGGAGAAAATGAGCCTTAAAAATGATTCAGTGGATATGGTGATTGGAAGTCTTGTATTGTGCACGGTTGAGAGTCCTGCTGAAGTACTATTTGAAATAAAAAGAGTGTTGAAGAAAGAAGGAAAATATGCATTTATAGAGCATATAAAAGCTGACCGGCATTCATGGATTTATAAAGTTCAGTATTTCGTGAAAAAGCCATGGAAGTGGTTTTTTGATGGTTGCCACGTTACGAGGAAGACAGATAAAATTATTCGAAAATCACAATTTAGTACCGTTGAAATGGTGCAATTTAAGAGTAAAACGCTCTTTGTACCCATTATTCCACATATCTACGGAGTAGCGATAAATTGATCAGCTTTCTTTCATCAGTCGTTCGGTCAAAACCTTATTGGCTTTAGGGAATGGAAACTTCTCAAGTTCTTCTCGCTTAACCCAACGCACCTCCTGACTTTCTTTTGGCTTCGGCTCTCCAGAAATTAACTTGCAAAACCAGGCATGCATAGTGATGGAAAAATGAGAGTAGGCATGTTTTAAGTTCATTAACTCTTTGTAAGCTTTTACTTCAACTCCCAGTTCTTCTTTTAATTCCCGCTCAATGGTTTGTTTAATAGTTTCAACGTTTTCTTGTTTGCCACCGGGGAATTCCCACATCCCCCCAAGCATGGCATCATTCGGGCGAAGGGCAATCAAAATTTTATCATCCTTTTCCCGCTCTATTATTCCAACTCCAATAATATGATGCGGCTTTTTCTTGGCTGGAGATTTGTAGGGGATGACTTCCGTTTTTGCCACTTTAGCAGCTATGCATCCCATTTGAATGGGGCAGTTATCGCAGTCAGGATTTGAAGGGGTGCAAACCTCGGATCCTAATTCCATCATGGCTTGGTTAAAATCCCCGGGCTGATCTTCGTCAATCAATTCATTTGCTAATTCCTGAATTTTCCGGCGGGTTTTAGTGCTTCTGGTGTCGTCTTCAATTCCATAATATCGAGTTAGCACACGAATCACATTTCCATCTACCACGGCATTGGGCTTGTTGAAAGCGATACTTGTTACAGCGGCAGCTGTATAAGGTCCAATGCCTTTTAGCTTGATAATTTCATCGTAGACTTCAGGTAATTTTCCGCCAAATTCCTCAACCACCATTTTTGCCGCAGCGTGTAGGTTTCGGGCACGGCTATAATATCCCAACCCTTCCCAAGCCTTCAAGACTTCTTGTTGATTGGCATTAGCGAGATCGTAAACAGTAGGAAAAAGCGATATAAAATTTTGAAAATAGGGAGTGGCCTGATCAACCCGGGTTTGCTGCAGCATGATTTCAGAAACCCAGATCTTGTAGGGGTCAGCTTCACCCCGCCAGGGCATTTGTCGTTTATGATCCTGATACCATTTCAATAACTCCGAGGAAAAATCAGCGTTCTGCAAAAGAAAATAGTTGAAGATTAATCGAGATTACTGATCGCTACCGCGTGAGATATCCAAAACATTCAGCGTTACGTCAGTGGATGTTGCGGCACCTAATCTATCTGTGGCTATAACCTTGAAGGTAGTTTTACCGATTTGTCTTTCAGTAGGAGTCCAGCTGAATTCACCCGTTTTTTCGTTAATAGAGGCTCCTTCGGGAAGATCTACTCCAATATACCGTATCAAAGAATTTTGTGGGTTGTCAGGATCTGTTGCAGAAAACTCTACAGTATATTCCTCATTCACCGCTATACTTGAAGTGCGAATGGGGCTAAATCGTGGGGGGGAATTAAAGGATCTGACATCTACCACAAACCGGGTGCTGTCAGATTTTCCATCCTGACTTCTTGCCACAATGGTAAACCAATAATTCCCTATTTGGTTGACGGTAGG
Source organism: Gracilimonas sp. (assembly GCF_031581265.1). Classification (GTDB taxonomy): domain Bacteria; phylum Bacteroidota; class Rhodothermia; order Balneolales; family Balneolaceae; genus Gracilimonas. Next base: position 31,539 of record NZ_JAVLBQ010000018.1, read on the forward strand.
CTGCCAGTAGAAACCCTGCTTTCGGATTTTGGCATTATTGGTATTTGACCGATAAGAAAATTTCACGTTTTCGGAAGGATAATTTCCTACCATCTCTAAACCAAGAATGAGTGGTTTAGGAAATGTTACAATCTGATTGGCTATAGGCTTTATTTCAAATGAATTTGACTGAGTTACAGGGGTTGAAACAGAGTCTTGCTGCAAGCGAACTGCAGAAACTTTATCATTTTCAGAAATCCACATCATCTGTCCACTTTTGGCGATATAATTGCCTGCACTGTTATCCTCTTTCCAGATTTGCAGAGAACCGGATTCATCGGTTGCCCAAACCCGGCCTGATTCTGTTCTGGCAAACACGATATTTTGCCAGGAGAATATTTTTTGAACTTTTTCATTCGTTGCCCCGATTCTCTTTCCAATTCCTAAGCCACTTATCTCAAAGATTTCTCCGGTTTGAGTACTTCCCCAAACTTCTTCTTCATCAATAAAAATGTCGGTAAGACGGACATCCAGTTGGATATTCTGTTCCAGTTCGATAGTTGAATCCTGTTGAGTAAAAACAAGCAGGGAAGGGGCATCGGTTAGCACAAAAAGCTGGTTGCTATAATCGGTAGACTGAAGATCAAGTACCGAGGAATTCGAAAGGATTGAATTTGCAAGAGTTTCCGGCTCAGAATCTACCGATTCAGGTGAAGCAAGTGATACTTTTCCAAGTCCTGAGCTTTGTAATGCAAAATAAAGTTGGTTACTTATTCGGGCTGCGGCTGTAGGCTGTTCGGGTAATATAGTAGACGAGTACACACCAAGTGCGGAAGTAGGTTCTAAAACCGTAAGCCGATTTGAATCTCCAAAGAGATAGGCAAAGCGGACATCAGCCATGATATTATAACCGCGTCGCTGCATACCATTAGAGGTATAGAGCCATTGCAGGGAATCCGGATAGGTTCGAAAAACAGCCATCCCTTCATCTCCTGAAAGCACGTATAAATGGGTTGGAGAAGCTTCCATGGCTATTACATTAGGTATATCCATGAGCTGACTGTAATCTTGCATCAGCTTTTGCTGTGCTTGGGTATTACTGAAAATGAGGCTGATAAATAAAATAAAAGCAGTTCTAAAAACGAAATTCATGGGCTTATAACCAATTGTGTATTTTATACCAGTGTATAGTTCGGGAAATTCCTTCTGCAAGGGAGACTTTAGGTGTATAATCTAATTCTTTTTTTGCTTTGTTGGTGGAACATGTCCATTCGAGAATAAGCTCATTTGCCTTTTCCTTGTTTACAACGGGATATATCCCCAATAATGATGCAATATTTTCGATAGTGGCTGCTGCTTTCTTTACATACTTGGGTTTAAGTTTTAGCGGTAATAGTTTTTTACCCAATACTCTGGATGTAATGGCCTTAATCTCGTTCCAGGTATGAGTTCCTTCACCTGAAATAAAGTAGGTATGAACTCCCTTTTCTTCTTTTTCGGCTGCAAGGAGTAACCCATCCACTAAATCACCTACATACACCATGGAAATTCGGGGATTGTTCCCGTCTCCCACGATGGGGCAAATTCCCTTGGAGCAGGACTTAAAAAACGAATAAATTTGATCTTCACGCGGACCATAAACAGCAGGCGGCCTGATAATTTTAATAGTATCACCTTTTTGTGCAGCTGATTTAATTCGACTCTCCATCTCCTTCTTTGATTCCCCATACATACTCACCGGGTTCATGAGATCGTCTTCTGTTTTAGGAGCGCCGTTACTTGGTCCTGCTGCGGCAAGAGAGGAGAGGATGACCATATTTTTCACCCCTTTTTTCTGAGCCAGTCGAACTAAATTTTCCGTTGCATCCACATTGGCTTGGGTGAATTCCTTTTTGGTAGGAGCCTTCACGATTGCCGCCACATGAAATAATACATCGGCTCCGTCCAATCCTTTACCTAATGCCTGAAAATCATTTAAATCCCCTTTTATTGTTTTGAAGTCCATACCCTGCAGCCATTTCTCTTCACTTCGGACCAAACATCGAATTTCATCATATTTCGGAGATTGAATAAGTGATTCAACGAGATGGCTTCCAATAAAACCTGTTCCACCTGTTACGAAGGCTTTCATTAATTTCCTTATATTTGAAGATTGTTTGCAATGAAAATCGTGATAATGACAAGGATTTCTGCAGAGCATGAAATATACAAATATGCCCTCTGCTTTTAAATTTTTATGAAAGAATTAAGAGTCGCTCTTTTTACAGGCAATTATAATCACATTAAAGATGGTGTTTCCCTCACATTAAATAGATTGGTAAAATTTTTAGAGGAGCAGGGAATTGCCGTCTTGGTTTTTGGACCCACTATAAAAGAACCGGAACTTGACCATAATGGACGATTGGTTCCACTTCCATCCGTTCCTATTCCATTTTCAAACAGGGGAGAATATAGATTTACATTAGGCTTGTCGGCAAAGGCTGAGCAAGAGCTGCAAGCTTTTAATCCAAATCTTGTGCATATAGCTACACCGGATGTTGGTGGATTGAGAGCGCTCAGGTGGGCACAGAAAAATCAGGTGCAGGTAGTCTCCTCGTATCATACACACTTCACAAGCTACCTGAAATATTATGGAGCTCATGCCATAGAGTTTCTTGCATGGAGATATTTAAGTTGGTTCTACAGTTCAACAACACAGGTATATGTGCCTTCACAGTCTATGATTGATGAATTAATGAAACAGGGATTTAATACCGATTTAAGGATTTGGGCCAGGGGCGTAAACACTACACTCTTTTCACCGGAAAAAAGAGATGATGAATGGCGACGCAAGCAAGGTTTTGAGAAAGATGATATTGTAGTCACCTTCGTATCGCGGTTGGTTTGGGAAAAAGCATTGGATACGTTTCGGCATAGTGTTCAACAACTTTCAGCTGGTAATGATAAAGTAAAAGCCCTGGTAGTTGGTGACGGCCCGGCGCAAAAGGAGTTGCAAGAAATGATGCCTGAAGCTCGGTATACCGGTTTTTTAGAAGGAGAAGAATTAGCAACAGCATATGCAAGCAGTGATGTTTTTTTATTTCCATCACACACCGAAACCTTCGGGAATGTAACCCTTGAAGCTATGAGCAGCGGCTTACCCTGTTTGGTCGCAGATGCTACCGGCAGTAAGTCGTTGGTGGTACATGGTGAAAATGGCTTTTTAGCTGAACCTGAAAATAAGGCGGATTTCACTCAAAAGTTGTTGAATATCATTTCAGACCAAGACATTCGGGAGCATATGAAATCCAAGTCTCGGTCTCTGGCATTAAAGTATGACTGGAATGAAATCAACAAAAAATTAATCGGTAATTATAGAGAAGCACTAAACGCACCGGTGCCTCAAAAGGATTTTTAATTTTTATTTGTTAGGATGAAGATAGTTGACGTAGCAGAATTTTATACAGATCAGGGAGGTGGCGTAAAGACGTACATCAACCAGAAACTTCAGTATGGCTCTGAAATGGGGCACGATATTGTGATTGTAGCTCCGGGAGAGGATTGGGGTGAAGAAGAGCGTCACGGCGGTAGAGTCATCTGGGTAAAGGGTCCTCGCTTGCCCGTTGACTGGCGATATTATGTGCTTTGGAGAGAGAAAGCGGTACATGAAATCTTAGATCGCGAACAACCTGATATAGTAGAAGGGTCTTCTCCCTACACCAGTGGTTGGTTTGCCGGTCGCTGGAAAGGGGATGCCGTTAAGACATTCATTTTTCATCAGGATCCTGTAGCGGCTTTGATTCAAACATTTTTAGGCAGTTCAGTTGGTTTCGATCGTGTAGATAAAATATTTGGCTTCTTCTGGAAATTTCTGCGGAAGCTGAGCCGGAAATTTGACGCGACTGTAGTAAGTGGAGAATGGCTGGCAGAGCGAATAGATGGGTTTGGAGTAAAAAATCCTATCGCTGTTCCTTTTGGAATCGATAAAGATTTTTTCTCCCCCAACCGGCGGGATGAAAAATTAAGAGAAAAACTATTGGCTGATTTTGGCTTGGATAAAGATGCAAAGCTAATGATAGCAATAAGCCGTCATCATCCTGAAAAAAGATTGGGAACGGTTATTGATGGATTTATTGAAGCAGCAAAAGATGAAGATATGGCACTAATGATTTTTGGGGACGGTCCGATCAGTGCATATGTGAAGTATAAAGCCGGTAAATCTAAGTTGGTCAAATTGATGGGTTTTACTGAGAACAGAGATCAACTGGCCAATATTTTGGCCTCATCCGATTACTTTCTGCACGGTTCTGCAGCAGAGACTTATGGTATTGTAGTGGCTGAAGCGGTATGTAGTGGGTTACCCGTAATCGTACCCGAAAGAGGAGGAGCCGCTGATATTGCAACCGATAAAATTGGAGTGACATATAAGCCCGGTGATAAAACTGCCTGTGCCCAAGCAATAAAAGAAATGCTCAAGAAAGATCGCGGTGAAATGGTTGAAGCGACCAAAGTTGCTGCAGAGCACGAAATTTTTAATATGGAAGATCACTTCAGGAAATTATTTGAAACGTACCAGAAGCTATTAAGTGGCAAAAAAGTAGAGAAACAGGGTGAATAAGAACGGATGTTTACTGTCAAAAAAATTGAGATCAAATTCAGTAGCTGAGTGATAAATTTCTTATCTTTTCCACGATATTAAATAACCTATATCAGCAGTCGGTATTGATACTATCTTTATGATAATTTGATTGATACATAATACTGGCTATATTTTGATGTTATATAGAATTTGTTGAGGAATCTCCGAATGGCCGATAGTAAAAGCAGTGCCACAAAATCAGACATTTTTTCAAAAGCTTTTAATTTTACAAAAGCTGATGAAGTTAAGGAAATGGGACTGTATCCATATTTTAAGCCCCTTGAGGCAACTGACGGTACTATAGTTGAAATTGAAGGAAATAAAGTGATCATGGCAGGTTCCAATAACTACCTGGGGCTTACAAATGATCAACGGACTATAAAAGCAGCTCAGGAAGCCCTCACTAAATATGGAACCGGCTGCACAGGTTCTCGGTATTTAAATGGAACTCTTGATAGCCATCTCGAGCTGGAGGAGAAACTTGCAAACTTCATGGGGAAAGAGGGTTGTGTGCTATTCAGTACCGGCTATCAAACGAATGAAGGTTCCATACAAACCATAGCAGGTCGCAATGATATCATTTTTTCTGATAAAGATAACCATGCCTGCATAGTGGTGGGTACTTTGGTTTCAAATGCTAAAACTGTTCGTTATCAGCATAATGATATGGATCAGCTCAGAAAGTTGTTAGAAAGGTCTGATCCTGATGCAGGAAAAATCATAGTAACTGACGGTGTTTTTTCAATGTCGGGTACTCTTGCTAATGTTCCAGAATTGGTGAAATTGGCTAAAGAATTTAATGCACGGCTTTATCTTGATGATGCCCACGCAATAGGTGTTGTGGGAGATGGGGGGCGTGGTTCTGCTTCGGTATTTGGACTGACAGATGAAGTTGATCTGATCAGTGGAACATTTTCGAAGTCTTTTGCATCTCTTGGAGGTTTTATTGTTGGTGATAAGCCGGTGATAGAATTTATAAGACATCATTCTCCTGCCCACATCTTTAGTGCTTCTATGCCACCGGCTAACGTAGCAACCGTATTAAAAGCCCTTGAAATCTTGGAAGAAGAACCCTGGAGATTAGAGCGACTCGAAGAAATTTCCAACTACATGCGTACTGAACTCAAAAACTTGGGTTTTAACGTATGGAACAGCCAAAGTCCTATTATCCCGGTTGTTATCGGGGAAATGATGAAGTGTTTTGAGTTTTGGAAAGATCTGTTTGAAGCCGGTGTTTATACCAATGCCGTTGTGCCGCCTGCGGTACCCAAAGGGCAATCATTACTGAGAACAAGTTATATGGCCAGTCATACAGATGAGCACCTTGACCAGATATTAGAAGCTTTCCGCAAAATTGGTCTTAAGCATGGAATTATTGACAGAAACGGTCATTCTGCAATCGAGTAAAATGCTAATCTAATCCGATTGTATGAAAAGTTCAGGGGTAACAGTCGTTTCTACTAAAGAGGAAAAGAAGCGATTTACTGATTTTATCTATTCCTTTTACAAGGGACACCAACACTGGGTTCCCCCATTGCGAATGGAACAGAAAAAACTCATCGATACCGATAAAAATCCTTTTTATAATAATGCTGAAATTGAACTTTTCCTTGCTATCAAAGATGGAAAGGAAGTGGGACGAATTGCGGCCATCATAGATCATCGCTACAACGATTATCATGGTACAAAAACCGGGCATTTTGGTTTTTTTGAGTGCATTGACGACCAACATACGGCAAACCTGCTTTTTAGAGTAGCTTCAGATTGGCTTAGAGATAAAGGAATGAAGGATGTACTTGGTCCCTCTAATCCCGGTATGATGGACACTATCGGAGTTTTGATTGACGGATTTGATAAAGACCCCTACATCCTGATGCCCTACAATTTTCCATACTATGACACGCTGATCAAAGATGCCGGCTTTGAAAAAGCTATGGATTTGTACGCATTCCTTATCGATACAGAAACGGTTGATGTGGATAGAATGAGACGAGCCGAAAAAGTAGTAAAACACCGCATGCCCAATCTTGAAATCAGGCCGGTAAACCTGAAGAAGATGGATCAAGAGATTAAGATGGTGCAGCGAATTTTTAATGCTACATGGAAAGATAACTGGGGATTCATACCTCTGAGTGAAGAAGAATTTGCTACCCTTGGGAAAGACCTGAAGCTTATCATTGATACCGATTTCGCCCACGTAGCCGAAATTAACGGTGAGCCGGTAGCGTTTTCAATTGGTCTTCCAAATATTAACCGGATTTTGAAAAACATGAATGGCAGGTTGTTTCCATTCGGGATATTCAAGTTGCTTTGGGGAAAGAGAGACCTGCACCATCTCAGAACAGCACTTATGGGTGTTTTACCCGAATATCATGGCAAAGGCATTGACGCCCTGTTACACCTGCGGTCAATCAATAAGGGGCTTGAAAGTGGCCACAAAACCGTCTCCGAAATGAGCTGGATTCTTGAGACCAATAAAGAAATGATTAGCGTAGCTAAGCGCATGGGTGGTACCCACGATAAAACCTACCGGATGTATTCCAAAGAACTTTGATCTTGAAAAGGGAATAGGCCTTAATTCATTTCTAACTGTTGATGTACAAAACATCTATTCAGTTTTTGTCAACCTTTCACGACATCTACATACTTTTTCCTTATCTTTTTAACGCTATTTAAGAATTACTATCTATAATTGATGTTCAGCATTAATTTGAGATTAAGTCAAACTTATCAACCAAAAAAAGATTGTAAAATAATGAGTGACTATCGTATCGAGAAAGATTCCATGGGTGAAGTTAAAGTTCCAAAAGATGCTTTATACGGAGCACAAACCCAACGGGCGCACGATAACTTTTCGATAAGCGGAATTAAATTCAGCCGGGAATTCATCGAAGCTTTAGGATATGTAAAAAAAACCGCAGCTACCGTTAATGCTGATTTAGGTTTACTTGATAAGGAGGTAGCTACCGCTATTCAGGCTGCTGCACAAGAAGTTATTGATGGCGTTCATGACAAAGAATTTGTGATCGATATTTTCCAGACAGGTTCAGGAACTTCGACCAATATGAATTCCAATGAGGTTATTGCTCATCGTGCCAACGAATTAAAGAAGAACCTTGATGTCAATATTCACCCCAACGATCACATCAATTATGGGCAAAGCTCTAACGATGTCATTCCTACAACAATCAGAGTAGCAGCTGTAAAAGCAGCAACCAAGAATTTGATCCCGGCGCTCAAACATTTACAGGAAACTTTTCTCAGTAAAGGAAAAGAGTATGCGGATGTAGTAAAAACAGGGCGCACTCACCTTATGGATGCAATGCCAGTGACTATTGAACAAGAATTTAGTGGATATGCCCGACAGGTTGAATTGGGTATCAGACGTGTAGAATCTGCCCTCGAGCGGGTAAGTGAATTACCTCAGGGAGGAACAGCTGTTGGGACCGGATTGAATACACACAAAGATTTTGGTAAAAGATTTGCTGAAAAGATTTCAGAACTAACCGGCGAGAAATTTATTGAAGCCGAAAATCACTTTGAAGCTCAGGCTACTGTGGATGCTCCCGTTGAACTTAGCGGTCAGCTAAAAACTATAGCAGTTGGCTTGATGAAAATTGGCAATGACTTGCGTTGGATGAATTCAGGTCCCAACAGTGGTATTGGAGAAGTTGAGTTAGCCGCCCTTCAACCCGGTTCTTCCATCATGCCGGGCAAAGTAAATCCTGTGATAGAAGAATCATTAACCATGGTGTGTGCACAGGTGATAGGAAATGATGCAGCGATAACAGTTGGGGGACAGGCCGGGAACTTCGAGTTGAATGTAATGTTACCGGTAGTAGCACACAACCTACTTGAGTCGATAGATATATTGGCCAATGCAGCACGGAATTTAGCCGACCGTTCAGTATCTAAGTTGAAAGTGAAAAAAGAGGCCATTGCCGAAATGGTAGGAAGGAATCCAATTTTGGTTACAGCGTTGAATCCTATCATTGGTTATGATCTTGCTGCCAAAATTGCGAAGAAGTCTTATGCCGAAAATCGCCCTTTGAAAGAAGTGGCTAAAGAAATGACCGATCTTTCTGATGAGGAACTTGATAAAGCTCTTGATCCGATTAAGATGACGAAGGGTGGCTTTACGGAATGATATGGTCGATAAGAACCCCTCCCGGAAGCTTAAAATCGGATAGATTGCTTTAACTGTGGAAGGGTTAGCTTTAGTTGTCATCCTGAGCGCATAGTAAATCAAATAGAAGTTAATTGATTGACGCGAAGGATCTCAAACTTTGGATTACTATAGTTGCTGATTTATGCGTTGATACTCTTCGCGGAAAGTTATGTTATCCTAAAATTACACTTTAGGCGCTCAGAGTGACAACAAATTCTATCGCTATTTTAATCGACTTTATTCAAGCTCAAAATTAACCCAAATTTAACGGAAACTGAACGAGAAGCACAGCGGATAAGGTTTCATAAAAAAGCGCTTTTCCGTATTATGTCGCCCCGCTCGGAAGGTCGCTTTTCCTAAAAAATTTTCAGAATAATTATTTAATAATGGCTCAAGTAAAAGACAAGACGACAAAGAAAAAATTTACCGCAGCTCAAAAGAAAGAAATCTTAGCGGATTTCAAATTGGGTTGGGTCAGTCGGCATATGTCGTTAATTGGCAGGAAAGAGGTGCTGACAGGAAAAGCAAAGTTTGGAATTTTTGGGGACGGGAAAGAAATTCCTCAAATAGCCATGGCCAAGCAGTTTAAAGAAGGAGATTTCCGCTCGGGCTATTATCGTGATCAAACCTTTATGCTCGCTATTGATCATGTAACTCCTCAGCAATTATTTGCACAGCTATACGCCCATGCTGATGTAGAGGCAGACCCAAGTTCTGCCGGCCGACAAATGAATTCCCACTTTGCAACCCGACTCATTGATGAGGACGGCCATTGGATTGATCAAACCAAATCAAAAAATACGGCATCTGATATTTCTCCTACTGCAGGACAAATGGCCCGACTATTAGGACTCGCCCAAGCCTCAAAAGTGTATAGAAATGAGAAAGCACTAAAAGGTAAAGAGTGGAAGAAGTTTTCGAATAAAGGAAATGAGATAGCTTTCGGCACCATCGGTGATGCAAGTACTTCTGAAGGTGTTTTCTGGGAGACTATCAATGCCGGTGGAGTGCTTCAAATCCCAATGGTTGTTTCTGTTTGGGATGATGGATACGGTATTTCGGTGTCTAAGAAGTATCAAACCACCAAAGAAAGTATCTCTGAGATATTAAGTGGATTTCAGCGAACTGAAGACAAAGATGGATATGAAATTCTAACCGTCAAAGCCTGGGATTATGAAGCGATTTTAGACACCTATGAAAAAGCTGCTAAAATTGCCCGCGATGAACATGTGCCGGTCTTGGTTCATGTGAAAGAGGTAACCCAGCCGCAGGGACACTCAACCTCCGGTTCCCATGAGCGCTATAAATCGGAAGAACGGTTAGAGTGGGAAGAAGAATATTGCTGCCTCGAAAAACTGAGACAGTGGATACTTGACAATAAAATTGCCAAAGAAGAAAAGCTGGATGAGCTTGAGGAAGAAGCCAAAGCAGAAGTAACAGAAGCCAAAAAAGCCGCTTGGAAGGCTTTTATGGAGCCTATCAAACAGGAGAAATCTGATGTACTTGACCTGCTGAATAAGTTAAGTGAAGAAACCGGCAATGAGAAGGTCGGTGAATATGCCAAAAAGCTGAAAAACTATCCCACGGCTATTCGAAAAGATATATTAGCTGCAGCAAGAAAAGCTTTGGTTGCCACTGCCGGAAAGCAAAGTTCAGCCCGTGGTGAATTGCTCAGATGGGTAGAAAAATCTCGTGAGGAGAACAAAGAGCGTTACAACTCACACCTGTACAGCGAAACCTCTAAATCTCCGCTGAATGTAGAAGAAATTAAACCGGAATATTCTTACGAACCTAAGCGTGTGGATGGTCGCCTCGTAATTCGGGACAATTTCGATAAGCTTTTCGAAAAATATCCCAACACTCTCGTTTTTGGTGAAGATGCCGGAAAATTAGGGGACGTAAATAAAGGTCTCGAAGGCATGCAGGATAAATATGGGGAAATCCGCGTGAGTGATACCGGCATCCGGGAAGCTACTATTTTAGGACAGGGAATTGGGATGGCCATCCGTGGTTTACGTCCCATTGCTGAGATTCAATATCTCGATTACTTGCTGTATTGCTTCCAGGGAATTTCCGATGACTTGGCAACGCTGAGATATAGAACCAAAGGCGGACAAGCGGCTCCGTTAATAGTTCGAACCCGTGGTCATCGACTGGAAGGCATTTGGCATTCCGGTTCACCAATGGGAATGATTGTAAACGGAGTTCGGGGAGTTCATGTATGCGTTCCCAGAAATTTGACCGAAGCTGCCGGATTCTATAATACCTTGTTACAAGGGGATGATCCTGCCATCATTATCGAACCTTTAAATGGATATCGACTAAAAGAAGATAAACCTTCCAATTTAGGAGAGTTTACGGTTCCATTGGGTAAGCCTGAGGTTGTGAAAGAGGGATCGGATATTACCGTCGTTTCTTATGGATCTACCTTCAACATTGTGGAAAGCTTAATTCCACAGCTTGAAGATGCAGGTATTTCAATTGAATTGATTGATGTTCGCACCTTGCTTCCATTTGATCTTGATCACTTGATCGGGAAATCACTCAGCAAGACTAACCGTTTGTTGGTTGTAGATGAGGATGTCCCGGGCGGAGCTTCGGCTTACATCTTACACAATATATTGGAAGAACAGGGAGGTTATTTCGACCTTGACTCCGAGCCTAAATGCCTGACTGCTCAAGCACATCGCCCGGCTTATGCCTCTGATGGAGATTACTTTAGCAAACCTAACGCTGAGGATATTTTTGAGACCATTTACGAAATCATGCGCGAGGCGGATACAGAGCGTTTTCCAGCGATTTATTGATTGGGGGAGCTGAGGGAGCTGTCAGCTTTCAGGCCTCAGTTCTCAGCTTTACCCTGGTTCCGAACGCTCCGCGCCTGAACTAGGATACAGCTCAATGCAGAAGTAGATCAATTGGGGTTAAAGTAACTGACAGCTGAAGTCTGACCGCTGATAGCTGCCCCCTAAATCAACCCCCGCGACTTTAATTCCAAATACTTATTAATCGCATTTACTGACAGTTCTTTGGGCGGGGTCAAAATGGTTTGTATACCTCGTTGATGTAAGGCTTTGACGATTTGTCTCTTTTCGAAAGCAAACTTCTCGGCAATGGTTTTGGTGTAGATTTCTCTGACTGTTTCGGCCTCTTTAGATATCAGTGAGTTCATTTCTGTGTTCTCAAAAAAGATGGTTACCAAAAGGTGATCTTTGGCAATTCGCTGGAGGTAGGGGAGCTGCCTTTCCATGGAAGAGAAGGTTTCGAAATTGGTGTAGAGGAGTACCAAGCTCCGTTGGTTTACATGCCTGCGAAGGCCAATCAGTAATTGCTCGTAATCTGATTCAACAAAGTTGGTATCAAGATTATAGAGGGCATCCTGAATTCGCTGAATGTGCGTTCGTTTTTTCTCAGGTTTTACAACCGTAGAACGATTGTTGGAAAAGGTAATGAGTCCGGCTTTATCATCTTTAAGAAGGGCGATATTGGAGATCACAAGACTGGTATTAATGGCATAATCAAGCAAATGGAGCCCGTTGAAGGGCATCTTCATCACTCTTCCGGTATCAATGACATTAATGACATTTTGGGACCGTTCATCCTGGTATTGATTCACCATCAGGTCATTGGCTCTGGCTGTAGCCTTCCAGTTTATAGAGCGTACATCATCGCCACGCACATACTCTTTAATCTGGTCAAATTCCATGGTATGACCCACCCGCCTGATTTTCTTCACCCCAATATCAGTCAACCGATTTGAAATGGCATACATCTCAAATTTCCGCATTTGAATAAATGAGGGATACACGGGCACGGTTTCCTGAGCAGGAATTGAAATTTTCCGGCGCACAAATCCAATCCCGGAATTCAAGAATATATTAATGTTTCCAAAATCGTATTCACCGCGTTCGGTAGGACGAAGTTCATAGGTAAAATCCTTTTCTTCACCTGCATTAAACTCAGATTGAATGCTAAAATCCCGAAGCTGAAACTGATGGGGAATCTCGTCAATAATTTCCGCCTGAATTTTAAAGTTATATCGGTTGGCAAGATGAAGCCTGATGGTATTTTCATCACCATTAGAAAGACGCTTCGGTACAAAACGTTTTCCCGAAACCGGCTCTTTTTTACTGAAGAGCAAGGCTAAATCAATCCCGAAAATAAGTACAAATCCCAAAAACAGAACCTCCGCAAACGCCCCCACCACCGGCACGAAATACCCTACCAGAAAAGTAAAAGCCACTCCTGCCAACACCTGGAAGAACAGGTTTGATAGATGAATTTGTTTAAAGACGGTTAGTGGGTTCATTTATTTGGTTTCTTTCTATTGCTAAAAGTCCTCTGCTTAATCAGAAAGTCTTCCCTTGAGGGAAGTACGGCTTTAGCCGGGATGGGTGTTGGGGCCAAGGTAACATAAGCTTTAGCACCAACACCCACCGCCTCTCTCGATTACTTCGGGATCGGCACCTCCCTCAAGGGAGGACTTTTCAGTTCAGAAATTCAATATTTTAAAATTTTATCGTGGAACCTCCACCTTTTCAAGAATCATTTGTATCACCTGATCGGGTTTCATTCCCTCCATTTCTTTTTCAGGAGTTAAGGTGATTCGGTGTCTCAAAACCGGGTTAATTACTTCCTTCACATCCTCCGGAGTGATAAAATCCCGGCCTTTCATTGCGGCCCAGGCTTGGGCGGCTCTCATCACAAAGATCGATGCTCTTGGAGATGCTCCAATAGAAACTGAACTGCTATTCCGCGTATTCTGGATGATTTGAGCAATGTACTTCATCAGCTCCGGCTCAACATGAATGGAGGCGGTCACCTTACGCTGTTTTGCAATTTCTTCACTGGAAATAACTTTATCCAAAGCGCTTATATCCAGAGTATTCTTTCGAGCGTAACTTCCCGAGATAATTTGAATTTCTTCATCAAGGGAAGGGTAGGGAACATCAATGCGGAACAAGAATCGGTCGAGCTGTGCCTCCGGAAGTCGATAGGTGCCTTCGTGTTCAATAGGGTTTTGAGTGGCTACAACCATAAATGGGGCTTCCATAAAATAGGTGTTACCGTCCACGGTGATTTGTCGCTCTTCCATCACTTCGAAAAGTGCTGCCTGGGTTTTGGCCGGAGATCGGTTGATTTCATCAATGAGTACGAGGTTCGAAAAAATAGGTCCTTCCTTGAATTCAAAGTCCGTGGTTTTAGGGTTGAAAACCGAGGTTCCGATTACATCAGCAGGCATTAGGTCTGGAGTGAACTGGATGCGGGAGAAATCAGCACTGATGGTTTGCGCAAGCAGTTTGGTGGTTAGGGTTTTGGCGACTCCGGGGACGCCTTCAATTAACACATGACCATCAGCCAGTAAGGCTGCAATTAGTAAATCTACCATCTCCTGTTGTCCGACTATAATTTTCTTAAGTTCTTTTCGGATGGAGTCAACCAGACTTTCAAGTCCGGAAAGATCGGTGCGATTTTCAAATGGTGTAGGGTCTTTATCTTCTGTGTTCATCGTTGGCTGAGGTTATAGAATTGGTCAATTCTGTCGGTTAGTAACTTAAGTTCTTTTGTGGAAATTTCTTCTTTTTGAGAGAGGACATCGATTAGATCAAATATTGCTTCAATTTCATTTTTTTGGATACCGGAACGGATTGCTACATCCTTGATAAGTTCCTGAGTGGGGATATCAGTATCAAGATTTAGGTTTGACCGAATGTAGTCAAAGAAAAAGTTGATTTTCTTATCTGCAATGAGTTTGTGATCCCCTTTCTCACGATAGAGATCTCCAATCGTTTTGGCAAATTCAATGCTTGAATTTTTTGGAGGGGTGATTTCAGGAATTATACGCTGCCGTCGCTTGGCTCTGAAAATCATGAATAGCACAACACCGGAAAGACTCAATATCCAGGCCCACCTCAAATGCTTTTCAGAAACGACGTACCGTACAACACTTCCACCGGAAGAGCGAACATCTTTATAATATTCATCCCAAATGGTGGTCTTTTCGGGAAGATAGGAAAGTGCGGTCATTGCATAATCAGCTCCGGTTTTATTTCGCACAAAATAGTTGGTAAATAAAGTTGGATTGGCGTGAAGGAATAACTCTCCTTTCCCAACACTCACCTGAATAAAGTTTGGGTTTTCTTCATTATTGATTCCAAGTAAGCGAACGGTTCTCGTGGAGTCGAAACTCGAAAAATACGTTTCTGTTGTTGATCGGTGATAGGGATAGCCGTTTTTTGAAGCTAATTTTGGGTTGGTGAAATTCACAAGGACGCTATCTTCATCAAGGATGATTCCTCCCCCTAAAAAAGGGTTATTCATGCGAGTTCCCAATTTCAAACTGTCAGCAAAAGCTTGGTTGAATGATCTTGCAGCAATGAAAACCCGGGCACCCTTTTCAACCTGACTAAGTAAAATCTCTGTCTCATAGGGATCGAGGCCAAACGAACGGTTTATGAAAACCCAGTTTTTTTGGGGATTAGTGGTATCAGTAAATTCAAAAAGGGGAGACTGGTTTACAGAAATGGAATCATCGGGAAAGACGGTTGGTAACATTTCATGTATCAGGTAGCCTCCGTATGGGATGGTATCTTCATTTGAAAAACTTTCGGTCCAGTCTAAGGGCTTGGGTTCAAACACTTCAACAAGTACAAAAATTGTGATGAGTGTCCCGAGGATGAAATAATATGTTCGTTCTTTTTGAAACATCACCCCGAAGTTTTTTCTGAAAATTCACGAAAAATGCGTTCCACATTATTAAAGCCAGATTCATCAATAGAAAAATGTCCGTACTCTACATACTCATAAAAATAAGTAAGCTTTTTGAAGGAACTGTGAACCGGATGGGCATTTAGCTCTTTTACATAGTCGTAATTTGTTTTGTCGGGCTTCCAAGTGATCAAACCTGACTGATCTAACTGCTGTAATGCTTTTAAATATAGAATTCGTACTGCATCTCGAAAATTTTGATTTGATAAGGCTTTATTCAAGAGGACATCATAATCTGTTTTTTGAAGTTCGGAGGCTTTAATATTCAAAGAAAGAGATTCGGCCCCCGATTTCTTGCTAAAAGCACTGCTTAAATTCCCTCCTAAAATTTGATTGATTAAGCCAACAAACACGATGGCAAAGATCAAGAAAAAGATAAATCGAATAGCCACAGATACCCATCGGTTATCCATGATATATCCAATGGTCTGAATGAGCCAGCGCTGAATGCGACTCCATAAAGTTTCCGGGTTTGGTGCTACCTCATTGTAGCTAAAAACTTCATCAGAGGTTAAAGAATCTAATGTCTGGGAATCTACGGTTCGGGCGTGGATATCGCTGCTATCAACCGGAAGAGTGAAGTTGGTGGTATCCTGCGGTGGGATAAACACACCGGTCATAAAAATTAATAGCAGCTTGGCAATCACCCCAGTTCCTCGATTTGTGCTTTTAAGCCTTTTCCTTCTTTTCGCTCAATAAGGTTGAAATAATGGAGTGCTAAAGCTATTAAAAGAATCACGGTGAAAAGAGAAGCGAATAAAATCATCAGGCCATATAGTATCCCAATCATATTCACAAAAGATTGACTTGATTCTGCCCCTGCCGAAGAAAAGAAGCTCATTACAATGCCAAGAGGAATGATCAAAACATAGCTCATAAAGCTTGTAACAATATTCATAACCAAGTAGGTAGCAAAGGTAAACCACCAGTGTCCCTGTACCAACTGCCATGAGCGGGTAATGGCTTCAAGGGGATTTTTACGTTCCAGAATTGAAACAGTAGGAGAGACAAATAATTTAATTCCCACATAAATACCGGGAATAATGAAGAATAGGAATGAAACAGAAACGGCCAAAATGATAAGGACATAGAGCAGGAAGAGCATGATGAAATTCATCCCAAAACGGTCGGTGATATCAGAGAGTTCAACAGTGTCTTGTTCATTTGCTACACCAATGTGAGTAAGGGTAACCGTCATCAGTGCTACTGAAGACATGACCAACATCAGCATCCCAATCATAAACCCGGGAGTTATCATACTCTCAGCGGCTTCAGGATTATTGAACATGGCTGAAAAGAATGAGCTATAAGCATCCCCCACTAAAAAACCGGAAATCAGATAGAAGGGTGCAGCCAGCAGCAGTAAAGCTTTACCGAGAGATTTATAGTGATGTTTGATGTATAAAAAAGAATCGGTTAAAATATCACCGAGGTCACGGTATTTTTGAAGCTTAAAGTCGTTCATCCTGATGTTTTAATTTTAGGGGTAGAATTACAAAATAGTAAATCACGAATGCTAAAGAACCCAATATTATAATCAAGCTCAACCAGAGCGGCATTTGTGTATATCTGGTTACAAAAGATTCTAACAGTCCGGCCGCTACGAACACAGGAACCAAACCTACGATCATTTTTAAGCCTTCCCGTCCTGCTTTTATAAAAGACTCTTTCCGGGAAAGGGTGCCGGGAAATAAAAAACCATTACCGACAACAAATCCTGCTGCCCCGGCTATTACAATAGCAGAAAGTTCTAAGGTGCCATGAATGAAAATCACCCTAAGAGCTTCCCCAATCAAGCCGTATTTAGCAAAAAAGTGTAAGAAGGCGCCTACCATCACCCCATTATTTAATAAAACCAGTCCTACACCTATTGAAGTAAGCAATCCACTGACAAAAGCATAAAAAGAAACCCGAATATTATTGATGGTAATGGCAAAGAACATGTCCAGCTCTTCGGCTTTTTTGTAGACAGCCAAAGGGTCACCTTCATCAATATTACTGATGGTCATATTTACATATGCATCTCCCATAATGTAGCGGACAAAACTCGGGTCATTGGCAGATGAAAGAATTCCGATTCCAATGGCCACACTAAATACGATGAGGCTGTACAGCAATTCCTTTTGTTTGGATGCAAAAAGACGGGGAAGTTCTTGCGTCCAGAAGGTTATAAGCCGATTGGTATCCTCTTTTTTAGAGCGATAGATTTCATCATGTACCATCACTGAAAGCTGATTTAAATACTGTTCAGTTTTACTGCCGGGGTAATTGGCTTGAGCATAGGCAAGATCAGCATTTAGTTCTATATAAAGTTCGGCAAGTTTATCGGGATTATCGAAAGATTTATCCTTTAGAAGTTGCTCAAACTCCTTCCACTTATCTGCATTTTTTCTTAAAAAAGCTACTTCCCTCATTCAGATAGTCTAAACCACTTTCATTTTGCCGAGCATGGATATAACTTCACGCTCAATTTGTTCGAAAAGAAGATAGTAAAATAGTGATAAAGTGATTGGTGATGAAGTGAGAGTAAATTCATCAATCAAAAATTAACAATCATCAATTAAATGGTAGGAATTGAGACGAGTCAGCACGTAAAACTAAGCTATGAACCAGCAGGTGTAGGAGAGAGGATATTAGCTTTTTTCCTGGATGGGTTTTTCATAGGAGTATATTACCTGGTGGGGGTATGGATTTGGGGGTATGTAAATGAAATTGGCGGTACAGATCCTTCAGTATTGGGTAGTTCGATGTGGGGGTTTTATGCCTTTATCGTATTGCCGATGATGTTATATCATTTGGTTTCTGAGACCGTTTCAAATGGATACAGTTTAGGTAAGAAAATAGTAGGTATTCGGGTCGTTAAAACTGATGGAACCCGGGCAACTTTGAGCGGTTATTTGGTACGATGGCTATTTCGTCTCATTGAAATTACAATGACCAGCGGTGTGGTTGCTTTCATAGCAATAATTATGAACGGCAAAGGACAAAGAATTGGGGATATTTTGGGTAAAACCTGTGTCATTAAAGAACGTAAAAAGGTCAATTTGGATAATACCTTATTTGCTGAAGTGGCCGATGCATATGAACCGGTATTCCCTCAGGTAGCAGAACTTGATGATAATGACATTCGGATCATAAAGGAGGTATTAGATTCAAGGCCGCATTATGAATATGATAATTGGATTCTAATGCTACAGAAAACAAGAAAGAAAATAGAAGAGCGATTGAGTATTCAGGATCACGAAATGCGGGCTGATGATTTCCTTAAGACCGTTATTAAAGATTATAATGCCATTCATGGGAAGTGAGGAAATTGAATTCCGATAAAATATATAGGTATAAGATAGAAAAGTGTTGGGCAGATACTGAGGATTTGAACCTTATCTTTGTCCCTTTGCGAATACAACACAGAAACTATAGGGGCACATTAAAAAAGTTTGAGGGTTTTTTGAAATATAAACACTTTCGTGTTTTAGAGTTTTTGTGGCTAAATAAATAATTGTGCTAAAAAGAAATAAAGCGATCTGCAAAAACAGCAATCCATACAAGGGGGAGGTAGGCAATGGATGCGAACATCATTTGCTTGGCATTAGCTTTGGTTCGATCAAGTCCAAACTTGATGGTGTAGGCCAGAAAGCCAAGTGCGAAGATAGTGCCTAGAACAAGGAAGATCATCCCGGAAATATCAAGCTGATACATAGCAAAGGTTACGGGGAATAAAGAAAGTGTACAAATCATCGACCAAAAAACGGTTTTGTATCCCATCTCATCTTTGCGTGGAAGCATTTTAAGACCGGCACCGGAATAGTCATCTTTGCATAACCATGCTATTGATAGCACATGGGGAACTTGCCAGAAAAACATAATTCCAAATAAAAGCCACATACCCGGTTCAGCAATATTACCTGTAGCAGCGGCCCAGCCTCCAACGGGGGGAAGTGCCCCAGGGACTGCTCCAATGGCAATATTAATGGGGGACACCTTTTTCATAGGAGTATAAACGCCCAAATAAATAAGAGCTGTAACAAAAGAAACGGCTCCTGCAACGGCATTTACCATCAGGATGAGATACAAAAGCCCGGAAAAAATCAGAGTCATGGAAAAGACCATCCCGCTTTTAGAATCAATACGTCGGTCGGGAAGAGGGCGTTTGGAAGTACGCTTCATCAATCCATCGGAAACACGCTCAATAAATTGGTTATGAGCACCGGTTCCGGCGGCAATTAAATAAGTTCCTATCAGGGCGTGAATGAGAATGCTAAAATTGATGTTAGTTCCACTGCCGAGGATGAAACCCACTAACATACTTACCAGAACGGACATAGTTATGCCCGGTTTGGTAAGTTGATAATAATCGGAAATAACATCCGTCACAGATCTCTTGATAAGGATGTTTTCTTCGGCTGAATTCATTTAAATTTGATAGGTACAAAAAATTAATTTGTGCAGCCCCAAATTTAACTATTATTCCCCATATTTGACAGTCTTTTAACATGAAATTAAATGCTTTTCAAAAAACTGCAATTATAACAGTTGCGGCTACTTTATTTTTGATTTTAGTAGGTGGGTTGGTCCGCGCAGCAGGTGCCGGTTTAGGCTGTCCGGATTGGCCCAAGTGCTTCGGTATGTGGATACCGCCCACAAGTTTAGCAGATCTTCCGTCTGAATTCAATGCTAACCAGTTTAATGTTTACAACACCTGGATTGAATATGTCAATCGATTAGTGGGGGTACTCATTGGATTTTTAATCTTGGCTACTTTTGTGTTGTCTTTCAAATATCGAAAGAGTAAACCCACCGTTTTTTATAGTTCTTTTGCTGCCTTTGTGCTAGTTCTTTTCCAGGGATGGTTGGGAGGTGTAGTTGTTAAAACGGGTCTGCATTCGGGAATGATAACCGTCCATATGTTGGTAGCGATGTTGATTATAACAACTTTATTGTATGCAACTTTTAAGGCTACAAGTGATTTTCTAAAAGTCAGAATTGAACAAGAATTTAGAAAGAAACTACTCTTGACCCTTTGGATTCTGTCCGGTGTATCTATGGTACAACTTGTATTGGGAACGCAGGTCAGAGAAGCAATAGACGCCATAAAAAATGCAGCCGAGGTTTTACCGAGGAGTATGTGGCTGGATAGTGTTGACACTATTTTCCCCATCCATCGAAGTTTCTCCTGGTTGGTGGTATGTGCCGGAGGATTCTTATACTATATTCTCACCAGATATAAAGCCGAAGGGTTGGTGCTAAAGCTGGGGCGTTGGAATGTGATGTTGGTATTTGCGCAGGTGCTGGTAGGAGTGGGTCTCTATTATCTGGATATGCCGAGAATATTACAGGTGCTACACTTGGTAGGAATGGCATTCATGATATGCGCCCAATTCTTAATGATATTGGTGGTGAGGTCAGCTAACAAAAATATTTAACCGGTTTCAGAGTCTCTCGAGCAGCTCATTTAAAAATACCTTTATTTCATTGAGATCTTTTCGAGCTTCTGCACTTAACTTAGGTTTAGGTTTCTTAGCTTCACCATTCAAAATTTCCTTTACCCCTTCAGGACTATATTTTTTATCATGTAAGAGTTCTTTTATCCTAAAAATAAGGGAAAGCTCTTGTTCTTTGTAAACCCGGTTTCCTGCACTGTTTTTTTTTGGTTTAAGTTCAGTGTACGTTTTTTCCCAGTTACGCAAAACATGAGGTTCTAATCCCGTTAGTTTGCTGACTTCACCCATGGAGTAATACAATTTTTTCATAGCAGGCAGAAAGTGTATTTTAGACTGTTTTTAATGGTATGAAAGTAAATCAATTCTGAACATATATAAAAGCATACATTTTGGAAACAAAAACGTCGAATAGCCCAATAGATATAAGTGTTGTAGTACCCGTTTATAACGAAGAAGAATCATTGGCGGAGCTTTCACAACAAATTGAAGATGCATTGTCCAGAGAGTATAGCTACGAGATATTTTTCGTAGATGATGGTTCTTCAGATACTTCCTGGAGTGAAATTAAAAAGCTTTCCGAAAAGCATAGTAATATACATGGGATTGCCTTTAGCCATAATTATGGGAAGAGCGCAGCCCTGCAAGCCGGCTTTGAAGCCAGCAAAGGTACCTATGTAGTTACCATGGATTCTGATTTGCAGGATGACCCGGCCGAAGTTCCCGAAATGATTCAAATGCTAAAGGACGGCTATGACTTGGTGAGTGGATGGAAAAAAGAACGTCATGATCCTATTTCGAAAACCATTCCATCTAAATTCTTCAATTATGTAACCCGGAAAGTAGCCGGAATTGAGCTTCATGATTTTAACTGTGGGTTGAAGGCGTATCGGGCTGAAGTTGTGGAAGACATCTACTTGTATGGAGAACTCCACAGGTATATACCAATGCTCGCAAAAAAAGAAGGCTATACACGAATTACTGAAAAAATTGTGGAGCATCATCCCAGAAAATATGGCAAAACGAAATTTGGTCTTTCTCGCTTCATGAATGGCTTTTTAGACTTGGTTACGCTGACTTTTGTACAACGCTATCTTCAAAAACCAATGCATTTCTTTGGGACAATTGGTGTCCTTATGCTTCTGATAGGAGGTGGAATTAATCTTTATATTGCATATACCAAATTGATATTGGGACAAGCCATTGGCGACCGCCCATTATTATTTCTGGGTATTTTATTAATGGTATTGGGAGTTCAACTTCTCTCAACAGGACTTTTGGGAGAGATGATCAATAAAAATAATGTAGAAGGACAAAAGCCTCGTATTAGAGAAAAAGTTTAGATCTGATACTTTGCTATCTAATAGAGACGTTGTTTTTGGGACGAATAACATTAATGGAGTCCACATGTATTTCAAAAAATCTTTTGTTCTTTTAGGCATCTTGTTTATAGGAGTAAATGGATGCGCTGATATTTTTAATTCCGATAGTGATGAAGTAAAAATAAGGATTGAAAATTTTTCGGAATATGAAATGAAAAATCTGGTTGTAAGTTTTCCAGATGAAGAAGTAGAGTATGGTAATATTAACAGCGGGGCAAACAGTGTTTATAAAGAAGTTAAAAAGGCTTACAGATACGCTTATATTGAAACTTATATTCAGGGTAAGAAAGCGGTCTTACAGCCTATAGACTATGTTGGGGAAAGTTTTCTTTCGCCAGGATCATATACTTATGAACTAAATTTTGATGAATCTGATATAGACTCAGAAGGAAATATTTTTTTAAACATCACCTTGGTAAAAGACTGAAATAACAAAAAAGCCTTGATTGACAATGAAGTAATCAAGGCTTTTTAGATGTACCGCGTACGGGATTTGAACCCGTGCTACCGCCGTGAAAGGGCGGCGTCCTGGACCCCTAGACGAACGCGGCATTAAAAATTTTTTCAATAAAAAAACTGTGGATGGTTAATATCCACAGTTTAGTAAAAATGGGAGCCCGATGGGAATTGAACCCACGGCCTCTAGGGCCACAACCTAGCGCTCTAACCGACTGAGCTACGAGCTCCGTGTTTTGTTAAATTCCAAGCTCCAAATCTCAATTTTCAAAAGTTTATAGTTTGGAAATTGATACTTGGTTATTGGAATTTAAGCTTTGCAAGCAAAGCTTAGTACCGCGTACGGGATTTGAACCCGTGCTACCGCCGTGAAAGGGCGGCGTCCTGGACCCCTAGACGAACGCGGCATAGATAAAAATTCAATAAGTCAAAAAAGAGCAAAGCCATTGGTAAATGAGGCGACAGGCGGACTCGAACCGCCGTACGAGGTTTTGCAGACCTCTGCCTAACCACTCGGCCATGTCGCCTTTTGTGTTAAAAGCAAAAAGCTAGTACGCCCGACAGGAGTCGAACCTGTAACCTACGCCTTAGAAGGGCGTTGCTCTATCCAGTTGAGCTACGGGCGCTCAACTTAACAAGATGTCAAAAAAAGTGAGATTTCCTGATATAAATGTAATCAGGAAATCTCGTTTAGTCGGGGAGACAAGATTTGAACTTGCGACCCTTCGCTCCCAAAGCGAATGCGCTACCGGACTGCGCCACTCCCCGGTTACTGTCTTCAAGACAGATTCCAAAAATACGAAGCTAAGCTATTTCAGGCAAATAGTTTTATGGATTTTCTTTACTTATTTTGTGTAGCAACTCATCAGAAAAGGTGGACCAACTAAGATCGCTTTTTAACGGTTTTAGAGCTTCTTTAAAGGCTTCCCGGGTTTTTTTATCGGTAAGTTTTATGATATCATTTTTTAACCCTTCAATATCACCGGGTTCAAAGGTAAATGCGTTTACATTTTTGTGCACATGTTCAGTTAATCCTGTTAAACTTGAGACGATTACAGGTACATTAAAATTTATAGCGTTAGCTAAAATTCCACTTTGGGTTGCAGACTTATAGGGCATTACCAATACATCAGAAATGGTGAAAATTTCAGCCATTTCATAATCACTTACAAATCGATCCACTATTATATAAAAATCCCTGTGCTCAGATTTTATCATTGATAATAAATCATTTTTATTAGCATAGAATTCTCCTGCTATCAAAGGTCTTATCTTATGTTTTTTCAGATCAATTTTATTAAGAGCCTTGATCATAATATCTAACCCTTTATATGAGCGAATTAAACCAAAAAACAGAAATACATGTTCT
This sequence comes from Gracilimonas sp., assembly GCF_031581265.1. Classification (GTDB taxonomy): domain Bacteria; phylum Bacteroidota; class Rhodothermia; order Balneolales; family Balneolaceae; genus Gracilimonas. The sequence continues at coordinate 55,717 of NZ_JAVLBQ010000018.1, forward strand.
ACTTCCTCTACTCCATACTTGGTTCGGAGTTCACTTTCAGTTTCTTCCGGGAAAGATTGTTCATAGACTGGATGAAAGAGTTTTGTTACATTCGTTTTGACGCCAAGATTTTCAGCCTCTTTTGTGCTTTTCTCTGAGATTACTATCAAATTATCTGATTGGTTTATTAACCTTTTTGACAAAATTTCGCCCATAGGAAACTTCTCATGAGGCACTACATTGTGGGCCAATAAGTGAATGCGGATCCTGGGATTATTTTTTTTGAGTGTGTTGACAACTTTCATGAATGCCGGGGCAAAATAGGGATGCCAATAGCATATAATTAAATGATCTGGATTATCCTTCAAAATTTCGTTTGCGGCTTTTTTCCATTTAAATGGGTTGGAAGAGTGTAAAACCGGCTTTGCATATTCTTCTTCATTGAAATCAGTTTCAAACTGAGATTTTCCGGGAAACAAAAGTGAGGGGTATAGGTAACTAAAGTTATAGGCCCTAACTTCAGTTTTCTTTTTCAAGTTCTTATATAAATAATCACTGAATGTTGCTATTCCTCCTCGGTAAGGGGGGAAAACACTTAGAATAGAAATCACAGATTTTTTTTAGATGGTACTGGTTACATAATGTAATTACAAACTTAAAAGCACAAATATTTGTGTTATTTTAGGCCAAATCATTAAATCCTTTTTAAAATTCCTTAACTCAAAAATGAGAATATTTTTATCAGCTTTTATTATTTCGTTGCTAACAATGGCGACCTTACAAGCCCAGTCGGTACAAATTAATGAAACTTCGGCTACCCGCTCAAACAGTTTTGGAGAGTTTCCGGTTGCGGGGCATATTGTTAACATATCAGGTAATAAACTTTCTTTTATAAATGGGGGTATTCAGTCTTCCTCAATAAATGAACATACTTCAATATCTACTCTTTTAAGTTTATCTGAGGTAAGTATTTTTGAAGGTAGCGGCATGCAACTATTCTCAAGTTCGTCTTTTTCCCCTAAAAGTGGTGATTCTTCAGTAAAGGTTTATGCTCAAGCTAATGGTAATTATGTTGTGCGTGAAAACATAGCCAACTTCTTGTTCTTTAATTCATGGGGAGATATCAAGCAGTCCATCTCAAATAGTTCACAAAGTACAGAAGGGGAGTCTGTATCTGAGCTGGCAGCTGATCCTGCATTTAAAACAATAGTCATTTACAACCCTACAATTGTCAGAAATGGAGTTGAAGGTTCCAGGGCTCGAATTGTAAATAACAATTTCACTACTACAAACTTATTTAGCAGCAACAACAGAGAAATTCGAAATATTAATGTTAGTGAAGACGGACAATTTATCGGGATTTTAACCTATCAAAATGGAAGTGATGATTTGTTTTCGATGTTCGACCGTTTTGGAAATGGATTGGTAAGTATCAGTTTTGATCAAACCATTGAAGACGCCGTTATCTCCAGCAACGGAGAATTTGTAACTCTGAGATCAAACGGCAGGGTTGGAGTTTATTCTACTTTATCAGGTGAAAGAATCGGAAGCACCAGTTTTAGATCCAGATTGGTTTATGCTGAATTTATCCCTGAAGATCAGACTATTTTAGCCTTAACCGCCACGCAATCCGGTTCTGTGCTGAATGATGTTGAGGTGCATGCCATAAATATTGAACAAAGGTCAGTAGAACGGCAAGAGTATAATTCTGCATTAAGCACCACTAACTTGTTGCCATTACGAATTGAAAGAGAAGGCAGTGATCGTTATATCCTGAAAGGATTAAATAAAACCTTAAAATTACAGGTTCAGTTTTAGAATCTGACTGTCAATAAAAATGGCCTTCTAACTTAATAGAAGGCCATCATTTAGGTAAATCTTATTTAAGAAGGGTCTTATGAAGCAAACGAGTCAAAGCGGATCGTCTCTGAGTCGTTTAAGCAATATGTGATATAAGTTATGATT